>JASBVG010000107.1 GCA_030147505.1 Tardiphaga sp.
TTCTGACGCCGGTGGACGGCAAGATGGAGATCGATGTCCAGGGCGATCTCGCCGGCATCCTGACGATTGCCACACAAACGCAAAACCCCGCAGCGGGTAAGGCTGCGGGGTCGCAATTAAAGATGGTTGCGGGGGCAGGATCTAATCTTCACTTGCGCCCCGAGCAAGTAAAGATGGTTGCGGGGATAGGATTTGAACCTATGACCTTCAGGTTATGAGCCTGACGAGCTACCGGGCTGCTCCACCCCGCGCCAAACCTTTCGGGAACAAGAACCGGATGCCAACGCGCTAGGCGTCGGACGATCCCGGACCAGAAGTTCCTGAGAAGACACCGGACCATCGTCGCGGCGTGAGGGGTATCTATCAATGCCCGCCGGCTTTGGGAAGGGCCCGGAGGCATCTTTTTGCGTTTTTATGACGGATGGGGAAAACACAGTAGCCCCCTCAGCTCAGCAGAAACCCGCCATCCACGGTCACCGTGCTCCCGGTCATGTAGCGCGAGGCTTTCGAGGCCAGCAGCAGGATGGCGCCGTCGAGATCGCTCTCATGGCCGACCCGGCGCTGCGCGATGCGCTTGATCAGTTTCTCGCCGACCGGCGTGTCCCAGGCGGCATGGTTGATGTCGGTGTCGATATAGCCCGGCGCCAGCGCATTGACGCGGATGCGATGCGCCGCAAGTTCCAGCGCCAGCGCCTTGGTCGCCTGCACGATGCCGGCCTTTGAGATCGCATAGGGTGACACTGCCTTGGTCAGGCCGAAGCCAAGCACCGAGGCGATATTGACGATATTGCCTTCCACCTTGTGGGCGATCATGCGGCGCGCGGCTTCCGTTGCGGCGAAATAGGCGCCCTTGAGATTGGCGCCCATGACCGAATCCCAGTCGGCCTCGGTCTGCTCGATGGCCATCTTCTCCACGGCGATACCGGCATTGTTGATCAGCACGGTGACCGGACCGAGCGCCTTCTCAGCGGCATCGAACGCCTTGGCGATCGACGCGTTGTCGGTGACATCCATCGCGACAGCAAAAGCACGGCCGCCTTTGTCGGTGATCTCTTTCTGCAGCGCCTCGAGCTTCCCCGTCTGCCGCGCTGCCAACACTACGGCGGCGCCATGCGCCGACAGCACGCGCGCAAACTGGCGGCCCAGCCCCTGCGAGGCGCCGGTAACGAGGATGACTTCCTTGCTGACGTCGAATATAGCGGACATGGTCGTTCCCTGATGCGTCTGTTCTGTTGGTCCCAGTGATACAAGGCCTTGCAGCGATCGCAAACCGCGGCGACACCGCCGATTTCTTTCACGCGGAATGCCGTCAGGCGCGAGGGCGCGATGAACAGTTTCGACATCGTCGTCTATCTCGCGCTCATCGTCGCCGTTGCGCTCGGCTTTCGCTCGGGCTTGCTGCGCAGCGCCGTCACCATTCTCGGCTATCTCGTCGCCGCGCCGATCGCCATCTGGATCACGGGTCTGATCCTGCCGCAGGCGCCTGCCGTCACGTCTCAAGTCACGTCTCAGGTGCAGGGTTCACTGACCTTCTTCGTTATCTTCCTGATCGCCGGCATCGTGCTGGGCTCGCTGTTGCGCCTCGCCGTCAGCGATCTGATCGGCGCACATATCGGCATCGGCGACCGTCTTGGCGGCGCGCTGCTCGGCGCGATCCGCGTCGGCCTGATCGCGGTGACCCTGGTGTTGGTGTTCGACCAGCTCGTGCCGGCGCATGCCCAGCCATCCTATCTCACCGGCTCGCATTTGCGCCGGTTGCTGTCGCGACTCGGCCAGACCGGCATTCGCTCATTGCCGCCGGATGTCACCGCACGCTTTGAACAGTTGAAGCGCGCATCCCGGCCTTGACGGCGCAGGCGCTCACGTCGCCGAGCGCTTGCACTTCGCACGCGCGAGCATGTCGCGCACGATCAGCGGCGTCGCCCATGTCTCAGCCACATCCGGCTTGCCGACCGATGCGCTGATGGCCTGCCGCACATGGTCCGCGGTGAGATTCAATGTCCTCGCGCAAGATGCGCGGCCGATATCGACGGCCACCCCCGCAGCCTCGCCGACGCCGGCGAGATAGGCGGTCAGCACCTGCTGGGCGACGCGATCGGTTGGCGCCTTGTCGAGCATCTCGATGACCTGCGCGACCGAGATCTGGCCCCGCGACGTGGACGAGGCAGCGTGCGTGAGCGCGATAGTCTGGCCAAACGAGACCGAGACAATGAGGATATAGCGCGCGAGACGAAACAGCATAACGATCCTCCCTGGACCTAAATCAACGTCATGCAGAAAATAATTATTGTCAAACAATAATTCTGGTATCATGACTGGTATCATGAATAGCTCCGTTGAAAGGAGACATCCCATGGCCCAGTCCGTCGCACGCCAGGATCCCGGCAACAGCCGGCTCGCTCGTATCCGCACCGTCAGTCGCGCAATGGCGCTGATCTGCGCCGTCACCTCCGCACTGCTGAGCATTGCCATGGCGTTCTATTGGGCGACCTCACCGACACCGGAACTGTTCGCACATGCCGGCATGCCCTATTTCCCTTCGGAGGATCTCGACCTCGCCGGTCGTTTCTTTGCCTTCGTCATCGCCATGATGCCGCTCGGCGCATTCGTCTATGGATTGCTCATTGCACGACGCTGCTTTGCGGCCTTTGCGCGCGGCGAGGTGTTCGCGGATCGACCGATCAGGGACCTGCGGCTGTTTGCCATCGCGATCGCCGCGTCGGCGCTGCTGAAGCCTGTTGCCGGCGCCGCGTTGACAGCGTTGCTCTCGCTGCGCATGACCGCCGGCACGAAGGCGGTGGCTGTCAACATCGGCTCGGACACCCTGATCGCACTGATCTTCGCCGGCACCGTGGCGGTGATCGCATCTGTGATGAGCGAAGCGCTCGCCATTGCCGACGAAAACCGGCAATTCGTCTGAGGACCGACCGATGCCTATCCGGGTGCGTCTCGGCGTGATGTTGGCCGGGCGCAATATGAAATCGAAAGACCTCGCCGAATTCGTCGGGATCACCGAGGCCAATCTGTCGCTGCTCAAACAGGGCAAGGTGAAAGGCGTGCGCTTCGAAACGCTGGAGCGCATCTGCAGGTTTCTCGACTGCCAGCCCGGCGATCTGCTGCACTACGACAACGAGGACTCGTAGCCCGGCTCTGCGGTGACGGCATCTACTCAGGTGGCGGCGGAACCGCTATGGTCTCGGCCTCTTCGACAACTGTTTCAGGGAGTGAAAACGTGGATCTCGGAATCAAAGGCCGCCGCGCATTGGTGTGCGCATCAAGCAAGGGTCTCGGCCGTGGCTGCGCCGCGGCGCTCGCCGCGGAAGGCGTGCATGTGACCATGACGGCACGCGGTGCCGAAGCGCTGGCCGCTGCCGCTGCAGACATCCGTAAAGCCAATCCGGGTGTCGAGATCATCGAGGTGGTCGGCGACATCACCACGCCGGAAGGCCGCGAGGCCGCGCTGAAGGCCGCCGGTCAGATCGACATCCTCGTCAACAATGCCGGCGGCCCGCCGCCCGGCGACTTCCGCAACTGGAACCGCGACGACTGGATCAAGGCCATCGACGCCAACATGCTGACCCCCATCGAGCTGATCAAGGCGACGGTGGACGGCATGATGGACCGCAAATTCGGCCGCATCGTCAACATCACCTCGGCCGCCGTGAAGGCGCCGATCGATGTGCTCGGCCTGTCGAACGGCGCCCGCAGCGGCCTCACCGGCTTCGTGGCCGGCCTGTCGCGCAAGACCGTGCGCAACAACGTGACCATCAACGGCCTGCTTCCCGGCCCCTTCAACACCGACCGCATCCGCGGCGTTGCTGCAGGCCAAGCGAAGAACAGCGGCAAATCGGTCGAGGAAATCCTCACCCAACGTGCCGGCGAGAACCCGGCGGGACGCTTCGGCGAGGCCGATGAATTCGGTCAGGCCTGCGCCTGGCTGTGCAGCGCCAAGGCCGGCTTCATCACCGGCCAGAACATCCTGCTCGACGGCGGTGCCTTCCCGGGCACGATGTAAGCTGTCCCGGAATTCCCCGCGAACGGAGGCGACCGGTCCACACCAGTCGCCTCTCTCGTTTCAGGCTGTCAGTTGACGGGGGTCGTCCGCTCGTTCGACCAGTCGATGCCGAATTCCTCAAGGCCTTCAGCCAGGAGATCGCCGAGCAGAGGCTCGCCCAGCAGATAGCGCGCCGTCCGGCCATTATTGCCTTCGGCGGCATCCCGGCGCAGTTCGTCCCAGTCGTCGATGGTGCCGTCGCCGCGGCCGAGGCGCATGAGGGCGACAAGATCGACCTTCTCATCCTCCGACAGCGCGGCAATGAAGCCGGAGATCTCGCGGACCACGGAATCTTCGCCGTCGTCCTCGAGCACGTCGATCATTCGATCGTCCGCGCCATTCGAGCCCTCGTCGGTATCGACCTCGATATCCTTGGCGTCGAATTGCCGGGCCTTTTCGATCAGAAAGCCGACTTTGTCAGATGAAATCGCGAGTTCTGGCATGATGCACTCCTCGTCAGATACTGTTGTGCGTCTCCCAACGCACAGCCTTGCGAGATGATCCATTGCAGGCACCGGCGAAAATCCGCATCCTTTGCCCCAATAAAAACAACGGAGTGAACGCCGTATGCAATGGACAGTGGGCAAGATCAGGGTCACACAAATCGTCGAGGGGCGCTCCGTCGGCAGCACGCGTTTCATTCTTCCGCAGGTCGGGCCGGACGATGTGAAGGCGCTGCCCTGGCTGATCCCGACATTCGCCAATGAAGAAGGCAGGCTGAAGATGTCGATCCATGCGCTGGTGGTGGAGACACCGACGCGGCGCATCATCGTCGATACCTGCCTCGGCAATGACAAGGAAGGCCGCGGCGTACCGACCTGGAATCATCTAAACACACCGTTCCTGCATCAGCTCACCGAAGCCGGCTTCGCGCCTGACAGTATCGACACCGTGCTGTGCACGCATCTGCATGTGGATCATGTCGGATGGAATACACGGCTGGTCGAGGGACAATGGGTTCCGACATTCGCGAATGCGCGCTATCTGTTCGGACGCGACGAATACAATTACTGGAAAGACCATAGCGAGCGGCCCGATCACATCGCTGTCTTCAACGACTCCATCAAACCCGTGGTCGATGCCGGACTCGTCGATCTCATCAGCAGCGATGCAGACGTCGCCAATGAGATCACGCTGATCCCCACACCCGGCCACAGCCCCGGCCATATGAGCGTGCACATCCGATCCGAAGGGCAGGAAGCTCTGCTCACCGGCGACGCCGCGCATCATCCCGTGCAGATGGCACATCCCGACTGGGCATCCACGGCGGATTCCGATCCCGCGCAATCGACGCGCTCGCGGCGTGAACTGTTCGCGCATTTTGCGAATACGGAGACGCTCGTGATCGGCGGTCACTACGGCGCAGGACACTTGAAGAGCGATGGCGATGCATGGCGCTTTGATGCGCTGCAAAACTGAGGATGCGCAGCCCGGATAGAACGGCCTGACCACCGAAGCTCGAAGAGAGAAGGCGGATTGAATTTCATTCCGCGCTGTTCCACAACTTCACCCGCCAAATAAAGGCTCCAGGGAGACAGCAATGAAACTCGTAAGACACGGCGCGATCGGCAGCGAGAAGCCGGGACTGATCGACAAAAACGGCAAGCTGCGCGACCTCTCCGGCAAGATCGCGGATCTCGCTGACGATGCATTTTCGCCGGCCAATCTCGCCAAACTCGCTGCTATCGATCCTGCCTCGCTCCCTGAAGTCTCCGGCAATCCTCGCCTCGGCTCGCCGGTCGGTGGCAAGCCGAAATTCATCGCCATCGGCCTGAACTATGCGGACCATGCCGCCGAATCCAACATGCCGATCCCGTCCGAGCCCATCGTCTTCATGAAGGCGCTGAATTCGCTGTGCGGCCCGAATGACGACGTCGAGAAGCCACGCGGCTCCACCAAGCTCGACTGGGAGGTCGAGCTCGCCATCATCATCGGCACCAGGGCCAAATATGTGTCGGAAACCGATGCGCTGAACCATGTCGCCGGCTATGCGGTGTGCAACGACGTCTCCGAGCGCTTCTTCCAGATCGAGCGCGGCGGCCAGTGGACCAAGGGCAAGTCGCATGACACGTTCGGCCCGCTCGGCCCGTGGGTCGTGACGAAGGATGACGTCGCCGACGTGCACAAACTCGGCATGTGGCTCGACGTCAACGGCCAGCGCTGCCAGACTGGTTCGACCGCGACCATGATCTTCAACGTGCCGCAGATCGTGTCCTATCTCTCCGGCATGATGACCCTGATGCCCGGCGACATCATCACCACGGGCACCCCGCCCGGTGTCGGCCTCGGCATGAAGCCGCCGAAATTCCTCGAAGTCGGCGACGTCATGACGCTCGGCATCGAAGGCCTCGGCGAGCAGAAGCAGAAGGTCGTCGCGGCATAAGGCACGCGGAAGCCGGCGCGGGCGCGATCGCGCCTGCGCTTCTCTCTCGAAGGAAGACACCGAACAATGAAGCTGACTTTCTCCCCGACCTCCCCCTTCGCCCGCAAGGTGCGCATCGCCGCCATTGAACTCGGATTGCTCGACAGGATCGAACTGGTGGCGGCGAGTGTATCGCCAACGCAGGCCAATGAGGCCTATGCGCACGATGTCAGCCCGCTGCGCAAACTGCCGGCGCTCATCCTCGATGATGGTCTGGTGATCGTCGATTCCTACAACATCACCGAATATCTCGACGAACTCGCCGGCGGCGGCAAACTGATCCCCGCATCAGGCCCGGCACGCTGGAAGGTGAAGACCGAGCACGCCATGATCCAGGGCATGACCGATGCCATGCTGCTGGCCCGCTATGAAGCCGCGCTGCGGCCGAAGGAGTTTTTCTGGAAGGGCTGGTACGACGATCAGTGGGATCGCGCCTGGCAGGGTTTTGCGCGCTTCGAGAACCATCCGGACATCCTCACCCGTCCGCTCGACGCCGCGCAGATCGCACTGGTGTGCGCGCTGGGCTATGCCGACTTCCGTTTCTCGGATTGCGGATGGCGCAAGGCGTTTCCGAAGCTCGATGCGTTCCATGAGCGCATGCTGCAGCGCGACTCGGTGAAGGTCTCATTGCCGCCGCAAGCCTGAGCGCGTTTTCGCATAAAAACCGCTGGTTTGCGTGCCAATTCCAGGGGCAGACTTGCGGCAAACCAGCGGCGGCTGGGGCATTACAGTGGCAATCAGTCGAACAGCGAGGGCGTGTAATTCACATATGCGCCCTCAATGGCCAGCATTTTCAGCTTGGTCTCGACGCCGCCATTGGCCGAGAATCCGCCCGGCTTGCCGCCCGCAGCGAGCACCCGGTGGCAGGGCACGATGATCGGACACGGATTCTGCCCCATCGCCTGCCCGACATCGCGGGACAGTTCCACGCCGCCGAGGCGTTTCGCGATGTCACCGTAAGTCATTGTCTTCCCAGGTGGAATTTCGCGAGCGATGGCATAGACCTCGCGGTTGAATTCCGGGCTCTCCGACAGATCGAGATCGACATTGGCGAGATCGATCGGCTTGCCGTCCATCAGCGCGATCATCCGGTCGATTGCCACCTGCACGTCCGGCGGCGGCGCAGCTTCGCTAAGTGCCTGATATCGCTGCTTCAACCGCCCGCGCGTCTGCGCCTCGCTGGGAAGCGGCAATTGCACGCCGACAATTCCGCTCGCGGCCCATGCAATCCCGCAGCGGCCGATGGCGGTGTCGAACAACGCAAAATGGATGTCGGCCATGGCAGCCTCCTCACATCGATTGATCCATCAATGTGTGCCGTAACAGGCCGTTGCGCCACCCGTTTCCGGAATCAGCCCTGGGGCTCGCGCGACGGCATCGACGCCGCCTTGTGGATGAAGGCCTGACCGAGCGTATCCAGGATTTCCTTGGTGGCGACGAACATAAACGGGCCATCCTCGGTTTCGAAGGCGATGCCGACCACGGTGGGATCCGGTTGATAGTCCATCAGGCTGTAGCCCTTGAGCGGCAATGCGGGGCGGTCTTGGGGCTTGCTGGACATGTCGATCTTCCGGATCAGTGAAACACTGAGTCCGGCTTAGACAACATTGGCGAACAGGCCAAGCGCGAACTTGAAGCCACCCCGGCCGTCATCGCGCCAACCGGCGCCGCATCACAGCGGCGGCGCCGATCGATCGCTGAAGCGGGCCGAACGCTTTTACTCGTCCTGCATCGCAGCCGTGAGCTTGTCGTAGTATTTGGTGACGAGATCGATATTGCCCTTGTTCTCCACCGCCGGGATCGGCTGCTTCAGCGCGCCGTTGAGTTCGTCGAGCGCCGCTTTCTTGTCCTTCGCCGGCATCTTCTTGTCGGCCTGTACGGCCGCGATCTGCTGCTTGATCACGGTTTCCGGGCCGACATAGGCCTTGGTTTTCGGATCGAAACCGCCAAGCACCATCATGACGTTTTCCACCACGTCATTATACTCGCCATAATTCGCAAAACCGTTCTTCTTGGCGACATCGTCAAGCTGCGCGGTGATCTTCGGATCCGGCTTCGCTGGCGCGTCCTGCGGCAGCTTGTCGGTGATCGCATCGAGACCCTTTTGCGCAGCAAGCACGCCTTCGACCTGCTTGTCGGTGAGCGCGATCTGCTTCAGCGGTTGCGGAGCAGGTTCGGCAGGCTGCGCAGCAGGCGCGGGCGCGGCCTGTTTGGCCGGTGCCTGTTGCTTCGCGGCTTGCGCCAGTACGGATTGACTCGAGATCGCAGTGAAAGCGAGGGCCAGACCGGCAACCGTGAAAGCTGCGGCGGCGAGACGAATGGATGAGCGCATGGGAGCTCCTTGTGATGGACGCTTCTCGAATGGACGTCGGCAGGGCGGGAAAGTTCATCGCCGACGGCATCATGCTGCAAGATTGCCGATGAATCGTGGCTGAATGACGCAGGGTCGCTTGCTTCACTTGAGCCGCGCGTCTGTTCAGAACGCAAAACCGCCGCGTTCGTTTTGCGAGCGCGGCGGTTTTGTTTATGTGATCATCGTCTTGAGGAATGATTTGTCCTTTGCAGGCCTGGCAGCGACCTACTCTCCCAGGGCTTAAGCCATAGTACCATTGGCGCTGAGGAGTTT
>JASBVG010000113.1 GCA_030147505.1 Tardiphaga sp.
CTGGATCTTCGCTGCCTGCTTGAGGAAGTAGGACATCGGAGGGGTCTTCATCTCGAAGGTGAACGAACGATCCGCATAGATCGTGATCACCACCGGAATCGGGGTGTTCTTTTCTTCCTTCTGCGTCTGCGCGTTGAACGCCTTGCAGAATTCCATGATGTTGAGGCCGCGCTGACCAAGCGCGGGACCGATCGGTGGCGACGGGTTGGCCGCACCGGCCGGCACCTGAAGCTTCAGGTATCCGGTCACTTTCTTTGCCATTGTACACTCCTGTTGTGCCGGCGGCTGCCGGCGGTTTCAGGTTTCGTGGTGCGGTTCAAGTGCGGCTGGCGACCGCCCTCTCCTCCCACGACCTTCATCAACGCGAAGCAGAGCTTCGCGCTATTGCGATCAGACCTTCTCGACCTGACCGAATTCCAGTTCGACCGGCGTTGCGCGGCCGAAGATCGACACCGCGACCTTCACGCGCGAACGGGCATCGTCGACTTCTTCCACCACGCCGGAGAACGATGCGAACGGGCCATCGGCCACCTTGACGTTCTCGCCGACCTCGAACGACACCGAGGTCTTCGGACGCTCCACGCCTTCCTGCACCTGATGCAGGATTCGCATGGCTTCCGCTTCCGAGATCGGCATCGGCTTGTTCTCGGCGCCGAGGAATCCCGTCACCTTCGGGGTGTTCTTGATGAGGTGAAAGGCCTCGTCGGTGAGCTGCATCTTCACCAGCACATAGCCGGGGAAGAACTTGCGCTCGGCTTCCATCTTGCGGCCGCGGCGCACTTCAGTGACCTTCTCGGTCGGGACCAGCACCTGTTCGAACAGGTCTTCGACGCCACGCTGCTTCGCCTGCTCCTTGATGGATTCGGCGACCTTCTTTTCGAAGTTCGAATAGGCGTGAACGATGTACCAGCGCATGCTCATAATTCAGGTCCGATTTAGCGAATGCCGAGCAAGAAAGTCACAAGCAGGCGAATGATCTGATCTGCCGCGAAGAAGAACACCGACGACAGCGCGACCATCACGAAGACCATGATGGTGGTGATGGTCGTCTCGCGACGCGAAGGCCACGTGACCTTGTTGGTCTCGGTGCGCACTTCCTGCAGGAATTTGAACGGGCTCATCGCCATCGTACTGTGATCCGCATCCGTCGTCAGACGATTGAACTAGTTTCAGGAATCCAGACAGCCCTCTTGCGCCCGATCCATTGCCGAAGAACCTGTTGCCAGGACACTTTGCCAAGGATGAGCCGCCAAGCGAGCTCGAATGTCTGGAGATCGATGCCGCGTCGGAAGTCCGTCAACCGGGCCGACAGCGAGTGGCGCTTTGTATGGCGGCGGCGGGAAAAGGTCAAGAACTCCAATGGCCCCCAAGGGAACCCGCCCTTTCCCCTCGATCGTCATGACCCAGCCTGCCCCGATCACCCATGCCTTTGTTTTAATTAAAGAAAGAAGTGAACGTACAAGACAAGCCTGCGCAAGACGGTATCCAATCGACACCCTTAATCCCTAGCGGCGATTGGTCATCACTGCCCGAACGTGCCGGACCACGTGGTCGGCCACGATGGCATGCCCCTCGGCGGTCGGATGCACAGCCCCGCTATACATGGCCGCATAGACGGGCTGCAGGATGTCGAACTGGGTAAAGCCGGTCGCATGGACATTGGCAGTCAGGAACGCGTCATTCGGCGTCCGGAACAGGCGCCAGCGCGACGCATAAGGCAGATAGGCTGCCGGCGAATACGGCGTGAATTCCTCCTTGCCGAACCAGCGCCGCGGCATCGCCATGGCCTCGCCATCGGCCTGCGGCCGCTTCGGATCCCGCGCGCAGAGGCCGCGCCTCGTGAACTCGTTCTGATGGTCGGTGATCAACCGGAAGCCGGTCCCTGACCCGGTCGCGAGCGCCGGACAACTGCCCGATCGTGCATTGGTGATGCAGGCGGTGCGGGCGAAAAAATCGTTCAGGAAGCTCACCGTCTCGGCCAGACGCTCGCGAGACAGCGCCAGCTTCTTGTGGACATCGAGGCCGAGCGTTGGCTGCGCGCCGCACATGGCGCCTGTCTCGTCGAACTGGATCGGCTCATAGGCAGTCTGCAGCACATTCGCCGGCTGCACGCCGAACCCGTCGCGTAACGCATCTCGCAGCGCCACCATGCGCTCGTCGAGCTGCTCCATATAGGCGCGCGACACCTGCGGCGAGAACCGAATCTGCTTGCCGAGCAGACCTGCGATCGGCGCGAGGTCGCCTGCGGTTTCGGTCATCGCATAGACCATCAGCGGCGAGAAACCGACGTCGTTGCCGCCGATGGAGAGCAGCAGCGTATCGATCGGCCGCTTGCGCTCCGACGGCGCGCACCAGGATTTCGACACCGGCGTATTCGCCACCTGCACGCTGCCGCTCGCATAGGTCGGCAGATTGTAGGTCGCGCGCTGCGTGCGGCCCTGCGGGCTCCTGCAGATCAGATCGGCGAGCTGATCGAGCTGCGAACGAACCATGGGGTTGCCAGCGCCCTCGCGCGATTTCTTCTCGAGGAACAGCCCTTCGGTGATTTCGGCGCCCGTACAGGCCAGGCTGACCAGCGTCACCGCGCGATGCGGATTCTCCATCGCCATCTGCAAGCCGACGCGGAACGGATAGCCATATTGCGAGCGATGGCAATCGGGGCTGAGCCAGCGCGGATTGGCGGCATTGAAGGCCTTTTCGAATTGCGCCGAAGCCAGCGGGAAATACAGCTCCTGCTCCTCGTCCGACAATTTTCGCCGCGGCAGGTTTTTGTAGTCGAAGCTTCCGGCCGGGGCTGCGGGCGTCAGTTTCTGCAGCGACTTGGTCGTGCTGCGCGTCGCCATCTCCTCGCGCAGCAGGGTCGGATCATAGACCATCTCGCGCACAGCGCTGAATGTCACCGGCACATCCGGATTGCTCTCGCCCGAGGCGAAGGAGTCGCCAAGCGCGACGATGAACAGATCCTCGACGGCGACCAGGTCGTTCAGCATCCGGCCCCCCGGTAGCGCCACCTGTACCGCAGCGCCCGAGAGATTGCGATCGACCGAGAACGGCAGACGATTGATCTTCAACGGCGAGGCGCAGGATTGCGTGCGGGTGTCGGCCTTGCTGCCCGGCCGCCGCGAAGTCCAGCTCCAGACGCAATCGCCTGCGCCCGCCTCGGCAATCCGGTCGGGCGCAAGGCGAATCACCACCGTATGCGCATCCGGCAACACATAGTCTTCCTTCGCTGTACCCCACGAATAGCGGCGGTCGCAGGTCGAAAGATAACGGCCCTGCCGGCTGTCATAGCAGACGGCGTCGATGGTCTGCGCCGCCCAGCCGAGACGCGAGCGATGGTAGCCGGCCCGCGCGGTGTCGGCGCAACTGGTCAGGCTGGTCTTGTCGGTGCAATCGGGATCGTTCAGCCGCCGCTCGGTGCGCCACACCACATCGGCAGGCGGCAGCACGGCTTCGTTGCGGGCAGCTGGATAACCGCGCTCATACATTGCGAAGGATGCGGCATTCTTGAAGAAGCGGAACGGGCTCTCGACCTGCCACAGCAGATCGGCAGCGCGCGCATCACGTCCAAAGGACGACACCAGTAACGCCGTGGCCCCCACGACGAACGTCACAAGCAATTTCATTTTCGATTTCCGGATCAAGCAGCATCCGGTCTGTCGTTTCAGCGGTAGATCAGGTTCACGGCCGCGACGGCGCGCCACAGGGACGACCGCGCAATGGCGGCGCAGCTCCGCACCGGACACACGCAAAGCTATTGAAACGAATTGCCGGCCGCTCTGCTCGAAAGCATTAACCAGCCGGCCAATCCTGTGTCATTCCGCGCAGCATCACACCACCCCTGATTGACGAAAACATCGCGTTGAACGGTTTGTATGGGAGAGAGTAGGCGCGAGATCAGCACGGTGACCACGATGCAGCCTGCCGTCACTATCAGAGCGACTTCGGACAAAACCATGATCGGCGGCAAGGTTCCCGTGCAGCCAGCGCGCCGCGTGGCGCAGCGCCGGCCGGCCTATATCGCCCAGGCCGTCAGCTATGTCATCGATGGCGTCATCCTGTTCGCCTATGCTGGCATCGGCGTCACCACTGTCACCACCGGCCTCGTCTATCTCACACTGCGGCTCGCCGTGATCGGCATCGCGTTCTTCCTGTCCGAGGCGCGCGTCACCGATCGGTTGAGGGATCACTATCTGTTCGTCCCGCTCAGTTTGGTCAGCATCACCATCCAGATCGGTGCGATCTATCTCGTGCCGCAGATTGGCTTCTACTTCATCGCCATCATTTTCGTCGCGCTCGGCTTCGGCGCGCTGCGGATGAGCGCTCTGCAGACCGGCATCGTCTGGGCCTATGCCACACTCGGCCTCGCCGTTCTATTCCTCATGACCGACAGGCCGATCGGCATCCCCATGGCGGACGCCACCGAGCGTGCGCTCGCGCTGGCCTGTTTCGTCAGCACCCTCGCCCGCTGCGCCGGAGCCGGCCTCTACGGCTCCTCGATGCGCGAACTGCTCTATCGTCGCAGTAACGACCTCGCCGCCGCCAATGCGCGGATCGAGGAGCTGGCGCAACTCGACGAACTCACCGGCGCCTATAACCGCCGTTACATCATGAAATGTCTCGGCGACGAGATCGCCAGGATTCAGTCCGGTGCGCATGGCTGTATCGCGCTGATCGATCTCGATCACTTCAAGCGCATCAACGACCGTTTCGGCCATCCGGTCGGCGACGACGTGCTGCGCCGCTTTGCGAGCGCGATTCTCGCCAATATCCGCATGGTCGATAAACTCGGCCGCTATGGCGGCGAGGAATTCCTGCTGGTCCTACCCGATACGAATGTCGATCAGGCGATGCAGATCGTCGAGCGGCTACGTGGCGTGATTGCCGCGATCGACTGGTTATCGATCTCGCCCGATCTCGCGCTCACTCTGTCCGCCGGCCTCAGCGAGATCGCCTCCAACGATACGCCGGAAGACTTGCTCGCGCGCGCGGACCTCGCGCTTTATCGCGCCAAGGATGCCGGCCGCAATCGCGTGCTCGCAGCCGCACAGTGGCGCCGGTTTGGCTGAGCGAAGCAACCTTTCAGAAACACCGCACGCCACCGGCATCCACTTTTGCGTCAGTGATGTTTGTGCTGATCGTCAAGCGACACCCACACCCCCGCCAGCAGTGATGCGCCGAGGATGGGGGCAAGGCAGAACGCAAGGCCAGCCCAGATGACGATCAATACCGTGGTCATGATGGTCGCTCCCGCTTGATTCGCAGGGAGTTGATCGATGCACCGCGCGAGGGGTTAACGGCGGTTACAACATTACCGGGACACCGTGCAATTCGGCATTATCCTGAATGCACTACGGATCAGGCGCGTCGCACGACTACGCATCGGCGACCCGATCCGTTCAAAACACAAAGATTTTCAGGTACTTGAAATGGCAGGGGCGGTAGGGCTCGAACCTACGACAACCGGTTTTGGAGACCGGTACTCTACCAACTGAGCTACACCCCTACAGGAACGACGCTGCGGTCACCTCGCGCCGTTTGAAGCACATCGCGCGCCTGATTTGCAAGAGCCGAAGTGCACGGTTCAGGAACAAAACGTCACAAAAACAAAAACGTCTCAGGAATAGAAACGGCGGGCAAGGGGAACTCCCCTGCCCGCCGCCAGGATCGCTATTACTCGATGATCGAAGCGACGACGCCTGCACCGACGGTGCGGCCGCCTTCACGGATGGCGAAGCGCAGCTTCTCTTCCATCGCGATCGGCACGATCAGGTGCACTTCCATGGCGATGTTGTCGCCCGGCATCACCATCTCGGTGCCTTCCGGCAGATGCACCACACCGGTCACGTCGGTGGTGCGGAAGTAGAAC
>JASBVG010000016.1 GCA_030147505.1 Tardiphaga sp.
GAGATGAAACGCCAGGGCTTCAATCCGATGAACCTGTCGCACGGCCGCTGCCAGCGGATTCTGCGCGACGCGAAATGACTTTGTCCGGGTGGCCGATGGCCACCCGGACTAGTTCGAGGAAGGGATAATGCCATGACAAACGGAAAAATCGGCCTCAAATGGGCTGGATATGGTGTCGCGCTCGCAGCGGCACTCGCGCTCGTCGGCTGTGGAGACAAGGCCGAGAACAAGGCCGCGGACGCCGCCTCGGTGACCCCCGACGCGCCCGCTGGTGCCGCTGGTTCCGCGCCCGCCACCGATTCCCCATCCGCTACGCCGGCCGCGCCGGATGCCATGGATCATGAAGATGATGCGATGGACGAGGAAATGACGCGTCACCATCGTCAGCAGATGGACCATGACGAGATGCGCAAGGGCGGGGTGGGGCAAGGCAATATGCAGCCTGCGGATCAGGCCACGACCGATCAGCCGGCGCCGATGAAAGACATGTGAGCACATTTGCCGGGCGGAGTGACCAAGGATGCAGAAATCATTCCGCTTCGGCCTGTGCGTGGCGATGGCGCTTCTGATGGCGTCGCACGTCCATGCGGAGGATGCCGACGAGCACGCCGCCCATCATGGGAGTGCCTCGCCGGCTGGCGGCGTGGCGGCTGGCAGCATGGCGTCATCCGGGATGAAGCCCGCGGGCGAAATGCAATCGATGATGGGCGAAATGATGGAAGGCGAGCATGGCGGCCGCCGCCAGTCTCCTTTCTTCTCGCAATTGCTCGCGCTACCGGCACTCGATGACGCGGCGAGGCA
Source organism: Tardiphaga sp. (assembly GCA_030147505.1). Lineage (GTDB taxonomy): Bacteria > Pseudomonadota > Alphaproteobacteria > Rhizobiales > Xanthobacteraceae > Tardiphaga. Next base: position 802 of record JASBVG010000016.1, read on the forward strand.
AGCCCTGCTGCGGCAAGCCGAGCAACGGTCGCATCGAGGGCTGATGCTGATCTCCGAGGCTGCCCGTGCAGCCGCGCACGCCGAAACGGCGACCGAGCAAATCGCCGCCGTGCGCAATCTTCGCGAAGGCAGCGATCTTCTCGATAGCGGTGCGGCCGCCCGGATGGCCCTCGCCGGGACCGGAAAGCCCGAGGGCGCCGCGATGAACTGGTTCCGCGATCGCCTGTCGATCGAGCCGGACGAGACGCACGCGGCCCATCCTTTCGGTCTGTCTCCCTCCCACCTGCTGCTGATGCTGTTCCTCCTCTTGCTGAGTACCGGCCTCGCCGCGCTGCAGCTACTTCGTCTCAAGCGCATCCGTCGGATCGTCGCAGCCAGAAAAGGAACCGCGAAGGTCGCCAACACGCAGCCGTCGCCGGCCGCAGCTCCGGAGATGCAGGCCGCTACGACCGCAGCACTCGCGCCAAGCAACGCGCCCGCCCCGGCCGGTGCTTCGCTGCGCAAGCCCCGGCCCTGGTCCGGACCGCTGCGGGTGACGCGGATCATCCGGGAGACGCCGACCATCAGGACCTTCCGTCTCGCCGATCCCGCAGCCGACCGGCTGCCTTTCGATTTCCTGCCCGGTCAGTTTCTGCAAATCGAGGTCGAGCCCGAGCCCGGCAAGCGTGCCCGCCGATCCTACACTATCGCCTCGTCGCCGACGCAGCGGGCCTATGTCGAACTGACGGTGAAGCGCGAGGAGCAGGGAGCGGTGTCCCGCCACCTGCACGACACGCTCATTGTCGGGGATCTCGTTCGAGCCTCGGGTCCTTTCGGCACCTTCACCTTCACCGGGACGACCGCGGATAGTATCGTGCTCATCGCAGGCGGTGTCGGGATCACGCCGATGATATCGGTATTGCGCTATCTTACAGACACCGCCTGGCCGGGCGAGATATTCTTCCTTTATGGCGCTCGGTCCACGGACGAGTTCGTCTTCCGTGACGAAATCGAGCGACTCGAGCGGCTTCATGACAATCTGCATGTCTTCGCCGCGATGGAGCGCTCGCCAGGGACGGTCTGGCATGGCGCCGTCGGCCCCCTGACGCGGGACATGCTGCTTTCGGCCGTCCCCGACATCGCGCGCCGCCGCATCCACCTGTGCGGTCCCCCCGCGATGATGGCGGCGATGAAGGCGGAGCTCGCCGAGCTCGGCGTGCCGGAAGTGCAACTTCATACCGAAGCCTTTGGGCCCGCATCGCTGCCCATCGATCCAGTCGACGCGCCCAGCGCGCCCGGCAACGATGCAAGTCGCACGGTACAGCCTCCGTCCGCGCCTTCCACAAGGATTGCCGAAGCTTCGGTGACGTTCGCTCTGTCGGGTGTGTCCGCCGCCCTGGCTGGCGATCAGACCGTGCTCGAAGCCGCCGAGGGGGTTGGCGTCGAGATACCCTATTCCTGCCGCACCGGAGACTGCGGACTATGCGTCACCAAGCTGCTCGACGGTGAAGTCACGATGGCGAACGAAGCGGGCCTGGCGCCGGAAGACAAGGCGAACGGCTATATATTGGCTTGCCAGGCCAAAGGCAGCGGCAAGCCGATCGTGGTTGAAGCCTGATGCGCGAACGCGGCGACATACTGATGGTGCTTCTGGTGGGGTTCATTCTGGTCTTTCCGGCCGGATTTCTCGTTCACGCATCCCCGCGCTTCCCCGGTAGCCTCGGCGGCGGTCTGCTCGGCATCCTTGCGGCCCTGTGCATGCTGCTGACGCTTCCCTATTTGGCGGCCAAACATATCCCGTTCATCGAGCGTCGGATTACACGCTATGTGCGTAAGCCGACGCTCCTTGCCGTTCATATCTATTCTGGCGTTCTGGGAGCTTTCTTCGCCCTCCTTCACACCGCTCACAAGTTCGCGAGTCCGCTGGGCCTCATGCTAACCGGCCTCCTCCTCCTCACCGTTGCAAGCGGATTTGCCGGGCGCTATCTTCTCGGCGAACTTGCGAGGGCCTTGCGCGGCCGCAAGTCGGAACTGGCTTCGCTCCAGTCGGCCTTTCTGGACATTCCGGCGGCGCCGGGCGAAATTGGGGAGACGCAGGAGCCGCCACGCTGGCTTCGATATGTCTTCACCCGCGCAAACCAGCCCGCCGAACCACCACCGCGGGATGCGATCAAGCTTGCCGCGGCCATTTCCGACACCGAATATGCCGTGCGGGCAGAGGAAGTGACGGAAGTACTTTTCGCACGCTGGCGATGGTTTCATATCGTAGCCGGTTCGCTGCTTTACGCGCTCGTGATTCTCCATATCGCAGCCGCGGTCTATTTTGGTCTTCGCTGGCCATGATGCGCCACTGGCTGCTTCCGGCCCTTTTTGCGACCAGCCTGCTCGTCGTGCTGCTTGGGCTACCGGCGCTGTCGCGGTCGAACGCGCCGCCGCAGGCCGGCGTGGTCGCGCAGCTCGTTTCGCCGGGCCCCCTGTCCGAAGCCCACCGCAGCCTCGCAGGATCGTGCCGAAACTGCCACACCCCCATTGCTGGTGTGACGGGGGAGACTTGCAAGAGTTGTCATGCCGCGACCGACTTCGGAAACAAGCAATCGACCCAATTCCATGCCTCGGCCTCGCAATGCACCTCATGCCACGTCGAGCATGCGGGCAGACAGAGCCTCATTCGCATGGATCACAAGGCCCTGTTCAAGCCGGGAATATGGTCGCAGCGCCCCGCCGCCGCGACCGCCGGCGGCGCGGTGACAGGCGTGCTCGCCTGTGCTGGTTGCCATTCCATTCGTGACCCGCACCTGGGCCTCTTCGGAACGCGCTGCGCGAGTTGCCACGCGACCGACAGCTGGCGCATCGACGGCTACCGGCATCCCTCGACCAATTCCCGGAACTGCTCCGAATGCCACCGGGCGCCGCCGAGCCACTATATGGAGCATTTCAGCATGGTTTCGCAGCGCGCCGCAGGCGAGCGGGCGACCGTGGAACAATGCTATGCCTGTCACACGACCGACAGTTTCAACAATATTCGCAGGAGAGGCTGGTATGATCACCATTGACGGCGGAAGCGGTCACTGGCTCGAGAGCCTGTTCCGCCTCGCCGTGGTTATCCTGGAACTGAGCGGCACGGCAACCATCCTGACAGGTGCCGCGCTGGCGACCGCGACGTTTCTCCGTCAGGCCTGCCGAGGCCTCTATGCCGAAGCCTATCGTCCGTTCCGATCGACACTCGGTCGCAGCATATTGCTCGGCCTTGAGTTTCTCGTAGCCGGCGACATCGTGAAATCACTGGTGATCAACCCTACGCTTAACGACCTCGTCGTGCTCGCGGGCCTCGTGTTTGTTCGTACCTTCCTGAGCATTTCGCTGGGCGTCGAGATCAATGGTCATTGGCCTTGGGAGAATACGCGCATGGAGCGCGCCCGCCTCGACGCGGCGACGGACCGGTGACCACCATGCCATCCGACACGCTCGGGTGCATCTTTCCGAGAGGATGGCGGCTTCGGCCGCCTGGCTCGATTCAATGGGAGAATTTTCATGCTTGAGAGGCGATCGATCCTGGGGACCGGGCTTGCCCTGACAATGCTCGTCGGCGCCGCGCGCGCCGAAGATCCACCGCCCGGCGGGGGAATGCGCGACTCCCATGCAATGCCGCTTGCCGATTGCGCGGCGTTGTGCCTGGAAACGCATCGAAGCTGCATCGAAGCCGCGCGCCATTGCCTCGAAGAGGGCGGCGACAAGGCCGCTCCGGGGATCATGGCTATTCTCGCCGATTGCGCCGGGATTTGCCTCACGACCGCTCAATCGCTGCTTCGCAATTCTCCGGCTCATGGGGTCCTTTGCCAGACCTGCGACCAGATCTGCCGATTGTGCGCGGAGAACTGCGCTGCATTCACGGGTGACGCACAACTATTGCGCTGCGCGAACTTAAGCCGCCGCTGTGCCGAGGGGTGCGGCATGATGGTCATGCCTTCATAGCAGCACGCGGCGTTCCGATTTTCTTCGGGCGAGAGATCAACATGTGGGCTTCACGTATTTCGATCCGGACGTTCGGTGCAGCATACCGAGCACAGCGGCGCCGATCCGACTTGGTGTCGATACAAAGCAAAGATTTCGAATGGAGACATATCATGCGCAAGATTTCCCCTGTTCTGGCGGTCCTTGGCCTCCTCGCCCTGACCCAGATGCCGGTCCTCGCCGACGAGAGCAAAGGGCCGCCGAAGAAGCCGGCCGCCACCGCGCCGGCCCAGAAGCCCGGCGACGAGCATCGCCACGGCATGGACCACGGCGGACAGCATATGCACGACAAGATGAGGAAAGATCACCGCGAGGGCATGGAAAAGATGCAGGATCAGTCCGGCGGTGGATGCGGCGGCAACGACAAGCCCATGCCTGCCATGGGCGGCATGGGGACTTCCAAGCCTGCGGACAAACCGAAAGACATGCCGATGAAGCACGAGCATATGTGAGCATCGGTCGGTCCATCCCCCCGGAAGCCCGCTGCCCCCGTGGCAGCGGGCTTTTTGTCTGAAAAGCTCAAATGTTCCCGTGAAGATTTTCGGTCCTGCGGCAGCCAGCCGGAACTCCGCAGTTTTTGGCGGATCAAGCTTCGGATTCTTGCTCCTCCTGATTGCCGTTGCCGCGACGTCGGCCACGCAAACGGCCGCCATCGCTTTTCTGCCGTCCTTGATCGAGGGCAGCGCGGTGATCCCCGTTGCCGCAACCCACGATTTCCATATAGTGAGCCTTTCGGCTTCCTTTCCTCTTGCCGCTCTCGGCCTTGCGCCCATTTGGGGGTGGTTGGCCGATCGCATGGACTATCGGGTGCTTCTTCGGATCGCGCTTCTGGTCCTCGCGGCAACGACACTGGCGTTCGGCAGTACCGATCTCGCCACCTTATATCTTCTGCGCATCCTGTCTGGCATGGCGTCGGGGGCCATCATTCCTCTCTCGCTCCTTGCTGCGGGCTTCCGGGCCGAGAGCCGGGTGGGTCGGGCCCGTCTCTTCACATGGCTGACCAGCTTTGTCTTTCTTGGTGATCTGGCCGGCCCCCTGCTCACACAATTGTCTTTTCCGCTGCTGCCGTCGGCCCCGCTGTTCCCTCTCGCCCTGGCACTCTTGCTCGCCGGTTGCCTGCTGTCGCCCTCTCAGCTTCCCAAACGGTCTCGTTCGCATGCCATCCCGCGCCGCAGCAACCGCGACAACAACCGGAAGACTGCGACACTCCTCGTCATCACCATTATCGCCGGCGCTGCCCTGGCGGCCCTTCACATCGGTCTGCTGGTGACCGGCCAAGGCCTTTCGCTCGACCGCAAAGCTATCGCCTTCATGCTGAGCCTTTGCGGCGTCGGCATGCTCGCGGCACAAATCGCGCAGGCCCGTTTGGGTTGGCTTGTCCGCCGGCCGGTCGATCTCACGCGTCTTATGCTGCTCGTTCTGGCAATCGGACTGTTGGCTTCGCAAAATCCGCGGTCGATCCTTGGTCTCGCGGGGATCGCTTTCCTTCTCGGCTGGAGCGCGGCCAGCCTTCGCCTCGTGACCAGCTTCTGGATCAGCAACCGCAGCTCCCGGGTTTCGGGTGCTCGGCTCGGGCTCCAGCATGCGGCGGCGAGTATTGGACAGGCGGCGGCGCCGATCGGGCTTGCGCTCGCGGGAGTGGGGCAGCAGTGGGTGATCACGTTCACCCTGGCGGCGGCGGCATTGATCGTCGCTCTCAGCCTGCCTTTGCTGTGGCAAGAGGGGGAACGGACGAGCGATCGGTCCAGTCAGCCATGATCCCTTGCGGAGCAAGCGATCGCCTCGAGCAGTGCGCGCGCGATCAGCGGCTTTGAAATGACATGCTCGAATCCAACGCGCCTCGCTTCGCGTTCCAGCGCGTCGTCATGATAGGCGGAGATCATGATCGCGCAACCGCACCAGCCCTTCGAGCGCAAGCGTCTCAGGAGTGACAGGCCGTCGATGTCCGGCATGCGAAAGTCGACGACAAGGCAATCGGCATGAAGTGATCGCGGGTCGGCCAATAGCGCGCTGCCGCTAGTATAGGCCCGGACCCGAAATCCCTGGGCCCGCAGCATCAATTGCGTCGAACGGCGGACGCCCGGGTCGTCGTCCGAGACCAATATCGTGAAGGGGTGACGGTACGATTGCCCGATGTGCACAGACATGAGTGGCGAGCATCCGAAAATCGATTCTCCGTGAGTGCAGCATTCCAGAACCGCGTATCTCAGTCGCTACGTAATCATCCCAGTTTGGCTTCGCTGCGACCAAGGCCCGCAGCAAA
>JASBVG010000025.1 GCA_030147505.1 Tardiphaga sp.
GGGCACGTCCTTGTTGTGTGGCATGGATGACCCGTCCGAGGCCGGGTCCTAAATTCCCTGCCAACATGTCAAAACAAGGGCTTCGCACGCATTTCTGCGGGCCTTACCAGAGCGCGGCTATGGTTAATGTTGCGTTACCACAGTCCTTTTTGCGGAGAAATGAAGCTTCGTTCGCTTGTTCGTGACCATTGCGTGACCAACAAATAGAACCGCCCGCCTGTCGAAACAGGCGGGCGGTAATTGGCAACGGTCGGGCAACGCTGCAGTGCAGTATGTTGCGCCTGTTTACATCAGCCCTGCGGCTGGTCGTTGTTGCCGGCCGGCGGGGTCGGGCGCTGACGATGCTGGGCCATGAACTGGTCGAACTCTTCCTTGTCCTTGGCGTGACGCAGGCGTTCGAGGAAATCCTTGAACTCGTGCTGCTCTTCCTCAAGACGGCGCAGCGTTTCCATCCGGTATTCATCGAAAGCACGGTTGCCGGAGGACGGCGGGCCGAAGCCGAAACCGGCGCCGAAACCATGGCGCTCCATGCGGCCACGCATGCGCTCCATCTTGTCCTGCATCCGCTGCATCTTGTGTTCGAAACGACCCTGACGATCCCAGCAACCCATATTTCTGCTCCCGAGTTTGAAGAAAAGAAGTGCGAGGCCAATCGGCCACCAGACGATGAAACCAAGAACGATCAGCACGATGCCCCATGGTGAACGAAGGCCATAGGTCACGCGCTCATCGTAGGGACGGCCCCAACGATTGAGATCGGCAGTGTCGGACATCTTCTTCTCCATCGGCGGCACCATGCCGCTTGTGAATGTAAATAACATTTACATACTTAAAGCACGATCCGATTTTGTCAAGCCGGGCACAAGGCCGGCCGCTCACATAATCGAGAGGTGGCCTGCGGCTATTTGGGCGCCGTGCCCCACGGGCCGGATTTCGGCACCGAAGCTTTGTCATTTTCGGGAGGCTTCTGGTCGGTCGGAAAACCCAATCCGCGCAAATAAATCAGCGCACCGGCTTCCAGCAGGTCGTCCGGCGACATCGGCAGTTTGCGCCGCGCGGCATCGCCGCGGCCGAACAGCGAAGCGATGCCGTGGGACATCGACCAGATATGCAGCGCCATCATCAGCGCCGGCGGGCGGGGCGTTCCCGGCGGCGTCAGGGCGGCCAGACGCTCGGCGGCAGCGCGGATGACCCCGAAAGCGCGCTCGCCGGCCGCAGCCAGTTCAGGGCTAGAATCGACCGGGATGCCAGACTCGAACATCGCCGAATAGAAAGCCGGCTCGTTGCGTGCGAAAGCGAGATAGGCCTTGCCCAGGCGTTCAAAGGCCGTGACCGTGTTCGGCCGGCCGTCATCCCAGGCCTGTGCTAGCGTCTGCTCGAACTGCTCGAAACCACGCTGCGCGATATTCGCCAGAAGATCGTCGCGGTCGCGAAAATGGCGATACGGCGCGGCGGCACTGACGCCGGCCGTCCGCGCGGCATCGGCGAAGGTGAAGCCGGCCGGCCCCTTCTCAGCGATCAACCCCAGCGCTGCCTGCAGCAGCGCCTCTTTCAGATTGCCATGATGGTAGCCGCGATCACCGCGGCGGTCCTTGTTCCAGCTCATGTGAAGGGCTTTTACATGAGCCGGATCACAAGGTCATCCGGAAAGACACCAGATAAGGGGCTGGATCAGACCTCGACCACCCGCTCGGTGTGAACGCAGCGGCAGTCCATCTCATATTCGAGACCTTCGATCGGCGGCCTGTTGAAATGCCAGGTCAGCCCGCTGTGGAACACGCCGCGACGGCCGAGTTCGCTTTCCAGCAAGGCATAGACATCCTGAACCGTGTAGAGCTGGGCGCCCGTGGTTTGCCTCCAGTTTCCGGAAAACGCGCTCATGCGGCGCTCCATCTCGTCGAGCACGAACTTCGCCTTTTCCAGCATGCCAGACGGGCTGGTATCGCCGAACCGGACCGTGTGATCGCGATAGTTACCCTTCCCTTCGGTCGCCTCACCGCTACCGGCGATGACGAAGGACGGCGGCGCATCCGGCGCCACCGTCGTGAAGGAGAAGGCATAGAAGCCCGGCTCGGACGGCGGATCGATCTTCGGACAGACATTGCTGCGCGCGATCGGATTCTCGCGACCCTTCATGATGCCCCAGTCCTGGAGCGTCTTGATGTAGATCTCGTTGAAATCGATGAAGCCCTGCTCTGTGAAGGGCGCGGGCGAGCGCAGCTCACAGGCCGCGAAGGATGTCAGCGGCCGGCCCGCGGCTTTGATGATCTCGGCGATCTTCGCAAAGCCCTCCTTCAGCGGCACGACCTTGGAAAATCGAACGCGCTCGAGTGTAAAGCCCGGCAGCGCGCCGACGCCGCAGGAATACTGGAAAACGCCTGGCATGTAGCGGTAGCCACCATTGGGAGCTTCGACAGTTGCGATCATGGGGAGCCTCTTTCGGATGAAACAGTCGTCAGTCTTCGAGAACGCCGAGATAGGCGTCGCGGATGATGGGATCGGCCAGGAGTTCGGCGCCCTGCCCGGCACGCACGATGCGGCCCATATCCATGATGTAGGCGTGATGGCAGAGATCGAGCGCCGTGATGACGTCCTGCTCCACCAGCAGGATCGACATGCCTTCCGAGTTCAACTGACGCAGAGCGGCGACGAGCTGCTCGACGAGCAGCGGCGACAGACCGAGCGACAATTCGTCGATCATCAGGAGGCGCGGCGCACTCATCAGTCCGCGGCCGATGGCGCACATCTGCTGCTCGCCGCCGGACAGCGTTGCCGCCGCCTGATTGCGGCGCTCGCGCAGCTTCGGGAATGTCGCATAGACGCGGTCGATGTCCCGCTTCAATTCGGCGCCACTCGCCTTGCGCGAATAGGCGCCCATCAGGAGATTGTCCTCGATGCTCATGGCGCCGAACAGGCGGCGCCCTTCGGGCACATGGACAATGCCATGGGCGAGAATGGTCGCTGCGGACGCCTTCGACAGATCGACGCCTTCGGAGACATAGCTGCCGGATTGTCGCGCGATCAGGCCGGACAGCGCGCGCATCAGCGTCGTCTTGCCCGCACCATTGGAGCCGATCAGCGCGGTGATCTCGCCGGCGCGCACCACCATGTCGATGCCCCACAGCACCTGGATTTCGCCGTAGCCGGCGCAGACCTCTTTGAGCTCGAGCATCGGATGATCAGCCACGGGCGGCGTTCCGTTGTGCATATTGCTGGCCGAGATAGGCATCGACGACAGCGGGATCCTTGATGATGTCGCGCGGCGCGCCATCGGCAATCAGGCGACCGTTGTGCAGCACCGCGATGCGCGTGCAGACATTCAGCACCACCTTCATCAAATGCTCGATCATGACGATCGTGATGCCATCGGCCGCGAGCTGGTGGATAAGTTTGGTCGCGCGCTCGACCTCGGCGCTGTTGAGCCCGGCATTAACCTCGTCGAGGAACAGTAGCTTCGGCTTCATCGCCAGCGCCTTGGCGAGCTCAAGGCGCTTGCGCATGGCGAGCGTCAGCGTCGCCGCTGGCTGGTCGACCTGCGCATCGAGGCCGACAAATGAAAGATGCGCGCGCGCGACTTCCCGCGCCGACTTCAGGCTCTCGCCGAGTTGAGAGAACAGCGCGGCTGCTGCGACATTGTCGAGCGCCGAATATTCAGCGAAAGGCTGCACGATCTGGAACGTGCGCGACAGACCCATGCGCGCGGACTGATAGGTCTTGATCCGCGTGATGTCCTTGCCATCGAATGTCACGACGCCGGAAGACGCGGGCGTCACTCCACAGATCGTGTTCACCAGTGTCGTCTTGCCGGCGCCATTCGGGCCGATCAGACCAACGACCTCGCCCTTGTTCACCGACAGCGAGACGTCGCTCAGAGCCTTGAGCCCGCTGAAGTGACGGGAGACGTTGCTCAAATGCAGGATTTCGTGCGCGGGCTCAGACATGGCTGGCCTTTCGTCCGAACAGCGCCTGCCGGATTTTCTCGACACGCAGCGATACCAGACCATGCGGCAGAAACAGCAGGAGCAGAATGATCAGCACGCCGAGCACGCCGGAATGGATCTGGATATAGTTGCGCCACACCACCTCCTCGAGGCCGAGATAGACGAAGGCGCCGAGCGCTACGCCGAGCGGCGAGCCAAGGCCGCCCATCAGCGCCATCACGATCGGCTTCACCGAATAGAGGATGTCGAACACATCGGATGGATCGATGTAGTGGACCCAGGCGGCGTAGAGGCCGCCGGCCGCGCCGACGAAACAAGCCGAGAGACCGAAAGCGACTGCCTTGTAGAGCGTCGCATTGAGGCCGACCATGGTCGCCGCAGTCTCGTTCTGGCGAATGCAATTGAGGCCGAAGCCAAGCTTCGATGTGGCCACGATGGTTACAGTGATCGCCGTGATCAGCAGCAGGCCCCACATCGCGTAAAAGAAGAAAGTCGCGTCCGACATCACGCTCGATCCCGACACCAGCGGAATATTGAGCCCCATGCCGCCGCCGGTGAGATCGGTCGCATTGTTGACGAGCTCTCGGAACACTTCGACGAGGGACAGCGAGGCAATGGCGAAATAGTGCCCGCGCAGGCGCAGCAGCACGGCGCCGAACAAGGCCGCGAGCAACAGGCAGAACACCAGCGCCACGCCGACCGACACCAGCAAGGGCACGCCCTTGTTCATCAGGATGCCGGTCGTGTAGGCGCCGAGCCCGAAAAAGGCAGCGGTGGAGAACGAGGGATAGCCGGCGAAGCCACCGACGATGTTCCAGGACAGCGCGAACACCGCATACATGCAGGCGATGGTGCCGAGCCTGAGCGTATAGGCTTCACCAAACAACGGGAGCGCAGCGACGACAGCAAGAAAGCCGAACAGGGCGAGATGAGACCGGGTCATTCAAAGCCCTTCCGGCCAAGCAGGCCCTGCGGCCTGACGATGAGAAACACGATCAGCAGAACGAAGGACAGCGTCACCGCGTGGGCCGGGCCGAGATAGACCGAGCCGATGCCTTCGACCAAAGCCAGCAAAAGGCCGCCGGCCAAGGCGCCGGAGACGCTGCCGAGACCACCGAGCACACAGACCACAAAGGCCTTGCCGAGATAGGCCGAGGACGTCAGCGGCGAGATCGGGAAGATCAGCGCCATCAATACGCCCGCACAGCCGGCCAGCGCCGCCCCGAGACCGAAGGCGACCGCATAGATGGATTTGACATCAACGCCCATCAGCACGGCAGCATCACGATCGAGACGAACCGCCACGATAGCGCGGCCAACTTTGGACCGACGCAGCAGCAGATACAGCAGGAAGGTCAGCAGCAGTGCGGCAGCAGTGGCGATCAGGCGATCGATGGGCACGACCACATCGAAGATCGAGATCGAACCGGTGGGCGGATTGAGGATGAGCTTCCGGTAATCCGCCTTGAAGTAATAGATCATCGCATTGTTCAGGATCAGATCGAGCCCGAAAGTCAGCGTCAGCGTCACCAGCACCGGCGCGGTGATCACGCGATTGAGCAGGACCCGCTGCAGCACATAACCGAATACGAAGAAGGCTGGTGCTGCGATCAGCAGCGAATACCAGGGTGACAGCCCGATCCCGTTATACGCCCCCCACGCCAGATAGGCGCCGAGCACGATGAACGAGCCGTGGATCAGATTGATCACATTGAGGACGCCCCAGACCAGCGAGAAGCCGATGGCGATACAGGCATAGAGGCACCCGAGCACGAGTGCGTTGATGAGAACCTGGACTGCCAGCATATCGCCCCCTCGCCGGTCGCGGCCGTCGCTCAGTTTACGCCGAGCTTGAATTCGCCCTGCTTGATCGCGTCGGGAAAGAGCACGATCGGCTTGCCGCCCTGGATCTGGAAGACCGGCGGCTCGAGCGAATTGATCTGGCCATTGGCACCGAATTTCACTGGGCCCCAGAAGGTGACGACATCCATCTTGGCGAGTTCGTCGCGCACCTTGTCACGATCGAGCGAGCCGGCCTTTTCGATGGCCATCTGGAACAGCGCACCGCAGACTGCCGCCGAGGCGTGGGCATAGTCCGGTTCGGACTTGTACTTGTCCTTGAACAGCTTCACGAAATTCGCCGTCGAGCCGAAGATGTCCTTGCCGTCATATTTTTCGGCCGGATGCCACCACGACGCGCTTGAGATGTTTTCAGCGGTCGGGCCGGCGGAGTCGATGAACTCCTGATAGGCCGGACCGGCGATCATGGTAACGACGCTAGCCTTGATCTGTTGATCGGCCATCTGCTTGCGGACCAGCAGCAAGTCGTTGGTGTAGCCAGTGACGAAGATCCACTGCGGCGACAGCGACTTGATCTGCGACAGCGTTGCCGAATGGTCGAGCGTGTTGATCGCATATTTCTCGAAATAGACAACTTCGAACCCGTTCTCCTTGGCCGACTTCTCCATCTCCTGAGCGATGGCGAGCGGGAACAGATCATTGCGGGCGAGAATCGCGACCTTCTTCACGTCTGCCGCCTTGGCCTTGACCAGTTTGGTCAACGGCGTGGTCAGCGTGTCGTTGGGCGTGAAGGTGCCGAACAGATATTTGTAGTTCTGGTCATAGACCTGCACGGACGACGCGGTCGCGGCCAGCATCGGCATTTTGTATTTCTCGGTGATCGTGCTCGCGGCCTTGGCGGCGCCCGAACCGAACGGGCCGAACATGAAATTCACCTTCTCTTGGGTGATCATCTGTTCGGTGGTCTGCACCGAGCGCGGCGTGTTCGACTGATAGTCGGAATAGACGATCTCGACCTTGTATTTCTTGCCGCCGACATTGATGCCACCGGCCTTGTTGGCTTGCTCAGCCCAGAGATCGTAGCCCTGCTGCTGCTTCACGGCTTCCGGCGCCAGCGGGCCGGTAATCGGCAGCGGCGCACCGAAGCGGATGACGTCCTGCGCCGAAGCAACTGTTATTGCTGCGGCAAAGCCGGCCAGCGCCAGCGCGAGAGAGGCTGAAAAGCGTGTCGGCAAGGCAGACCGGAGGCGAAACATTCAGGTTCTCCATCAGGAACGGTCACTTTTGACCCGACGGAAAGACTGACAAATTTACATATCGAATAAAAGCATTGAAATTCGACGCAGCCGATCTGAAAATCAGAACGCTAGCCACCCCCTGCCGCCGCAGCGGGCACGGCGTATGAGAGGCCGGCCGATGATCGAATCCACCGCCATTCGCTATTTTCGTGTGGTCACCGAATGCGGATCGATCAAACAGGCGGCCGCGGCACTCCGGATTGCCCCTTCCGCCATCAGCCGGCAGGTGCAGGGACTGGAAGACGAACTCGCCGTCAAACTGTTCGAGCGCGGTGCACGCGGCATGAATCTCACCGATGCCGGCCACGTGCTCTATCGTTATGCAATCGACAATCGCAACCAGCTCGACGGACTGCGCAGTCAGGTCGAGGAATTCGCCTCGCTGCGCCGCGGCCAGGTGAAGATCGCTACAGTTGAGGGCATGCTGTCGGACTTCCTGCCGGGTGTCTTCGTCGATCTGTCGCAGCAATATCCCGGCATCGCATTGTCCGTGACGGCCGTGGGCTCGCGCGATGTGGTCGAACTGGTCGGACAAAACGAAGTCGATCTCGGCCTGATCTTCGGCAGGGCAAACCGACGCGATCTCAGCGAACTCGGCCGCATGAGACAGCCGGTCTGCCTGATTGTCTCACCGAAGCATCCGCTGGCAGGTCAGCCCTCCCTGGGCATGAGAGATCTCGCCGGATTGCGCGTGATCCTGCCGGACACCTCCTTCGGCATCCGCCAGGAGCTCGACAAATCCTGCGCCCAAGCCGGTGTTCAGCTCGAAATGTGCAGCGAGACCAATTCACTCGCCTTCACCCAAACCATCACGGCCCGGACCGATCTCGCGACTTTCCTGCCCATGGTCTCCGCCATGGCCTCGATCAATGCCGGCCACCTGATCGCAGTTCCCCTCCGCGACAAACGGCTGGAGGCAACCCAGGTCGCCCTTGTCCAGCTCGCTGCCCGCATGGCCTCGCCATCGACCCGGCTTGTTGCGGAAATGCTGATGGCACGGATGAAGGAACTCGACGACTAGCTCAGACCGCGATCTTCGCCGCCAGCGCGCGAAAGCGCTCCAGCTGATCCTGCTTCAGCGCCCTCGTCTCGTCGCGGCCGACAAAGACCTTGAACATGACGCCGCCATCGACATTCAGGAAGGCGACGAAGGCTGAGGACTTGCCCATGAACGGCCGCTCTACGAACGCAATACCGCCACACCGTTCATGCCGCAAATGGCCATGTAGCCCCTTTGGGTCAGTCAAATTATAGTAGCCGTGACCGAGTTTTCCGGGCGACAGCGGCGCGGTGGTTTCGAAGATGCCGTCGTCGGTATGGACGATCAACGTCACCTCGCCCCATTCGGCGATGTCCTGCATCGCCGAAACGAAGGCATCCGCGCCACCACCGATCTTCACCATCTCACGCGGCAGCGCCTCGATCACCGCACGCGGCGTGACGCCGCGCTCGTGTGCCACGGTCTCGACCACGGCGCCAGGGTTCTCCGCCATATGGGCTCTGAGAGCGGCGAGATCAGTATTCGACATGATCGGCTCCGTGATCGATCGTGACGGTCATCGCAATCAGGCTGCGTTCTGGTTGCGCTCGGTCTGGATCACCTCGAAGCCTTCGAACTTCGGATGACCGAGATAGAGGCTGGCGCCTTCCGACTTGTTGTCGGCGCGCGCATGCGCCTTGCGGAATTGTTCGGACTTCGTCCAGTTCTCGAAGTCCGCCTTTGCGGCCCAGACGGTGTGCGAGGAATACAGCGTATGATCCTCAGCCGCCGGGCCCTTCAGCAGATGGAATTCGACGAAGCCAGGAAGCTCACTGAGATAGGATTCACGGCTCGCCCAGATATTCTCGAAGGCAGCTTCGGATCCGGTTTTGACCTGAAAGCGGTTCATCGCGATAAACATGAGGTATTCCTTTTCTTGTGAGCGCGGAGCCCGATCATAAACGAAATCGCGCCCGGACATGAGCGCGATTTCCTCGGAGACACTTTGATCTACGATAGCTATGCGCCGCCGAAATGGATCTTCAGGCCGCCTTTGTAGACGATGCCGGGCCCCGGGCTGGTCCAGAGAACGTCGTTCTGCGTCGTGCCGTCCGCACTCGCGCCCGGAATGGCATAGGGGCGATAGTACTTGTTCAGGATGTTATCGACGCCGAAATTGAGGGTAATGTCCGGTGTCGGCTGATAGGCCACGTAGAGATTGACCAGATCGTAGGAGGTCGACGGCACATAGCCGACCGGAATATCGGTGATTGCGCCGACAGAGGCCCACTGAGCCGAGATGATCAGCTTGCGATCAAGCAAGCGAAGACCGCCGGTCGTCGTGACTTTGCGAGGCTGGATCGTCGCCAGACCGACATTGGTATCCGCATTCTTGCCGCGTTGAAGCGTGGCACCGACACCCAGGAACCAATCGCCTGCATCATACGATGTTTCGGCTTCAAAGCCCTCGATCTTTGCCGATGCGATGTTCTGGTACTGGTAGAACTGACTGAATCGCCCCGGGATTGGGAAACCCATGAATGTCAGCGGCGAGGCGACCGGCGTCGAAGCAACCAGATCGATATAGTTGTCGACGTCATTGCGGAAGACGTTGAACTTTGCACGGAGGCTATCGCCGGCTTTGAAGACGCCGTCGTACTTGAGGTTGACACCGACTTCCTTGTTCTTACCGACCTCGGCACGCAGGTTCGGATTCGGCAGGAAGCAGAATAGACCCGAGGTGCCGTCGGCACAATTGAACAGGGTCGGACCACCACCTGTGGCATGACCGCCCGCAATCAGCGTCTCGGTGATCGACGGCGCGCGATAGCCTTCCGCATAGCTGACATAGGGCGTGAATCCGGCAACGGGCGTAACGCCGACGGTGATCTTCGGCGATAGGCGATCGCCACTCGACGACGTCGTTCCACCGATCCCCGTGCCCGACGAATTGAGCTCATAGTGATCGTAACGCAGTGCGCTGATCACTTCGAGCCAGCTCGAATAGTTGTTCTTCAGCTGGATAAAGCCGCCGCCGACGGTTCGCTCACCGCTTGGCGTGGTGATGTTGGAGTTACCTCGAGAATCCCAGGTCGAAACCTTGTCGTTGAATACGTCGAAACCGTATGTAACGGCGTTGCGCCATCCGCCGACGTCGAAACGCGACGTATTGTTGACGTCCACACCGATCGTATCGAGCAGATATCCACGACGATCTCCGACACAGCCTGAGATGTTATTGCCGGGATTTGCCAGCGTACAAGTGCCAGAGCCCGCAGTGATACGGTTGTTGTAAGTCTTGATCTGATCGTTGTCGGTGCGATTGCCGTACAATGTGGCACTCCAGTCGAACAACATATCGTCCGGCTTGGAGTACTTCCACGTCATGGTGCCGGTATAGATCTTGGCTGTGGAGCCATAGACCGACGAGCCCGTAATCGCCGCAGCGGGGGCTGCCGTCGTGGTCGGACCGCGATTCATCTGACCGATATTGTACTGATAGTCTTGGAAGATACCGCCGAACTTGATCTCGTGGCCGTCGGCAGGACGAACCGTCAGCTTCAAGAGACCGGCGGCGATATCGTTCCCCGTATTGCCGATTTCGGTGCCCTCACCGTCCTTGTAGTTGCCCTGCGTCCTGTAGACGGCGCCGCCGAACACATCCACGGTCGGATCGACACGCACACCGCCGAACACGGAGCCCATGCCGCGATTGTTGTTGGAGCCGTAGGAGCCCGACATATCGACGCCCCAGCGCTCACCGGGGCGCAAGACATCATTGATATCTTTGGTGCGGAACGAGGCGACGCCGCCGATGGCGCCCGAGCCATAGATATTCGCGGTCGGACCGCGAGTGATATCGATGCCACCGATCAGTTCGGGATCGAGGAAGAAACTGCCATTCGCGTTGTGGCCGGAGCGCTGGTAATTCTGCCGCGCGCCATCGACAACAACGGCAACGCGACCGAAGTCTTGCAGACCGCGAATATTGATCGCCGTGGACGGATCGTCACCACGATCCTGCATCCAGACGCCAGGAACGTTATAGAAGAGCTGATTCAAACGGTTCGGCTGCTGGAGCTGGATCTGCTCCTGCGTCACCACGCTGACTGGAGCCAGCGCATCGATGGCGCGCTCCTGTGTCTTCGACGCGGTGACCGTGATCTCGTCCAGCGACTGTGTCGATCGGCCTGCCTGCGCACTGGCATTGGCGACCTGGGGAGGAAGCTGTGCCGCGGGTGCAACGGCAGCCCGCTTCTTCTTCGGCTTGCTCGGCTGGACCGTCTCGACCGCCTGCGCCATCGCAACCTGCGCGCCAGCCATCCCCAAAACTACGACCGATACGCCAAGCAACAAGGCGCACTTCGTCCTGCCCGCGAGAGCCATGACCTAATTCCCCAAGTGACAATGGAAATGCTTGGCTGGCTGACGCTGCGGAATGCTGCAGGCTTGCTGGCTCTCAATGCGACTCGGTGATCCCCCGCCACCAAATCGCCATTTTCGATTACGGGTCCGTAACGAACGGGTCAACTGACCCCGGCTCTCTTTACATTGATTATAGACTGCAACGCTTGGCGATGCCGGCTGCCGAAACCTATAACCGTATGACGAATTTCATCGACCAGGCAGATTGACACGATGGACACGGGTTCTCACGACGGCCGCAATGCCGCGGGCACCAAGGCTCCGGCGCAGCGAAGCATCTTCGTGAACGGCGATCGGATGGACAGCAAGGAGCTGTTCGCCGACCAGCGCGAGCTGCTGATCACCCATGGCGAGGACACCTATCGGCTGCGCCTGACCTTCCAGAACAAGCTGATCCTGACCAAATGACCCCCGCTGCGACAGCCCGCCGCGGCACTTTGATCCGCGCTTTGCAATGCGCCGCGTTGAGCGGCTGCCTCGCCCTTTCCGCCGCTGCGGCGGCCGAGGACGTGGTCATTCACGACGCCCGTGGGCGCGACGTCGCCATCGGCCATCCGACCCGCATCGTTTCGGTCGGCGGCGCGATCACCGAAATTCTTTACGCTCTGGGGGCTGAAGACCGGATCGTCGCCATCGATACAACCAGCCTCTATCCGCGCAGGGCGATGTCCGACAAGCCCAATGTCGGCTATATGCGTCAGCTGTCGTCGGAGGGCGTGCTCGGCCTCAATCCGCAGCTGGTGCTGGCCATTGCAGGCGCTGGCCCGAAGGAAACGATCGACGTCATTGATGCGGCCAAGGTTCCTCTGATCCTGGTCCCGGACTCCTATTCGGAGACCGGCATGATCGAGAAAATCCGCATGGTTGCGAAAGTCGCCGGCCTTGAAATGCGCGGCGAATGCCTTGCCAAATCCGTCGAGGCCGACCTCGCCGGACTGCGTGACCTGCGCGCCAAGGTGAAGGCGCCGCCGCGAGTGATGTTCGTGATGTCCTTTCTCGACGGTCGCGCCATGGTGGCCGGACAAAAGACCGCCGCCAATGAGATCATCAAACTGGCCGGCGGCACCAATGTTGCGGATGGTTTCGACGGCTACAAGATCATGAGCGACGAGGCGATCGCGGCCGCGCGGCCCGATCACATCCTCGTCATGGATCGTGGCAAGGATTCGGTTCAGGCAGCCGCGATCTTCGCCAATCCTGCCTTCGCGCTGACGCCGGCGGCGAAGAGCAAGAGCTTTGTGGCCATGGACGGCCTCTATCTGCTCGGCTTCGGTCCACGTACCGCCGCCGCCGCGCGCGATCTGGCGCTCAAGATCGATCCTGCGCTATCGAGCGACGCCGCAGCATTCCAGCCGGCCTCACCGACCGTCGATTGCCGCCAGTGAGATGAGCCTCGCCAACGTCAAGCCGGACGTGTTCATCAGGACGAAAGGTCATGTCCGGCGTCCGCCAGCATCGCTGGTCGTCAGCGGTCTCATCCTGTTCCTGTTGCTCGCCACCATGCTCGCAGCCACGGTCGGCGCCGCCGGGATTCCCTTGTCACGTCTGCCGGCCGCGCTTGGCCTTACGGCCCCCGGCCCCGGCGATACGTCGCACGCCCGCGATCAACTGATCCTCTGGTCGATCCGCCTGCCGCGTATTGCCGTGGCGGCAATGATCGGCGGCATTCTCGGTGCGGCGGGCGCGATCATGCAGGGGCTGTTTCGCAATCCGCTGGCCGATCCGGCGCTGGTCGGCGTATCGAGCGGTGGCGCCTTTGCGGCTGCCGGCGCCATCATCATCAGCGACAGCCGCTTCGCTGCGCATATCCATTTCCTGCAGCCGGTGCTGTTGCCGCTTGCAGCCTTTCTCGGCTCGTTGCTGACCACCGTCATCCTCTATCGTATCGCCACGCGCAGCGGGCGGACATCAATCGCCATCTTCCTGCTCGCGGGCCTTGCCATCGCGGCTATCGCGAATGCCGGCATCGGTCTGCTCGTCTTCATCGCCGATGACCGCCAGCTCCGCGACATCACCTTCTGGCTGCTCGGTTCGCTCAGCGGCGCCACATGGAGCAAGGCGACGACGATCGTTCCCGTCTTTGTGCTTGCTTCGATTGCCATGATCTTCATCCATCGCGGTCTGGACGTGCTGATCCTCGGTGAGTCCGAGGCGTTTCACTCAGGCATCGATGTCGAGCGCCTCAAGCGCATCTGCATCGTCATCATTTCCGCAATGACCGGCGTCGCCGTTTCGGTGTGCGGCGTGGTTGGCTTCGTCGGCATCGTCGTGCCGCATCTGTTGCGACTGATGATCGGGCCCGGCCACAGGCTTTTGCTACCGGCATCGATTGCGCTCGGTGCAGTGATGCTGGTCGGTGCCGACACGCTGGCCCGCACCATCGTCGCGCCCGCGGAGATGCCAATCGGCATTCTGACCGCGGCGGTCGGTGCACCGGTTTTTCTGCTTATCCTGTTGCGTCAACGCGGACTGGTCGGCCTGTGACAGAGCTTCTCACAGCATCGGGCGTCTCCCTCTCGATCGGACGGGCGGCGTTACTTCGGCATGTCGATCTGTCGCTCAACGGCGGAGAGATGGTCGCCATTGTCGGCCCGAACGGCGCCGGCAAATCGACCTTGCTGCGCCTTTTATCAGCTGACCTGCACCCCACTCGCGGTAGCATTGTGCTGAAAGGACGAAACATCGAGGCGTGGTCGTCAGCCGACCTCGCCTTGCAACGCGCCATGCTATCGCAGCACGTCTCGGTCAGCTTTCCCTTTACGGTCGAGGAAGTCATTCGCATGGGGGCCGGCAATCGCCCGCACGCAGCGGTGCAGCAACTAATCGACGATGCGATCGCGGAAGTCGGGCTCGACGCATTCCGGCATCGCGAATTGCCGACAATGTCCGGCGGCGAACAGCAGCGCGCGCATTTCGCCCGCATCCTCGTACAACTCGCCTGCGGCGAGGCCGCCTGCGGCCCCGGTGTGCTGATGCTTGATGAACCGACATCGAGCCTCGATCTGCGTCACCAGATTGCACTGGTGGAGACATCGAAGCAGCGCGCACGCAATGGCACGGCGGTGATCGCCGTGCTGCACGATCTCAATCTCGCCATCCGCTTTGCCGATCGCATCATCGTCATGTGTGACGGCGCTGTCGCCGCCGAGGGAACACCGCGCGAGACGATCACCAGCGATATTCTCCGGCGCGTGTTCCATATCGATGTACCAGTTGCGAATTCGGAACACGGGATACCCTATCTACTGCCACAAGCAATGCGCGCGGCCAGAGATCCGCCCTTCCCGATGGTTGACTGAGCCGCTGGAGGGCAGATGATCACGTCGGGCATGCATGCGGGCACCAAGATGCTCGCGGGAACTCTGCCTTATTGATGAACTCCCGATGAATTCATGCATTGCCCTCCTGTCGCAACAACCACGGAGGTTCCCCCCATGGGATATGCACGCAGGTCAACTGCATTGGTGGTCGAGAATGATGAGGCACAACGCACACTCGTCACCCTGTTGCTGGAAGAAAGCGAGATGGATGTCATCGAATGCGAGAGCGCGGAAGCCGCCGTTCTCGTGCTCGAAGAGTCCGGAGACAATGTCTCGATGGTGTTCACCGACGTCGAGCTTGCAGGCATGATGGACGGTGTCGAACTCGCCTGCCTTGCCAAGCAACGCTATCCCGATTTGAAGGTCGTCGTCACATCCGGAGCCCCGCGTGTCCGCCGGCTACCGGATGGCACATTGTTCATGGCAAAACCCTGGAGTCCGATCGACATATTGCGGGTTGCCGAACAGGCGCTCCACTAAAGTCAGCGAGTTAGACACACCGCACGATTGCAATTGAGTCGTGCGGAGGGGTTGCGCTGAGCTGTGGCAGCGTGGAATAAATCAGTCGGTTTCACGCCGTTTACGAGCCGATCATTCTCTCGCAACCCTCCAGCTCGATGATCTCAAATTCTCCCAAGCGGCGGCGCGTAGCCATCGTCGGCGGCGGCGTGGCCGGCTCCCTCGCAGCCATCGCGCTTGCGAAATTGCCACAGATCGAATCGATTGCGGTCTTTGATCGCGTCGGCGCATTCGGCCGAGGCCTCGCTTATTCGGCAAAGTCGCCGTGGCATCGCATCAATGTGCCAGCTTACAAAATGGGCGGCGTTGGTGCCGAAGACACCGAAGGTTTTGCCGATTGGCTCGCCGCGACCGGGCAATCCGATTGGCGCGACTATTCTGATTCCTTCGTCCCACGCTGGGTCTATGGTGATTACATCGCTGCTCAACTATCGAAGATCGCCGCAAGCGGCCGTGCAATCATGCATACCGATGTCATCAAGCATATCGAGCGCACACAATCCGACTATCAACTGACGTCGGGCCAATGCTGGACATTCGATATCGTCTTCCTCTGCCTCGGCAATCCATCGCCCTCGCCGTTTCCAGGCATCGAGTCCACGCCACGCTCCATCACCGATGTCTGGGCAACCGGCGCACTCGATCCTATCCGATCACATGACCGAGTGCTGGTGATTGGCACCGGCGCGACAGCCGTCGATGTGGTGATCGACCTTCATCGCCGCGGCCTGCAGCAACCGATCACCATGATCTCGCGCCGTGGATTACTGCCTCTCATCGACGCACCGGCGCAGACCGATCCTGCCCCGCTGGAGCACTGGTCGGAGCCAACCGCCCGCGGCATCTTCGCGACCTTGCTCGAGGATACACGCCACAAGATGGCGGCAGGCATTCCCTGGCAGACCTCGGTGGATACATTCCGCCTGCAGATCGCCCGACTCTGGACCGATGCATCGCGGACCGAACGGGAAAGATTCTCGCGCCACCTCCGCGCCATCTGGCTCGTGCATCGACACCGGCTAGCGCCCGACGTGGCTCAATCACTTGACAAGCTGCAGAGCGAGCGCAGCCTTGATGTGCTCGCCGGCCGGATCGTCAGCGCCAAGGCCAGGCCGGCAGGCTACAATGTCACGATCCATCGACGCGGTGGAACGGCCATGCAGATGACCGCCGACTGGATCCTGAACTGCACCGGCCCCGAAGAGCGCTACGACCGGATCGAGAATCCGCTCGTCCAATCGATGCTCGCTTCCGGCATCGCACGGCGAGGTAACAACGGCCTCGGGCTGGATGTCGATGACACGTGCCGGATCGTGGATCGCTCCGGAACCGTTCAGACGGGTCTCTACGCTATCGGGCATGCGACCCGCGGCGCATTCTGGGAAGTGACGGCGGCGACCAATATCCGCCAGCAGATCCTCAACGTCGTCGACATGCTGAAGACGACGAGCAGCTAGTTCTTCTCAGGCCTTTTGCCAAGGCACGATGAGGCGCTCCAGCATGTTGAAGCCGGCATTGAGCAGGAAGCCGATGATCGCGATAACGAACAGACCGACATACATGGTCTGGACATCGAACAGCTCCCAGGCATTCCAGATCATATAGCCAAGGCCACTCTTGGCGCCCACCATCTCGGCGATGGCGATCAGTACGAGACCCATGCCCGCACCAAGCTTCACGCCGGTCATGATCAGCGGCAACGCACCAGGCAGCGCCACCGTGCGGAACATGTTGAACCGGCTGGCGCCGAAATTGCGGCCGACATCGAGAAAGATCGGTGCGATCTGACGCACACCAGCGGCCGTATTGATGACCACCGGATAGAACACGCCGATCGCAACCATAGCAATCTTCGAACTCTCGCCGAGCCCGAAGATCAGCAGGATCAATGGTAACAGCGAGCTCTTCGGAATCGGATAGGTCGCCGAGATCAGCGGATCGAGCGCAGCACGCACCGGTCGATACAGTCCGATCACGAGACCGATTACGATCGCTGGGACACAGCCGACGACAAATCCGACCACGAGACGATAGAGACTGGCGCCGAGATGTCGCCACAAGTCACCCGCCCCGATCATTTCAATCAGATGCTTGATCACATTCGAAGGCGCGGGAAAGAACCTGACATCGACGATTGCGGTGCGCGCACAGATTTCCCACAGGCCGAGCAAGATCAGCGGCGAGAGCACGCCGATGACGCGATCGCTCACAAGTGGCCTGGATTGCAACGCACTCATGCCTTGCCTCCAGGCTCGCGGCTGCGTGCGCGGTCGACTTCCTCACGCAGTTGCGCCCAGATGTCGTAGACGAGTTCGCCATAGGCCGGCGTATGCCGGAGCTCGACCACATTGCGCGGACGCGGCAGCGTGACCGGAACGATGGTCTTGATGCGTCCCGGCCCTGCCGTCATGACCATAATCCGATCGCCCAGTGTGACGGCTTCATCGACGCTGTGAGTAATAAACATCACGGTCTTGCGCGTCTCCTCCCAGATCCGAAGCAGCTCCTCATGCAGCAGCGTCTTGTTTTGCTCGTCAAGCGCCGAAAAGGGCTCATCCATCAGAAGAATGTCGGGATCGGTGGCGAAGGCCCGGGCGATCGACACGCGTTGACGCATGCCGCCGGAGAGCTGGTGCGGATAGAGCGCACGTGCGCCGTACATGCCGGTCTTGTTCAGGAAGTGCCCGACCACCTCGGCGATGCGTGCAGACGGGACATTGCGCATCGTCAGCCCGTATGCGGCATTGTCCCAGACCGTCATCCACGGAAACAGCGAGTCGCCCTGGAACACCATTGCGCTCTGCGATTGCCCCGGCTGCGGCTCGCCGATATGAATCTCGCCATCGGATGGCGCATCGAGGCCGGCCAGCATCCGCAACAAGGTCGTCTTGCCGCAGCCGCTTGGCCCGACGACGACGAAAAAGGTGCTGGCAGGGATGTCGAGGGTGATCTTGTCCAGCGCCAGTTGCTCGCCATGACGCTTGGACACATCACGCAGACAGATCTTCGCGGCCGCCACGGACTGCTCCAATGAAGGCACGGGAGTGATCGCCTGCATTGCGAGGACCTCCTCTCAGTCCGTCAATTCGGCGCCTTGAACGGTCCAAGCACCGGCTTCAGTTCGTTGACGAAGGACATATCGACGACGCCCTCGGTCGAAATGTCATTGGCGACCAGACCTCGGGACTTGAAATAAGCGAGATCGACCTCAACGCTGGCGCGATTGATCTGCCCGTCCGGATCGATGAAGACCGGCACCACCTGATGCAGCAGCGAGAGATCCTTAATTCCCGTCATCTCGGCGATGTCCTTGATCATAGCCTCGGCACCCGGGCCTGCGATCTTGCCGTCCTTCAGGGTCGCGGCGTAATCGCGGACACCGCGCAGATAGGCCTTGAGAAAGGCCGTGGCAGTCTTGCGATCGTCGGCAAACTTTCCGTTGATGAGTAGCATCGCCGTCTGCTGAACTGGATAGAAGTCATCGACACCAACAAAGCGCACCGCAGCGTTGTTGCGCACCATGGCAGTAATGCTGGGTTCGGCGGAGATCGATGCATCGATCGCCTTGTTGGCGAAGGCTGTCAGATGTTGCGGGAACGGCAGAAACACCTTCTCGATATCTTCGTCTTTCAATCCAGCCTTCTTGAGGGCCTGATTGAGCACCGACTCATCCGCCGCGCCGTTGGCGATGACCGCAACTTTCTTCCCTTTCAAATCGGCCAGCGACTTGAAGGCACCGGAGTCGATCAGATCCTTGCGCACCATCAGCGCCTTGTAGCTATATCCGACGATATTGGTGCCCTTGTCGGCCACCATTTTCAGCTTCAGCCCACGATTGACGGCATTATAGAGCCCTGCAGATGCCGCACCCGCGCCGGCATCGAGATCGCCTGCACCGAGCGGCGCTACCATCTTGGCGCCGGCATCGAACGGGATGAGCTCGACCTTCAGGCCTTCGTCTTTAAAGTAGCCGCGCTTCTCCGCAAGGAACAGACCGATATCCGACGAGAGATTGGTGGTGCCGACCCTGACCGTCTTCATGGTCTGCGCCTGCGAAGAACCAAGCAGAGCGAAGGTCGTGGCGGCGACGAGAAGCAGGCGTTTCAGCATCGATCGGTCCTCTCTCTCATATGCAATGGAGCGGCGCTGAGCCGCGGTTCAGGGGAGACGGGGAAACAGCCGTCTCGGATTGACGTCAGTGATCAACTCTATATCCGCCGACGAAAAACCCGCTGCCTTCACGCTGGCAACGGGATCGCGATCGGCCGGTGGAAAGGACTCGTCGGTACCGAGCGCAATCCGCTCGATGCCCACGGTGTCGGCCAGAAACCGCAAGGCTTTCGGAGCATGCACAATGGTGTCATAGCCGATGCGCGTCGCATAGACGGATGGCGCAAGTTGCGCAACATCGCCGTGCCCGGCCTTGTCTATCCGCTCATGCATCACATCGAAGCGTCCCAGCAGATACGGGAAGGCCCCGCCGCCATGGCTGAGCACGAGCCGGAGCGCAGGAAAACGATCCAGCACGCCGGACAGAAGGATCGAACCGATACCGAGCGTGGTATCGAACGTATATTGCGCAATCTGCGTCAGCGCGAATTTTGCTGCCCGCGGGGCCGACTCGACAAGGACGGGATGTAGAATGACGGGCAGACCGAGCGCTTCGGCTCTGGCCCAGAATGGATCAAGCGCCTTCTCGCCGATATTGACGCCTTCCACATTGGCCGGGACCATCCCTGCGACAGCGCCCAGGTGAATCGCCCGCTCGAGTTCGGCAGCCGCATCGTTTGCATCGACCAGTGGCACCGAGGCCACGAAGGAGAAGCGATCGCGATTGGCGTTGCACCATTCCGCCAGCGTATCGTTGAGCATCCGATGCCACTGTGCGCAAGCGCCCTGTTCGAGACCATAGCCATAGATATCCGGCCAGGTCGCAACCAGTTGCCGGTCGAGTCCCTGGCGATCCAGACTGGCACGGCGCTCCGCGACCGGCTCAATGAGCTGCGGAAAAAACGGGCGGACCCTGAAGCCGTAATCAAAGTCTAGCGCTGGCGGGCGACCGTTGCCCGCTGGCAGCAACCTGATGCCACACATCGCGCCGCGATCCTCGATGGCGGAGAGCAGCTGCGGCGGCACATAGTGGGCGTGGATATCGATCGGCACGATCGCTCCTATGCAACAGCGGCGCGGTCGCGCGCATCTTTGACGAGGCGCCACAAACGCGGCGGCGTAAGTGGCAGATGACGAATTTCCACATTCAACGGGGCCAGCGCTGCTGCAACCGCATTCGCCGTTGCCGCAGCCACGGCCACGATGCCGCCTTCACCCGCACCCTTCGCGCCAAGCGGATTGCTTGGCGAGAGGCGGAGTTCAAGTGTGATCGCCCGCAGGGCGGGGTAATCGCTTGCGGTCGGCACCAGATAATCCGCCAGCGAGGCATTCAGCAACTGCCCTTCGTCATCGTAGATGAGATGATCGAGAAATACGCCGCCAAGTCCCTGAACGATCGCACCGATCGCCTGCCCGTGCACGACAGCCGGATTGATCGCACGACCGACATCCTCGACAGCTACATAGTCGATGACTTTTACAGCCCCGGTTCGCGGATCAACCGTGACATGCGCAGCATGCGTCCCATAGCTATAAGTTCGTTCGTTGTTGGAAAAGGTCCCGTCCGCAGAGAGATCACCGTCGCTGGCAAGCGACGCGAAAGAGATGGTCGCGCCATTGGCAGCGACCACATTACCATCGAGAACGGTTAACTCACTATTCGGCCGCCCCAGCCGCTCGGCCGCACGCGCCATGATCTTCTCGCGCAATTTCATCCCGGCGTCGAGTACCGCCGATCCTCCCATGACGACAGCGCGCGAATGATAGGTGCCGAAGCCTTCTTCAAGCAGGGTCGTAGAGCCGTGCAATACACGAATGCGGTCCAACGAGATCGATAACGTATCTGCGGCGATCTGGCCGAGCACAGTTTCAAGCCCCTGCCCCAGCACCGATGAGCCGACAGCAACCGTCAACGAACCGTCCGTCTCCATCGTCAGCGCTGCATTCTCCTTCGGCCCTGCCCCGCCGCTTTCGACGAAACAGCCAAGTCCAATACCGTGGCGGACACCATCGATGAGCCTACCTTGCAGGTTCATCTTCTCGTGCCAACCGATCTCGCTCAGCGCGCGCTCGAATACAGCCGGATAGTCACCGGTGTCGTAGGCGGTCGGCCCCTCATAGGGAACGAGGCCGTCGATGGGATAGGGCAGCTCTGCTTCGGTGATGAGATTCTTGCGCCGGATTTCTGCAGGATCGATGCCGAGATCCGCAGCGACCATGTCGATCAACCGCTCGCGAAAGAAGTTGGCTTCGAAGCGCCCTGGTCCGCGATAGGTGCCGACCGGCGTCTTGCTGGTGAGAAACGCTTCGACCGAAATTCCGACATGTGCAATACGATAAGGTCCCGGCAGGAATTGCGCGGCCTTGGCGGGAACAACGCCACCATTGGTACGGATATAGGCGCCCATATCACTAAACAGCTTGCTGCGTAGACCGAGAAACAGACCATCGCTGCGGCAAGCGATTGACAATTCGCAAGCGACGTCACGCGAATGATTGATCGCCATCAGATGTTCGCGACGATCCTCGATCCATTTGATCGGTCGCTTGAGCCTGCGCGCCGCGAACGGCACGAGAAAATCCTCGGGGTAGAACTCACCGCGTACACCAAAGCCGCCGCCGACATCGATCTCGATCAGGTCGATGTCTTCCGACCGCATGCTGAGCATGCTGGCCAATGTGCGCCGGTTATAGAACGTGACCTTTGTCGCGCCCGTGACGATCAAACGATGCGTTGCGCCGTCCCACTCCGCGAGCAGACCCCGCGTCTCCATCGGCAGCGCGGTATGCCGTTGCGCGCTGAAACGCTCGGTGCGGACGTGATCGGCCGCCGCAAATGCCGCTTCGACGTCGCCGAAGCCCACGTCGTATTGGACGGCAACATTATCGACCGCGTCGTCAAATAAGGCATCCCGGCCCGCCCCTCGCTCGGTAACGGCCGACAGCGCTTCTAGTTTCAATTCGATCGCTTCGAGCGCATCTTCCGCGAGCGCACGCGTGTTGGCGACGACCAAGGCGATGGGCTCACCGACATAGCGCACCTTGTCGCTGGCAATGACGGGTTGACGAAACGGCTCGAACTCCACCATTGGCGCGAGACGCAGTGGAATCACCGGGATATCCGCGCCGATATCGACGGCGGTAATCACCGCATGAACACCTGGTATCGCCAGAGCCGCCGCCGTGTCGATTCCTGCGATGCGCGCATGCGCCACTGGACTGCGCAGGATCACCGCATGCAGCATATTCTCGCGGACGAGATCGTCTGCAAAGACACCTGCCCCGGCAAGGAAGCGCGCGTCTTCCATGCGCTCAACCGCACGCCCCACCAGAGGTTTGACAGGAACGGTCATTGCGCCGCCTCTTGCCGCAAATCGCGATACGCCTCGCGCGCTTCGATAATGGCGGCAACGATGGGCAGATAGCCGGTGCAACGACACAGATTGCCGGAAATCGCCTCGCGAATACGATTCTCATCAGCATCCGGCTCTTCCATCAGAAGCGCATGCGCCGCGATCAGAACACCGGCAGTGCAGAATCCGCATTGGAGGGCATGGTTTTTCCGAAAAGCACGCTGCAACGGGCCGAGATGTGCCGCATCGCCGAGCCCTTCCACAGTCAATACCTGGCAACCTGCCGCTTGAACGGCCAGCATCAGGCATGCCCGCACGGCCAAGCCGTCCACGATCACCGTGCAGGCGCCGCATACACCATGCTCGCAACCGAGATGCGTACCGGTGAGACGGAGTTCGTCGCGGAGCGCATCTGCCAGCGTCGTCCGCGGCTCGACAGCTACCGACGCACTCGATCCATTGACACGAAGATCAACCGCGACCGGAGATGTCATGCCGCCTCCGGCATGTCGATATCGCCAGCCGTGGCGAGTACACGCTCGAGAAGGACACCGACTAGTTCGCGGCGATAAGCGCTTTCCGCATGGATATCATCCTCGGGATCGACGGTGCCTCGCGCCGCATCAGCGGCCTGCCGGATCAGTTCGATGCTCGGCAGCCGGCCATTCAGGACATTCTCAACGCCCTTCAGACGAACCGGGCGATCGGCGACACCGATGACACCGACATGCGCGTCGCAGATTTCGCCCCCCGCGCCGAGATCATAGTAAGCCGCAACGCCGGCCATCGCGAAATCGCCGCGGCGACGCGCGAACTCCGCAAAACCCCACGGCCGCCCGCGCCGCCACGGCGGCAGGCGCAGGCTGACGATCAGCTCATCAGGCGTCAGCACTGTCTCCAACCCACCACAAAAGAACGTGGCTGCGGGCACGATGCGCGTTCCATTCGCACCGGCGATCGTCAGCATTGCCTCGCATGTCACAGCGATGCCGGGCATTTCAGCAGCAGGATCGGCATGCGCGAGACTGCCGCCGACCGTGCCTCGATTGCGCACCTGATAATGCGCAACATGTGCAATTGCAGCAACAAGTAACGGGTGAGCTTGCGCGAGACGCGCATCGCGCTCGATCATGCGCCAGGTCACAAGCGCACCGAGACTGACGCCATCTTCGGAAATATCTACCCGGTCCAGATCGGGCAAACGTCCGATATCGACCAGCAACTTCGGCGCAGCCAACCGAAACGCCAACATCGGCATCAAGCTTTGACCGCCGGCGATCGCCTTCGCCTCACCATCGTGGGCGGCGAGAGCTGCGATCGCCTCGCTGAGCGTAGCAGGGCGAATATAGTCCAACGGAGGGAGCTTCATAGCGCTGCTCGCTACTTCTCAATTGATGAGAACCCTATCTTATGGTATAAGAATTGCGCGGCATGACAAGGTATGTTCGTGCGCAAATGATGTACGCGAACCGCCTTTTCCATCGGCAAGCTGTAGCGAATGGAGAGCGCATTGGCCATCAAGAGAACCGCCGCGGCGCGCGACGGAACGAACCGGCCGCAATCAGCGGATGGCAGCTCACGAAAAATCCTGCGTGCACTGCTCGCATTCTCGACAGAGCGCCCGAGGCATTCGGCTGAAAGCCTGTCCGACCAGATCGGCGTCCCGCTCTCCTCCACCTATCGTTATATCGGCATTCTCCGCGAAGCCGAGCTCATTGACGAAGACGGACGCGGCTCTTTCGTTCTGGCGCCGCGCGTCATCGGTCTTGCACATGCGGCGCGCGCGGGTACAGACCTGAGCTCCATGGCACGTCCCCATATGAAACGACTTGCACAGGACGCCGGCGAAACCGTCATTCTTCTGCGCCGCTCGGGCGATCGCGCCGTCTGTATTGAACGTGCCGAGTCATTATCGCGGATACGCCTCACCTTCGATGTCGGCACCGCCTTGCCGCTGCATCGCGGAGCGGGACCGAAACTCCTGCTCGCACATCAGCCGCCGAGTGAGATCGAGCAATTGCTCGATGACGCCATCTTGCGCGACCCCGGCTTCGGCCCGCATCGCAAGGCGTTGATGCGCGAATTGGCGACGATCCGCGAGGAAGACTGGTCGGAGTCGCATGCGGAGATCACACCGCATGTCTATGCCGTCGCCGCTGGCATCCGCGATGGCAATAGCGTCGTCGCCGCCATTTCCTTCGTTACGCCGGCTTTCCGGACTCCCAAGGCAAGTCAGATCAATCTGCGCGAAAAGCTGCAGCGGACGGCAGCCATTATCAGCAAGGCTTATTCCGCCGTTAACATCTGATACCAGCTGGCCGCACGTTCCCTCTCGCAGGCCGTTCCGCCTGTGCCCTTTTGAGACCGGGCAGCTCAATTCGATACATATCCCGGACCATTTATTGGCATAGCATGTGCCCGAACACCGCTTCGGCTGCGTCATCACACACAGTTTTGAAATCGGACATTGTGTCGCGGGTCAAAGCCTGACAGAAAAGGGGCGGATCGATATTGCGATCCATCGGTGAATTTCGCGGCTGGTTCTTTCGACCATTTTAGAGCATTGCGCCATGACCATCGAGATCGTGCAGATTGTCCAGGAACTCAGTTCGATTGGTGGCGTCGAAAGCGTTGCCAGCGAGCTCGCCGGCGCGTTCAGCCGCGCCAGGATCGCGAATACAGTTCTTGCCAGCGCTGTCGGCGAGCGAACCACCACAGGAACGCATATTGAGCGCGTCGGCGGGTGGCTGTCGCGCATCAAGACGCGCGGCGTGCTGCGTTATGTCGGCCGCTTCCTCGTGGTGCCGATCTTCACCATGCTGGCAACGCGCGCGGCCCAGCATCATACCAAGGCCGTCGTCATCAGCCATGGCGACAGCCTGAGCGGTGACGTTCTCGTAGTTCATGCGGTGAATGCGCAGAGCCTGATCGAGAAGCGCAACGCCGGTGACTGGAAATGGATACTCAATCCGATGCATCTATGGGTCAGCTTGCGTGACCGCTGGATGATCGGTGGCCTGCGTTATCGAATGTATGTGGCGGTCTCGCCGCGCGTCGCGACCGAGCTGCAGAACATTTACAAAGTGCCGGCGTCGCGCATCCGTGTGATCCCGAACGGGATCGATCTCTCGCGCTTCAAGCGGGACGTCGCTGCCGGCATCGCAGTCCGCCGCGCGTTCAGCATCCCGCTGGATGCCAAGCTGCTAGTGTTTGCCGGCCACGAATTTCGCCGCAAGGGCCTCGCTCATGCGATCGGCGCTCTCGATCGTCTTGGGCAGAATGTATGGATGCTGGTGGTTGGCTCTGACAATCCTGCCCCCTATCGCAAGATGGCGACGACATCAGCGGACCGGTTGATCTTTGCGGGATCTCGCACCGATATGCCCGCCCTCTATTCGGCCGCCGATGCTTTCGTATTGCCCACCGCCTATGAGACGTTCTCACTGGTCTGCATGGAAGCGATGGCATGTTCGACACCGGTCTTCGCAACGCCCGTCGGCGGCATCGAGGACTATCTGGTCGACGGCGTGAACGGCTACCGGATCGCGATGGATGGCGAAGACATTGCCAACAAGATCGCAATGACCTTTGCCGATCCGGAACTGCTCGCGCAACTGCGGGATGGTGCCCATACCACTGCGCTCAACTATGGCTGGGACTATGTCGGCTCGCGGTATATCGAGCTGCTCGAACAGGTGCAGGCGTCAAAGGAATCCTGGCCACATGGCGCGGTGCCCGCCGGGGCCTGAGCATGGTCAGCAGCCACGCTGCCGTGCGGCAGCCGCAAAACAGGCATTGGCGAGATCGTTGGCTACCGCTTCATAGGTGAAGCGGTTCATGACATTTGCCAGCGCTGCCTGACTACGTTTTCGCATCTCCTCCGGATCAACCGCGATACGATCGATCAGGGCCGCCAGCGCGTCCGGATGGCTTTCCGGCACGATCCAGCCGCCATCGCCTGTCACATCGGGAATCGCGCCGCCGGTCGATCCGATCACCGGCACGCCGCAAGCCTGTGCCTCGGTGATGACGCGCCCGAATTGTTCTTTCACGGCACTCGTCGTGCGCGTCAGCAGGATCAACGCATCGAGGCTGCGCAGGAAGCCTGCAACTTCCGCCGGCTTGCCCCAGCCGCGGAAGTTCACGCGATCGTTCAGCCCGAGTTCAGCCACGCGTTGCCGCAGTGCCCCTTCATGTGGCCCCTCACCCATCAGCGCCAGCGTAACCGGCGTCTTCGTCCGCACCATGGCGTCCAGCGCGTCGTCGAGGCCCTTCTCCACCACCAAACGGCCGACATACCCGATCCGGAATGCTGGTCGAACGACCGGCGACAACAATGGTTCGACATCAGAGCGGAAACTGGTGAGATCGACTCCGTAACCGATCGAGGATACCGGTCCGTCATACCCGCGCGCCCGCACCACCGCCGTAGCATCCTGGCTCCGCGACAGCACGTGATCGGTGTTCACAAGCACCTGCTTGCGGATGAACTCGAACGGCGGCGGCAGGCGTTTCAGGATGTTCTGATCGACTTCCATCACCATGGCGGCGCGCCCCTTGAGCAAGCGCGCCTGCATGGCCACGACGCTCCACGGCTCTTCCCAAAGATGGATCACATCCGGATCGAGTTCACGGATGAGCTTTCGCAGGCCTGGATAGAAATGAAGATACCAGCTCATCGGCCCGGCTTTCGGCAACCGGATCGGCATGACATACACGGTAATGCCGGGATCAACCGAGGGATCTGCGACGATAGTACGCCCGAATTGGTGCCACACGGCGGGAACAACGAGATGCACATCGACATCGTCGCGATGCCCGAGCGGATAGTAACGCAACCGCCCTGCATCCCGGCTCACCGCCGGATGCGCGATCGACAGGATTTTCAGGCGTGATGCGCTAGACACGTCCCGCCATCCGCGCGGCCAGGCCGGTCATGCCGGAGAGGTGCAATTCCATCGTGGCGACGCTGCGATCGGATCCGTTGATGGTGCAGCGGGGCAGCGAATATGGGTCCTGCCCCTCCAGCACGAGACCCTTGCGTGTCGTGGATGCGCTCGCATAGCCCGCATCGCGCGCGATAGCGAAGTCGCGCGTACCGCAGTCGCCGGAACGTCCATAAGGAAATGCGAAATGCCGCGCGGGAATGCCGAGGCGTTCGACCAACCGGTCGCGGCAGCCCTTCAATTCGAACATTGCACCTTCCGGCGACAGGAACGAGATGCGGGCATGCGTGACGGTGTGACCGCCAATCTCGACCAGCGGATCGTCGCGCAGCTCCTCGAGCATCTCCCAGGTGATTGCGTGCTTCCAATGCATCGCCTTCATGTCGATACTGTTGAGCTCACAGAACTTTTCGTAGCTTTTTGCTGCCTGCGAGCCGTCCCAGCTATCGGCAATCCGATAGAATGCCGCCTGCTTGGCAGCGAAATCCGGCACCTGAACGGCGCCATCTTCAAGCATGACGCTATCGTTGTTGAGCAGCGTGTCCTCGAGGCCTGCGGCCCATAGCGGCAGCGTGCCATCCGGAATGCCCGTGGTGACGAACAGCGTCACAGGCACGTTGTGGCGCCGGAACAGTGGAACGACGTGCTCATATGTATCGCGATAACAGTCATCGACGGAGAAGTTCACGAACCGCCCTTTCCCATTCCTGGAACGGCGCATGGCTTCTTCGATTGTCACCACGTCCCAACCGCGTTTCTTCAGATAGCCGAGAAACTCATCAAGGAACGTCGTATCGAGGTAGAAATCGCGATTGGGGAGCTGCTTCCAGAGTTCGGCAGGCGCTCCACGATGGAAAGTCATGAGACAGCCGCGTCCACTCATGAACATGTCCGCAGCCGTACCGATCGGACGAACAAGCGTCTCGGACCGAGCCATCCGTCTGGCCACCCCAGACAACAATCGCTTCATGGAAAAATTCCTCAGCCGCCCCGGCAATCCAAGGTGATTTACTCAAATCAGAATCGGCTCCGCAAGCGCGCGAATGCCGCAACATAAACGTTCGGCAGAAGCATCGCGGAAGCCAGCGCGATGCAGAGAAGACAGGCTACGCTGCCCACGAACAGTCGCTGCCATGTCCCGGCGAACCATTCGTGAATTTGCCACCCCGACAAAATCATGAGGACTGCAGGAATGGACGCCAGAAACAGCCAGAAAAGAAGCTTCTTCCGCGACTTCAGAACCATCATGACGCCGGCGAGCAGAACCATACCACGGATGGCTTCGCCCAGTCCAAGCAGCAATGTACCGGACTCCGGAACGTGCGGCAGATAGGACGTGAGAAGGTTAATTCCAATGTTAACCAAATAGGCGATGACAATGATCAGCGCAGCGACGAAATTCCGTCCGGCCCCATTCAGGATGCGGATCAGAATCCAGCCGAGCGTTGCCGCCCACAAACCGCACGAAATGCCTTGCAGCGCCTGACTGGTCAGGATCACCGCTTGCTCATTGAACGCGCCGCGGAAGAAGACGAGCCGCACAATGTCCGGAGCGAAAATGAACAGGAAGGCCGATGCAGGAACGGCCAGCGCCAGAATCGGTCGCGCGATACTCTCGATCTGGGCGCCAAGTTCCTTCGGCTTCTCATTGGACAGCACCGCGAGACCCACGGGCTGACTGATCAGCAGTAGCGCACTCTCTGTCAGCGTACGCGCATAATCGAGCGACGCCACAGCCCCGGTGCCGACACGCGAGGCCAGCAGGCGTTCGACCCAAATATTTGCTTGTTCCGCGATCGGCAACGCCAGAAGCGGACGCAGACGGCCAAAAAACTCGTGCGCCGATGCCAGCACCGCGACGAGAGACAGGCCGCGAAAACTGATCGCACCGTCGCGTCCCAAAGTGACAAGCCCCCAGACGGCGAGAGCATTCAACGCGGCCGTGAAAGACCACGCCAATGCATGAAAGCTACTCGTCAGAACGATCAGAACGACACCGATCAGCACCGAGACATTGAGGATGCTCGCCCGGATGTTGGTCAGTCGCGTTCGCCCCAAGGCGATCTCGCCGGATGCGAGCACATTCACCAACACCGAGGCCGGCATGCCGAGTGCCATGATTCGAATGAAATCGAGTGTCAGGCTGCGACCCTCCGCCGAGAAGCCGCCGACCAGGGCCTGAACCGCCAGTTCGCCAAGTGCCTGCAGCACCACCATCAGGATCAGCGCAATCCCCGTGGTCGCGACAGCCAGCGCGCCGAGCTTCCGCGGCGCGTCCTCTCCCTTCAACGCATCGCGGTGCATCGGAATCATCACCGCCGGCACAGTCTCGTTCTGCAGGAATGCGATCGGCAGGAAGACGGCCGTAATGGCGCCGCGGAAGCCGTCGGCGACAAGAGTGGCGCCGAGCACATGCGCCATCAATATCTCGCGACCGAAACCAAGCAGCTTGCTCGCGAGCGCACCGCTGATCAGCTTGGCAACGAACCGCCCCATTGATTGCCGAGAGGGCGTCATGACGCGCACGCCATGCTGATACGGCAGCCCGTCACGCCGGATCTCCGGCGGCCTGACGGATCAGACGCGATGTCAGATCGAGCATCTGGGCGACACCGTAATGCGAGCGCGCTCGTCTGGCCGCATGGTTGATCTGCTCGGCGAGCTCGGGCGATCGTGAGATAGCTTTGCCGATTGCCTGTGCTAGCGCGTCGGAATCACCCGGCGGCACCAGCGTGCCGGCCATACCGCCTTCGAGAATATCCGATGCCGCGCCTGCATCGGTGGCGATCACAGGCACCTCGGCCAACATCGCTTCCACCAGCGTCCGGCCGAACGGTTCGGGATCGATCGACGGATGAATGATTGCATCGACGGCGCGCATCAATCGTGGCACGTCGTTGCGCTGGCCGAGAAAATACACGCGATCCGCGATGCCGAGATCGCCTACCATCTGCCGCAGCCGCCGCTCATAGGCCTCCTCACCAAACAGGGCTGATCCCGCAATGATACAGCTCACAGCGGGCGTCTTTGCCAGGGCCTGCAGCACGATATGTTGTCCCTTCCACTCGGCGAGACGACTGAACACGCCGATCAATGGTCCCTGCGGCAGCTTCAATTCACGGCGAAGCTCTGCGGACGTTTGCGTCTCGGGCGAGATATCTAGGCCATTGGGGACGATGGCTACGAGCTCCTTGCGGCCACCTTCAGCAATAAACGCATCCGACGCCGCCTTCGATGGGACGACCACGTTGACAGTGCAATGATTTGCCAGCAGCACCTGCACGCGGCGCTGCATCTTGCCGAAATGGGCGGGTGAGATGATGTCGTGCAGATGCCAGATCAGCGGACGGCGCATCAGCTTTGCAGCAATCGCCGAAAGCACGAACGCTTTTTGCGAATTCGCATAGACCACGTCATGCTTTCGCGCGAACCGCGCAACTTCGGCGATGAGGCCGCACATCGCGCCGATGACAGGAACGACCTTGGTGAATGAGCTGTCGCGCCTGACATTATTAAGCCCATCGCCCCAGCGCGAAATCTCGACATTTAGACCGCACGCGGCGAGCGATTGATGCAGCGGGCCGTCTTCGAACAGAAAGGCGGATTGCCCTGCCCACGGCCGCACCAGGTCGATGAGAACGAGTTCAGCGCCGGAGACCGAGCCCGTATGGCACACGAACAGAACGCGCGGTGACGACATTATGTCGCTCCGGCATAAGCATCACTCGTAGCGGACGCAGTGCGCGTTGCACCAGCATCCGGGACCATGGTGATGGCAATGCCGATCAGCTCGCCACCGGCGACACGAATGGCGCTGGAAGTCGCAACTGCCTGCCCGATCGACGAGCGACCGGTACGCATGCACAGCAGCACGCCATCGACATATCTGGCCAGCGCACCGATGTCGGTCTGGATGCCGGGTGACGGCGCATCGATAAGGACGACGTCATAGATCTGAGCCCATTGCAGCACATCGGCGAGTGGTTTTTGCATGAGGAGTTCGGCCGATGCCGGGACGGGACCGGCCGGAATGGCATCGAGATTTGGCACACCGGTGCTGACGACGCTTTCGCGCGGCGTGATCTCGCTACGCAGGATGCCCTGCAGACCGAGGCTGCTGCGCAGACCAAGCGCAGCTTCGAATTTCGGCGCGCCGAGATCGCATTCGATCACCAGCACGCTGCGGCCTGCGGCGGCCAGGTGCTGGGCCAGCGACAGGGTCAGGAAGGTCTTGCCTTCGGCCGTCGAAGGTGAAGCGACGAGGATTCGCTTGCGCACCTTGTCGGCGCTCGGCGCGAGAAGATTGGTCGCGAGATCGCGCAACGCATCCTGATAATGACGATCCTCTCGTGCCTGCGGCAGGCTGCGTGCCAGCGCGGAACCCGACTGCGCCGAGAGGATCGCTCCGATCGCCGACTCCGCCCCTTCGCGCCGGATCGCCGGCACATGCGCAAGGATCGGCGCGCCGGTGACGACGGAGAGTTCTGACGACGACCCGGCAAGGAAAGGTCCGGAACGAGGTGGCCCCGGCGGCGCGGCGACCGCGGCAGGCGGCACAACACGTGAAGCAACCGGCGCAGGCGTCGCGGCAACGACCGGCGCCACCGCGGGGGCGACAATCGGTGCAGCAACCACGGATTCGGACAGCGGCTCGCTGCGCAGCGACCGACTCATACGCGAGAGGCCGTCGAGTCGCAGGCTGTCGCCGAAGAATGCAGCGAAGCTCGCCAGCAGCAGACCGAGAGTCGCCCCTGCAGCGATGAACGGGATCTTCTTCGGGAAGAACGGCTTCATCGGCAATTCGGCAAGGCTGACGAGACGCGTGCTACCGATCAGCACGCGGCGTTCGGTCTCGAGCTCGCTCGCGCGGCGATAGAGATCGGCATATTGCGTACGCTTGATCTCGGTATTGCGCGCCAGACTTTCGATGCTGGCTTCGTCCGAGTTCGCAGAGCCGACTTCGGACTTGGCAGCCTCCATCTGCTTGGTCAGGGACTTCACCAGCGCATCGCTGGAATCATAGGTCTTCTGCGCACTTGCGACGATGCTGGCGACTTCCGAATTGATGCGGTCGCGGATCGCCGCCTGCTCCTGTTCGAGCGCGCGGATCGACGGATGACGCGGCCCCAGAGAGTTTGACTGATTGGCGAGCTGGGCCGTGACCACGGTAAGCTGCTGCTTGAGATCGGAGATCGAGCGATTCGCCTGCGCGGCCGGTGAGTCGATGGCACGCGACTGATTGCTCTTGATCTCCTGCAAGCGCACCGCAGCTTCGGCACGCGCATTCTCGGCACTCGCCAGTTGCTGACTGGTGCTGGTGAGGCGCTCCGACCCGATCGGCGCCTGCTGGCCGCGGGCGAGACCTTTGCTGCGGCGGAAGGCCTGGATCTTGGCATCGGCATCACGCAACTCGGCATCGAGCTGCTTGGCCTCCTTCCAGAGATAGGAGGCCGCAAGCTCCTTGCTGTTCGAACCGGTAACGCGCTGATCGTCGAGAAACGCATTGGTCAGCGCATTGGCCATCTTCTGCGCGACCTCGGCGATCGGCGAAGTGTACGAGATATTGATGACACGCGAGCGGCCGGCGCCGCCGA
Source organism: Tardiphaga sp. (assembly GCA_030147505.1). Classification (GTDB taxonomy): domain Bacteria; phylum Pseudomonadota; class Alphaproteobacteria; order Rhizobiales; family Xanthobacteraceae; genus Tardiphaga. Next base: position 33,287 of record JASBVG010000025.1, read on the forward strand.
TGGAATAGTTGCCGGCGATATAGTCGACCAGCGCGCCGGTGTCCTCCTTCGCCTTCTCGCATGCCGAGCCGGTCGTGCTGCGTGCGAAACAATCCTGGAGCGCCGCCTCGCGGACACCGGGTCCATCGAGTGCCAACCGCATGACGCGGGGCGACTTGACGATCAGCAGCTGGCTTTCCACGTCGGCAGGATCGCCGATCTTGGCAGCCCAAACCGCCGAGGGGTTGTTGTTGCTCGGTTCCTGTTCGGCGACGATGACGGAGCCGGTCGCAAAATAACGCACAGGCACGACGAGCAACGCGATGACGGTGACGATCATGACGCCGCAGAAGACCGCCGCGAAGATCTGGCGATGACGCCACACCTTCAGCAACGGATTCTCGATCGTCGCCTCTTCAGCAACAGACGAGGAGTTTGCGGGTCGTCGGATGAACATGGCGTGTCACACGGTGTCGCTCGGGGTCGATACTGCAAGCAGCAGTGTCGCGGTGCCCACTCTAAGGGTCCAGTACTGAACGACCACCATACGCATACAACACCTGATGTGGCGCCCCGCATGCAGAAACGACTGCAGCGGCCACTCACTCTTCATTAGGGATGTCTTGGTTAAAGCCCCGTTTAAAATGCAACCTTTCCGCGCCGATGGTTCAAATTGGTACACTTCTACGCGAGCACCGAGCATTTTTTGCACGTTACCGTCATCAATCGCTCTGCCTCTCCCGAATAGCTCGCAGGGAACCAACCGCCGGAGACTGACGTTCCCGATTTGAATTCAATCGGAGCAATACCATGAGCCTGCTGAAATGGGCGCTGATCTTCTTTCTCGTCTCAATCGTTGCCGGCGTGTTCGGGTTCACCGGCATCTCCGCCGCAACGGCCGATGTCGCCAGGATCCTGTTCTACATATTCCTGGCGATCTGCATCGTCCTGCTGTTGCTGGGCATCACGATCTTCCGGGCGTAAGGCAGCCTTCACCCCGAAACGCAATCGGCGCGGCATCGCCTGAGCAACGCCGCGCCGAACGCAACAACGAGCGGAACGACCGTGCGGCCGCCCCAAATTTCTTAGACCGCGTCCTTCGCAGCCTTGACCGGGCGGGCACGCACGATCTTGCGGGCCGGCTTGGCCTTGAAGGTCATCGGTTCGCCGGTGAAGGGGTTGGTGCCCTTGCGTGCCTTGGTCGCCGGCTTCTTGATGACGACGAACTTGGCGAAGCCCGGAACCAGGAACACGCCGTTCTTCTTCAGCTCTTTGTAGCCGAGGGTGGCGAGGTTCTCGAGAACGCCCTTGACGTCCTTCTTGGTAAGTTCGGTGGTTTCAGCGATCTTCTCGATGAGCTGCGACTTCGTCAGTTGGTCTGCCATGTTGCACCTTTGCGTTAGCAGGAGTGATTCGGTGAAACTGACACTAGCGGAATCGTCGAAAAAAACAGGCCTTCAATAGGCTCGGATGCCGTTTTTCCCGTAAAAAACGGTGTTTTTTGGCGCACAAAGCCCGATTCGCCTTGAGCGGCAGGGATTCGGGCACCGCGCAAGCCTATTTCCTATAAATAAAGGGGCTGAGGGATTCGCCTTGCCCGGCCACGACGAATACCTCCATCGGCCCATCACCACATGGTCTGCCGCGCCCGCTCTGGCCAGGCTCGATCGTATTCGATACCGCCGACCCGCTGCTCGCTCATCTCGGCCAGGATCTCGCCGGGGGTCGGCAGGGTCTTTGGATCGATGTGCTTGCCCGGATTCCAGAGGTCGGAGCGGACGATGGCGCGGGCGCACTGGAAATAGATTTCTCCGACCTCCATCACGATCACGGTCCGCGGCGCCTTCTCGGTAACAGCAAAGGACGCCAGCAAGTCGGGATCGTCGGACAGATGCGCCTTGCCGTTGATACGCAAGGTCGTGCCCGAGCCCGGGATCAGAAACAGTAAGCCGACACGAGGGTCCCGGACGATGTTACGGAGGCTGTCGATGCGATTGTTGCCGCGACGGTCAGGCATCATCAGGGTCTTTTCGTCATGAATGCGAACGAAGCCCGGCAAGTCGCCGCGGGGCGAGCAATCGAGGCCTTCGGGGCCGGACGTTGCAAGGGCCACAAAGGGGGAGACCTCGATCAGGCGACGATACTGGGCCGTGACGCGGTCGGCGACCTTGGCCGTGGAGGCCTCGGCGATGTCTTCGAAACGGCCATAGATGGTTTCCAGTTGTTCGACGCTCTCGATCACTGCCATGGCCATGCTCCCATTTGTGTTCTATTGCCCTTTGATAACCCGGACCAGTTCGGCAGCATGCGCCTCCGCGGTGCTGACGTTATTGATCGTCACATCCGCCCCCGTCGTCTCCACGCTGCGTCTGAGTCGATCGGCGATCGGCCCGTCGCTGGCCCGCCCGCGCGCCGCAAGTCGTGCCGCGAGCACCTCCGGCGGTGCTGTGATCGAAACGACTACGACGTTTGCGTAAGCCGTGCGGAGCGCCGGGATCACGGTGCGCGAGATATTGGCGACGACATTGCGCCCGGCGCGGATGTCCTCGTCGATGGCCCGTGGCAGCGCGTAGCAGAGCCCGTGAGCTTCCCAATCGATGGCGAAAGCGCCACTCATCTTGGCGGCGCGGAACGCCTCCGGCGTGACCTGCTCGTTGTTCTCGAAGGCGGATGCTTCGCGCGTCACCACGCGGCGGACGAAAACGACATCGGCGTCGTCAGCCAATGCGGTTTGCGCCAGACCGAGCAGCGTATCCTTGCCGGCGCCGGACGGACCGACGACCAGCACCAGCCGACCGGGTCCGACATCCGTCTCGGCTTCGTGGACCGCTGCGAGATCGCTCATGCCACCCGCTGCCCTTCCCGCCAGACGCTGCGGACCACCGGAACATCATGGGCGACATGAACGCGGATCACATCGGCACGCTTGCCCACCGCGATTTCGCCGCGATCAGTCAGGCCGACCGCTTCCGCCGGACGCTTGGTGACCGTACGAACCGCGCTGGCGAGATCGATGGCCGGCACCTTGGACGCCAGTTGCAACGCGCCCATCAGGAGGCTCGACGGCACATAGTCCGAAGACAGGATGTCGAGCATGCCTTCGCGGGCAAGATCGATGGCAGCGATATTGCCGGAATGCGAGCCGTTGCGGACCACGTTCGGTGCCCCCATCAGGATGCCGATGCCGGCTTGATGCAGGCCCTGCGCCGCTTCCAGCGTGGTGGGAAATTCAGCCACTGAGACCCTGTCGCTTACAGCCTCGGTCACATTGTCATGGGTCGTATCGTCGTGGCTCGCCAGCGGAATGCTGTTGGCATGGGCCAGTGCCACGATCGCGCGCATATTACCCGCCGCATATTTCTGCTGCGAGGCTAGACGCGCGGCGAACATCACATCAAGTTCGGCGTCCGACTTGCCGCCCTTGCCACGATAATAGGTGCGCAACTTCTCCTCGTCGCGGAACTGGCGCTGACCGGGTGTGTGATCCATCAGCGACATCAGCCGGACTTCCGACTTGCCGAGCAGCGCCTTGGCTTCCTCAACCACTGAAGGCATCGGGATTTCGCAGCGCAGATGCAGGAAGTGGTCGACGCGGAGCAGATCTGCCTTGCCCGCATTGGCGATGGAATCGACCAGCAGTTCGGCATAGCTATCGATGCCCTGGCTGGAGTCCTCGCAGCCGACGCGGACGGAGTCGAGCACCGTGGTGATACCCGACGTGGCGAGCTGGCCGTCATAGGAGACCACAGCGGAGATCGGATCCCAGAACACCTTCGGTCGCGGCATGAAATGCGCTTCGAGATGATCGGTGTGCAATTCGACCAGCCCCGGCATCACCAGATCGCCGCGCACGTCTTCAGCGCCGCGGGGCGCATCGCCCTCGCCGAATTCAGCGACGCGACCGTTCGCGAACGCCACCCAGCCCTTGTCGATGACACGATCGGCCAGAACCAGCCTGGCGTTGCCGATCACGGTTTCACTCGATGAAGTGCTCATGGTCTCCCTCTCAGGCAGCGGCGGCGAAGGATGTGACATCGATCAGCCGGTCGGCGATCAGATGCCGCACTTCGTCGTCATGGACAATGGCCACCATGGCCACACCGGCACGTTTTTTCTCCGCGACGAGATCGACCACCACGGCGCGATTGGCCGCATCCAGCGAGGCGGTCGGCTCGTCCAGCAGCAGGATCGGCAGATCGGAGATGAAGCCCCGTGCGATATTGACGCGCTGCTGCTCGCCGCCCGAGAAGGTCGAAGGCGGCAACTGCCACAACCGCTCGCCGATATTCAGCCGCTTCAGCAGTGCCCCGGCGCGCGCATGTGCTTCCTGCCGGCTAATGCCGGCATTGAGCAGCGGCTCGGCAACAACATCGATCGCCGCCACGCGCGGCACAGCACGCAGGAACTGGCTGACATAGCCGATGGTATCGCGGCGAACGCTCAGCACTTGTCGCGGCTCGGCGCTGGCGATATCGACGAAAGTACCGAGATGACGCACCGAGATGGTGCCTCCATCGCAGCGATAATTGCCGAAGATCATTTTCAGGATCGACGACTTGCCGGCGCCCGACGGGCCTGACAGCACGACGCATTCACCGGCATTCACGTCGAAGGTGACGCCATGCATCACCGGCAGGCGAATGCCGCCTTGCAGGTGCATCACAAACGTCTTTTCGGCATTTCGCAGTTCGATCATCGCAGTCATGGTGTCCTCACGCCGGCAGAATCGACGAAACGAGCAGTTGCGTATAGGGCTCGCGGGGGTCGTCGAGCACCTGATCGGTCAGACCAGTCTCGATCACCCGGCCGCCCTGCATCACCATTACGCGATGCGACAACAGACGCGCCACCGCGAGATCGTGCGTGACCACAATGGCCGAAAGGCCGAGTTCGCCCACCAGCGAACGCATCATGTCGAGCAGGCGCGCCTGCACGGAGACGTCGAGGCCGCCGGTTGGCTCGTCCATAAAGACAAGGCGCGGCTCGGTGACGAGATTGCGCGCAATCTGCAGACGCTGGCGCATGCCGCCCGAATAAGTGCGCGGCGCATCGTCGATGCGATCGGCCGAAATCTCGACGCGCTCGAGCCATGTGGTCGCGGTCTCGCGGATCTTGCCATAGTGATTGTGGCCGACGGCCATCAGGCGCTCGCCCACATTGGCACCCGCCGAGACCGCCATGCGCAGGCCCATGGCAGGATCCTGATGCACAAACCCCCAATCTGTGCGGAACAGCAACCGACGCTCGGCTTCGCCCATGGTCGCAAGATCGCGCGTGACGCCATCGCGCATGCGATAGGACACGCGGCCGGTGTTCGGCGCGAGCTGTGCCGAGAGGAGCTGCATCAGCGTCGACTTGCCCGAGCCGCTTTCGCCGACAATGGCGAGCACTTCGCCGGGATAGAGCTTGAACGAGACGTCGCGGCAGGCCTGCAGCTTACCGTAGGCCTTGCCGAGCCTTTCGGCGATCAGCAGCGGCGCATCGTCCTGCAGCGTGGCGGTTCGATCAAGCATGGCGGCTCTCCGCATAAGGGGCAGTGCTCTCGCTGCCATGATGGCCCTGCGCCTGCCGCGTCTCGCAATAGTCGGTGTCGGAGCAAACGAACATGCGGCTGCCCTTGTCGTCGGTGACGATCTCGTCGAGATAAGAGTCGTCGGCGTTGCAGAGCGCGCAGCACGCCTTGTGCTTGTATGGCTCGAACGGATGGTCCTCGAAATCCAGCGACTGCACTTTGGTGTAAGGCGGGATCGCATAGATGCGCTTCTCGCGACCGGCACCGAACAATTGCAAGGCCGGACAGTTGTCCATCTTCGGATTATCGAATTTCGGCGTTGGCGATGGATCCATCACATAGCGCGCATTGACCTTGACCGGATAGGCATAGGCCGTGGCGATATGGCCGAAGCGTGCGATGTCCTCATACAGCTTCACATGGATCAGGCCGTATTCAGCTAGCGCATGCATGCGCCGCGTTTCCGTCTCGCGCGGCTCCAGGAAGCGCAACGGCTCCGGGATCGGCACCTGATAGACCAGCACCTGATGTTCGCCGAGCTTCGCTTCGGGGATGCGGTGGCGTGTCTGGATCACCGTCGCATCCGTGGTGTAGGTCGTCACCGCAACGCCCGCAGTCTTCTCGAAGAACTTGCGGATCGAGATTGCATTCGTCGTGTCATCGGAACCCTGGTCGATGACCTTGAGCTTGTCGTCGGGTCCAAGGATCGACGCGGTGACTTGCACGCCGCCGGTGCCCCAACCATACGGCATCGGCATTTCGCGTGACGCAAACGGCACCTGATAGCCGGGAATCGCGATCGCCTTGAGGATCGCGCGGCGGATCATCCGCTTGGTCTGCTCGTCGAGATAGGCGAAATTGTAAGTCGGCGCGTTCATTCCGCGGCCTCCTGCATGGGTGTCGGCGTCTCGTTGGCCTCGGCGAATTCCTTGCGCAGCTTGCGGAGCAAGCCAAGCTCGGACTGGAAGTCCACATAATGGGGAAGCTTGAGATGCTCGACGAAGCCGGTCGATTGCACATTGTCGGAATGCGACAGCACGAATTCTTCGTCCTGCGCCGGCGCCTTCACATCCTCGCCGAGTTCCCGCGCGCGCAGCGCGCGGTCTACCAGCGCCATCGACATTACTTTTCGCTCTGACTGCCCGAAAGCCAGACCGTAGCCACGCGTGAAGCACGGCGCCTCGGTGTCGCTGCCCTTGAACTGGTTGACCATCTGACATTCGGTCAACGTGATCGACCCGAGCGATACGGCAAAGCCGACATCCTCGGCGACGAATTCGACTTCAACTTCGCCAAGGCGGATTTCGCCGGCGAAGGGATGGTTGCGGCCATAACCACGTTGGGTCGAGTAACCGAGCGCGAGCAGATAGCCTTCGTCGCCACGGGCAAGATTCTGCAGACGCAGATCGCGGTCCGCCGGGAAGCTGAGCGAGTCACGCGTGAGATCGCCGACAGGCTGTTCGGGATTCTCGAGCGGCGATGGTTCGATCAGCCCGTCGCGGCCGAGAATATCGGTGACGCGTGGCATGATTCCGGGTTCAGCCTCTGCAACGATGTTCGGCTGCTCCGGCGAACCCTCGCCCATCAACGCAGGATCGAGCAGACGATGCGTGTAATCGAAGGTCGGACCGAGCACCTGACCGCCTGGCATGTCCTTGAAGGTCGAGGACACGCGGCGGCGCACCTGCATCTTCGACGTATCGAAAGGCTCGCTCGAACCGAAACGCGGCAGCGTGGCGCGGAATGCGCGCAGCAGGAAGATCGCCTCAATCATGTCGCCGCGGGCCTGCTTGATGGCGAGCGCAGCCAGCTCGCGATCATAGAGCGAGCCTTCGGTCATCACACGATCGACGGCAAGACCGAGCTGGTTCGAAATCTGGTCCAGCGAGACTTCCGGCACGCTGCGATCGCCGCGGCGCTCATGCGCCAGCAGCCGATGTGCATTCTCGATGGCGCGCTCGCCACCCTTGACGGCAACATACATGCTCAGCCCTCCCGCATCGCAAGGCGCGTCGTGCGCGGCAATGCCACGATCGATTCGCCGGACACCAGCAGGAGATCGATGCCACGTGGAAACCGCCGCGCATTCTCCGCCAGCCGGTCGATGAGATCCGGCACACCGATCGCAGCACGTAAGGTCGTCACGCCATCGATGCCGGGACCGCTCAATTCATAACTCGGCCCCTCGTGGAGGCTCGCCACCTGCAGCACGATCGTGGTCGATCGATCCGGATATTCGGGCGAGCCGAGCGCGAAACGATCGAATTCAGGCAACCTGATGGGATCGGCGATCACGGCAAAGCTGCTCGCTGCGGAGTCGGCGACCACCGGCGCGCTGGTGTGAAACTTGATCCACTTGGCGACGTCATCATTTGCGGCGAGCTTCGCATCGAGCCACACCGGCGTATCCTGATCGAACAGTGTCAGCGCAATCGCAGCCGCGCCGCGCATCATCGGCGCCGGCACACCCGACACCGCGCGAATGAGCTGGACACTGCCGGGACGCGCCATGGCATCCATTACCGTACGGAACGTGGCCTGGGCGGCGATCACCTTGTCTGCAAAACCCGCCGGCATCTCTGCAACTGTCGTCATGATCATCCCTCCCCACGCACGAGCGTGTAGAAATCAACCTTGGTGGCCGCCGTTTCCGCGGCCTTCCGCTTGCGCTCCGCCATGACGCGCATACGCAGCGGGATCAGAACCTTCGCCTCGACTGCCTCGGCAAACTGGGAATGCTGGATCAGCGCGTCGCACAGGGCGATCAGTTGCGCCTTGGCGCCGTCGCGGCCGAGCGTGTAGCCGAAGCCGACCTCGCCCGAATTGAGGCGCACTGCGGCGCGCGACACCGTCGCCTCACCGAGATTGAACGGCGCGCCATCGCCGCCGATACGCCCGCGCAGCATGACCAGGCCGTTTTCGGGGGAACGCAACTGTTCGTGATCGGGCACGTCGATGCCATCGAAATGGCGGGCAATTTCGGCCGTCGGACAATGCGCGAGGACGCCCATCGCCTCCTTGCGCTTCGCCTGCAGGTCGTTTGAAGGGGCTTGCATCATGTCTCCGCCGCTCGACAAGTTGTATGGTTTACTAGACAACTTAATAGAAGGAGGCAATGACCGTTTCGTGACAGCGACATGATTTTTCGCTATCGCTGGTGCGACGGACATTCAGGGACTGATTTGTGACCATTCAAGACAAGCCGACCGGCGTAGCCTTGTGGCGGCATGTGGCCGACGGAATCGAACGCGGTATCGCCGACGGACGCCATGCGGCCGGCGAGAAACTGCCCGGCGAAACCGAGCTTGCCGATACCTATCGCGTCAATCGCCACACCGTGCGCCGCGCGCTGGCGACCTTGGCCGAGCGCGGACTGGTCCGCGCCGAGCGCGGCAGCGGAACATATGTGGAGGCGCCGAAGCTCGCTTATCCGCTGCGGTCACGCACGCGCTTTTCGGAGAACGCCCTTGCCGGCGGCCGCGAACCGGCGGGCCAACTGATTGGCGCCTGGGACGATGTAGCGACACGCGAATTGGCACGGCAGCTCGGCCTCAAGGCCGGCGCGCCGCTGATCCGCCTGGAAGCGCTGCGCCTCGCCGACAAGACACCGATATGTGTCGGCACCAACTGGCTGTCGGCCGAGCGGTTTCCCGATTTCGGCAAGGTCTATGAGCGCGTGCGCTCGATGACCAAGGCGCTGGCGCATTACGATATCAAGGACTATCGCCGCGCCTCGACGCGCGTCACCGCGGGGATTATCGATGCGACCGATGCGACACGTCTCGGTGTTGCACTTGGGCGTCCGATTCTGATCGTCGATTCCCTCGATGTCGACGCCGATGGCACGCCGCTGCATTTCACGCATTCGAGGTTCGTGGCCGAGCGTGTCGAGTTCGTGATCGATAACAGCCCGATCTAGTCAGAACGGATCGCTGCTGAGGCCCGGGACGTCCGCGGGGCGCGGGCCCGGTGCCGGCCACAGGAAGCGGCGATCCTTCCCGGCGATCACGACATCGTTGATGCTCGCCTCGCGGCGGCGCATCAGACCGGCTTCGTCGAACTCCCACTGCTCGTTGCCATAGGAGCGATGCCAGGTGCCGCTGTCGTCATGCCACTCATACTGGAAGCGCACAGCGATGCGGTTGTCGGTGAAGGCCCAGAGATCCTTGATCAAGCGATAGTCATGCTCCTTCGCCCATTTGCGGGTGAGGAACTCGACGATCGCCGGGCGCCCCTGGAAGAACTCGCCGCGGTTACGCCAGGTCGAGTCCTCGGTATAGGCCAGCGACACCTTCACCGGATCGCGCGAGTTCCAGGCATCTTCAGCCATGCGCGCCTTCTGGGCGGCGGTCTCACGGGTGAAAGGCGGGAATGGCGGACGGGACATCGGGCACCTCAGGAGCAATTTTTTCCCGAAGTGTAGTCCTGATTTTTGAAGAGTCGATGGCAACTTGCCTATCGGCCCATCACTAAACCGGATCAGCCTTCATGGCGATCCGCAGCGCCTTCGGAATCGGCCGCGCCCGCCCGCCGGACACGAAGGCGACTTTCACCTTGGCTTCGAGCAGCAGCTCATCGCCGCGGCGGACTTCCTGATGCAGCGTGATCGAGGCGCCCTTCACATCGAGCGGGCGCGTCAGCACGTCGAGAAGATCGTCCATCCTCGACGGTTTGAGAAAATCGAGCTGCATCGCCCGCACGACGAAAGCGAAGCCTGGCGCCTCGTTCTCGGCTTCCGCGAACAGCGCATGCTGGTCGGCGCCGAGCAGGCGCAGGTAATTGGTTCGCCCGCGCTCCATGAAGCGGAGATAATTGGCGTGATAGACGATGCCGGAGAAGTCGGTGTCCTCGTAATAGACCCGCACCTGCATGCGGTGGATGCCGTCAGCAATGGCGCCATCGAGATGCTGTGTCGCACTCATCACTCGTCCTCATTCAATCCAAACAACCCGCCCTGCCCCATATCCCGCTTCGGCTCCGCCAATCCGAGATGCTTGAACGCATGCGACGTCAGCAGGCGTCCGCGTGGGGTGCGCTGGAGATAGCCGCACTGGATGAGATAAGGCTCGATGATGTCCTCGATGGCATCGCGCGGCTCGGACAAGGCTGCGGCCATCGTCTCGACACCGACGGGGCCGCCGCCGTAGTTCATGGCGATGGTGGTGAGATAGCGGCGATCCATCGCGTCGAGGCCGGCGCTGTCGACTTCGAGCGCACTGAGCGCATGATCGGCGATCTTGCGGTCGATCGCTGCGGCATCGGCCGCGGAGGCGAAATCGCGGACGCGGCGGAGCAGGCGACCGGCGATGCGCGGCGTGCCACGGGCGCGGCGTGCGATCTCGTTCGCGCCTTCGGGAGTCATGCCGATATCGAGCACGCGGGCGCCACGGGTGACGATGCTTTCCAGTTCGTCGATGGTGTAGAAATTCAGCCGCAGCGGGATGCCGAAGCGGTCGCGCAGCGGATTGGTGAGCAGACCCGCCCGCGTCGTCGCGCCGACCAGCGTGAATTTTGCCAGTTCGATCTTCACCGAGCGCGCCGCCGGGCCTTCGCCGATGATGAGATCGAGTTGAAAATCCTCCATCGCCGGATACAGCACCTCTTCCACATTCGGATTGAGGCGATGGATCTCGTCGATGAACAGGACATCACGCTCTTCGAGATTGGTGAGCAGCGCGGCGAGATCGCCGGCCTTGGAAATCACCGGCCCCGATGTCGCGCGAAACCCGACGCCGAGTTCGCGGGCGACGATCTGCGCCAGCGTGGTCTTGCCGAGGCCGGGCGGACCGACGAACAGCGTGTGATCGAGCGCCTCGCCGCGTTTTCGCGCGGCGTCGATAAAAATCTGCAAATTCTTGCGCGCCTGCGCCTGGCCGACAAAATCGGACAGCGCCTGCGGACGAAGGGCGGTGTCGCCGACATCGTCGGAACGGCGTTCCGGAGTCATCAGGCGATTGGGGGGCGTATTCATCCGCGAAGCCTAGCACGATGCGATGACGGAGACAGCGCGCTCACTTCGCGAGTTCCTTCAGACCCAGACGAATGAGCATCGCCGTCTCGGCATTCTCGCCTGCACTGCGCGATGCAGATGCGACCGCGGCTGCCGCTTGCGGCTGGCCGTAGCCGAGATTGACGAGCGCGGAAATGGCATCGCTGACGGCGCGCGGCGCATTGTCGTCGGCGACGGCGCCGGCGAGTTGCGCGACGACGGGATCGACCGACGCGAAGGCCGGAGCCTTGTCTTTCAACTCACTCACGATGCGTTCGGCGACTTTCGGGCCGACACCCGGCGTGCGCGCCACCGCAGCCTTGTCCCGCAGCGCGATGGCATTGGCGAGGTCGGCCGGCGGCAAGGTGGAGAGCACCGCGAGCGCAACCTTCGCGCCGACGCCCTGCACCGTCTGCAGCAGGCGAAACCATTCGCGCTCCATGTCGGAGCGGAAGCCGAACAGCTTGATCTGATCCTCGCGGACATAGGTTTCGATCGACAGCACCGCAGCTTCGCCGGCCTGCGGCAAAGCCTGCAGCGTACGCGCCGAGCAATGCACCTGATAGCCGACGCCCTGCACGTCGAGGATCACATAGTCCTCGCCATAGGAATCGATGAGACCCTTGAGCTTGCCGATCACGCCATCACCGCCTTGCGCAGCATCGCGCTGGCGCGATGATGCGCGTGCGTGATGGCGATCGCCAGCGCGTCGGCGGCGTCGGCGCGTTTGAACTCAGCTTTCGGCAGCAGGATCTTCAGCATCACCTGGATCTGGTTCTTGTCGGCATGACCGGCGCCGACCACCGTCTTCTTCACGAGGTTCGGCATGTATTCGGCGACCTCGATGCCGAACATCGCCGGCGACATCATGGCGATGCCGCGCGCCTGGCCGAGCTTCAGCGTCGCCGCGCCGTCCTTGTTCACGAAAGTCTGCTCAACTGCCGCCTCGGTCGGCTGGAATTCGTTGAGCACTTTGGTGAGGCCTTCATGGATACCGAGCAGGCGGCTCGCCAGCGGCAGCGTTTCCGGCGGCTCCACCGATCCGCAGGCGATGTAACTGAGCTTGTTGCCTTCAGTCTCGATCACGCCCCAGCCGGTGCGGCGCAGGCCGGGATCGATGCCGATGATGCGGACAGGCATGCGAATCGAGGACACGGTCATGTCGCCTTGATAGCGCCGGGGCAAAGCGAACGAAACAAAAACGCGGGCGCCTGTGGCATCTGTCCCCTTGTGGTTACGCACGGATACGCGATCTCGCCACGCCGGAGCGTCCGAGGTGTGAGCAGTTCTCCCCTCGAAACATGAGGGGAGGCGGCACGCCGTAAAGCGCACTTGGTGGTGACTGACGCAATCCGTTTCGCTGGATCGCCAGCGAAACCGCAATTGCGCAACGCCTTACGGCGCGCCACCGCGACGTCTTATTGGCCGAAGGACCGTTCTTCCGGGTACTGGGCGCATCCCACTGGATGCCATCCGACAGGTTTCCCTGCCTTCGCCCGCACCACGTCCAGCCGCGCTAGCGGCAGACCCCCGTAGTGGGGCCGGACGGTTACCCCCGACCACCCGAGTACGAAGGTTACGTCCACCTTCGTCCGCAGGCGCCGCATCTCCTTCCGCTCCAAGACGCCTCATGAAGCGCCCCCTCGCGAAAAAAGACGAGCGGGAAGATGACGAAGGAAAGGAATTTTGTCAAGAACGAAAAGGGAACACCAAGTCACACCGCGCGACTTTTCAGCTGCTGTATTGCTTCAGGCTACCACGGCCAGTCGCTGTTTAGCGTCTAGCCACTCTGCTGAATGCCACGACTTGAAAAAGACGGCGCAGACTCTCTGGCCATTCACGAACAAATTGCTCGGCAAGCCAACACCGCAAAGATCATCCACATGACCTAATAGCGCTAAAGCAAAAACATCCTCAATTTGAAAATCGGTACTCTTATTTTTATTGTCGGCTCCAAGATTCGTCGAGCAATGAATGATTTTTTGCCGAAACTCCTCAGCGATCACATCCTTCTCGATCACCCCCACCGACTTAAGAAAATTCAATACTACAATATTGCCCTCGCGTTCGACCTTTCTAAAATCGCTGCGCTTACCACCCTGCATTTCATGATAGTTGGCGTGGCTCTCATACCAAGAGAACATTCGCGACCAATGCCCGATGCGGCACCACCATATGAACCTGGTAGCAGTTCTTTCGTTGAACTCGTCGCTTTCCAAGAGCCCTATTGTCATCGTCTTCTTTGAAGTAGTCGATAAGCTCCAAAGCGAGAAGCGTTCGTTAGGAGCAAACGCGTAAACTAGTCCAGTAAGGTCATCAAAAACGCAGACTAAAATCGGATCTGCTTGGCTAACCCATCTGCGTAAATGATCGACGTTCAATCTAATTTTTCGAACCCCATCGGGTCCAACCTTTAAGGCCGTCCCTTTCACTTGTACTAGCAACCTAAAATCGTCCGCAAACCCATTCAGATGGGTTTGAACCAGAAGATCTTCGCCATAGTCATTCCGAATAGACTCGGTGAGTGCACCAGCACGATTGAGAATCGACGACGTCGCCAGCACAGCTCGCTCGGCAAGAATATGAGTTTGGGGAATCTTCGTCACAGAGCCCGCTTCAGTCCAACTACCGGACGCTTCTCACATAGAACATCAACTCAGGAATCTCGCTACGTCATTGACTTCAACAAAAGCGACTATGTGAGTTTGTGGATCGCCAATCAATATTCTTCTGGATACTGAACAACCGCCCGCTCGGCGGTATGTCACCCCTGCCCTGGATCGCTCGCCAGCACGCCTTTCACGGCCTGCGCCCAGCCCCTCAGTTTACGCGTCCGCGTCTCTTCACTCATGGCCGGCTTGAAGCGACGTTCGAGGCGCCAATTGTCGGCGAACTTTGCTGGCTCGGGGAAGACACCGGCCATGAGGCCGGCGAGATAGGCGGCGCCGAGTGCCGTCGTCTCCTGGATCATCGGACGATCCACCGGCGCATCGAGCAGATCCGCGAGACGTTGCATGGTCCAGTCCGAGGCGGTCATGCCGCCATCGACGCGCAGCACCACCGTGGCGGCTGACACATCCGGCCAGTCGGCGCGCATGGCGGCGTAGAGATCACGGGTCTGGTAGCAAACGCTTTCCAGCGCAGCATGCGCGAGTTCAGCGGGACCCGTGTTACGCGTGAGACCGAACAGCGCGCCGCGCACATCGGGATTCCAGTAGGGCGCGCCAAGGCCGACAAAGGCCGGCACCAGATAGACCGATTGCGATGAATCGTTCTTGTCCGCGAGCGGGCCGCTTTCGGCAGCGCTCTTGATGATGCCGAGCCCGTCGCGCAGCCACTGCACCGCCGAGCCGGCGACAAAGATCGAGCCTTCGAGCGCATAGGTTCGAACGCCATTCAACTGATAGGCCACCGTAGTGAGCAGCTTGTGCTTCGACACCACCGGCGTGGTGCCGGTGTTGAGCAGCGCGAAGCAGCCGGTGCCGTAGGTGGACTTGATCATGCCCGGCGCAAAGCACGCCTGCCCGATCGTCGCGGCCTGCTGATCGCCGGCGATCCCTCCGATCACGATGTTGCCGCCGAACAGATCGGTCGAGCCGAAATCGGACGACGAATCCTGCACCTTCGGCAGCATCGCTGATGGTACGCGGAGCAGCTTCAAAAGCTCATCGTCCCACTCGCCGGTGTGAATGTTGAACAGCAGCGTGCGCGAGGCATTGGTGGCGTCGGTGGCGTGGACTTTTCCACCGGTGAGACGCCAGAGCAGATAGCAATCCACCGTGCCGAACATCAGTTCGCCGCGCTCGGCGCGGGCGCGCGCCTCCGGGACGTGATCGAGAATCCACGCCACCTTGGTGCCGGAGAAATAGGGATCGATGATCAGGCCGGTACGTTCGGTGATGAAGGGCTCATGCCCGTCGGCCTTCATCTGCGCGCAGATCTCGGCCGTGCGGCGATCCTGCCAGACGATGGCCCGATGCACCGCCTGGCCGGTGATGCGATCCCAGACCACGGTCGTCTCGCGCTGATTGGTGATGCCGATGGCGGCGATGTCCTTCGCGCTCACATTTGCCCTGGCCATGGCGTCGCGACAGACCGACAGCGTCGACGTCCAGATGTCCTCGGGCTCGTGCTCGACCCAACCGGAGGCCGGGAAATGCTGCGGGAATTCCTGCTGCGCGACCGCCGAGATCGTAAGGTCCGCCGCAAAAATCATCGCGCGCGACGAGGTGGTGCCCTGATCGATGGCCATCACGAATGACATGGGTGCTTCTTCCCGGGTGGTTGATTTGTTACGCGGGCAGGCAACCGGATCGGGGGGAGAAGGTCAAGTCGGTGATGTGGCGCTTATGACTGTCATCGCCCGGCTTGACGAGGCGATCCAGTAAACTCAGGCCATTCGGTGTTTACTGGGTCACCCGGTCCTAGCGCGCAATTGCGCGCACGGCCGGGTGACGACAAGTGAGTTCAGATCGCCGGCACGCTCATCACGATCAGCGCACATCCCACCAGCGCGAGTTCGCCCGGCAGCGTCTGGCGGGCACGGCGCACGACCCCCTCGCCGAGACGACCGAAGAAACGGATCCAGCGCTGCATGCGCCAGTAAAGCGAATTCTCCAGCGTCACCGCACGCAGCGTAAAGGCCTTGCCCTTGGCCCAGGCATCGCATTCCAGCTTGAGCGGATCGGCGTAATATTGCGCGATCTTCGCCGCGCCCATGCCGGGAGTCGCGAGCCAGTCAGGGATGTAGACACTGCAGAGCTGCGCGACATCGGTGAAGACCTTGTCGGTGCCGCAGCCGCTGCCGGGGCACGGCGAGGCGAAGGCATCGCCGACCAGCACGATGCCGGGCTGCACCACATTGTCGCTCTCATAGAGATCGATCGGGCGGATCTTGATGTCGCCCGAGATCGTGTAGTCGCCGATCAGGCGGCGCAGTTTCGGCAGGCACTGATCCAGCGCTGCTTCCGGCGTTCGGCGCATGGCGCGCACCCACGGATCGTCCGTCTCGCGATAGACGAACAGATTGCCGCGCATGGTGTCGCCAATGGGAAACAGCGTGAGATAGGCGGTGCGATGGCGCGTCGCTTCGGCGAAATAAGTGAGCGCGGGGAATTCGAACTTTTCGCGATCCTTCGGCGCGATGTCGAAACCGACCGAGATGGAATGGCACGCCGAAATGACGGGACGGCCGATCTTCAATTGATCGCGCAGGCCCACGCTGGCGCCATTCGCCAGCACGACGAGGCGCGCGGAGATGTCCTCGCCATTGGAGAGGCCGATGGTCTGACGATCGTCCGAGGTGCGGATCGATACGGCCTTGGCATGGATGGTCTCGACCGACGACGGGATCTCGCCGCGCACGGTGTTGACCAGCGTCTCGTAGAGGAAGCCGTGCTGCTCACTCGGGCGCTTGTCGATGACGCGGCCGAAGCGTGCGAGCCAGATTTCCTCGTCGTGGGTGGCGGCATTCAGTACGGCGTCGTGCAGGCCGGTTCTGGTCAGACGATCGATCTGTTGCTGGCCGCCGATCTTCTCGCAGCGAAGCTCCGGCGGATGCTGGCGATGCGGCTCGATCAGAATCGCGGACACGCCCGCGCGGCCGAGCATCGCTGCCGCGGCCGAGCCTGCAAGGCCCCCACCAATGATCGCGATATCCGTCTGCCGCACCGGAATTCTCCGTCTGCGACATCCGTGCACCCGAAATCTTAAAAATCGGGAAAGGATTGTGGTGGGTGGTGAAGAGGTACCGCGGTAGATTTGTTTCGGGAGGTTTCGCCATCTTCGCCGTCATGGCCGGGCTTGATCCGGCCATCCACCTTTACGCGTTGCAAGATGGATGCCCGGCACACGGCCGGGCATGACGTGGCGAAAAGTGAGGCGTTACACCGAGGCCGTGGTGACGCCGCCATCGATAACGATGGTCTGGCCGGTCATGAAGGTCGATGAATCCGAGCCGAGATAGGCGACGGCGCCCGCGATCTCATGCGGCTCGCCGATCCGGCGCAGCGGCGTGGTCGCGGTGCGGCGCTTGAGATTGGCTTCGTCTTCCCACAGCGCTTTCGCAAAGTCGGTCTTCACCAGACCCGGCGCGATGCAATTGACGCGCACGCCCTTCGGGCCCCATTCGCCGGCGAGGCTGCGGCACAGCGCGAAGTCCGCCGCTTTGGAAATGCCGTAGGCGCCGATCACCGTGGAGCCGCGCAGGCCGCCGATCGAAGAGATGATCACCACCGAACCCTTGCCGCGTTCGGCCATGGCCGGGATTGCCCGGGCGCAGAGCCAGATATTGCTCTTCACATTGGAGCCCATGATCTTGTCGAAAGCTTCATCGGTGATGTCGAGCAGCGGGCCGTAATAGGGATTCACCGCGGCATTGCAGACGAGGATGTCGATCGGGCCGTAATGCTTCACCGTGCCGTCGATCAGCGCATCGACCTCGGATTTGCGCGCGATGTTGCAGGGAATGACATGGGCATCGCCGCCATTCTTGCGGATGCCTTCGGCAACTTCCTCACAGGCATCGGCCTTGCGGCTGGAGATGACGACCCGGGCGCCGAGCTGCGCCAGCAATTCCGCCGACGCACGGCCAATGCCGCGGCTGGAGCCGGTGATGACGGCAACCTTGCCGGTGAGGTCGAATGGATTTTTCACGGGGTGCTTCCTCCTGCTGGTTGTCGGCGATTTTTGTTGGAGGAGTCTGCGAGGTCAAGCGCGAGATCACAGGATGAGCCGCGCGCAGGCGTATTCGCGCCGTAGCGAAATCTTTCAATGCCGGAGCACGGAATGATGGGTTGCGCTACGGTCTATCCGTCTGCAGGTTACGATCTGCCACTCGGCACGCGCGTGGCGATGTAATCCTTGCCCTTGGCCGTGAACGTCTCGCGGATGATGAAGCCGTCCGCCGGCGACATCGGGCCGATCGGCACCGGGCCGGTCGGCATGATCAGTGTGGCATTGCTGCCGACGAAGATGAGGAGATGACGTCTTTCTTCGAGCAGTTTTGCCGACCATGCGATCAGGCCATTCAGCAGCGGCTGCTTCTGCCATGCAGAGGGCGCGCCGGGATCGACCTGACCATAGATGAAGCCGGTGGTCGGATAGACCGAGAACACGATCTTGGAATGTTCGGGCTTCCAGGCCTCGGCCATCTCGAAGTCCTGCACCCAGACGCAATCGAAGGCACGGCATTGCTGCGGGCGGGTCTCGTAGATCTTGCAGCCGGCGCCGATGGCGCAGTGCTGACACCATTTGCCGGCCGGCTTCGGCACCTCGTCGATCCGGTAGACCTTGCAGCACATGGTGCAAGTTCCGCAGGCGCGGGTGGCGGCGGTTGTATCGGGCGAGACCTGCATGGTATCCGGGTGCGACATTTTGACGAGATCTAAACCACCAAAGCGGGGCGCAGGCAACGAGCTCGATTGACAACCCGGTGATCGGCCGGGACATCCGCGGCTGCACGTGCTAAGAGCCGGCGCTCACCCCATATGGAACCGAGAACAATCCCCGGCCGCTTTGGCATGCGGGGGCTTTGCAGAGCGAAATCATTGAGTTACGCGGTCAAAGAGATTTTCCTGACACTGCAGGGCGAAGGCGCCCATGCAGGCCGCGCCTCCGTGTTCTGCCGCTTTGTCGGCTGCAATCTCTGGACCGGCCGCGAGCAGGACCGCGCCGCTGCCGTCTGCCAGTTCTGCGACACCGATTTCGTCGGCATGGACGGCACACTGGGCGGCCGTTATGCGACCGCCGCGACGCTGGCGGACACCATTGCCGCACAATGGGTGGGTCCGAACGACAACCGCTATGTGGTGCTGACGGGCGGCGAGCCCTTGCTGCAGGTCGACGACGAATTGGTCACGGCTCTGCATGAGCGTGGCTTCGAGATTGGCGTCGAAACCAACGGCACCGTGGCGCCACCAGATGGCATCGACTGGATCTGCGTCAGCCCCAAGGCGGGCGCCGATCTCGTCATCCAAGCCGGGCATGAGTTGAAACTGGTCTATCCGCAGGAAGCGGCGATGCCGGAGAAATTCGCGGGCCTCGCCTTCGAGCGATTCTCGCTGCAGCCGATGGACGGGCCGGACGCGATCAGCAATACCGCGCAAGCGGTGGATTACTGTCTAAAACACCCGCAATGGCGGCTGAGCGTGCAGACGCACAAGACTTTAGGTATCAGGTAAGATGTGGGAACTTACAAAGTCGTTTCGCTTCGAGGCAGCGCATGCGCTGTCCTATACGACGCTCGGCGAAGCGAGCCAGGAAATCCACGGCCATTCGTTCCGCGCCGAGATCACCATTCGCGGCGAGCCCGATCCCGTCACGGGAATGGTGATGGATCTCGGCCTGCTCGATCGCAGCCTCGACGATCTGCGGAAGACGCTGGACCACAAGTTCCTGAACAAGATCGAGGCGATCGGCATTCCGACGCTGGAAAACCTGTCGCGCTATATCTGGGAGCGCGTCGCCGACAAGGGACCAGTGGTCCGCGTCGGCGTCTTCCGCGACAGCTGCAACGAGAGCTGCGTGTATTTCGGGCCGAAGAAGTAACACTCGGCCGTAGGGCGGATTAGCGAAGCGTAATCCGCCATTCCTTGCCACACGCAGTCGGCCGGCGGATTACGCCTTGGGCTAATCCAGCCTACGGCACAGCGCTAATCCTTCGCCGTAATCATGCACGTCGCCGTCGCATGCGCGCAGAGCTTGCCGTCCTTGTCGGTCAGCACGGCTTCCGTCGCGGCCATCCGGCGTCCGATGTGAATGATCCTGCCTTCGGCGCGGATCGGCCCAGACGCCGATGTCATGGCGCGGATATAGGTGACTTTGAGATCCACCGTCGCATAGGGCGTGCCGGCCGGGAGGGCCGTTTGCACCGCCAGCGCGATGGCGCCGTCCAGCATGGTCGCGGCATAACCGCCATGGACGGTGCCAAGGGGATTGTAGTGATCCTCGTTGGGCGACGCGATCAACACAACCTTGCCCTGCTCTGCGGACTCACCCTTGATCCCCAGCGTGCGCCCGATGCCACGTGCGAACCCGCCGGCGGCAAACGCCTGCTGCACAAGCTCGAGGCCGCTGCTCGCGTCCTTCATTCCATCCGTCATGTCCGCCTCCGCCATTTCCAGACATCCTTTCGAGACCGGAATGACAGAGCGCGCCCGTCAAGTCAATATTGTTGACCTCATAACCGACAACGATGACATCAGAACGTGGACTCGTTAGCGTCGAGCCATGGTCTGATTGAAGCGAGTTGGACGAGGGCTGGTAGTTGGCTGCAAGCTTGTCGTAACGCGTCGCTAAACGACGGTACTCGCATTCAGTTTTGTTGAGTTGGGTCCGAAGCCGAAGCCTCGACAATGCCTGACGTTGCGGCCGTCAAACCTTGTGAATGTCATACTGAAGACGATTGCGCTCGATTTTTTCTCGATGGGTTACTACCCAATCGGCCAGATGTCGCACCGTTTGTGACAGTGAAAGTCCGAGCGGAGTCAGCGCATATTCGACCTGCGGCGGTGCGCTGTGGCGAACGGTGCGCTTCACCATACCGTCTCGTTCCAGAGCCTTAAGCGTTCTGATGAGCATCTGCTGCGAGATACCGTCGACTTTCCGCTTAATTGCGTTGAAGCGCTGGCTTCCAGATCGAAGCGAGACGACCACTTGGATCGTCCATTTGTCGCCGACGCGGCTGAGCATTTCACTTACCGCCTCGCAGTCAGCTTCCGCCCGATCGGCGGTCACATCCATCTGACCTGCTCCTAAAAATATGCTTTTGACGGCTGCATCTAAGTTACATAGCTGGCCGTGGTCAACAATACGGACCCTGTCTCCGAACCGAAGGTGTCGAGATGGGTCTTCTGCCTGGAGACCACCATGAATCTCATCTACTATCCGGCTGCCTGCAGTTTGGCCGATCACATCGCGCTCATCGAAGCCGGGCTTCCGTACAAGCTGATTGGCATCGACCGCGAGAAGAAGACTGAAGACGGTCGCGATCTCCTGTCGATCAATCCCAAGGGGTATGTTCCAACTCTTCAGCTGGACGATGGAACGATCCTGACGGAGAACCAAACTATCTTGACCTATATTGCCGAGCAAAGCGGCAAGCTTCTGCCCAAAGATGGCATTCTCAAGTGGCGGACGCTCGAGGCGCTCGCCTTCATGTCCTCCGAAATCCACGGAAACTACATCCCGTTCTTTATGGATTTTCCGGAACCGGAAAAGGTGCGTGCCCGAGAGAAACTGAGAAAGGCTTTCGCGATCCTTGCAGACCAGATGGGCGAAAAAGCATTCTTGGTGAGCGATATGATGACGATTGCTGATTGTTATCTCTTCTGGGTCCTGAGGGTGACACCGAAAAGTGGTGTCGAGCTGCAGGAAAATTTGCGGTGCTGCTTCGATCGGATGAAGGCACGCCCCTCCGTGATGCAGGCGCTCGCTGAGGAGGGATTGAGCTGATCCCGGCCGAGCCGGCGCATGTCCGGTACCGGACATGCGTTTGGCTATGTCCGCTCTTCAGCCGCGGTTGGTAGGTAACCGGATATCAGTCGGCCGGCAGTCAATGAGTACATGCCCTAATCGCGCGCAGCCTCTGCCATCACGGCGGACCAGGCAGCCTGACTGCCTGCGCCTGCTTTTCTGAAGGCACGCGCCATGACCTTGCGCTCGTGACCGGACGCGATGCGCTCGATGGCGCGACCGGCCGGCGTCAATTCGAGCAGCTTGAACCGGTGCCGCGCCGGATCGCGCTTCACGGCCACATAGCCCTCGTCGAGCAGCTGTTTCATGGGGCGATGCAGCGCCTGTTTCGAGATTTGCAGGATCGCCAGCAGATCCGACATCGTGATGTCGTCACTACGTAGCACCGTATAGAGAATGCGATGGTGCACGCGCGACAGGCCGACGGTCGCCAGATAATCGTCCGCGGCGCGCGTCATCCCGCGCCAGCCGAAATACATCAGCGCCAGCGCATCATCGAGCGGATCGAGCTTCTTGAGGGCTATGTCTTGAATTTGCGGGCCGGAGGTGCCCGGTTTGGCGACAGATCGGCTCATGAAGCGCTCGCGACTGGAAAGCAGGATGCGCGTCCGTTGTAGCCCGAACGATGGGCAGCGTCATCCCGGCGACATCATCCTCGGCTCTTGCCGATCGACTTTCCACATCCGAACCACCTACGCCTGACGCGCGCATCTCACCACAAAGTGACCACATGGCGCATCACTATTGCGCACTCTGTATTCCGCTTTGCGTTGACATGACCATGGGGGCGACATGGAGTGGCAATGAAGCTGCCGATATCCTTGCCATTACGCGTGCTTGTCGCGCTTGTTTCTCTGACCAGCGCCGATCTGTCGCCCGCGAGGGCGGACAAGGCCGTCAACGAACAGATCAAACGCATCGTCAACACCGAGCTTGCGTCGAAGGTCGGCAATCACGGCGGGCTTGCCGTCGCCGTGCACGCGGCCGGGCATACGCAGGTGTTCACCTATGGCTTTGCCGATCAGGCGGCGCAGCGGCGGATGACATCCGACACGCTGTTCAATCTCGCCTCGGTGCGCAAGCTGTTCGAGGCGACACTGGTGTCGCTCGGATCGATCCGCGGCGAATTCAGCCTCGACGATCCCGCGAGCAAATATGTCCCCGAACTGACCGGCGACTACGTGAAGCGCATCACCATCGGCCAACTCGCCACCCATACGTCCGGACTGTTGCTCCCGACCGACCATCCGCCATGGCCGACCGGCTCTTATTCACTGCCGCGTTTCTTCGAAGCCCTGAACAACTGGACGCCGGGGGCCGGCGTGGAGCCGGGCAAGCAGCGCGTCTATACGCATGCCGGTTACGTGCTGCTGCAACTCGTGCTGGAGCGCCGCTATGGCCGCCCCATCGGCGAGCTGATTTCCGAACGCATCTTGCAGCCGCTCGGCATGACGGAGACGTTCCTGCCGGAGCGCGGCCCGGATCATCAGGCCAAGCTGGCGCCGGACGTTCTGGCCCGCGTCGTTCAGGGCTATGACGATGACGGCTCGACCATCGGCCGGCCCGGCACCCAGCAGGGCTATTACGACTTCCCCGGCACCGGGCAGATGTTCTCCTCGCCGAAGGATCTTGGCATCTTCCTCGCCGCCAGCCTCGACGACATCGTCGACGATCCGCAGCTCCGAGAAGCGCTGAAGATGACCCAGCGTCAGACGTTTGGCGTCAGCAATGATTTCGGCCAGGCCATCGCTTGGGAGAACGTACACAAGAATGGCATAGAAGTGGTGGACAAGCCAGGCGGGCTGAACAATGCGACGGCCTATATCGGCCTGCTGCCGCAGCAGAAGATGGGCATCGTGATCCTCGCCAACCGCGGCGAGTTTCCTTATGAGATCGGACGTTATCGGGTCTTGCCGGAATTGCGGCGGCTGAGGGGGCAATAAGGTGCAAGGCTGCGGGACGGGTTGAGCGAAGCGACACCCATCCCGCGCGCTACGAACTGGCGCTTTTCGGCGCACAATGCTTGGATGCTTCCATGCGCATCCTGCTGATCAATCCCAACACTACCGAAAGCGTCACCGCTTTGGTCGCACAGCACGTGACGGCCGTCGCCGGCGATACGGCAACCTTCATTCCCGTCACCGGCCGTTTCGGCGCGCGCTACATTTCGACACGGGCATCGGCGGCGATCGCCGCGCATGCGGCGCTCGACGCTTATGCGGTGCATGGCGCGGGATGCGATGCCGTCTATCTCGCCTGCTTCGGCGATCCCGGTCTGATGGCGCTGCGCGAAGTCGCCGACATCCCTGTTGTCGGCATGGCAGAAGCGTCCTGCATCGAAGCCGCCGGCCGCGGCCGCTTCGCCATCGTCACCGGCGGCGCGCTGTGGGGGCCGATGCTGACTGAATTCGTTACCAGCATCGGTCTTGCCAACAAGCTCACTGGCGTCCGCACCATTGCGCCTACAGGCGGCGAGATTGCGCGCGATCCCGATGCGGCCCTTGCCTCGCTCGCAAGTGCCTGCACGACCTGTGCAACGGAGGACGGCGCCGAGGTCGTGATTCTCGGCGGCGCCGCGCTGGCTGGTCTCGCAGAACGCATCAAGACGCATGTGCCGGTGCCTGTACTCTGTTCCGTCGCCGCCGGCACCCATGCCGCCGTCTCCGCCGCAAAACGACAGCACGATGACGCCGCGTCACCGCCCGCGTTGGAGAGCGCGGGCCTCGGCGCGGAACTCACGACACTTCTCCAACGGAAATAAAATATCGCCATCCTGCCGTGTTCGGACTGTCATGACGCGCGCCTAGGCTTGTACGCGTTCAACTCATTTTCAGGAGCGGGTCATGGAATTGAAAGCGGGCGACGTTGTGATGCTGAAATCGGGCGGCATGCCGCTCACCGTTGCCGATGTCGACGGCGACGATATCGAATGCGTGTGGCTGGGCGAGGAAGGCGATCTGTTCCGCGAAACGCTGCCGCGTGCCGTGCTCGAAATCGCCCTCGTCATCCCGAACGAGGATGAAGACGACGAGGACGAAGAGGAAGACGAGGAAGAAGAGCGCGCCAAGGTGGCTTGATTCTCTCGTGTCCCGGACGCGATGCGGAGCACAGTCCGTTTCGAGAACCGGGACCGCCACAAACTCTGGGCCTCGTACACGGTCCCGGGCTCCGCGGAGCGGCATGAAGAATGCTGCACCGCGTCCGGGACACGAGATCACAATCGATGATCGTGCTTGAAGCGGGCTATCGTCTGGTCGGCGATGACCGTGATCACATCGACTTCCATCGGGAAGTCGTTCGCCATCCATGCATCCTCCGCCAGCGCCAGTACGTGGCCGAGTGCGGGCCCCTTGGCGATCCCGCGGGCCATGAAGTCGGCGGCCTTGAGCGGAAAGACCGGCGGCGTCCAGCGTTCGGGCAGCGCGATGAGTTGCTTCCATTCGGCCGCGTCGTCACCTCGGCCATCGCGCGCCCAGGCCAGCAGCATGCGGCTGCGATAGCGCTGAACACCGAGGCGATACAGCCGTTGGCGAGCGCGTGCCTCGTCCATGCCCTTCAGCCGCCACCAGCGATGCCCCATGGAATCCAGTGCCTTGTTCTCCTCTTTGGTGAGACGCAGGCGCTTCGTCAGTCGCTTGGCATCTTCCGTCACGGCGATGCCGAGCGCGCCGAGCCGCAATATGGCGTTGGGCGCGAGCCCGAGCTGATGCTCGATACCGATCATCTTCCCGAGTGGCCCGAGATAGGTGACGCCGCCGCAGATGCGCAGCATCAGCCCGGCATCAATCATCGCCTCAGTCGCCGCAAGGGCACCGGGCGCAACCAATAATTTCAGCAGCTCCATGCGGATGCGTTCGGCCGAGAGACCGGCCATGCCATCACGCCCCCGGATCGAGGCGAGATAACCTTCGCGGTCCGGAGCGCCAGCGCCATAGGCGGCATGAATGCGGAAGAAGCGCAGGATGCGTAAGTAATCCTCGGCAATGCGCCGGTCGGGGGCACCGATGAAGCGCACCCGCTTCTCGTCCACATCCGGCAGGCCTCCGACATAGTCATGCACCACACCATCGATGGACGCAGACAGGCCGTTCATCGTGAAATCGCGCCTCGTGGCATCGCGCTGCCAGTCGCGGCCGAACACCACCTTGGCCTTGCGGCCGAAGGTCTCGACGTCCTCGCGCAGCGTGGTGACTTCGACAGGCGCGCCTTCGACCACCAGCGTCACCGTGCCGTGCTCGATGCCTGTCGGCACGCTCTTGTACCCGACCGCCTTCGCGCGGCGGACGACTTCTTCGGGCACGGCCGTGGTTGCGATATCGATCTCGCCGACTTCGAGGCCCATCAGCGCATTGCGCACGGCGCCGCCGACCGCGCGCGCTTCCTCGCCATTGCCGTTCAGCAAGGCGAGCACGCGGCCGGCCGGGCCGGCGGTCAGCCACGGCGCATCGGTGAGCTGCCGCCGCTCGGTCATTTGTTCTGCCCCGGCACGAGCTTGCCGTTTTCCATATGCGCCGGCGTATAGGTCGCCGTCGGCCCCGCGCCGGAGAAATGCGCGAGGAGGATCAGGCTGATGATCACCAGCGCAAAGGCCGAGATCAGGAGCTTGAGCACGACGCGCGCCGGCCACGAGGTCTGCTCCGCCACGCCCTTCGATGTCGCCAGCAGAAACAGCACATAGAGGACGAACGGAATCAGGAAGATGCCGACTTCGGTGAGCACCGCGCGAATCATTTCTGCACAATCCGCTCATACAGCACGCGCAGAATGCCTGCAGTCGCGCCCCAGATGTAACGCTCCGCAAACGGCATCGCGTAGTAGGAGCGCTCAATGCCGCGAAAGTCCTTGCTGTGGACCTGATGATTGTTCGGATTCATCAGGAACGACAGCGGCACCTCGAAAGCACTCTCGA
Source organism: Tardiphaga sp. (assembly GCA_030147505.1). Classification (GTDB taxonomy): domain Bacteria; phylum Pseudomonadota; class Alphaproteobacteria; order Rhizobiales; family Xanthobacteraceae; genus Tardiphaga. Next base: position 60,149 of record JASBVG010000025.1, read on the forward strand.
CTTCGTTTTCGTTGATGGTGAGGTTGAACCCCGGCCGCACGCGAGCCACCGTGGGCAGAATGCGGAAGCCGAACCCGGTCGCATAGAGATCGAGATAGCCGATGGGGTCGACGAAGGAGCGATCCAGCCCGATTTCCTCCTCTGCCTCGCGCAAGGCGGCCTCGAGCGGCGATGCATCAGTCGCGTCGATCTTGCCGCCGGGAAAGGAGATTTGTCCGGCATGATCGTTCAGGTGCGCAGAGCGCTGCGTCAATAGCACTGTCGGCTGTTCATGCTCGACAATGCCGATCAGCACCGCCGCAGGGCGGATCGGCCGCTCCTGCGCGACGATCTGGATCATCCGGTCGTTACCGGCATCGCCGGTGACCGGGATGATGCTGGCGTCGGTCAAACCCGACGGGACGTCGAACGACAGGCGCGCTTTGGCGCGGGCGAAAAATTCGGCCGAACTCAATTCCCCCGAACCGGCATCCGCTGCGGGCGCATCCGTCTTCAGCATCGAACTAGTCAATCACGCCCCTCGACTGCAATCTTACGTAGCTTGCCTGACTTGCTCGGCATCCGCCATCGCAAAAAAAACGCCTGACGACGCGATGCCGAACATCGCCGATCCACCGACCATCCGCTCCTCGCCCATGTCAACAAGATCGTAATAGATCGCCCGCGTCACCTTGGCCCACAGATCTGCGCGAACATGCAGATAAGGCGTCAGACCGCCGTCTTCCGCCTCCTCGAAGCGGAGCTTGTGGCCCTCGTCGCAGGTGACCCAATCATCTACATTGGTGCGGAATTTGAGCACGGTACCGGACGCATCCTGTTCCTTCTGCATCTCGACGGCGAGGAAGGGCGCATCGTCCACCGCGATGCCGACTTTCTCCACCGGAGTGACAAGGAAGTATTTGCCATCTTCCCGCTTCAGAATCGTCGAGAACAGCCGCACCAGCGCCGGCCGGCCGATCGGGGTGCCGGTATAGAACCACGTACCGTCCGCGGCGATTCGCATGTCGAGATCGCCGCAAAACGGTGGATTCCACAGATGCACGGGGGGCAACCCTTTGCCCTCTCTGGCACCGTCCTTGGCCGCGGCAGCCAATCCGTCCAGCCCCTGCGCGGTGTCCTGCCCTTGCTTCGCCATTGTTTGCCCTGACCTTACCTGTCGCCACTCTGGCACGAGGTATGCACGTCTTGAAACGTGCGGTGCCGGTTTCCAACTCGCCACAACGTGATGCAGTTCATAGCCGCATCCCGATATTGTGGGGATAGTTTAATTCAACAAATACATGGCCTTCGCTTAAGTCTAGCATCAGGCTTGTGGAATATTGAGACAAGATCCGGCGGCGCTGGTTGCGAGCGCCGTTCACCCGAAGGAGCAGTTGATGGCCGCCGATAGTGTCGAGAAACTCGAAGACGTGATCGTCCGTTCCGCGGAACAGGTGGCGGGCCAGATGCGCGCCGCCAAGGAAGCGATTTCGACCGTCATCTTCGGCCAGGACCGTGTGGTGGAAAACACGCTGGTGACCATCCTTTCGGGCGGCCATGCGCTGCTGATCGGCGTGCCCGGCCTCGCCAAGACCAAGCTGGTGGAAACGCTCGGCACCACGCTCGGGCTCGATGCCAAGCGCATCCAGTTCACGCCGGACTTGATGCCATCCGACATTCTCGGCGCCGAGGTGCTGGACGAGAGCGTTGCCGGCAAGCGTTCGTTCCGCTTCATCTCCGGTCCCGTGTTCGCGCAGCTGCTGATGGCCGACGAGATCAACCGCGCGTCGCCGCGCACGCAGTCCGCCTTGCTGCAGGCGATGCAGGAACAGCACATCACCGTGGCCGGCGCGCGACACGACCTGCCTAAGCCGTTTCATGTGCTCGCCACGCAAAACCCGCTGGAACAGGAAGGCACCTACCCGCTGCCGGAAGCGCAGCTCGACCGTTTTCTGATGGAAATCGACGTCGATTATCCCGACCGCGACGCCGAGCGCCGCATCCTGTTCGAAACCACCGGCGCCGAAGAAACCACCGCCAAGGCTACGGTGACCATCGAGACATTGCTGACCGCGCAGCGGCTGGTGCGCCGTCTGCCGGTCGGCGACAGCGTGGTCGAAGCGATCCTGACGCTGGTGCGCTCCGCGCGTCCCGGCCCGGATGCCGGCGAGGCCTCCAAACTGATCGCCTGGGGCCCCGGCCCGCGCGCCTCGCAATCGCTGATGCTTGCGGTGCGCGCCCGTGCATTGCTCGACGGCCGCCTCGCGCCGTCCATCGACGACGTGCTCGATCTCGCCGAACCGATCCTGAAACACCGCATGGCGCTGACCTTCTCGGCACGCGCCGAAGGCCGCACGGTCGCCGACGTGATCGGCCAGCTCAAGTCACGGATCGGTTGATGGCCGCAGCGCCGGATCACGCCACACAGGAAATTCTGGCAGTCCGCCGTGCCGACGGCGAGAGCCGCTCGCTCGCCGCCTCGCTGCCGCGTCTCGTGCTGGAAGCGCGGCGCATTTCCGCGACCGTGATTCACGGCCTGCATGGCCGCCGCCGCGCCGGCCATGGCGAGAGCTTCTGGCAATATCGCCGCTTCGTGTCCGGCGAGCCGTCGCAGAATGTGGACTGGCGCCGCTCCGCGCGTGATGATCATCTCTATGTGCGCGAGCAGGAATGGGAAGCGGCGCATACGATCTGGCTCTGGCCCGACCGTTCACTGTCCATGGCTTTCGCGTCGAAAGGCGCGCGTGACTCCAAGCTGGAACGCGCGCTGATCGTCACCTTCGCACTGGCCGAACTGCTCGTCTCCGGCGGCGAACGCGTCGGCATACCGGGCCTGATGAATCCGACCTCCAGCCGCAACGTCATCGACAAGATGGCACAGGCAATGCTGCATGACGCGACCCATCGCGACAGCCTGCCGCCGGCCTTTGTGCCCTCGGCCTTGTCGGAAGTCGTGGTGCTCGGCGATTTCTGGTCGCCGATGTCGGAGATCAGGACGATGCTGGCGGCGCTGTCCTCGGCCGGTGCCCATGGCACGCTGGTACAGATCGTCGATCCCGCGGAGGAAACGTTCCCCTATTCCGGCCGTGTCGAATTCGTCGAGCCGGAAAGCGGCAACACGATCACCGCCGGTCGCGCGCAGACCTGGGCGGAGGACTATGTCGCCCGCGTTGCTGCCCATCGCGATGAAATCCGCAGCGAGACCGCCAAGCTCGGTTGGCTGTTCTCGACGCACACGACGGATCGCTCCGCCGCCGAACTGCTGCTGTTTCTGCACGCGGGCATGGCAGTCAATCGCGCCGCAGGCGGCAGCATGGTCAAAGTGGGACGCTCGGCATGATCGGTGGCTTCCCGCTCGCATTCGCACAGCCGCTGATGCTGCTCGGCCTGGTCTCGCTGCCGGTGTTGTGGTGGCTGCTGCGCGTGATGCCGCCGCGCCCGCAGCGCATCGCCTTCCCGCCGACACGGCTGCTGTTCGAGATCGCGCCGAAAGAAGAAACGCCGTCGCGCTCGCCGTGGTGGCTGACGCTGCTGCGCCTGCTGGCCGCTGCGCTGGTGATCTTCGCCGCGGCAGGGCCGATCTGGAATCCGCAGACTGGCCCCAGCGCCTCGACGGCGCCGCTGACGATCCTGCTCGACGACGGCTGGTCTTCCGCAGCGAGTTGGGACGCGCGCATCCGCGCCGCTGACGAGCTGATTGCCAATGCCGACAATAATCGCCGCGGCGTCGCGCTGGTGCCGCTGTCGGAACCGACGCGCGACATCACGCTGCTGCCCGGCGGCACCGCGCGCGTGGCGCTGCGCCAGTTATCGCCCAAGCCCTATTCGATCGACCGCGTAGAAACGCTGCCCTCGCTGGAGCGCTTCCTGAAGGCCACCGGCGACAGCGAGATCGTCTGGCTGTCCGACGGCGTCGATACCGGCCGCGGCAGCGATTTCACCCAGGGCCTCGCCAGGACCATCGGCGATCGCACATTGACCATCTATGACAGCGGCGCTGCGCCCGCGCATGCGCTGGTTGCTGCGGAGAATGCGGCAGCGAAGATGACCGTGAAGGTGCTGCGCGCCGGAGCAGGTAGTCCTGAAGCGGGTATCGTGCGCGGGCTCGACGCCAAGGGCTCGCCGGTGGGCGAAGCGAAATTTCTGTTCGCACCTAGTGAGCACGAAACCGAAGCTGCGTTCGATCTGCCGGTCGAACTGCGCAACGACATCGCGCGCCTCGAAATCTCCGGCGAGCGCTCGGCCGGTGCGGTGCAATTGCTCGACAAGCGCTGGCGCCGCCGCGCCATCGGCATCGTATCCGGCACGACGAGCGACACCGCCCAGCCTCTGCTCGCCTCGACCTTCTATCTCACTCGCGCACTTGCGCCCTTCGCCGATGTGCGGCAGGGCGACCGCGGCGCGCCGCAGCAGGCGATCGCGCAGTTCCTCGATCAGAAACTGCCGATGATCGTGCTCGCCGATGTCGGCACGCTGTCGCCGGAGATCCGTGAGCGCCTCAATGCCTGGATCGACAATGGCGGCGTGCTGGTGCGCTTCGCCGGTCCGCGCCTCGCGCAGGCCGAGGACGACCTCGTGCCGGTGAAACTGCGCCGCGGCGACCGCAATCTGGGCGGCTCGCTGACCTGGGAGAAACCGCAGCATCTCGCCGCCTTCGCCGCCGACGGCCCATTCGCCGGCCTCGCCGTCCCGAAGGATATCACCGTGAACCGTCAGGTGCTGGCCGAGCCGAATGCGGCGCTGGCCTCCAAAAGCTGGGCGACGCTGGAAGACGGCACCCCGCTGGTCACCGGCGAGCGCCGCGGCAAGGGCCTTGTCACGCTGTTTCATGTCAGCGCCGACATGCGCTGGTCGGACCTGCCTCTGTCCGGCACGTTCGTGGAAATGCTGCGCAGGGTCGTCGATATCTCCGGTTACACTTCCACGCCCGGCGCCGGTGTTGCCGGCGAGACCGGCACGGAAACCGTCGCGCCGCTGCGCACGCTCGATGGCTTCGGCGCCTTCGGTCCGCCGCCCTCGACGGCGAAGCCGCTCTCGGCGGACTATCGCGACCGCGCGACGTCGGAACATCCGCCCGGCCTCTACGGTCCCGCCGACGGCCCGCTCGCCGTCAATGCTCTCGCCTCTGCAGATCGGATCGCACCGCTGGACTTCTCCGCGCTGAAGGCCAATCGCGCCAGCTACACCAATGCCGAGCCGCGCGATCTCCGCGGCATCCTGCTCTCGACGGCGCTCGCGCTGTTCCTGGTCGATGCGATCATCGTCGCGCTGCTCGGCGGCGCCATCGCCTCGCTGTTCCGCCGCCGCACGGTGTCAGCCGTGCTCGCCGTTGCGCTGGCGCTCGGCGCGGTAACCGGTATGCCGACGCAGCTGCGCGCCGATCAGGCCAGCGATGATTTTGCCATCAAGGCGGTGTCGCAGACGCGGCTCGCTTACGTCGTCACCGGCAATGCAGACGTGGATTCCATCGTGAAGTCCGGCCTCACCGGCCTGACCTTGTTTCTGGCCCAGCGCACCGCACTGGAAGCCGGCGAACCGGTCGGCATCGATCCGGCGAAAGATGAACTCTCGTTCTTCCCGCTGATCTATTGGCCCATTATCCCCGGCGCGCCGAAACCGCCGCAGGAAGCGATCAACCGTATCGACGCCTATATGAAGCAGGGCGGCACGGTGTTGTTCGATACGCGCGATGCCGTGGAAGCACCGGCCGGACCGAACGGCGAGTCGCAGACGCCCGGCATGCAGACCCTGCGCACTATCCTGTCCTCGCTGGATGTCCCCGAACTCGAGCCGGTGCCGCCGGCCCATGTGCTGACCAAGACCTTCTTCCTGCTGAGCGACTTTCCCGGCCGCTTCAATTCCGGCCCGACCTGGGTGGAAGCCCTGCCGCGCGATGACACCGATGAAGCGGCGTCGCGTCCCGCCCGCGGCGGCGACGGCGTGTCGCCGATCATCATTACCTCGAACGATTTTGCGGGCGCATGGGCGATGCGCCCGGACGGCCAGCCGATGCTGCCGATGGTGCCCGGCGAACCGCGCCAGCGCGAATTCGCCTTCCGCGCCGGCGTCAACATCGTGATGTACACGCTGACCGGCAACTACAAGGCCGACCAGGTGCACGCGCCCGCCCTCATCGAACGTCTCGGTCAATAGGAGCGCGGCATGCAATATGGCATCGCATTCACGCCCCTCGTCCCGACGCTGGTCCTCTGGATCGGCCTGGCGGCCATCGTCGTCATCGCCGCGCTGCTGCTGCTCGGCCGCGCACGCGGTGCCGCCATTCGCGTGGCTGCGCTGGTGCTGATCCTGCTCGCGCTCGCCAATCCGTCCTTCACGCGCGAAGAGCGCGAGCCGTTGACCTCGGTCGCCGCTGTCATCATCGACAAGAGCCCGAGCCAGTCCTTCGGCGATCGCACGAAGCAAACCGAAGACGCCACGAAGCAACTCGTCGATCGGCTCAAGCAGGTCAAAGGCCTCGAAGTCCGCACCGTCGAAGCCGGTCAGGCCGATGGCGAGACCGATGGCACGAAACTGTTCGGCGCATTGTCATCCGCCCTCTCCGACGTCCCCAGCGATCGCGTCGCCGGCGCCTTCCTGATCACCGATGGCCGCGTGCACGACATTCCCGCCAATCTCGCCGGCCTCGGCTTCAAGGCGCCGCTGCATGCGCTGATCACCGGCGCCAGAGACGAACGCGACCGCCGCATCGCCATCACCGCCGCGCCACGCTTCGGCATCGTCGGGCAATCTCAGAAAGTCACCTTCCGCCTCGACGATCAGGGCGTCAGCAACGAACGCGCCCGCGTTACCATCCGCCGCGACGGTGACACCATCGGCGAACGCCAGATGGTGTCGGGCCAGACCATCAGCGTGGATGTCGATATCAAACATGCCGGCCCGAACATCGTCGAGATCGAGGCCTCGCCCATCGACAACGAGCTCACCCTCGTGAACAACCGCGCCGTGGTCGCCATCGACGGTGTGCGCGACAAGCTGCGCGTCCTGCTGGTCTCTGGCGAACCGCATTCCGGCGAGCGCACCTGGCGTAATCTCTTGAAGTCCGATGCCTCCATCGACCTCGTACACTTCACGATTCTCCGCCCGCCGGAGAAGCAGGACGGCACGCCAATCAACGAACTGTCGCTGATCGCCTTCCCGACCCGCGAGCTGTTCCAGCAGAAGATCCACGAATTCCAGCTGATCATCTTCGATCGCTATGCCCGCCAGGGCGTGCTGCCGATCGCCTATTTCGACAATATCGCGCGCTATGTGCGCAATGGCGGCGCGGTGCTGGTCTCCGCCGGCCCGGACTATGCATCGAATACCAGCATCTGGCGCACGCCGCTCGACTCGGTGCTGCCCGCCGAGCCCGTCGGCGTCAGCGAAAAGCCGTTCTATGCGCATCTCTCCGATGTCGGCAAACGCCATCCGGTGACCCGCGGCCTCGAAGGCGCGAGCAGCGAACCGCCGAAATGGAGCCGCTTCTTCCGCACGGTCGAGACGCGCAACACCACCACGCCGCCCGTCATGACCGGCGCCGATGGCAAGCCACTGCTGCTGCTGTCGCGCTCCGGCGAAGGCCGCGTCGCGCTGCTGCTGTCCGATCACATCTGGCTGTGGGCCCGCGGCTATGAAGGTGGCGGCCCGCATCTCGATCTGCTGCGCCGTATGTCGCATTGGCTGATGAAGCAGCCGGATCTCGAAGAGGAATCACTGAAGCTGCAGACCCAGGCCAAGGATCTGGTCGTGCTGCGCCAGACCATGGGCGACAATGTCAGCCCGGTCACCGTCACCTCGCCCTCGGGCAAGACTCGCGAACTGACGCTGACCGCCGGCGAGCCCGGCCAGTGGCGCGCGACCACGCCGGCGGACGAACTCGGCCTCTGGCAGGCCACCGACGGCACGCTGAAGGCGCTGATCAATGTCGGCCCGGTCAATCCGAAGGAGTTTTCGGAGGTGACCTCGACCACCGACATGCTGAAGCCGCTCGCGCAGGCGAGCGGCGGCGATGCGCGGCGACTCAATGAGGGCGCGGGCATCGAGGTGCCGCGCGTGGTGCCGGTGCGATCGTCCACCACCTTCCGCGGCGACGGCTGGATGGGCGTCCACATGCGCGACGCCAGCGTGGTCCGCGGCGTCGGCGTGCTGCCGATGTTTGCCGGTGTGATCGGGCTGTTGCTGCTGCTCGGCGCATTCGCGGCGACGTGGCTGCGAGAGAGTCGCTAACCTGTAGCCTGCATGGAGCGTAGCGTAATGCAGGGACCGGAGAACCAATTGAAACGCTGGTCCCCGGATTACGCTGCGCTCCATCCGGGCTACGGGGCCGGAGCGTTACCCAAATCCCACAGCCCACGACCCTCTCGCCTTCGACACACCCCCACCCGTTGACACCACGCCCCTCACCGCGCGATGTTATATTATAACATCGGTATTGGCTGACCTCTCCGCCATCCGATGTCGGGGCGCCTTTGGGCATGAAGTGGTTTCGAGCAAATATCAGGCAGGGAGCAAAGCTGGCGCTGTTCGCGTTGGTTGTGCAGTTCGTCCTGTCGCTCGGCCATATGCATATCGACCGAGCCCATGCCATTGCGGCCGGCCCGCCCGTCGCCGCCATGCAAATGCAGGCAGATCACGACAGCGATCACCATGAGCATCGCGCCACCGATCCTTGCTGTATATGCGCCGTCATGGCGATGGCCGCGACGGCTTTGTTCTCAAAGCCACCCGCGCTGCAATTGCTGCAAGCGGTGGAGTTCGTCTATCGGCTGACACGTGCCGAATTCGACCATCTCACGGCCATCAGCGGCGCGCAGCAACCACGCGGCCCTCCCGCCTCCTGACTTCACCAGCGACCACCGTCGCCACGACTCCGTCGTGGCGGTGCATCCGAAGTGAAATTTGCATCACCGCAAGTGCCGGCGACGTCGCGATATCCGCGCGGCCGGTGAAGTCAGGACCACTCCATGCCCATCTCATTCAAGCGCGCGCTCCTGCTCGGCTCATCCGCCATTATCGGATGGAGCAGCCTCCCGTCATTCGCATCCGCGCAGACCCAGCTTCCCGCCGTGGAAGTGACTGCGCCAAGCCCGATCGTGCGCCGCAAGCCGGCCGCCCATCCGCAAGGCCACACCCACGTGACCCGCACCGCGCCAAACCGGACACAGGTGCCGGTGGAAGCCGAACCCATCGCCTCCAGCGCGCCGCCGCAAGGCGTGCTGCCCGTCGTCACCGATCAGTTTGCCACGGTCACCGTGGTGCCGAATGAGGAAATCCGTCGCTCCGGTGCCAATACGCTTGGCGATCTCCTCGCCAACAAACCGGGCATCACCGCCTCCGGCTATGCGCCGGGCGCTTCCAGCCGCCCGATCATTCGCGGCCTCGACGTCAACCGCGTCGGCATTGTCGAGAACGGCATTTCGAGCGGCGGCGCGTCCGATCTTGGCGAGGATCATTTCGTCCCGGTCGATCCGTTCGCGGCCAACCAGGTCGAGGTGATCCGCGGTCCGGCAACGCTGCGCTACGGCTCGCAGTCGATCGGCGGCGTGGTCTCGGCCTCCAACAACCGCATTCCCGACGCGCTGCCGAACTGCGCCGTGGCGGCGCCGTTCGTGAGCTATGGCCTGCCCGCCAAGGCGCCGGCTGCCGGCCTCGCCGCGCCGGGCTGCATGAATGCAGAAGTGCGTACCTCGATCAATTCGGCCACGCGCGGCGTCGATGGCGGCATCCTGCTCGATGCCGGCGGCGGCAATGTCGCCGTGCATGCCGATGTCTATGGCAACAAGGCCGGCGACTACAATGTCCCGTCCTATCCCTATGCCGAGCCCGGCATCGCCTTCAACGGCCGGCAGGGCAACACCGCAATGCAAAGCGGCGGCGCGTCGCTCGGCGGCTCCTACTTCTTCGACGGTGGCTATATCGGCGCGGCGATCACGCACAACCGCGCGAATTACGGCATTCCCGGTGTCGAAGGTGCGGAGCAGCAGACGCGCATCGTTGGCGAGCAAACCAAGGTCACCATGAAGGGCGAGTATCGGCCGGACGCCGCGGCCATCGAGGCGATCCGCTTCTGGGCCGGCGCGACCGACTACAAGCATGACGAGATCGGGCTGGAGGAAGGCGGCACCGGTGCACCGCATGTGCACCAGACCTTCACCAACAAGGAACAGGAAGGCCGCGTCGAAGTGCAGATGATGCCCTTCAATGCCGGCTTCGCTGCTGTCACCACCGCCTTCGGCATCCAGGCCAGCCATCAGGAATTGACGGCGCCGAGCCCCGAAGGCATCGGCACCCCGCTCAACGGCCTGTTCGATCCCAACAAGAACACCAAGGTCGCCGGCTATGTGTTCAACGAGCTGAAATTCACCGACTGGACGCGCGCACAGATCGCCGGCCGTGTCGAGCATGTGGAATTGTCGGGCTCGGCGCCGTCGTTCATACCCACCGAGTTCGACACCGATGCTGACCCGACCTCGGTCGGCCCGGCGATCGGCATCAACAAGTCCTTCACGCCGAAGAGCGGCAGCATCGGCCTGATCCAGGACCTGCCCTGGGGCGGCCTCTCGGCCAGCGTCACCGCGCAATACACAGAGCGCGCGCCGAAGCCCGCCGAGCTGTTTTCACGCGGTGGCCATGACGCCACCGGCACTTTCGACATCGGCAATCCCAATCTCGGAATCGAGACGGCGAAGTCGGTGGAAGTCGGCCTGCGCCGGGCGGCCGGCCCGGTGCGGTTCGAACTCACCGGCTACTACACGCAATTCAACGGCTTCATCTATCGCGCCCTCACCGGTAATACCTGCTCCGGCAGTGCCTGCATCGTCGGCGCGGGAGAGGAGCTGAACCAGGCGATCTATTCGCAGCGTGACGCCACCTTCCGCGGCGGTGAATTCCAGACCCAGATCGACGTTACGAAGCTCGGCAGCGGCATGTTCGGTGTCGAGGCCCAGGCTGATGTGGTCCGCGCCACCTTCTCCGACGGCAGCAATGTGCCGCGCATCCCGCCGGTGCGCGCCGGCGGCGGCCTGTTCTGGCGCGATGCGAACTGGTTCGCCCGCATCAACGTGCTGCATGCCTTCGCGCAGAACGACATCGCAGCGATCGCCGAGACGCCGACCGACGGCTACAACCTGCTGAAGGCTGAAATCAGCTACAAGACGCTGCTCGATCCGCGCATCTATGGGGCGAAGGAAATGACGGTGGGCCTCGTCGGCAACAACCTGCTCAACGAGAACATCCGTTACTCGGTGTCCTACAACAAGGACAACGTGCTTCAGCCCGGCATGAATGTGCGGGCTTTTGCAACTGTGAAGTTCTGACGTTACGCGCTCTAACTGTCGTTACCCGCGAAAGCGGGTAACCCAGCAGACACAGGTACTGGCGATACGTTTCGTCGATGTCGAGTGCTGGATCGCCCGGTCGAGCCGGGCGATGAGAGTGGGAGTGAGGAAGTTACTTCGCTGCGTTCCAGTCCGGCCGCACGGCGCCGGCGATTCCGTCCGCGGCGCCATCCACCAGTTCGAGCACCAGCAAACGTTTCTGGTCAACCGGTCCGGGCATGGTCACATTGCCCTTCGGAATCGCCTTGAAACCGACCCGGCTGTAATAGGGCTCATCGCCCACCAGCACGATCAGTCGGTGCCCCTTGGCACGCGCATCATGGATCGCGCGATCCAGAAGCTTGCGGCCGACGCCGCGGCTGCGGAACGGCGGCTCCACCGTGAGAGGGCCGAGCAGCAAGGCCGGCGTGTCGCCGACACAGATCGGCAATTGCCTGATCGATCCTACCAGCAACGTGCCAATGCGCGCCGTGAAGGACAGATCGAGCAGATGGCTCACATGCTCGCGCAGGCGATAGGCCGACAGCACGAAACGGCCGGGGCCGAAGGTGCGGGCCACCAGCCGTTCTATGGGCTGGGCGTCATTGGCGGTTTCCGCCGCGATGATCAGGTCGAGGTCACTCATGTCGGCCCGCGGGATAGCATCTGGCGGCGGCGCGGTCCATCGCCGGACATGTCAGGGCCTGGGCCGCCAGGTCGGGATCACCGGCCGGCCGTCGAAAATCTCCGCCAACCGCTGCCGCGTTCCCGCGGTGGTGTCCGGCGGAAGCGCGTCCAACGCGAAAAAGCCGGTCTCGGCGATTTCCTTGTTGGGCTCCGGCAGGCGGTCCTGCTGGAAATCCCGGACCACATAGACCACCACATGATCGCGGATCGAGACATGGCTGTTGAGGAAGATGCCATGCAGCACCGGCTCGCCGGTGAGCAAGATACGCCCCTCCTCGCGCAACTCCGTCTCCAACGCCTCGCGAAACGTCTGGCCGACCTCAACGCCGCCGCCGGGCAGGTACCAGCCGGTGACATAAGTATGCCGGACCAGGAACACGCGATTGTCGGCATCGACAACCACCGCGCGCACGCCCAGCGTCATGCCGCGAGCAAAGCGGAAATACAGATGCACGAATCTGCGGAGGGTCGGCTCCAGCCGCTGGCGCAAGGTCGGCGTGGTCATTGCAGTCGTCCTCGTCGGGGCACGCGGCTTCGTCCTTGCGTCATCGCCGCCACCTTGCCAAAAACGGACAGGGTTTCACAACCATATGACCGGCGACTGCTTAGCAAACGATGACCGCATTCACCCTCGCGCATCTGTCCGACCCGCATGTGCCGCCGATGCCCGAGCCGGAATGGCGCGAGCTGCTCAGCCAGCGCGTGCTCGGCTATATCAACTGGAAGCGCAACCGGCATCAGTATCACCGCCGCGACATGCTCGACGTACTCGTCGCCGACCTGCAGGCGCAGGTGCCCGACCACATTGCCGTGACCGGCGATCTCGTCAATCTGGCGCTGGCTGCCGAATTCCCGCGTGCCAAGCGCTGGATCGAGGTCGTCGGCAAGCCCGACGATGTCTCGCTGGTGCCCGGTAATCACGACGCCTATGTGCGCGGCGCGCCGGAACAGTTTATCGAGACGTTTGGCGACTATATGCGCAGCGACGGCGCCGCGACGTCGACTTTTCCATATCTGCGCATTCGCGAACCCGTCGCGCTGATCGGCGTCTCATCGAGCGTGCCGACAGCGCCGTTCATGGCCACCGGGTGGCTCGGCGATGCGCAGCTCGACGCACTCGATCGCCTGCTCGCAGGCCTCGCCGATACGCATCTCTTTCGCGTGCTCCTAATCCATCATCCATTGCGTTCGGAAAAGTGGATGAAGCGGCTGACAGATTCCGATGCGTTGCAGGTGCTGCTCAAGCGTCACGGCGTCGAGCTGATCCTGCAAGGTCATGATCACATTCATTCAACCATGTGGTTCGAAGGCCCACAGCGTCGCATCCCGGCGATCGGCGTGCCGTCGGCCTCCTCGCTCGCGCACGGCCACAAGCCGGCGGCGGCTTACAATCTGTTCGCGATCGAGCGCGACGGCGAGCGCTGGCGCTGCGAACAAATCATCCGCGGCTTCGGCGACGGCAACATGGTGCATGAGCTGAAGCGTACGCCGTTGGTGTAGCGAAGCGTCAGTGTCCGCGCGTCGATACGAATAGCGCCAGCGCAAACAGACCGACGACACCGACAACAATCCCCAGCACGAACGGCCAGAACCGACTACGCTGCTTCACAACGGGCGCCGGTTTCGCCTCCGCCGGCGGCACGGCGGTCAGCAGCGCGTGTTCACGCTCGATCATCCGGCGTGCAACGTAGTCGGTGATCGCCTTCACCGTCGTCTGCACATCATGGGATTCGGCCAGCACCTTACGGCCGAAGCGGCTGTCCTGCACGAGGCGATAGCTGCGCTTGTCACGGCCCATGACCACATGCGCGATCATGTCGATCCATAGCCGCGGCGTATCGCCCTGGCTGATGCCGCGATCGAACAGTTCAATGTCGTGAGGAATTTCGGCGAACAATGGATCGAGCGCCTCGTTGAGGATTTCGAGCCGGGCCATCTCGGCATCGCGCAGATCGACCACGACGCCGGTGCGGTCCGCCGCTTCGATCCGGGCCTGCCGGAGGGCGTCGCGCAGCCGCTTCGGCTGGGCGTCATTGGCTGCATTGTTCACGCCGCTTGCCACCACCATCGCAACTCCGCCTCACGCCTGCTGCACCACGCGATTAACCTAACAGCAACCATAAGCGCCCGAAAGGGCGTTAGTTTCCAGAGGCTTGGCGCAGACGTGAAACGGCCCCATCCGGTTGGGCCGGATGGGGCCACTTGCGACCTGGGCGTTTCCCGTGAGGCTGGGCTGCGGCGCTCTTGGGGGCAAGCCGCAAGCTGATTCTTTATTGGAGCATGATCTGGCCCGAAAACCGGAATCCACTTTTCGGGATCATGCTCTGAAAATCAGGCGACCTGGCGGCTCGGCTCTTCCACGATGGAGAAGCGGACGCCGGCACGGTGACGGTTTTCCTCCGACACTGTCTTCCAGGCTTCCTCGGCCTGCTTGCGGGTCTTGAACGGGCCTTGGACCTGGGCGGAGCCCTCGACCAGCTTGTGGAAGTTCATCGAACCGAACTCGCCGCCGATGACCCAGAAATTGCTACCCTGTGACATGTCGTTCTCCTGAGATTTCTCTTACATTCGTGACATGCGCGTCGCATTCACCGTGTGAACAGATAACGACAAACTCGGCAAAATCGCCAGATGACTTGTATTTTAATGGTGATGCGATGTAACATCACTACTTGTCACAAATGTCATAATGTAACAATTGTAAATCATGGCAACCGAAACCAACAAGAAGCTATTCGTGGGGCCCCGTTTTCGCCGGATTCGGCAGCAACTCGGGTTGTCGCAGACCCAGATGGCCGAGGGGCTCGGCATCTCGCCTAGCTACATTAATCTCATCGAACGCAACCAGCGGCCTGTGACGGCGCAGCTTTTGCTGCGGCTAGCCGAGACCTACGATCTCGACCTGCGCGATCTCGCGACGGCGGATGAGGACCGCTTCTTCGCCGAGCTGAACGAGATTTTCTCCGATCCGCTGTTCCGCCAGATCGATCTGCCGAAACAGGAGCTGCGTGATCTCGCGGAGCTGTGTCCGGGCGTGACGCATTCGCTGCAGCGACTTTACGCGGCTTACACCGAAGCGCGGCGCGGTGAGACCATGGTGGCGGCGCAGATGGCCGATCGTCACGACGGCGCGTCCTATGAGGGCAACCCGATCGAGCGGGTGCGCGATCTGATCGAAGCCAACCGGAATTACTTTCCGGAGCTGGAAACTGCAGCGGAGACGGTGCGTGATGAGATCAATGTGGCGTCACAGGATCTCTTCGCTGCGCTGAGCACGCGGCTCCGTGAGAAGTATTCAATCGTCACGCGCATCATGCCGGTGGATGTGATGCGCGAAACGCTGCGGCGGTTCGACCGGCATCGGCGACAATTGCTGATCTCCGAAATGGTGGACGCGCCCGGTCGCGCGTTCCAGGCTGCCTTTCAGATCGGGCTGGTCGAGTGCTCGTCGAATTTCGAAAGCATCATCGGCCGCGCCGGCCCGCTTGCCGATACGCAGCGACGACTCTACCGCATCACGCTCGCGAATTACTTCGCCGCTGCCGTGTTGATGCCCTACGCAGCCTTTCATGCGGCCGCGGAAGCACTGAGCTACGACCTGCAGGTGCTGGGCCAGCGCTTCAATGTCGGCTTCGAGCAGATCTGCCATCGACTCACCACGCTGCAGCGCCCCAATGCGCGCGGCGTGCCGTTCTTCATGCTGCGCGTGGACAATGCCGGCAATGTCTCGAAGCGCTTTTCGTCAGGCACATTCCCGTTCTCGAAGTTCGGCGGCACCTGTCCGCTGTGGAATGTGCATTCCACCTTCGATACGCCGGACCGCCTGCTGCAGCAGGTCATCGAACTCCCCGATGGCAATCGCTATTTTTCCATCGCGCAAACGCTGCGCCGCCCGCCTGCACCGCACCCGCATCCCCAGCCGCGCTTCGCCATCGGCCTCGGCTGCGAGATCCGTCATGCGAGCAAGCTGGTCTATTCGGCGGGCCTCGACCTGGAAAAGATCGAGGGTACGCCGATCGGCGTGAACTGCCGGCTGTGTGAGCGCGAAAACTGCAGCCAGCGCGCCGAGCCGCCGATCACGCGGACACTCATTCTCGACGAGAACACGCGGCGCGTCTCTTCCTTTGCCTTCAGCAATGCGCGGGAGATCTAGCGAGAAGCAGCCCTTCATTATTTTTATCCGGGCAATATTGACACCCAAATTATACCCGGGCATTAATCACGCCTTCTCGATTGAAAGGACGCGCTGTGATCACCCCTTCGCCTTGTTATCTTGAGCCCACGCAGACCAATGGCCGCCGCTTCGTGCGACGGGAATTCGCGGGCAATCTCGTCATGCTGAACCTGCTCAGGTTCCGGGCGATTGCCGATTACACCGCGGATCCCGAGCTTGCGCCGCCTTCACCCATCAGCGGATCAAGTGCTTTCGACTGCTATATTCGTCACACATTGCCGATCTTGCGCGCGACCGGCGGCGATCTGATTTTCCTCGGTGCCGGCGGCTCGTTCCTGATCGGCCCCGAGGACGAGCAGTGGGACAGCGTGATGCTGGTCCGCCAACAGAGCGTCAGCGCCTTTCTCGATTTCGCGGAGAACCAGGCTTACCTCGCCGGCCTCGGCCATCGCACCGCCGCCTTGCAGGACTCGCGCCTGCTGCCTCTTGATGAGCGGCCGTTGTCGGCTTGACCGGACACCGTGATCGTCCACGGCAAGGTATTGTCATGGCCGGGACTTGACCCGGCCGTTCCGTCTTGATGGTTAGTGGGTGGCGAAGTTGGATGCCCGGCTTGAGGCCGGGCATGACGTGCGGGGAATGGAATGCCTGGACCTCTGACGATCGGACGATGCGCTGCGCTTTTCGTTGCAGGTCTTGTTGCTCTCGTCTCCCCCGCCTTCGCCCAGCGCGGCGCTTCCTGCCATGGCGGGCAGAACTTCGATCAATTCCTCGCCGGACTGAAGCAGCAGGCTGTCGCTGCCGGAGTTTCGCAGCAGGCAATGGCGGGAGCGGCGCCTTACCTCGTTTACGACCAGGGCATCGTCAATCGCGACCGCGGGCAAAAAGTGTTCGGGCAGTTGTTCACGCAGTTCGCCGGCCGCATGGCGGCGGACTACCGGATGCAGAACGGGCAGCTCAAGATCAGGCAGCATGCTGCGGCCTTTGCCCGCGCCGAGAAGGAATATGGCGTCCCGCCCGCCGTGATCGCGGCATTCTGGGCGCTGGAGAGCGATTTCGGCGTGCAGATGGGCAATCTGCAGACGCTGCGCTCGCTTGTCTCGCTGGCTTACGACTGCCGGCGCTCGAAAATGTTTCAGGACGAGACCATCGCGGCGCTGAAGATCATCGATCGCGGCGATCTCTCGCCCGCCGAGATGATCGGCTCATGGGCCGGCGAACTCGGCCAGACACAATTCTTGCCGACGCATTATTTCAACTACGCCGTGGACTACGACGGCGATGGCCACCGCAACCTGCTGCGCAGCCCCGCCGACGTCATTGGCTCCACCGCGCATTACATCGCCACCGGATTGAAATGGCGGCGTGGCGAGCCATGGCTGCAGGAAGTGCGCGTCTCGGAGAACATCCCCTGGGATCAGGCCGACCTCACCATCAAGCTGCCGCGCGCGAAATGGGCATCGCTCGGCGTCAGCTATCCCGATGGACGACCGCTGCCGAACGACGACATGCCGGCGTCGCTGCTGCTGCCGATGGGACGGCATGGCCCGGCCTTCCTCGCTTATGCGAACTTCGCTGCCTATACCGAATGGAACAACTCGCTGATCTATTCCACCACTGCAGCCTATCTCGCCACGCGCATCAATGGGGCATCGAAGATGCGCGGCCCTTCGGCGCCGGTTGCTCAGCTCTCGCATAACGAGCTGCGCGAGCTGCAGCAGCTGCTGGTCAAGCGCGGCTTCAATGTCGGCAAGGTGGACGGCATTCTCGGCCAGCATAGCCGTACGGCTGTGAAGGCGATGCAGCTGAAATTCGGTCTGCCCGCAGATTCTTGGCCCACGGCAGAGTTGTTAGCAGCGTTGAAATCGGGGCAGTGAGCCGCGGATGGGTTTGCTCCGGCGCTTCGCGCCTGCGCTCTACCCATTCTATAGAAGCGCGAAAATTTCTTCTCTTTTGTCGTGCCGGGGCGGTTGAATTCAGCCGGCTGCGCCCCAACTCCATGCAGCAGCATCTTTCTCGAACCAGTTGCTGCACCCTTAAACGCATCACAAAAGAGCATGCCCATGCCGTTCTATGATTCCGTCGTACCCGCTTATCTGCAGATGCTGGGCACCATGTCCGCCGGCCTTAAAAAGGCCGAAGCCTATGCGGCGGCGAGGAAAATCGAGCCGGTGGTGTTGCTCGGCACGCGCCTGTTCCCGGATATGCTTCCGCTGAGCCGGCAGGTGCAATTGGCCTGCGACTTTGCCACCAAGGGCAGCGCGCGCCTCTCGGGAAGCGAGGTCCCGTCAGTACCGGATACCGAGACGACTTTCGAAGAACTGCAACAACGCATCGCCAAAACCGTGGACTACCTGAAGACCTTCAAGCCCGCGCAATTCGACGGCGCCGAGACCCGCGAGATCACCTTTCCCACCGGCCCCGGCAAGACGACGACGCTCACCGGCCAGCAATTCCTCACCAGCTTCTCGCTACCGAGCTTCTACTTCCACGTCACCACCGCGCACGGCATTCTCCGCATGTGCGGTATCGATGTCGGCAAGCGCGACTTCCTCGGTGCGAACTGAGCGACGATGCGGAGAGGACAAGTCGATGTCTCCCACTGTGACGGCGATGTCGTCTTTGTTCAATCCGCGCCTGCGATAGCTGAATATTCTTTCGTCTTCGACATGTCCGCGCCCGCCTTGCCAATTGCGGCTGTAATGCGCAATTCCATCTCCACCAGTCCCTTCCGGAGCTTTCCTGATGAGCACGTCCAAACTCTTTGAGCCCTATAAAGTCGGCAACATCACGCTGTCGAACCGCACGGCGATGGCACCGCTGACGCGCAATCGCGCGGTGGGCGGTTTCGTACCGAACCCGCTGGCGGTTGATTACTACAGCCAGCGCGCCAGCGCCGGTTTGCTGATCACCGAAGCGAGCCAGATCTCGCAACAGGGACAGGGCTATCAGGACACTCCCGGCATCTACACGCAGGAGCAGGTCGCGGGCTGGAAGAAGGTCGCCGACGCCGTGCACGCCAAGGGCGGCCACATCTTCATTCAGCTCTGGCATGTCGGCCGCATCTCGCATAGCAGCCTGCAACCGAATGGCGGCAAGCCCGTCTCGGCTTCGGCGATCACTGCCAAGACCAAGACCTTCGTCAATAACAGCTTCACCGACGTCTCCGAACCCCGCGCGCTCGAACTCGCCGAGATTCCCGGTCTGATCGATGACTACAAGCGCGCGGCGCGGAATGCCGCCGAGGCTGGCTTCGACGGCGTCGAAATCCACGCCGCCAACGGCTATCTGCTCGAGCAGTTCGCCCGCGCGAGCACAAACAAGCGCACCGATGCCTATGGCGGGTCGATCGAAAACCGCTCGAAACTGATCCTCGAAGTGGCACAGGCCGTCTCGAAGGAAATCGGCAGCGACAAGACCGGCATTCGCATCTCGCCGGTGACCCCGGCGAATGACGCCGCCATCGACGATGACGCACAGAAACTGTTCGACTACATCACCGACGGGCTGAGCGCCGAGAAGCTCGTCTATCTGCATGTGGTGGAAGGCGCCACCGGCGGTCCGCGCGACAATGCACCATTCGACTATACGAGCCTGCGCAAGCGTTTTTCCGGCACCTACATCGCCAACAACGGCTTCGATCTCGCACTGGCGGAGAAGGTGCTGGCAGCGGATGCGGCAGACCTGATCGCCTTCGGCAAGCCGTTCATCTCTAACCCGGATCTGGTGGAACGGTTGAAGGTCGGCGCCGCGCTGAACGAGCCGGACAAGGCGACCTTCTATGGCGGCGGTGCAAAGGGTTATACGGATTACCCGACACTGGCTGTGGCAAAGTAAAGCTGTGGAGCGAGACGTCGTTATCCCAACCGACGACGCTCAATCGGCTCGCATGACGCGCTGCTCTTCCACAGAGGAAAGAATGTGAGCGTTAAGTAGACCCGTCGCTTGAATATCTGCTGGCTCAGCGTTCCCGGATCGGGGATCGCTGAGCCAGCTCATCTATGAGTTCAACCAGGCATTTTCGACAATCATGGTGCCGCCGGCAGAACCGACCGGGCATCGTCTTACTCAGCCTTGGCTCCGGTCTCTTGGACGATCCTGGCCCATCGGGTCGCTTCGGCCTGCATGTAGTCGGCATAGTCCTTGTCAGTACCGCCAAGTACGATCGAGCCGAGCTCGACGAGGCGTTTCTTCACCTCGGGTGACTGCAATGTTCTTCCCAATGCGCTCGACAGTTTCCTGGTCACATCCTTCGGTGTGTCGGCCGGAACGAGAAGGCCTTGCCAGGCGCCGATATCCATCGTCTGCAATCCGAACGCTTCGCGCATGGTAGGGACATTAGGAAGTTGTGGAATGCGCTGCGCATGGGTAACGGCAACCGCTTTCAGCGACTCGCTTTCCAGATGCGAGGAGATTTCGTTGATGGGCAGAAACATGAACTGCACGGAGCCACCGAGCATATCCGTAATGGCCGGCGCGCTACCACGATACGCCACATGAGCAGCCTTCGTTCCAGTCTCCTTGAGGAACAGCGCGCCGGCCAGGTGAAGCAGCGCGCCGCGTCCCGAGGAAGCGTAGTTTACCTTGCCGTCCTGTTCCTTGAGCCACGCGACCAGTTCGGCAGGATTGGTTGTGGGGACTGATTTGCCGACGACCAACACGAGTGGAATGGTTGCCGTCAGCGAGATCGGTTCGAAGTCCTTCGCTTGAAATCCCGGATTCGCATAGACCGAAGGCGCCAGTGCGACAGCAGAGGTC
The DNA here is from genome assembly GCA_030147505.1 of Tardiphaga sp. Lineage (GTDB taxonomy): Bacteria > Pseudomonadota > Alphaproteobacteria > Rhizobiales > Xanthobacteraceae > Tardiphaga. The sequence continues at coordinate 81,062 of JASBVG010000025.1, forward strand.
GCGTAGAAAATGGAATACCCGTCCGGAGCCGATTTCTTTGCCTCGACCGCGCCGAGATTTCCTCCGGCCCCGCCCTTGTTCTCGATGACGATTGAACCACCGAGTTCGGCTCCAAGCTTCTGACTGACGATGCGCGCATTTATATCTGCCGAGCCACCGGGCGCAAAGGCAACAATCATCCGTACCGGACGAGTCGGGTAGTCGTCCGCCGCATGCAAGGGAGATTGAGTGACGATCACAACCGCTGTGACGCCGATCAGACGCCGGGCAAGATCAGTGATTTTTACCATTTCGATTTTCCTCCGATTTATGTTCTGACAGGCGAAGCGCGGGTGCCATGGATCGCCGCATGGCGAAGATCCGGAGCTTCGACATCATGGTGTTCTTCCCGGGAACAGGATTGACCGTCTCGTTCTAGCGACGACTTGCCGGTCTGATGGTCAAACCGCTTTCATCTTGGCCGCGATAGCGTCGATCGCCGCCTTGTGGTCAGGCGGTTCGATGCCCTTGAAATCGTCCTTCAGCCCGAGATCGGCCTTCCACCGCAATCGCGCGGCGACGGCGCGCGCCATGACCGGCTCGATACCAGCGTCTGCCACGGCTTCCGCCGACATTTCGAGTTCTTCCGCTCGTCGTTTGGCGTGGATGATCCCGGACGGAATCAAGCTCTCCACCGTATCCATCCACGGCCGCGCCAGGGTTTTCGATGCAGAGGCGAGAACGATCTCGTCGATGCCATAGTGACGAGCTGCAAGAAGCATTTCGTCGGTCAGCGCTTCGATACCCTTGATCAGCACCGAGCGAAGAATTTTGATCCCCGAAGCCCGGCCAAGCTCATCGCCGACGAACTCAATCTGCATTCCCCAAGGATTGAGCAGATCACGCACACGTTCGCCGGTCGGGCCGCTCGACAGGATCGGCATTGCATATCCGTTTTTTGGCGTACCCTCGATCGAGGCGTCACCGATCAATGCGCCGGTGGCCATCAGGCGCTGTGCCACGCCAATCTTGATCTTCGGGGTCGCGGAAGCGAAGTCGATGAAGGCATGACGCGATGTCAGACAGGGAGCGAAAGCGGCAGCGCTTTCGAGCGACACCGATCCCGGCGTCACGCTGACGATCAGATCGGCTGCATCGGCAAGTTCCTGGTTCGAGCGAACCAGGGTGACGCCGGATGCTTTGGCCCGTTGCTGGATCAGGCTGCTGTAAGGGCCATCGAATGCGTATTTATCGTAGCAATGGATCGAGTCGAACCCCGCCTTGCGAAGCCCTGCGCCGAGCGTACTTCCAATCTCGCCATAACCGACGAGACCAAGCCTGAACTGAACACGGGCTTCCGCCATCGTTTCCTCCCTGAAGTCGCACCTTTCGCCGGTGGCTCGTTACTTGGTGTATGCACCTTTGTAGGTGCCATCCCGCACGCTCTGCAGGATCATCTCTTCCTTATCCGTCTGAGCCTGCACCGCCTTCCAAAGATCCACGGCAGCAGATGGCGGAAACGCGACGACGCCGTCTTCGTCGCCGACGACGATGTCGCCGGGATTGACGACCATGCCGCCAATCGAGACGGGGACATTCATTGCGCCGGGACCGTTTTTGTAAGGACCGCGATGAATGGCCGCGCGCGCGAAGACAGGAAAATCCGAGTTGGAAAGGATAGCTGCGTCGCGCACGGCGCCGTCGACCACCAATCCGGCCGCCCCCCGCGTCTGCGCAATCAAGGCCATGATTTCGCCGACCAGTGCCCGGCTCGTGTCGCCACCGCCATCGACGACCAAAACGTCACCCGGCTGAAACAGATCGAGCGCCTGATGGATCGTGCGGTTGTCACCGGATGCCGTTCTGATCGTGAAGGCCACACCGGACATCACGCCACCGCGATGGAAATGGCGGAGGCCTACCGCACCAGGCAGACGATCGAGATTGTCGCTGATCAAGGCCGTCGGCGTCGCGCTGAACAGCGCAGCAATCTCCCTTGCGGAGGTTGATCCCAGCATGTGTTTTCTCCCTTGAGAAGAAAAGTACAAAAATAATACAATATGTCAACATGATCGACTTTTCAGGCCAAAAGCCAGGAAATTACGTACACAAAACAAACAATTAGGTTTCAGCCTGCTTTGCTCTAAACCGTCTGATCGAACAGTTTTCGGAGTGTGGGACGCCTGGATGAGACGAGGGCAGGACAAAGCGTACGATATCTTGCGGCAACGTCTGGTCGGCGGACACTACCTGCCCGGGTTTCATTTGCGTGAGGAAGCATTGGCCCTGGAGTTCGATGTCAGCCGGACCCCCATACGTGCTGCACTCAAGCGGCTGGTCGAGGATGGCCTCGCCACCGCAGATGCGGGCCAAGGCGTTCATGTCGCGACCTGGAGCGAAGCGGATATCGAAGAGACTTTCCAGATCCGTATTCTGCTCGAACCGCATGCTGCTGAACTCGCAGTCCAGCGCGGCGGCGACGCGCTGGTCGCACGCCTCGAAGCCTGCAACGCTAAAATGGAGCAGGCGATCAAACAACGCGGAGCTGTCGCGATCATTCAGGAAACCAATCGAGACTTCCACCAGACATTGCTGGAATTCTCCGGAGCCCCGCGGCTGCGGGCAATCCTTCAACCGATGATAGATATGCCCATCGTCATACGGTCTTTCTTTCTCTACTCTTCCGAGGAGTTGACGCAGAGCCTCAATCATCATCGCGACATTACCTTTGCGGCACGCGCAAGAGACGGCCTGCTCGGTATGAATGCGATGCAATTGCACCTGCGGATGTCACACGCGCGTGTGCAGCGACACCGTCGAGAAATGTCCGCTGATGCCCAGCGGCGCTCTCGCGAGAGCAGCTGATACGTCCCGCCCGGCCCACCGCTGAACAAAACGGCGAAGCAAGGATCACCTGAAAGAAAAGGCCGGGATTGCTCCCGGCCTTTTTGTTTGATCTAGCCCAATCTCAATTCGCAGAAGCGCGCTTCTGCGGTGGGGTCGCCGGCCACGACTTGATCAGCGTGTCATAGTCCACCGTCTCGCCCTTCGGCTTCTCATTCGCCAGCTTGCGCTGGGGCGCGAAATTGCCGTCCTTGGCGGACTTGTTGTACCAGAACTCCGCGGTCTCCTTCTTGTTCAGCTTCGGACCGCAGTCGCCCTGCACTTTCGAACGCTCCAGACGCTCAAGCACCGAGTCCTGCGCAGCTGCCAGCGAGTCCATCGCCTGCTGCGGAGTCTTCGAGCCCGAGGCGGCATCGCCGATATTCTGCCACCACAGCTGTGCCAGCTTCGGATAGTCCGGGATGTTGTTGCCGGTGGGCGACCACTGCACGCGGGCCGGCGAGCGATAGAACTCGACCAGACCGCCGAGCTTCGGCGCGCGCTCCGTGAACGACTTGTCCCAGATATCGCTCTCGCGGATGAAGGTGAGACCGACATGGCTCTTCTTCAGCGACACCGACTTCGAGGTGATGAACTGCAGATAGAGCCAGGCGGCCTTGCGGCGATCCGGCGGCGTCGACTTGAGCAGCGTGCCAGAGCCCACGTCCTGATAGCCGAGCTTCATGCCTTCCTTCCAGTAGGAGCCATGCGGCGACGGCGCCATGCGCCACTTCGGCGTGCCATCGGCATTCATCACCGGCAGGCCGGGCTTCACCATGTCGGCGGTGAAGGCGGTGTACCAGAAGATCTGCTGGGCGATGTTGCCCTGTGCCGGCACCGGGCCCGACTCCGAGAAGGTCATGCCCTGCGCCTGCGGCGGAGCATACTTCTTCATCCAGTCGAGATATTTCACGATCGAATAGACCGCGGCCGGACCATTGGTATCGCCACCACGCTCGATGGAGGAACCGACGGGACGGCAGCCTTCCATGCGGATGCCCCATTCATCGACGGGCAGACCATTCGGCAGGCCCTTGTCGCCATTGCCGGCCATGGAGAGCCAGGCATCGGTGAAGCGCCAGCCGAGCGACGGGTCCTTCTTGCCATAGTCCATGTGGCCATAGACCTTGGTGCCGTTGATTTCCTTGATGTCGTTGGTGAAGAACTCGGCGATGTCCTCATAGGCCGACCAGTTCACGGGCACGCCGAGATCGTAGCCATATTTGGCCTTGAACTTGGCCTTGTAGTCGGGGTTGGTGAACCAGTCGTACCGGAACCAGTAGACATTGGCGAATTGCTGGTCAGGCAGCTGATACATCTTCTTGTCCGGCCCGGTCGTGAACGACGTGCCGATGAAGTCCTTGATGTCGAGGGTCGGGCTGGTCACGTCCTTGCCTTCGCCGCTCATGTAGTCGGTCAGCGGGATGGTCTGGCCGTAGCGGAAATGCGTGCCGATCAGATCGCTATCGTTGATCCAGCCGTCATAGACATTCTTGCCGGACTGCATCTGCGTCTGCAGCTTCTCGACCACGTCGCCTTCCTGGATCAGGTCGTGCTTGAGCTTGATGCCGGTGATTTCCGAGAACGCCTTGGCGAGGGTGCGCGATTCGTATTCATGCGTGGTGATGGTCTCGGAGACGACATTGATCTCCATGCCCTTGAAGGGCGCGGCCGCCTTCTCGAACCACTGCAGCTCCTTGAGCTGCTCAGCCTTGGACAGCGTCGAAGGCTGGAATTCACTGTCGATCCATTTCTGGATCGTGGCGTCATCCGCCCTTGCCGGCGCTGCGAGCAGCGTCGTGGCAGCGATCAGCGCACAGGCGCTGGTCATCATGATACGGCGCGTCGGGTGACGGGCCTGAGTGGTCAGATGCCTCATTACTTCCTCCCATTTGTTCAGGCCGGGATTATCCCGTTCCTGCAGTCCAGACCGGTCAGACAGTGCGGAAAATTCCCACCGCCGCGACCAGCGAAATCAGTGTCGCAAACCAGAGATTCGAAATTTCAAAACCTTCTTCGCCGATCGGCAGCGTTGCGATCGGATCCGAGCCGATGAAACCAATCCACAGCAGATGGATGACCGCGGCCGTGATCAGCGACAGAAACAGGCGATCGCCGCGCGTGGTCGGAATGCGGAGGATGCCGATACGCTCGGCTTCAGGGTAACGCACGGCGAGGACAGTCATCGTGCCAAGCATCAGAGCTATCGCCGCAAAGAAGATCGCGGTCGGCGGCGTCCAGGCCATCCATGCGATGTGATCCATGATCGTCTCCTAGACGCGGCCAAGCGCGAAGCCGCGCGCGATGTAGTTGCGGACAAACCAGATCACGAGCGCACCGGGGATAATGGTGAGAACGCCGGCGGCGGCGAGCAGGCCCCAATCCATCCCGGAGGCCGACACCGTTCGCGTCATGATCGCCGAAATCGGCTTGGCATTGACCGAGGTGAGCGTGCGCGCGAGCAACAGCTCGACCCAGGAAAACATGAAGCAGAAAAAGGCGGCGACGCCAATGCCCGAGGCGATCAGCGGCATCAGGATCTTCACGAAGAATTTTGGAAACGAATAGCCGTCGAGAAATGCTGTTTCGTCGATCTCGCGCGGCACGCCCGACACAAAGCCTTCGAGTATCCACACCGCGAGCGGCACATTGAACAGGCAATGCGCCAGCGCCACAGCCCATGGCGTATCGAACAGGCCGACGGCGGAATACAGATTGAAGAAAGGCAGCGCGAACACAGCGGGTGGCGCCATGCGGTTCGACAGCAGCCAGAAGAACAGGTGCTTGTCGCCAAGGAACCGGTAGCGCGAGAACGCATAGGCCGCGGGCAGCGCGAAGGAGATCGACAGGATGGTATTGATGATGACGTATTTGAGCGAATTGATGTAGCCGGAATACCAGCTTTCGTCGGTGAAGATGCGGATGTAGTTATCGAGCGTCGGCTTGTGTGGCCACAGAGTCATGGTCGAGACGATCTCGCCATTCTCCTTGAAACTCATATTGACGAGCCAGTAGATCGGCAGCAGCAGGAAGATCAAGAACAGCGTCAGGATGATGCGACGGCCGGGTATGGAATTGTTCATGCCGCGCCCTCCTCCTTGCGATCGGCGCCAGCGTTCGTCATCACGGTATAGAACACCCAGCAGACGATCAGCACGATCAGGTTATAGACCAGCGACAGCGCTGCGGCCTTGCCGAGATCGAACTGACCAAGCGCAATCTTGACGAGTTCAATTGAAACGAACGTCGTGGAATTTCCGGGGCCGCCGCCGGTGACGACGAAGGGCTCGGTATAGATCATGAAACTGTCCATGAAGCGTAACAGCACGCCGATCAGCAGCACGCGGTTGAGCTTCGGCAACTGGATGGCGCGGAACACGGCCCAACGCGACGCGCCGTCGATCTGCGCTGCCTGGTAATAGGCATCGGGAATCGACTTCAGGCCGGCGTAACAGAGCAACGCGACGAGGCTGGTCCAGTGCCAGACATCCATCACGATGACAGTGGCCCAGGCGTCGAATTCATTCGACACGTAATTATAATCGAAGCCGAGCGAATTTAGCGTATAGCCGAGCAGGCCGATATCGGGACGGCCGAATATCTGCCAGATGGTGCCGACCACATTCCATGGAATCAGCAGCGGCAACGCGAGAATCACGAGGCAGGCAGCGACACGCCAGCCCTCGCGCGGCATCGACAGCGCGACGACGATGCCGAGCGGAACTTCGATGGCAAGGATGATCGCGGAGAAAGCGAGATTGCGCGCCAGTGACGCGAGGAAACGGCCGCCGAGATCGCTGGATGGATCGAGCAGTTCCTTGAACCAGCCCACCCCGTTCCAGAAGAACTGGTTGTTGCCGAACGTGTCCTGGACCGAATAGTTCACCACCGTCATCAGCGGCAGCACCGCCGAGAAGGCGACGATGAGGAACACCGGCAGGACTAGGAACCAGGCCTTGTTGTTGAGGGTCTTGTCCATCACTGCGCCCCCTCGATGAGACGGCTGTCCGCATAAACGTGTACCCGCGCGGGATCGAATACCAGCCCGACATCGTCGCCGGAGATCGAAAATCGATCCGGCACACGGGCGGCGAATCTCACGCCCCCGATGCGCACCCGGGCGAACCGGATGCGGCCGAGATCATCGATGCGTTCGACCTGTGCGGTGAGCAGATCGGGCGCTGGCGTTGCCACTTGAACGAATTCGGGGCGAACGCCAATCTCGATCTTCGCACCAGACGGCAGTGCGTCGTAACTGCGGTCGAGACCGATGACATGACCGCCGATCCGTACCTGTCTGCCACTCACCTCGGCGGGCACGATATTCATGCCAGGCGAGCCGATGAAATAGCCCACGAATGTATGCGCGGGCTTGTCGAACAGTTCCTGCGGCGTACCGGACTGCACGACACGGCCATCATGCATCACAACCACCGTATCGGCGAAGGTCAACGCCTCGGTCTGGTCATGGGTCACATAAATCATGGTGAGATCCAGCGCGCGGTGCAGCGCCTTCAGCTTTGAGCGCAGCTCCCATTTGAGCGCAGGATCGATCACCGTCAGCGGTTCGTCGAACAGCACGGCGGCAACGTCCGAGCGGACGAGGCCCCGGCCAAGCGAAATCTTCTGCTTGGCATCCGGCGTCAGCCGTGTCGCCTTGCGATGGAGATAGGGCGTGAGATCGAGCAGCTCACCGATCTCGGCGACGCGCGCGTCGATCTGCGGCTTCGGTACGCCGCGATTTTTGAGCGGGAATGCGAGATTCTCGCCCACCGTCATGGTGTCGTAGATCACCGGAAACTGGAACACCTGGGCAATGTTGCGTTTCTGGGTGGGCAGCGGGGTGACGTCATTGCCGTCGAACAGGATCTGGCCACGCGTCGGCGTGACGATTCCGGAAATCATGTTTAGCAACGTCGTCTTGCCGCAGCCGGAAGGGCCAAGCAACGCATAGGCGCCGCCCTGTCGCCAGGTCATGGAGATCGGCTTCAACGCGAACGATTCGGGATCGGCGTCGTTGCCGCTGTAGGACTGTGCGAGATTGACGAGATCGATGCGGGCCATGATACGCTCCTACATCGCGGGCGCGGCGACCAGGCGGTCGCTGCTGTCGAAGATGAAGACATTGGCGGGATCGAGCACAGCATCGAGCTTGTCGCCGGGCACGAATTCGTGGATGCCAGGCAGCACCGAGACCCAATCAGACTGACTGTGCTTCACATGGATGAAGCTCTCTGAGCCGGTAATTTCGGTCACGGTTACTTCCGCAGGGAAGACGTGCGCGCCCGTGGCGCTCCGGTCGACACCAAGTTGATGGGCACGGAAGCCGATGCGGTAGCTGCCATCGGGAAGCGACGCGTACAGCCCGTTCGCTGGCGCGCTGACGCCGCCGGCGTAGTTCACGCTGCCGCCCTTCTTCTCGATGTCGACTGAATTCAGCGGCGGATCGGAGAAGACTTCGGCGACCTTCAGCGTATCCGGCTTGCGGTAGACTTTTGGTGTCTCGTCGAACTGTAGGATTTCGCCTTCCCACAGGCAGACGGTGCGGCCGCCGAGCAGCAACGCTTCCGACGGTTCGGTGGTCGCGTAGACGAAGATCGCGCCCGACGCCTCAAAGATTTTCGGCAGCTCGGTGCGCAGCTCCTCGCGCAGCTTGTAGTCGAGATTGGCAAGCGGCTCGTCGAGCAGCACGAGATCGGCGCCCTTCACCAATGCGCGCGCAATCGCCGTGCGTTGCTGCTGGCCACCGGAGAGCTGCAACGGCGTGCGCTTGAGATACGGTTCGAGCTTGAGCAGTGCCGCCGCCTCGCGCACGCGCATCTCGATCTCGGCCTTGGGCTTGCCCTGCACGCGCAGCGGCGAGGCGATGTTCTCATAGACCGTCAGCGAGGGATAGTTGATGAACTGCTGATAGACCATCGCCACCGAGCGCTTGCGAATGTCGATGCCGGTGACGTCCTTGCCGTCCACCAGCACGCGGCCTTGCGCCGGTTTGTCGAGCCCTGCGAGCAGCCGCATGATCGAGGTCTTGCCGGCCAGCGTCGGGCCGAGCAGCACGCTGAGGCTGCCGCGCTCCAGGGTCAGCGAGACGTCACGAATGGTCGTGACGCCATCCACCATCTGCGAGACATGATCGAGCGTCACGCTCATGCGCGCGCTCCCTTATCCGCCGTTGCACCGCGATGGGCGACAAGCCATTCGTCGAGCGCCACGATTTCCTCCCCTGACAATCGCAGGCCGAGTTTGGAGCGCCGCCAGACGATATCCTCGGCACTCACGGCCCATTCATTCGCTATCAGATAGCGCACCTCACGCTCGGTCAATGTGGCACCGAAGTCGCGGCCGAGATCCGCGGCGGATTTCGCATGCGCGAGAAGTCTTGCAGCGCGCGTGCCATAGGCATGGACAAGACGGTTCGTATGCGCGGCGGTGAGAAACGGATAGTCGCGGCGAATTTCGGCGACCAGTGCATCGACGGACGACACGTCGAAATCGCCGCCAGGCAGCGGCGCATCCGCGGTCCAGCCCTCCTTGGCCTTGTTACCCTTGAGGTAGGGCGACAGCTTCTGCAGGGCTTCTTCGGCGAGCCGGCGATAGGTGGTGATCTTGCCGCCATAGATCGACAGCAGCGGCGCGCCGCCGGGTAGATCGAGCTCGAATACATAATCGCGCGTCGCCGCCTTGGCGTCGCTGGCACCATCGTCATAGAGTGGGCGGACACCGGAATAGGTCCAGACAACGTCATCCGCCAGCACGGGTTTCGTGAAATACTCACTGACCGAGCGGCAGAGATAGGCGATCTCGTCCGCAGTGATTTTCACGTCGGCAGGGTCGCCGTGATAATCGACATCCGTGGTGCCGATCAGGGTGAAATCGTTCTGATAGGGAATCGCGAAGACAATACGGCCGTCGGCATTCTGGAAGATGTAGGCGCGATCATGCGCATACAGCTTCGGCACGATGATGTGCGAGCCTTGAACCAGCCGCACCTTCGCCTTGGCATTTACGCCGGCGCCCGAGGCCAGCACATTCTCCACCCACGGCCCGCCGGCATTGACCAGCGTGCGCGCACTGATTGTCTCGCGCTCGCGCGTGAGCACATTCTCTACCGTCACCTGCCAGATACCGTCAGCCTGTCGTATCTCGACGGCGCGGCTGCGTGTACGAATCTCGGCGCCACGGTCCGCGGCATCGCGCGCGGTCAGCACGACAAGGCGCGCATCATCGACGAAGCAATCGGAATATTCGAAGCCGCGATGGAAGCGGCCGGGCGCCAGCGGCTTGCCCGTCTCGTCCTTGGACAGATCGAGCGTTCGCGTCGCCGGCAGCAACTTGCGGCCACCGATATGGTCGTAGAGGAACAGGCCCAGGCGCAGCAGCCAAGCTGGCCGCAACCCGGCATGATGCGGCAGCACGAAGCGCAGCGGACGAATGATATGCGGCGCGATCCCCCACAGCACCTCGCGTTCGAGCAGCGCATGTCGAACCAGCCTGAAGTCGTAATATTCGAGATAGCGCAGGCCGCCATGGATCAGCTTGGTCGACCAGGACGAGGTGCCTGACGCCAGATCCTTCATCTCGCAGAGGAACACGGAATTGCCGCGGCCGACGGCATCGCGGGCGATCCCGCAGCCATTCACGCCGCCACCAATGATTGCGAGGTCGTAGATCTGACCCACCCGGCTTCCCCTCTGCGCCATTATCTGGCGCCTCTGGACGCGCCATCTTCGCTTTTTGCGATTTGGCTTTCGTTTTCGATTAAAGCACAAGCAAAAGCGAAAGCAACTGGGGATATAACAGTTTTAAGCCACCTTGCGCGGCCTCATTTTACCTCCGCATCCTGGAAAAGGGTGGGATCAGGACTCCTCTCCTTCGTCGGCGAAACCCGGCAGCGCTTCGATGACCTGCACGCCCCGGCTGCGGCAGATTTCCTGCAGGGCCGGCGGAAGGGCAGTATCCGTGACGAAGGTATGGATCTGGCTGAGATGGGCGATGCGCACCGCTGCGCTCCGGCGCAGCTTGGTGCTGTCGCAGACCAACATGACGCTGCGGGCATTGGCGATGATCGCTTGCGCCGCCTGCACCTCGCGATAGTCGAAATCAAGCAAGGCGCCTTCTTCATCGATCGCGGAGGCGCCGATAATGGCGTAATCGACCTTGAACTGGCCAATCAGCTTGATCGCCGTGGAGCCGGTCACAGCGCCATCGGCACGGCGCACCGTGCCGCCGGCCACGATCACCTCGATATGCGGATGCCGATACAGCATCATCGCGACATTGAGGTTGTTGGTGATGACGAGCAGGTTCTCGTGATCCGTCAGCGCATTCGCCACTTCCTCGGTGGTGGTGCCGATATTGATGAAAAGCGATGAGCCGTTGGGAATCTGCGCAGCAGCAGCGGCACCAATCGCCTTTTTCTCCTCGGCGGCAACGAAACGACGGGCTTCGTAAGCCAGATTCTCCACGCCGGACGCGACAATGGCGCCACCGTGGATGCGCGTGAGCAGGCGCTGGTCGCAGAGATCGTTGAGATCCTTGCGGATGGTCTGAGCCGACACCTCGAAGCGACGGACCAGATCGTCCACCATCACGCGGCCGAAGGCGCGCGCGTGATTGAGAATTTCGGATTGGCGGTGAGAAAGGCCGGACGTCACATCAGCACCTCATGGATAATCTCCATGGTGCTGATATCAGGCAGACCCGTCAACGCGCCCGCTCGCCGGTGCGCCGCGGCGTCATCGACATCTCAGGCTTTACGCGGCCGTGACAGCCTGTTGCGCGCCCTGGGCGAACTGAAAGGCAGCCCGCTCGGCCTCTCGCGCATTGCGGAAGATCTGACCATCCATCGCATTGAAACGGTGTGACGCGGCAAAAAAGCGAAAACCTTCCGGATCGCGAACCACGATACCGGCTGCCTGTGACGAGACTTCGATGATGTATGTGTCTGACATGGCGGCCCCTTTCGCGGTAGGCAATGCATATTCCGGGCCACTAACTGAAATGGCGGTAAATCGTTCCCGCCGCGTTTTAGAATTCCTATGCCGTGATTGTCGCATCCGGCCTGTCGATCGGCCGCGGGCGTCCGTTGTCGTCGATGGAAACGAAAGTGAAATTGCCGTCGGTGACCAGAATCGGCGCGCTTTCATTGCGGCGAAGCACCCAGGCTTCAATATGCAGCGTCAGCGATGTGCGGCCCATACGCACCAGATTCGCATGCACGGAAACCACATCACCCACATGCACGGCCTTACGAAAGGTCATGGCCTCGATGGCGACGGTGACGGTGCGGGTCTTGGCGATCTTAGCAGCGGCCATGCCGCCACCGAGATCCATCTGGCTGAGCAGCCAGCCGCCAAAGATGTCGCCATTGGCGTTGGTGTCCGCCGGCATTGCCACGGTGCGAATGGTGAGATCGCCTGTGGGTTCCGTGCCGAGGCCGGTGGCGGGCTGATTCGGAGATTCAGTCATGAGCAGATGGTGCCCGAATTTGAGTCATCAGGAAAATGTCTCCCAGCCTGCGTCGGGCGCGAAGCGATCGCCGAACTTGTCGGCCAGCGCACGCAGCGTCGCCGCCACATTGTCCGGGCCGCGGCTGCGGGCATAGTTCAGGGGACCGCCGCGGAATGGCGCGTAGCCGGTGCCGAAGATCATCGCGCCGTCCACCACATCGGGGTCATCCACGATGCCCTCGCGCAGGCAGGCAACACAGACATTGGAAATCGGCAGGACCAGCCGGTCGATCATCTCCTGTGACGGCCGCGCGGTGGCGGCGGCCGCAGAACTCTTCTCGGCCTTGCCGTCCTTCCAGACATAAAAACCCTTGCCAGTCTTTTTGCCTAACTCGCCGCGATTGACCTTTTCGCGCAGCCAGGCCGGCGTGGGCGGCAGCAGGTCACCGAATTTCGAGCGCAGCATATCGCCAACCGCCATGCAGACATCGAGACCGACTTGATCGGCGAGTTCGATCGGCCCCATTGGCATGCCGAATTGCTCGGCAGCGGCGTCGATGGTCTCCTTCTCGACCTTCTCGTCGAGCAGCATCATAGCCTCCAGCATGTAGGGCGTGAGCGCGCGATTGACGAGAAAGCCCGGCGACGACTTCACCGGCAGTGGCAGGCGATCAATGGCGCCGACGAAGGCGGTGGCGCGCTTCAGCATGTCCTGATCGACGCCGTCATGGCTGACGACTTCGACCAGTTGCAGACGCGAGACCGGATTGAAGAAATGCAGACCAAGCAGCCGCTCCGGCCGCGCCAGCGATGTGCGCAGGTCCTGCAACGGGATGCTCGACGTGTTGGTGGCGAGAATCGCATCGGGTTTCATTCGCTGTTCGAGACCGGCATAGACCTTCTGCTTGAGATCGAGCTTTTCCGGTACCGCCTCGATGATGAGATCGGCACCGCGCACGCCTTCGCCGTCGAGATCGGGGATCAACCGATCCAGCGTGTCGCGCTGATCGGTGCGCTTGCGAATGATCTTTGCGTAGAGATCGGCGGCGCGCTTGATGGCACCGGCGAGTGGCTCCGCTTTCATATCAGCGAGCGTAACACGCATGCCCTGATGCGCGCACCAGGCGGCGATGTCGCCACCCATGGCGCCGGCGCCGATGACATGGACATGCTTGATGCCGCCATCGCCTTCACCGGCGAGCTTCTTCATTGCCTCACGCAGGAAGAAGACGCGGATCAGATTCTGTGCCGTCGTCGTCACCATTAGTCGAGCAAAAGAGCCTTGCTCGGCCTTGAGCATCGCGGCGCGATCGCTGCCGTGCTTCTCCCACAGGTCGATCAGCGCATAGGGTGCGGGATAATGTTCGCGCGGGGCTTGCTTTGCTGCCTCAGCCACCATGCGCGAAGCGAGAATGCCGCGTACCGGCGAGAAGTTGAGCAACGGGATCAGTGGCGAGGGCTTTGCACGCTTGAGGCGGCCGAACACGGCCTCCTTTACCGCGTTGCGAACGTGGCGTTCCTCGGTGACGGCATCGACGAGGCCGATGGCTTTTGCCTTGCGCGCATCGATGGTCTTGCCCGTCAGCATCATCGGCATCGCCTGCAGTGGCGAGACCAGATGCGTGAAACGTGCAGTGCCGCCGAGGCCGGGATGCAGGCCGAGCATCACTTCCGGGAAGCCGAAACGCGCACCGTCGATGGCGATGCGCATCTGGCAGGCCAACGCGATCTCGAGACCACCGCCAAGGCAAAAGCCGTGAATAACGGCGACCGTCGGGATCTTCAGTGCCTCGAAACGATCGACCACCACATGGGCGCGGGCGATCTGTGCCTCGATGGCGACCGGATCGCTGCCGCGGAATTCGTTGATGTCGGCGCCAGCGATGAAGCCGGAAGCTTTCGCAGAACGAATGACGATGCCTGTCGGACGCTGCGTCTCCAGCGCCGTCAGCACCATGTCGAATTCCAGCAGCACCTCTTCAGATAGCGTATTGGCGCTGGCATCGGCACGGTCGAACAAGAGCCATGCGACGCCATCGGCATCACGGGTCAACTTGAAATTGCGGTAGGTGCCCGATATATCCGGCGTCGGCCCGAGTTCGAGCGCACGGTCCTTGAGCGCGTCCAAGATTCTGCTTTCCATGACGCGCCTCACACCGTCTCGATCAACATCGCACCACCGAGCCCGCCGCCGATACATTCGGTAGCGATGCCGCGCCTGGTGCCGAGCCGCTTCATCGCATTGACCAGATGCAGCACGATGCGGTTGCCGGACGTGCCGACGGGATGGCCGAGGCTGATCGCACCGCCATCGACATTCAGCTTCGCATGATCGATCTCGCCGGCCGCGCCGTCGAGGCCGAGGACTTCGCGGCAGAATGTTTCGTCCTTCCACGCGGCGAGACAACCGAGCACCTGCGTGGCGAAGGCCTCGTTCAACTCCCAGGTCTCGATATCATGGATTGTCATGTTGTTACGCTTGAGCAGATCATGCGACGACAACACCGGGCCGAGGCCCATGATCGACGGATCGAGCGCTGACCACTGGCTATCCAGGATCACCGCCTTCGGCGTGAGCTTGTGCTTCACGACGGCTTTTTCTGACGCCAGAATTACCCAGGACGCGCCATCGGTGATCTGCGAGGAATTGCCCGCGGTGACTTGCCCCCAAGGGCGCTCGAACACCGGCTTCAGCATCGCCAGTTTGTCTACAGAGGAATCCGGGCGAACGCCGTCATCGTGATCGTAGAACCGGCTCTTGCGGTCGAAGGCGGTTTCCACCTCGCCTTTCAGCCAGCCCTGCTCCTGCGCACGCGCGAGACGCTTGTGGCTTTCGCTGGCATAGGCGTCGGCCTGCTGGCGGGTGATGCCGAAGAGATGGCCGACCTTCTCAGCGGTCTGGCCCATGTTGAGATCGGTAATGGGATCGGTGAGACCGCGCTCGAGACCGATTACCGGTTTGAAGAAAGCCGGCCGCGCCTTTGCAAGTGCTGCGAGTTTTGCGAGCGGCCCCTTGGCCATTGCAAGGCCGGCGAACCAGCGCACGCCATTCTGCGGCCATACCAACGGTGCGTGGCTGAGCGCTTCGGCGCCGCCCGCCAGGATCAGATCGGCATTGCCTTCGCGGATGTAGCGATAACCGGTATCTATCGATTGCATGCCGGAGCCGCAATTGATCTGCACAGTGAACGCCACCATGCGTTCGCCCATGCCGAGCCGGAGCGCGGCAACGCGGGCGGGATTCATCTCATCGGCGATGACATTGACGCAGCCGAGGATCACTTGATCGAAGCTGTCTGGCGCAAACGGCTGCCGCGCCAGCAGCGGGCGACCGCATTGCACGGCAAGATCAACAGGCGTGAACGGGCCAGGACCGCTGTGCGCCTTCAGAAACGGCGTGCGGCTGCCGTCGACGATATAGACTGGTCTTGCCATCAGGATGCTGCTCGTTGCTCACCAAGGTCCTGGAAGAACTGATGCACGTTATCGGACTTGCGCGCGCGCGGCGATAGATTCTCAGGCGAGAAATCATCGACCTCGATCACCAGCTTGACGGCCTCGCGGGCGGCTTCCAGCCGCTCGCCTTCTGCCTGGGTGATCACGCCCCGCGCCACGCCCTGTTTCCAGTCCTTGATTTTTGCGGTTCGGATACGCTTGGCAATATCGTCGGTGGATGTCACCAGTTTGAACGCCTTTTCCAGCCGCGCCACCGGGCCGTCGTCGTCCACAAAGGCGAGGTCCGGCGTCAGGCGATCACGTGTCACCGAAGGCTCGAGAATCATCTGTGCGCAGCGATGGACGACGCGATCCGACGGGCCAAGCACGGAGGCGCCGAACGGCTGCACGGCAAATTTCAGGATCGCCGCGACAAACCGGTTCGGCAGATTGGCGAGGATTTCAGCGAAGCGGTTTTCGATGGTCCTGAAGCCGGTCGCCATGCACCATTCGAGTGCCGGCAGATCATCCTGCTGACGCCCTTCATCTTCCCAGCGCTTCAGCGCGGCTGAGAGCAGATAGAGCTCGGAGAGAATATCGCCGAAGCGGGCCGACAACATCTCCTTGCGCTTCAGCGCGCCGCCAAGCGTGAGCAGCGCCATGTCGGCGCAGAGTGCGAAGGCCGCAGAGTAGCGGGACAACTGACGATAGAAGTGCGTCGCTTCTCCGGCATCGGGAGCGGGCGCGAAGGCGCCACCGGTCCAGCTGCGGCCCCATGCGCGGAACAGCGTGGTGATGCTGTGGCCGACATGTTTCCAGAAGGCCGTGTCGAACGCGTCCAGTCCCTTTTTCTTATCGGGATCGCTGAGCGCATTCATCTCGTCGAGCAGGTAAGGATGCGCGCGGATGGCGCCCTGCCCGAACACGATCAGGTTTCGCGTGAGGATGTTGGCGCCCTCCACGGTGATACCGACCGGCACCGCACGATAGAGATTGCCCATATAGTTCTGAGGGCCGTCGATGACGGCCTTGCCGCCATGGATGTCCATGGCGTCGTCGATGACGAGGCGCATGCGCTCGGTGGCATGCAGCTTCATGATGCCAGAGATAACTGCCGGGTGATGCCCCTGATTGAGCGCCGCCGAAGTCATGCGTCGCGCCGCATCCAGCAGATAGGCCGTGCCGGCGATGCGCGCGAGCGGCTCCTCGATGCCCTCGAACTTGCTGATCGAGATGTTGAACTGCTCGCGCATGCGCGCATAGGCGCCGGTGGTGCGCGCCACATAGGCGGCGCCGGCAGCAGAGAGTGATGGCAGTGAGATGCCGCGCCCGGCGGCGAGCGCCGACATCAGCATCTTCCAGCCCTGCCCAAGCCGCTCCTGCCCGCCAATGATGTACTCGAGCGGGATAAAGACATCGCGGCCCCAGTTCGGGCCGTTCTGAAACACCTGCATCGACGGCAGATGACGCGTGCCGATCTCGACGCCCGGAAGGTCGTGCGGGATCAGCGCGACGGTGATGCCGAGTTCGTCCTGATCGCCGACGAGATGATCGGGATCATAGGCCTTGAAGGCGAGACCGATCAGGGTGGCAACGGGACCGAGGGTGATGTAGCGCTTGTGCCAGTTGAGGCGCAGGCCGAGCACTTCCCTGCCTTCGAACGTACCCTTGCAGATAATGCCGCTGTCGATCATCGACGCGGCGTCGGAGCCGGCTTCCGGGCTGGTGAGGCCGAAGCAAGGAATGTCGCGGCCATCGGCGAGGCGCGGCAGCCAGCGTTGCCGCTGCTCATCCGTACCGAACTTCATCAGCAGTTCGCCGGGGCCGAGGGAATTCGGCACCATCACGGTGACAGCAGCAACAACCGAACGCGAGGAAATCTTGCGCACCACTTCGGAATGCGCATAGGGCGAGAAGCCGAGACCGCCATATTCCTTCGGGATGATCATGCCGAAGAATTTTTCGCGCTTGATGAAGTCCCAGACCTCCGGAGGCAGATCGCGCAGCTCCCAATTGATCTTCCAGTCGTCTATCATCTCACAGAGACGATCGACCGCCCCGGTCATGAAGGCCTGCTCTTCTTCGGTCAGCGTCGCGGGCGCGACCTTGAGAAGCTTGTCCCAGTCGGGATTGCCGGTGAACAGGTCCGCATCCCACCAGACATCACCGGCTTCCAGCGCCTCGCGCTCGGTATCCGACATCTTCGGCAGCACGCCCTTCGCCCAGCCGAAGATCGGTTTGGTGAGATAATCCTTGCGCAGGCTGGGTGAGCTCATGGGAAGTCCTCTCGATCTGGCAACCGCGGGATCCGGGTGGGGGCGGCCGCTCAAGGCATTCGCTCTTTAACTCGGCGCCGTTGCCGCCATCCTAGCTTTCGCATTGAAATTGAAGCGAAATTGCACGGCATTGAGCCACCGATAACGGCAAGGATACCGCATCGGTTCCATGATGGCGAATGGGGACCGCGTGACCAGAGGTCGCGCAGGACGATCGTTCAACGACCTCCACATGTTACGGCCAGGCCAGAACCGGCCATCCATGCTGCTCCGGCATTCGCGGTCGCGACGGATCCCCGGATCCAGTGCGGGGGCGACAGCAAAAGCCCTCCTCAGTCCGGCCGGACCATTTCGAACATGTCTTCGTGCTTGACAGTGAAGTAGTCACCCTTGCGACCGGCACGCATGATCGGGCTGGCCAGCGCGGTCCGGTAGACCCCGTCGACGATCAGGCTCTTGTCGATATGAACGGCCACCACCTCGCCCATGGTGAGAAAGGCGTTGGCGGAGCCACCGTCGGCGCGCTTCAGCTCGATGATCTCGGTGACCTTGCATTCGAAGGCGACGCGAGCTTCGCCGACACGGGGAACGTTCACCAGTGTGCTGGGCACCGGAGTGAGGCCGGCAACTTCGAACTCATTGACGTCGCGGCCGACATGGGCGGCGGTGGCGTTCATCTGCTTTGCAAGATCGATAGTGGCCAGATTCCAGACGAATTCTCCCGTCTCCTGCGCGTTTCGCGTGGAATGCTTGACGCCGATGCTGGAGAAGCCGATCAGAGGCGGCGTGTAGTTGAAGCCGTTGAAAAAGCTGTAAGGCGCAAGATTGACGCGACCATCGGCGCCTCGGGTCGATACCCAGCCGATCGGCCGCGGCGCGACGATGGCATTGAAGGGATCGTGCCTCAGACCATGTCCGTTGCGTGGCTCATAGCTGTGGAATTCGAAAGCGCTCACCATGACGTCCTCTTGTCCCGGACGCGATGCACGGCCCCTGGGCGCTGCGTCGCAGAGCCGGGACGGTAGCAAGCGCCGTCGTCTGGAATAGGTTCCGGCCCCGCGAGACAGCACTGGCAGCGAAGCTTCGCTTCGCCTGAGCGCCGCATCGCGTCCAGGACCCGATCGCAAGAATCTCTACCGGCGCGGTGCCAGCCCGGCAAGGACGAAGTCGATCATCTGGTCGATCGTCGGGCCGGGCTTCTGGGCGCATTGCGCGATCATCTGCGGATGGAAAAAACGCATCATGCCGGTACAGACGCAATGCGCAGCAAGGCCGACATCCGGTGCATCGAATTCGCCGGAAGCGACGCCGTCGGCAATCACCTTGCCGATCCCGGCCGTGATCTGCTCCATATGAGCCATGCAGACGTCCCAGCTTTCCTCCATCGCGATCGCAACCATTTCGTGCAATTTGGCGTCGCCGACATAGCGCTCGGCATTCATCGAATGGATGGTGGATAAAAGTACTCGCATCCGCTGCGTCGCGGAGGACCGCTCGGCGACCAGAGTTGCCGCAACGTCCTCGACCTCCCCCATCAAGCGTTGCGCTACCGCCGAGATGATCGACTTCTTCGAATCGAAGAAGCGGTAGACATTCGCCGGCGACATGCGAAGAACCTTCGCAATGTCGGCAACGGTCGTCTTCTGATAACCCAGCTCGCGGAACAGCTTTTCAGCCGTCACCAGGATCCGGGTGCGCATGTCGTCGGTTTCGATGTTATCTGAAACGAGCGTCATCTTGAGCAAGCTATCTTCTTATTCGGCAGCGGCGGCAAGCGGAAAGGCGAGTTGCTTGTCGTGATGTTGCGGTGCGTGATGCTCAGTGTCCTCGCCAGACCCGCGTTCGTCGAGACTCTTCCTGAACCACAGCGCATACAGGCCGGGCAAATAGAGCAACGTCAGGAAGGTGGCGACGAACAGGCCACCCATGATGGTCACTGCCATCGGGCCCCAGAAGGCCGAACGTGACAGCGGGATCATCGCCAGGATCGCTGCCAGCGCCGTGAGCACCACGGGGCGGGCACGGCGGACCGTGGCCTCGACAATCGCCTCCGCGCGGGTCAGGCCGTGCTGCACATCGGTTTCGATCTGATCGACCAGGATCACGGCGTTGCGCATGATCATGCCGGCGAGCGCGATCAGGCCGAGCAGCGCCACGAAACCGAACGGCATGCCGGCCACATTGAGTGCCAGCGACGCACCGATGATGCCGAGTGGCGCCGTGAGGAACACCAGGATGAGCCGCGAAAAGCTCTGCAGCTGGATCATCAGCAGCGTCAGCATGACGATGATCATCAGCGGGAAGAGCAGCGCGATCGAGGCGTTACCCTTGTTGCTCTCCTCTACTGCACCGCCGATCTCGATGCGGTAGGCCGGCTCCAGGCTATCGCGGATCGACTGCAACTGCGGCCAGATCTGGTTGGTGACATCGGGCGGCTGCACGCCATCGACGACGTCGCTGCGCACGGTGATGGCCATGTCGCGGTTGCGCCGCCACAGGATCGGCTCCTCATGCGAATATTCGATATTCGCGACCTGGGTGAGAGGCACTGCAACGCCATTGCGTGAGATGATGGTGAGATCGCCGACCTTGCCGAGATCGAGACGTTCGGAGGGCACGGCGCGTGCGACGACGCCAACCTTTTCGATGCCGTCGCGGATGGTTGTCACGGTGGTGCCGGAAATCAACAACGCCAGAGACTGCGAGACGTCCTGTGGCGTCAGTCCTAGCGCACGGGCACGATCCTGATCGACGACCAGCTTCAGGTAAGGCGACTGTTCGTTCCAGTCGAGCTGCGCTTCGGTGACGTTGGGATTGGCGCGCATGACGTCGCGCACCTTGTAGGCGATGTCACGCACCTTCGCGGTGTCCGGGCCGATGACCCGGAACTGAACGGGGAAGCCGACCGGTGGGCCAAAATTGAAGCGATCGACGCGCACGCGGGCTTCGCTGAGCTGACCGTCGACCACCGCCTTCTCGATCTTCGCCTTGATGCGCTCGCGCGCCTCGACGTTCTTCGAGACAATCACGATCTCCGCGAAAGCTTCGTTCGGCAACTGCGGATTCAGACCGAGCCAGAAGCGCGGCGAACCGCGGCCGACATAGGACGTATAGGTGGCGATATCCTTGTCGTCCTTGAGCAGCGTCTCGGCGTTCTCCACCGACTTCTTGGTCACCTCGAAGGCCGTGCCTTCCGGCAGACGGAGCTGGAAGAACAGCTCCGGGCGCTCGGACAACGGGAAGAATTGCTGCTGGACGTGGCCAAACCCGACCACGGAGGCAAAGAAGATGCCGACGGTGGCGATCACCACCTTGATGCGATGACTGACGCACCACTGAACAACACTGCGCAACGCCCGATAGATGCGCGTCTCGTAGATCGCATGCGGATCGTGATGCGCAGCGCCATGGGCCGCCATGTTCGGCAACAGCTTGACGCCGATATAGGGCGTGAAGATCACGGCCACGAACCACGATGCGACCAGCGCGATCGCCACGACCCAGAAGATGCTGCCGGCATATTCGCCGACGGCCGAATTCGCGAAGCCGATGGGCAGGAAGCCGGCCGCTGTCACCAGTGTGCCGGTCAGCATCGGGAACGCCGTGGATTCCCAGGCGAAGGATGCCGCGCGCACGCGGTCCCAGCCCTGTTCCATTTTCACGACCATCATTTCGACCGCGATGATCGCATCATCGACGAGCAGGCCGAGGGAGATGATCAGTGCACCGAGCGAGATACGATGCAGATCGAGCGAGATCGCATTCATCACCATGAAGACGATGCCGAGCACCAATGGCACCGACAGCGCCACCACGATGCCGGTGCGCCAGCCGAGCGCTAGGAAACTCACGAACAGCACAATGGCCAGCGCCTCGACGAAAGAGCGCGTGAACTCGCCGACCGCTTCCTCGACCACATGCGGTTGATCGGCGATCTGCTCGATCTCGATACCCTGCGGCACCGCAGCCATGAAGCTGTTGGCCGCCTTCTTCACGTTCTCGCCAAGTTCGAGAATATTGGCGCCCTTGGCGGTGACGACGCCAATGCCAAGCGCCGGCTTGCCCTTTTGCTGGATCTGAAAATCCGGTGGATCGACAAATCCATGTGTAACATTGGCGATGTCGCCGAGGCGGAAGGTGCGGCCATTGCTCTCCACCGGCGTCGACGCAACTGCCTTGACGCCATCGAGGGCGCCGGTGACGCGGAGCGGCACGCGCTGCGACGAGGTTTCGACGGTGCCGGCCGGCGTGATGGAATTCTGCTTGGCGAGGGAGTCGAACAGCGCCTGGGTGGTGATGCCGAGCGTTGCCAGCTTGGCATGCGAGAACTCGACGAAAATCCGCTCGTCCTGGGTGCCGTAGAGATTGACCTTGGTGACGCCATCGACCTTGAGCAGGCGCTGGCGGAGGCCTTCGGCGACCTTCTTCATCTGCGCATAATCGGCACCCTCGCCCGTCATCATATAGAGGATGGAATCGACGTCGCTGAATTCGTCATTGACGGTGGGGCCGATCAGACCCGTCGGCAGGCTGCCCTGCACATCGGCGAGCTTCTTGCGCAGCAGATAGAAAAGATAGGGTACATCCTTCGGCGGCGCGTTGTCCTTGAAGGATATCTGCAGCGCGGTGAAGGACGGCTTGGAATAGGTCTGTACCTTGTCGAAGTAAGGCAGCTCCTGCATCTTCTTTTCGATGGGATCGGCGACCTGCTCCTGCATCTCCTTGGCGGTTGCGCCGGGCCAGATCGCCGTGACGTTCACCACCTTCACGGTGAAGAACGGATCCTCGGCGCGGCCGAGACGCTCGTAGGAGAAGAACCCGGCAACGCCGAGCGCGATAATCATGAACAGGATCAGCGTTGGATGTGCGACAGCCCAGGCCGAGAGATTGAAGCGATGCATCGACTTCGTCCTTGTGTATCGGCTTAGAACGACAGGGCGGAAACGACGCGCACTTTTTGCGCAGGATCGAGCTTTTGGACACCGAGCGTAACCACCTTGGCGCCGTCATCGACACCGCCGGTGATGATCACATCAGTGCTTTCATAGGTTTTCACCTTCACCGACCGCAGCGTGATCTCGCCGGCGTCATTGACGGTGTAGAGTGAGGACTGGTTACCTTGGCTAAACAGCGCCGAGAGCGGCACGCGGGCGATGCGCTCGGTCTTCGGATCGGAAAGCGTCAACGTCGCAGTCATGCCGAGAGCGACCTTGTCGTCGGCATCGGGCAGCGAGAATTTGGCAAGATAAGTGCGCGTTGCAGCGTCCGCATTCGGGGCTATCTCACGCAGCTTGGCCTGATACATCTTGCTTGGCTCCGACCACAGGCTGACGCTGGCGCTGCCATCCTTGGCGCGGCCGATCAGTGTTTCCGGGATCGCGACCACAGCCTCCTTTTCGGCGAAGCGCGCGACGCGGATTGCGGCCTGACCGGCAGCAACCACTTGGCCGGGATCGATCAGCGTGGCAGTGACGACACCTGCGGTGTCGGCAACGAGGGTCGCGTAGGACAGGCTGTTCTTCGTAAGTTCGACCTGGCGCTCGGCCCGGTTGAGGCGCGCGCGTGCTTCGTCGCCGGAGGCCTTCGCCTGATCGAGCTGCGCCTGGGTTGCCCAGCCCTTGCTCTTCAGTTCATTGGCGCGTCCCTCGGCGGCGCTGGCCTGAGCCAGCACGCCCGTGGCGGCGCTGAGCTCGGCGGCCGCCTGCTCGGCCTGGAGTTTCAGATCGACCTCATCCAGCGTGCCCAAGGCTTGGCCGACCTGCACGGTTTGGCCAACCTCGACCAGACGCTTGGCGACCTTGCCGGCAACCCGGAAACCGATGTCGGTTTCAATACGCGGCCGGATGGTACCGACGAAACTGCGCGAAGGCGATTCCGGCTGATACTGAACAGTGGTGACCAAAACCGGCCGGGACGGCTTCGACTCCGCCTCAGCCTTCTTCCCGCAACCAGCCAAACCGACGGCCGGGATCAGCAACAAAGCAGCGATGGCGGGCTTGCGGATGGTGGCGAATAGGAAACCGCGGGACATGGTCGTACTTCCTTCATGAGGTTGGCGAAGATTAATCCTGACCACTGACGATTGTCAATATTCGTCAGTAATCACGAATCCGCCATCATTTCTGAAGGATCGCGCAATGAAAAAGCGCCGGAGCGGATGCTCCGGCGCTTAGCGCTACGTACTGGCGATGTAATGCCGACTATTTGCCCGGCTGCGGCGCCTTGCTGGCGGAGAATTCAGTGGCTGTGCCGTGATTACCCGCGAGCACAAGAATGCCCGCGATCAATGGCATCACCGCCAGCACCAGAAGGCCGGTCGAAGCGCTGCCGGTGGCTTCCTTGACCCAGCCGATCAGATACGGCCCGCCGAACCCGGCGAGATTGCCGATCGAGTTGATCATGGCGATGGCGCCGGCGGCTGCGGTGCCGCTGAGCCAGGCGGTGGGCAGAGTCCAAAAAAGTGCGAAAGTGCAAAACACACCGACGGCAGCCACGGTGAGCGCGACCATGGTCACCGTGGGATTGCTGACGACGCCGGACACGGCCAGCGACACGGCGATGAGCAGAAGCGGCAGCCCG
This sequence comes from Tardiphaga sp., assembly GCA_030147505.1. Taxonomy (GTDB): domain Bacteria; phylum Pseudomonadota; class Alphaproteobacteria; order Rhizobiales; family Xanthobacteraceae; genus Tardiphaga. The sequence goes on from JASBVG010000025.1 coordinate 105,663, forward strand.
ACATGCCAGACGCGTTCGCGTGTCCGGTCCGAGTGCCGGGCCCACAGGATCATGGCGATGGAGCCGAACGCATAGGGGATCGCGGTGACGAAGCCGGTCTGCGTATTGGTCAGACCGAACGCCTTGACGATCTGCGGCAGCCAGAACTGCATGCCATAGAGCGCGGCAACGAAGCCGAAATAGATCACGCTAAGCATCAGAACCTTTGGCGAGGCCAGCGCCTGCCCCAGCGACATGCCGTGCGCGCTTTCCTTCACGGTGCGCTCGCTTTCGAGCCTGTCGGCGAGCCACATCTTCTGATCCGGCGTCAGCCAGTCGGCTTTCGACGGCTTATCGGTGAGGTAGAACCAGGTGACGATACCGAGCACGACCGAGGGAATGCCCTCGATGATGAACAGCCACTGCCAGCCCTTCAGACCCATCATGCCGTCGAGCCCGAGCAGCATGCCGGAAATCGGCGCACCGATAACAGTGGACACCGGCACGGCGATGGCGAAAGCCGCGAGGAAGCGCGCACGATATGCAGCCGGATACCAGTAGGTCAGATACAGGATGATGCCGGGAAAGAAGCCGGCTTCCGCGACGCCGAGCAGGAAGCGCAGCACATAGAAGCTGGTCGATCCGCTGACGATGGCCATCAGCGCCGAGATCACGCCCCAGCTCACCATGATGCGCGCGATCCAGCGGCTGGCGCCGAACTTTTCCAGCGCGATGTTGCTGGGAACTTCGAAGATGAAATAGCCGATGAAGAAGATTCCGGCGCCCCAGGCGAACACCGTGGGCGAGAAATTCAGATCGGCGTTCATGGTCAGCGCCGCAAAGCCGAGATTGACGCGGTCGAGATAGGCGAGGAAGTAAGCCAGGATCAGAAACGGGATCAGCCGCCAGGAAATGGCACGGATCGTCGACGTTTCGAGATCGGTCTTCGCGCTCTGCTCCGCGCGCGTACCGACGGTGGCCTGGCTCATTTTGTTCGCTCCCGTAAGCTTCTTTTGCGCAACCGAACGGCTGCGACTTGGCCGGGGTTTAGCGAAACTGCGGGGGTGCGGCAATATGTCAACCGGAGGCGTCCGGTAGAACGCAACGAAAGGCGCTCAGGCTCAGCCGTAGCGCCGATTGGCTTCGATGGTGAGGCCCTTGCCGACCGCACCAAACGTGTCGCCATCGATGGCGCGCGCCGCCGGCAGCGCACCGAGGATCGCTTTCCGGACATGGGCGAGCTGCACCGAGCCGCCGGTGAGGAAAACCGCGTCGATAGCCTCAGGCTTCAACCCCGCCTGCGAAAGACAAATGGCGATACGAGCGTGGATGCGGTCGGCCAGCGCCTGGGTGTGACTCACAAGTTCCTTGCGCGCCATCCCGGCCGTCAGGCCCGACTCCAGCCAGTCCAGCGCAATGCTCGACTTCGGCTTGTCGGACAGACCGATCTTGGCCCCCTCCACCTCCATCGCCAGCGTATGGCCGCGCTGCTCCTCGAGTACGCGCACCAGACGACCAAGCAATTCGGGCTGCTGCGCCTCATAGCGTACCTGCCTGATCTCGTTGATGACCCTGGAGTCGTACATCCGGTTGATGCTCGACCAGGTCGCAAGATCGTGGAAATAGCCTGACGGCACATCGAGCCCGGCGCGCTTCATCGCCGAGCGATAGCCCAGCAACGGCATCACCACACCGAGGCTCAGATGGCGATCGAAATCGGTGCCTCCGATCCGGACGCCGTCATTGGCCAGGATATCGTCCTTGCGCTCCGTGTGCCGATGCCGCTCCGGCGACAGACGCACGATGGAGAAATCGGACGTGCCGCCGCCGATATCGGCGATCAGCGCGATCTCTTCCGAATTGATATGGCGTTCGTAGTCGAGCGCAGCGGCGATCGGCTCGAACTGGAACGAGACATCGGTGAAGCCGATATCCTTCGCGATGCCGAGCAGCACATCCTCCGCCTTGCGGTCGCCGGCGGGATTGTCATCGACGAAGAAGACGGGACGTCCGTGCACGACCTTGCGCAACTCCTGCCCTGTCGCAGCCTCCGCACGGCGCTTCACCGCGCCGACATAGTTGCCAATGACATTGCGAAACCCGATCCGCTCGCGGCCGACACGCGTCGTCTCGTCGATCAGGGAGGTGCCGAGCACCGATTTCAGGCTGCGCATCAGGCGTCCCGGGACACCTTCCACATAGGCTTCCATCGCCTTGCGTCCAATGAAGGCGCCGGTATCGACCTTGTAGAAGATGGCACTCGGAATCGTGACATGCGCATCTTCCAGCGCGGCGAGCACCGGGACGTCATTCTTGATGGTGCCGAGCGTCGTGTTCGACGTTCCAAAATCCAGACCGCAAATCGACATGACCGCTCCAAAAGGACGGTCCGTCTACACAGATCGCGCGGTTCGATCCAGCACTATATTTTTGCACAGCCGCATAGCTGCAGCGCGCGCAATCATCCGGAAATCCGGAAGCGTTTTCAAAGCGGAACGGGCGATCCACAGAACAATCTGTCGCCGCGATCAGGGTTGATGAATCGCTGAAGGCCGGTCCATAAGCGGATTAAGACGGCGGGATGACCGCCATGGAATTTCGAAGGAATACGCAGGCGTGACGAACATCAATCTGAAGATCGCTGAAGAACTTGGCGTGCGCGAACAGCAGGTCGCGGCGACGGTGGAACTGCTCAATGGCGGCGCCACCGTGCCGTTCGTTGCGCGCTATCGCAAGGAAATCACTGGCGGTCTCGACGACGCGCAGCTGCGCACGCTGGAAGAACGCCTGACCTATCTGCGCGAGCTGGAAGATCGCCGCGCCGTGATCCTCGAGTCGGTGCGCGAACAGGGCAAGCTCGACGCTGCGCTCGAACTGGCGATCAAGACCGCCGACACCAAGGGGCGTCTCGAAGACATCTATCTGCCGTTCAAGCCGAAGCGCCGCACCAAGGCGGAGATCGCCAAGGAAGCCGGCTTGACGCCGCTGGCGGACATCCTGCTCGCCGAGCCGCAGAACGATCCGAAGGTCATGGCCGAGTCCTATGTCAGCGCCGACAAACAGGTCGCCGACGTCACCGCGGCGCTGGACGGCGCGCGCGCAATCCTCGTCGAACGTTTCGCGGAAGACGCAGACCTGATCGGCGCGCTGCGCGAGCAGATGTGGTCAAACGGCCTGATGGCTTCGAAGGTCCGCGAAGGCAAGAAAGCCGAGGGCGAGAAGTTCAAGGACTACTTTGAATTCTCGGAACCGCTGCACAAGCTGCCGTCGCATCGCGTGTTGGCCCTGTTCCGCGGCGAGAAGGAAGAAGTGCTCGATCTCGCCATGCAGCCCGAGCCGGTGCCGGCGACGCCCGTGCCCTCCACCACGCCAAGCTCGTATGAACTCAAGATCATGCAGCGCGTCGGTGTGTCCGACAAAGGCCGCCCCGGCGACAAGTGGCTGACCGACACCGTGCGCTGGGCCTGGCGCACAAAGATCCAGGTGCATCTCAATATCGATCTGCGCATGCGGCTGTGGACCGCAGCGGAAGAAGAAGGCGTCCGCGTGTTCGCCTCCAATCTGCGGGACCTGTTACTCGCGGCTCCTGCCGGTGCACGTGTCACCATGGGCCTGGACCCCGGTTTCCGCTCGGGCGTCAAGACCGCGATCATCGATGCCACCGGCAAGGTGGTGGCGACGACAACGATCTATCCGCACGAGCCGCAGCGTCAGTGGGACGCCGCGCTCGCAACTCTCGGCAAGCTCGCCGTGCAGCACAAGGTCGAGCTGATCGCCATCGGCAACGGCACCGCCTCGCGCGAGACCGACAAGCTGGCGAGCGATCTGCTCAAGCTGCTGCCGGATCTGAAGATGACCAAGATCGTGGTGTCGGAAGCCGGCGCATCGGTTTACTCGGCTTCGGCCTTCGCTTCAGAAGAACTCCCGGAACTCGACGTCACGCTGCGCGGCGCCGTCTCCATCGCACGCCGCCTGCAGGACCCGCTGGCCGAGCTGGTGAAGATCGATCCGAAGGCGATCGGCGTCGGCCAGTATCAGCATGACCTTGGTGAATCCAAACTTGCGCGTTCGCTCGATGCCGTGGTGGAAGACTGCGTGAACGGTGTCGGCGTCGATCTTAACACCGCTTCGGCCCCCCTGCTGGCCCGCGTGTCAGGCATCGGCACCGGCCTCGCCCAGAGCATCGTGCAGCATCGCGACGCCAACGGTCCGTTCAAGTCGCGCAAGGCGCTGAAGGACGTGCCGCGGCTCGGTCCGAAGGCATTCGAGCAGTGCGCCGGCTTCCTGCGCATCAATGACGGCGAAGACCCGCTCGACAAATCCGGCGTGCATCCGGAAGCCTATCCGCTGGTACGCAAGATCATCGAAGCCACCAAGAGCGACATCCATGCGCTGATCGGTAATGCTGACGTGCTGCGCAAGGTGCAGCCGAAGAGCTTTGTCGACGACACCTTCGGCCTGCCGACCGTGACCGACATTCTGAAGGAACTCGAGAAGCCGGGCCGCGATCCGCGTCCCGCCTTCAAGGCGGCGGTGTTCATGGAAGGCGTCGAGAAGGTCTCGGACCTCAAGCCCGGCATGATCCTGGAAGGCACCGTCACCAATGTCGCCGCCTTCGGCGCCTTCGTCGATGTCGGCGTGCATCAGGACGGGTTGATCCACATCTCGGCCATGTCCAAGACCTTCATCAAGGACCCGCGCGAGGTGGTGAAGCCCGGCGACATCGTCAAGGTGAAGGTGCTGGAGGTCGAGGTCGACCGCAAGCGCATCGCGCTGTCGCTGCGCATGGACGATCCGGTCGGCGCCAAGGCCGATCGTCCGAAAGCCGATCGCGGCCCGCGCTTCAGCGAACGCAACATGACCTCGCGGGCGCCGGGCAAGCCCGAGGCAGGCGGCGGTGCATTTGCGGAAGCGATGCGACGGGCCGCGGAAAAGGGCAACGGCAAGGGGCGGTAATTTTCTCCGTCATTGCGAGGAGCGCAGCGACGAAGCAGTCCGGTCTTCGGCGAAGAACTGGATTGCTTCGCTCCGCTCGCAATGACGGCAGTTAGATTTTCCCAAGCTCCACAGCCAGCGCCAGCAAATCCTCGTCGCAATTGCGCGCCGCCATGATCGACAGGCCGATCGGGCAATCGTCGAGCTTCGCCACCGGCATCGATAGCTGCGGCGTGCCTGCATGGCCGGCAACGCAGAGCAGTTCGATAGCGCGGGCACGGAAGACGTCGAGCGTCGCATCGGGCGTGGCGCGCAGCGGTGCGATCCCGGGGACCGTCGGCAGAACCAGAATGGCGTCGTCCGCGAGCATGGCGTTCATCCTGTCGATGACGGACTTCCGGATCGGCCTGGCTGCAGCGATCTCGGCCGGATCCACGACAGCCGCCGCGGCAAAGCGCTCCTTCACGCCCGGACCGAACGTCGGCTTTACCGCAGAAATCCATTCGCCCTGTACTGCCCACGCCTCTTCAGACTGCAGGACACGAAACGTATTGCGCCATGCATCGCGCTCACCGCCGATCACGTCGACCTCTTCGCTTGCGCCGACGAGCGCGATCAGGCGGTCCACCGACGGCTGCAGCGCGTCGCGCACTTTCCCATCCACCATCGCGAACAGATCGCGTGCAATCAACAGCTTCTTCGGCGCGCGCGGCGCGCGGACGCCATCGAGCAGCACATTGCCGACCTTCACCATCAGCTCTGGCGACCACGCGAACCAGCCGAGCACGTCATAGCTCGGCGCCAGCGGCACCGCGTTATCGAGTGGAATACGGCCGTGGGTGGTGCGGATGCCATAGATGCCGCAATAGCTTGCGGGCAAACGCACGGAACCGCCGGTGTCCGAGCCGATCGCAAAATCAACGAGCCCGCCGGCAGTCGCCGCCGCCGAACCGCTCGACGAACCACCGGGAATCCGGCCGGGCGCGGCAGGATTCACCGGCGTGCCATAATGCGCGTTCTCGCCGTTCAGGCTCCACGCAAGCTCGTCCGTATGCGTCTTGCCGACGAGTTTGGCACCCGCTGCGAGCAAACGATCGGCAGCAGGCGTGGACTTCGTCGGCACAGGATGCGTCGCCAGCCATTGCGGATTGCCGGCAGCCGTCGGCACGCCGGCGAGATCGAACACATCCTTCAGCGCAAAAGTCAGACCTGACAACGGACCTTCCGCAGTCGGCTGCACCTCGATGCGACCATGGTCCACAAAGGCTCCAAGCGTATCGTCGATCGGCATTGTATTCTCCTTGCAGCAGCTTGCATCACACCGGCTTCAGCAGACTCGCCGCCGGCCTGATGAATGTGCGCATCCCGTTCTTGAAGCCGAATATCGGCTGAGCAATCTCGCATACTGCCTGCGCCTTGGTCTCGCAATCCAGCACCACGAAATCGGCGGGAAGGCCAACGGCGATGCCGTACCCCTTCGCATTGAGCAGTTTTGCGGAAGCGGAGGTCACCATGTCCAGGCAATCGGCGAGATCGTCGCTGCGGCCGATCTGCGCGACGTTGGCATAGAGATTGACCATGCGGATCAGCGACGCGTCGCCCAAGGGCGTGAAGGGATTCAACACATTGTTGGTTGAGACGTTCGCGTTGACACCAAGCGCACGGAGCTTGTGCGCTTGGGTGACGCCGCGCGGAATGTTGTGGTCGTGATCCCGGCCGGTGAGAAACAGATCGGTTGCAGGCAGGACGGTGACCGCAACGCCGGCAACAGCAAGACGCTGCGCCGCAGCTTCGAAATCCGCGCGCGGCATGGCCGAGAGTTTGGTCGCGTGGCCAATAGCGACACGCCCGCCCCAGCCCGCCGCCTCGGCCAGCCGGCAGACTTCAGCAAAATCGGCACGCGAAGGATCAAGATCGAAGTCGAGATGGAAATCGATATCGACATCGAACTCGCGCGCCATCGCAAAGATCCTCGCGATCTGGCCATGCGTATCCCTGTCCATATAGGGCACGCCGCCGATTACATCCGCGCCGTCGCGCATGGCAGCGAGCATCACGTCTTCGCAACCGGGATCGTCAAGCAGGCCTTCCTGCGGAAACACGCAGAGCTCCAGATCGATCGCCCAGGCATAATCCTTCTTCAGCTGCTTCAGCGCGCGGAAACTGGTGAGGCCGATGCGCGGATCAACCTCCACATGGGTGCGCATCCGGTTGGTGCCATGAGTGATGGCCTTCTCCAGCGTCCGCGCGGCGCGCTGATAGACATCCTCCTCGGTGAAGTCGCGCTTTGCCCTGGCGACTTCTGCCACCACCTCATCCAGCGTGCCGCGCTCGCAATTGCAGCGCCCGAGCAGGCAGGATTTGTCGAGATGCAGATGGGTCTCGACAAATCCCGGAAGCACCAGCCGACCATGCAGGTTCTGATCCGGCGCATCACCGCGGGGCAACCCGACCTCGATGGCGGCGAAGCGGCCATCCTTGATGCCGATATCGAGCGGGCCATCCGGGCGGTCCGCGATACGGGCGTTGCGTAGAATGAGGTCGAACGTCATGGGGTCTCCTGAAGGCGTCGCGCAGCCGGCCGCTTTCGCGGCCAGAGCGGTTTAACCGAAAGCAAGAGATACGCCAATGCGCATGCGATCACGCGATTCACTCAATCCATTGAAAAATAACACGATATCCATCAATCGGAGGCACCCGGTCGCCCATTTTTCAGGCTTCAAACCGAAAAAGTGCATACAATTTAGGATGTCGGATGAATGCAATTCGATCCTCCCTTTGCTATGATCCAGCCAACACCCCGCTTTCAGGAGACAACCGATGTCGCAATCACCTGTCCTTGCGCCCGTCACTGACGACACCGCCGGCGCCGCCGATCTGATCGAGCGCTTTCTGGTCGCATCGATGATCCCCGACCCCGAGACCGCCGGGACATTCATGTCGGCCGATGTCGATATCACCTTCACCGGGGGCCGCAAGTTCAAGCATCCGCGCGACGCCACCGCGTTCAACGCCATGCGCTACAAATGGGTGAAGAAGAAGATGGAGCGCACCGACGTCGCGCCCGGGAACAGCGAGACCGTCGTCTACAACACCGGCACCCTGTATGGCGAATGGCATGACGGCACCAAATTCGAAGGCAATCGCTATGTCGATCGCTTCGTGGTGCGCGGCGGCAAGATCGTGAAGATGGATGTCTGGAACGACAGCGCCGAGCGCATTCTCGTCCGCATGGATATCGAAGCCTGAGAGGCCGTAGCCCGGGGACATCGGTTTCAACTATCTCGACGCCCCCGGATTACGCTCCGCTCCATCCGGGCTACAATTACTTCTCGCTCTTGAGCAGCGCCATATTCGCGGCGACTTCCTTCACGACGAGTTCGTCGATCGCTTTCGGCTCCATGGGCATCGGCACCACGCCCATTTTCTTCAGCGCCGCCTGCATTTCCGGCTTGGCCAGCAATCGGGTGCTGACATCGTAAAGCTTGTCGACGATCTCGCGCGGCGTTTTCGAGGGCACGAACACACCGACCCATGTGTTGCTCACACCATCCTTGAGACCAACATCGATCATCGAGGGCACATCCGGCAGGTCTGCACTGCGCTCTGCCGTCGAAACCACGAGCGCACGCACCTGCCCCTCGCGGATCAGCGGCAAGGCCGTGGCCGCCGGGCAGAAGTAGAAATCGATGCGGCCGCCGAGAATGTCCGTGATGACTTCAGGCCCGCCGCGATAAGGAACATGCGTCGCCTCGAAGCCGCCGGCGCGACGGAATTTCTCCGAGCTGATATGCACGGCGCTGCCGACACCCACCGAGCCGAAATTGATCGCCGAGCCCTTGGTACGCGCATCCTTCAGGAAATCATCCACGGTTTTCCAGGGCCGATCCTTCGGAATGATCATGATGTTCGGGACCGAACCGATCATGACCACCCCGGACAGATCCTTCGACGTGTCATAAGGCAGGTTTGCATTGATTGCCGGGGTGATCGTCAGCGCCGAGGAATGTGCCAAGACGGTGTAGCCATCGGGCGGCGACGTTACGAGCGCAGCCGTGCCCACGGCCCCGCCACCGCCAACACGGTTTTCAACCACGATGGCCTGGCCAAGCTCAGGCCCAAGCCGTTCGAAGAACGTGCGCGGCATGACATCCGTGGCACTGCCCGGACCGAAGGGAATGATGGCCTTGATCAGCCGCGTCGGCCAGTTGGTCTCTGCCTGTGCCGCCGTGCACAACAGCGCGCCTGCAACAACACACGACCATCGCAGAAACTTGTTCATTACGATCTCCTGCCGCGCCATTCGACGGAATGGTCGCCTCCGCAGGAAATTAAAGCAAGAACCGGACCGGACGATTTTGAGCAGGACTGCCTTCTAGAACGACGCCCCCGCGCGCCGCTTCTTTTCCGGCACCTGCTCCGACTCTGCTGGCACCGGGCCGATGCGCAGCGCCGTGATCCGGTTGCGCTCCCGGCGTAATACGCGAAATCGGAAATTGTAGAACGTGAAACTCTGGCCGCGCTCGGGGATCGAGCGCGCCTCGTGAATCACGAGGCCGGCGACAGTGACCGCTTCATCATCGGGCAGATGCCAGTCCATCACGCGGTTGAGGTCGCGGATCGGCACCGAGCCATCCACCACGACAGAACCATCGGCCTGCGCGCGCACGCCGGCAACGACATCGTCATGCTCGTCGGAGATGTCGCCGACGATTTCCTCGAGGATATCTTCCAGTGTCACCATGCCTTCCACTTCGCCATATTCATCGACGACGAGGGCGAAATGCGTCTTGCGGCGACGGAACGCCTTGAGCTGATCGGACAGTGGTCGCATCTCCGGCACGAACCATGGCGGCAAGGCGATGCTGGCGACGTCGATCTTCGATGTATCGCCATCGGCGGCACGAATTGCACGAAGCAGATCCTTCGCATGCAGCACGCCGACGATATTTTCCGGTTTCTCACGCCACAGCGGAATGCGGGTATATTCGGTGGACAGCACCTCACGCACCAGCTCTTCCGAGGGAAGATCGGCATTCAGCGTGGTCATCGCCGTGCGATGAACCATGACATCGGAGACAGCGAGATCGCCGAAGCGAAAAACGTTCTGGATATATTCGGCCTCGCCGCTCTCGATCCCGCCATGCTCGGCGGACTGGCCGACAAGGCCCTCGATCTCGACGCCGGTCAGTATCTCATGCGGGGACGCCTCCTTCACGCCGATCAGTGCCAGCACGCCGCGCGAAGCAGCGTTGAGCAGCCAGTTCAGCGGATAGAACAGCACATAGGACGCGAACAGCGGATAGGCGATCCATTGCGACACCGGCTCAGGCTGCCGAATAGCCAAAGTCTTCGGCACCTGTTCGCCGATCACGATATGCAGCGACGAGAAGACGAGGAAACCGGTCAGGAAGGAAGTGAAATGCAGCGCCGATTCCGACATGCCGAGCGGATCGAGCAGCGGCTTGAGCAGTGCTGCTACCGTCGGTTCACCCACCCAGCCGAGACCGAGCGAGGCCATGGTGATGCCAAGCTGGCAGCAGGCGAGATAAGGCTCGATATCGCCCATCATCCGCTGCAGCAGGTGAGCACCGAAACTGTTGCGTTCGGCCATCGCCTTGACGCGGAAGCCGCGACTTTTCACCAGCGCGAATTCCGCCGCCACATAGAAGGCATTGGCCGCGAGCAGGAACACGGCGAGCAGGATGTTGACGGTGATCGAACTCATGGAATTCCCGTGATCGACGCGGGCGCCGACGCTAGTTCGAAAGCTTGCGATGCAGGAAATCGCGCACCGTGGCGGGATCGACGTCATTGGCGATGACGGCCTGGCCGATAGCCTGCAGCAGGATGAAAGTGAGCTTGCCGCGCTTGACCTTCTTGTCCTGCGCCATCAGCGCCATCAGCCTGTCCGCATCGGCGAGACCTTCCTGCCGGAAGCCCGCGATATCCTGCAAACGCGTCGGTAATCCCGCGTCAGCGAGATGACGCGCGACACGCACGGCATCGTCCGGCGCGATCATGCCGAGTTGCGCCGAGAATTCGGCGGCCAGCACCATGCCGATGGACACGCCTTCGCCGTGATAGAGCCGGTCGGAGAATCCCGTGACGGCTTCAAGCGCGTGACCGAAGGTGTGACCGAGATTGAGCAGTGCGCGCTCGCCATTCTCGCGCTCGTCGCGCGACACCACGCCCGCCTTGGCGCGGCATGAGGTGGCAATCGCATGCTCGCGCGCCGAGCCGCCGCGCATGATGTCTGCGTGATTGGTCTCAAGCCAGGTAAAGAAGGCGGCATCGCCGAGCACGCCATATTTGGCGACTTCCGCATAGCCAGCGCGGAACTGGCGCGGCGACAGCGTGTCGAGCACGGCCGTGTCGGCCACGACCAGCACAGGCTGATGAAACGCACCGATCAGGTTCTTGCCTTGCGGCGAATTGATGCCAGTCTTGCCGCCGACCGACGAGTCGACTTGCGCCAGCAACGATGTCGGCACCTGCACGAAATCGACGCCGCGGCGCAGGATCGACGCCGTGAAACCTGCGAGATCGCCGACCACGCCACCGCCCAACGCAATGACCAGATCGCTGCGCTCGATCTTCGCGGCGATCAGCGCTTCGGAGACGGTTTCGAGGCCAGCATAGCTCTTCGAGCCCTCGCCTTCCTCGACAGCGATATGTGAGGTCGGGATATCTGCCGCGGCCAGAGACTCTTCCGTTGCCTTGAGCCAATGCCTGGCGACCGTCTTGTCGGTCACGATCGCCGTGCGCACACCGGGTCGCAGAGCCTTGATGCGCGCCCCCAGCGAGGGCAGCACATTGCGCCCGATCACGATGTCATAGGCGCGGTCGCCCAATCCCACATTGACAGTGATCGGATCAGAAGAGTTTAGCGGTGCGGTCATAAAATCGAGCTCAGGGGATCGCCAGAGGATGCCGGCATGGCGGACGCCGGATGCGGGCGGAACAGGTGCTCATGCAGCGCCACGATCGCCTCATCGACGATTTTCTCATGCGGCACATCGCGGGAATCGATCGTGATGTCGGTCTGCTCGTAGAACGGATGGCGCGCCTCGATCAGCCGCGCGATGGTGCCCGCCGGATCGGGCGTCTTCAGCAACGGACGATTCTCGCGCTTTTTGACCCGGCGCAGGATCACGTCCGCATCGGCCTTGAGCCATAGCGAGATCGCCTTGTCGCGGATGCGCTCGCGGGTCTCGTCACGCATGAAGGCACCGCCCCCCGTCGCAAGCAAGATCGGTCCGCTCTCGAGCAACCGGGCGATCACCCGCGCCTCGCCGTCGCGAAAATGCGGTTCGCCGTGAACCTCGAAAATGTCGGGGATCGACATACCGGCCGCCGCCTCGATCTCGTTATCGGCATCGACAAAGGGCAATCGCAGCCGCATCGCCATGCGCCGGCCGATGGTGGATTTCCCCGCCCCCATCATGCCCACCAGCACGACGGCGCGCCGCCCCAGCGCCGCGACGATCGCGGCCTCCTGGGAGGTGTCGGCCAGAACTGGCAAAGCGGTCTCGGACATCAGAAAAACGCTCGTAAAATCAGTGGGCGACAATGCATCGCAGCGGTTTGCCCCATTCCTGTCACGTATACTACCCCGGAAGGCAGCGTTGCCAGCACCTCGTGCAATCTGTATCCGAACGTGGTGATCGCCACGGGCGGTCCGAATCGTCCCCATCCGCCGAGTTCCCGATCCATGCCCAGCCTGTTCCGGTTCCTGACGGTCGTCGGTGTCATCGGCGGGGTAATCTATGGCGCGATCTTCGCGCTCGCGAATTTCGTCAACCCGAAACCGCGGGAAATGACCGTCACCGTCCAGCCGGACAAATTTCTCAAGAAATAGCGGCTAGGGTGCGCCCATGAGCATCCCGTCCGACGCCCGCCTGTCCGCCCTGTTCCTCGACATGCTCGCCGCCGAGCAGGGCGCTGGCCAGAACACGCTCGACGCCTATCGTCGCGACCTCGAGGATTTTTCCGAATTCGCTGCCCGCGCCAGGGCGAGCTTCGCTTCGGCTGACACCCAGCTCCTGCGCGACTATCTCGAAGACCTCGACGACCGCGGCTTCAAATCGACCACCGTCGCGCGCCGGCTCTCGGCGCTCCGCCACCTGTTCCGGTTTCTGCTGAGCGAAAACATCCGTGCGGACGATCCCGCGGCGATCCTGTCCGGACCCAAGCGCGGCCGCAGCCTGCCAAAGGTCCTGTCGATCGCCGATGTCGACCGCATGCTGGTGCAGGGCCGCGCCCTAGCCCAGAACACCGGAGCCACGCTGCCGCAACGGCTGCGCCATGCGCGACTTTATTGCCTGCTGGAAGTGCTCTACGCCACCGGCCTGCGCGTCTCCGAACTGGTCTCGCTGCCGGTCACCGCCGCCCGCCGCGATGCCCGCATGATCGTTGTGCGCGGCAAGGGCAACAAGGAACGCCTGGTGCCGCTCAACGAAACGGCCAAGGCGGCGATGGCCGACTATCTCGCCATGACGGCCGAGGCACAGAAAGCTCAGCCGAAGAAGGCCGCGGCATCCAAGTGGCTGTTTCCCTCTTCGGGCGAAAGCGGTCACCTCACCCGCCAGCATTTCGCGCGCGACCTGAAGGACCTCGCCAGCGCCTCCGGCATCGCGCCGCGGCTGGTGTCACCGCATGTGCTGCGCCACGCCTTTGCCAGCCACTTGCTGCACAATGGCGCCGACTTGCGCATTGTGCAGACGCTGCTCGGCCACACCGATATATCGACAACGCAGATCTACACCCATGTGGTGGAAGAGCGCCTCAAGAGTCTCGTGCGCGACCTGCATCCACTGGCCGAAACATAACGTCCGTAGGGCGGCGAGTATTGAGCGTCTCTAAAATGCGGCCCTTGGACTAAGGGTCAGCAATAGCCACATCCGCGCTATCTCGAATTCAGCCATGGATCGCACCTTCTTGAGCAAACACGAAATTAGCCGCGTCCGCCACGAACTGCGCCGGCGCCTCCTCACCGTCTCTGCCACCGAGCGCCTCACCTCGCAGATGCAACGGATCACGCTCACCTCGCCGGAGCTGCAGGACTTCGTCAGCGCGTCCTTCGACGATCACATCAAACTGATCTTCAAGGGCACCGGCGACGAACCGGAGATGCGCGAATACACCCCGCGCAGCTTCGATACGGCGCGAAACACCCTCGTCATCGACTTCGCGCTCCACGAAGCCGGTCCGGCGACCGCATGGGCGACGGACGCAAAGGTCGGCGATACCCTGCAGATCGGCGGCCCGCGCGGCTCCGCGATCATTCCCGACGATTTCGACTGGTATGTGCTGATCGGCGACGAGACCGCCCTGCCTGCCATCGGACGCCGCCTTGAGGAGCTCCGACCAGGTGTACCCGTCGCAAGCTTCGTCATTGGCGAAGCGCAGCAGATCGCGACGAAGGCCGACTGGTCGCCGCATTGGATCGCCCGCGATGGTACCGGCGACGATGCGGCGCTGTTGCAGGCGGCGGTTGAAAACTTCGCCTTCCCGCATGGTGAAGGCTTCGTCTGGATCGCGGCCGAAGCTCAGGTCGCACGTCAGTTGCGCGGCTATGTCACGAACACGCGTGGCCACAACAAGTCGTGGACCAAAGCCGCCGGCTACTGGACGCGCGGCAAGGCGGATACCAGCGAAAAATCGATCGAGGATTGATCCTCAGCGCGACTGTGGGCCGGCCTCGCCAAGGTCGGCAGCACTGTCGCGCCGCATGCCCGAACTCGGCACCAGTACCGGCTGCAGCGCCGGGATGAGCTTGGCTCTTTCACGTTTCGCCGGAAGCGCGCGATAGACCTGTTTGCTGGCCTCGACGATGTGCAGGCCCGCAAACGGCATCGACAATGCCGCGCCGACGCGCTCCCAGACCAGCGCCGAGCGCAGGAACCAACCCATGCCCACCGGTGGCATGAACAGGGCTTCGCTCCAGGCCGTCGGCGTGAACCAGGTATTGCGCAGGAGCTGCGTGATCTGCGAGCGCGAATAGGGCCGGCCATGGCCGAACGGGGTCGAATCCGAACGCGTCCACACACCGCGGCGATTCGGGATCACCGCGATCAATTTCCCGGACGGCGCGAGCACGCGCCAGACTTCGCGCAGCAATCCTTCGGGATCGTCGGACATTTCCAGCGCATGGACGAGGATGATCCTGTCCACTGCCGCATCCGGCAGCGGCAGCGACATCTCGTCCACCAATGTCGCCAGCGCCGGTTTCGCCGTCGGCCATTTCAGGACGCCCTGCGCCGCCGGCATGAAGGCGATGCAGCGCTCGGCATTCTCGCGAAACAGGCCGAGATAGGGCGTGGGATAGCCGATACCCAGCACCCGCTGGTTCTCGGCATCGGGCC
The DNA here is from genome assembly GCA_030147505.1 of Tardiphaga sp. Taxonomy (GTDB): domain Bacteria; phylum Pseudomonadota; class Alphaproteobacteria; order Rhizobiales; family Xanthobacteraceae; genus Tardiphaga. The sequence goes on from JASBVG010000025.1 coordinate 120,944, forward strand.
AGTGCGCCTTGATCCCACGATTGATCAGGCGCCGCGCCACGATGCCGAGGCGGCGGGAATAGAAATCCCGGAGATCGATGACATCGATGGTCATGAGGCCAGTCTATCACGCTTGATGCAGCGCACGCGCCCCCCAATCGCGCATTGCCCGGGAAGCGTTAACGCCATATGTCAGGAGGGCTGCGTCGTTCTGAATCACGGAGAGATCATGGCCGCTGAAATTCGCGTGTTCCCCTGCCTGTCGGACAATTTCGGCTATCTGATCCACGATCCGCAGAGCCTGAAGACCGCGGCCATCGACGCCCCGGAAGCCGCGCCGATCATGAAGGTGCTGCAGCGCGAAGGCTGGAAGCTCACCGATATTCTGGTCACCCATCACCATGCCGACCATGTCGGCGGTATCGGCGAGCTGAAGAAGACCTATGGCTGCAAGGTGACCGCGCCGCACGATCAGGGCACCGCCATTCCGCATGTGGATGTCCGCGTCGCGGAAGGCGACACCGTACAGGTCGGCGCGCTGACGGCGCGCGTGCTGGAGACGCCCGGTCATACGCTCGACCATATCTGCTACGTGTTCGACAGCGAACTCGCACTGTTCTCGGCCGATACGCTGTTCTCGGGCGGTTGCGGCCGGGTGTTCGAAGGCACCTATCCGATGATGTGGCAATCGCTGAAGAAGCTGCGCACGTTGCCGGACGACTACCGCGTCTATTGCGGCCACGAATACACAACCTCGAACGTGAAGTTCTGCCTCGGCATCGATCCGAACAACGAGGCCCTGAAGAAGCGCGCCGACGAGGTAACGCAATTGCGGACCGCCAACAAGCCCACCATCCCGGTGCTACTTGGACTGGAAAAGAAAACCAACGTCTTTCTGCGCGCCGACGATCCGGCGATCGCCGCCGCCGTGCGCCTGAAGGGTTTTAGCGAAGACGATGTGTTCGGCGAACTCCGCGAGCGCAAGAACAAGTCGTGACGATGCCGACCGCAGCCGAGATCATCGCAACACTCAGCCTGCAGCCGCATCCCGAAGGCGGCCATTATCGCGAAACGTTCCGCGATACCCGCATGGATGCGGCTGGGCGCGCGGCCTCGACCGCGATCTATTTCCTGCTGGCAAGAGGCGAACGCTCCCATTGGCACCGGATCGACGCCGTAGAGATCTGGCACTATTACGCGGGCGCGCCGCTGACGCTGGAGATCGCTGACGACAGTGGCCGGAGAGTCATCACGCTCGGCCCGGACCTTCCGGCCGGACAACAGCCACAAGGCATCGTGCCACCGCACGTCTGGCAGGCCGCCTCCACGACGGGCGACTGGACGCTGGTAGGCTGTACTGTCGCGCCCGGCTTCGATTTCGCTGCATTCGAGCTGGCACCGAAGGACTGGCAGCCGGAATAGCTAGCGCTTCAAAAACATATCCTTCGCCGCGATCAGCCCGCCTCCCGCGATCAACGCTGCTGCGAGTGCAATGTTCGCGCTTGCCTGCGCAAAACCTGCAGCGATCAAAAAACCTGTCGACAGCAGCGGTGTCGCATAGGACGCCGCGCCGAGCACGCGGATATCGCCGCGCTTCATACCGATGTCCCAGGTGTAGAAGGCCGCGCCCACCGGGCCGACACCCAGCGCGACCACCGACAGCCATTGCAGCGCCGTCTCGGGCCAGACCGTGGTCTCGATGGCGAGGTGCACGATGGCAGCCAGACACGCTGTTATCAAACAGAAACCAGCCACCGCGTCAGTCGGCACCGCTTTCAACCGGCGCGACATCACCGAATAGGCCGCCCAGACGAAGGCCGCGCAGAACGCGGCGAACAGGCCGCCGAGATGGCCGGATGCCGCCCCCGGAGAGACATTGCCCCACAGCAGCAACACCGTGCCGAGCAGGCCGAGCAACGCGCCGATGATATGATGCGGATAGAGCCGTTCACCCGGCAGCAGCGACGAGAACAGCACGATCAGCAGCGGCCAGAGATAATTCAGCAGCCCCGCTTCCGCCGGCGGCGCCAGCCGCAGCGCGACGAAATATAGCGCGTGATAGCCGAACAAACCGCCGACACCGACTGCCCATGTCAGCGGCGATTGCCTGAGGGCGCGAATCGCCTCTGGGCGCCAGATCCAGGTCAGTGCTGCCGCCAGCGCGCCAATGGCGAAGGTGATGGCAGTCAATTGAAACGGCGGCATGCGCCCGCTTGCCACCGTCATCACCGACAACAGCGACCACATGAGGATAGCAGTGAGGCCAATGAAGGTGGCTGTGCGGGAGGTCATGTCGTCGAACCAAGCTGTCATTCCAGAGCGCGCGGTTACGCGCGAATCCGAAATCTCGAAGTAGCTTGGCGCTTCTGACATGCTGGCGTGTCACATGTCGAGATTCCGGGCCTGCGCAAGACGCGCAGCCCGGAATGACGAGCACGCTGCCTAACACATCACGCGTGATACTGTCCGCCATTCACCGTCAGCGTCGAGCCGGTGATGAAGCCGGCATCGTCGGCGGCGAGGAACAGCACCGCGCGCGCGATTTCCTCGGGCTCGCCGAGGCGGCCGACAGGAATCAGCGGAAGAATGCTCCTCTCCAGCACGTCCTTCGGCACCGCCTGCACCATCTCGGTGTTGATGTAGCCGGGGCAGATCACGTTCACGGTGATGCCGAGCTTGGCATTCTCCAGCGCGAGCGCCTTGGTGAAACCGATGTCGCCCGCCTTGGCGGCGGAGTAGTTGACCTGGCCGAACTGACCCTTCTGCCCGTTGATCGACGAAATGTTGATGACACGGCCGAATTTGCGCGACCTCATGCCATCGATGACAGGCTTGGTCATATTGAACAGCGAGCCGAGATTCGTGTTCACGACCGCATGCCAGGATTCCGGCGTCATCTTGTGAAAGGCACCGTCCTTGGTGATGCCCGCATTGTTGATCAGCACTTCCACCGGTCCGAGCTCGGCCTCGACCTTCTTGATGCCCTCGGCGCAAGCTTCGAAGGACGAGACGTCCCATTTGTAGACAGGAATGGCGGTCTCGCTCTTGAATTTCTCGGCCGCGGCGTCGTTGCCGGCATAGGTGGCGGCGACCTTGTAGCCGGCATCCTTCAACGCCTTGCTGATGGCTGCGCCAATACCTCGTGTTCCACCGGTCACTACTGCTACGCGCGCCATGTCGTCCTCCCGAAAATCAATTCTGAAATTATAGTAGCGAGTTAAGCTGGCGCTACGATGAACATCAAGAAAAAACGCCCGACGCATTGCGCCGGGCGTTTTGATTTGATCGACGATGCAACGTCAATCGCTGTGTGCAGTGCAATCGCGCGCTGAAGTTTTCAGCGCGCATGCTGCTCTTTTAGTCGCGTGCAACGCACATCGCGATGCCCATGCCGCCGCCGATGCAGAGCGTCGCGAGGCCTTTCTTCGAATCACGCTTCTGCATTTCGTGCAGCAGCGTCACGAGGACGCGGGCGCCCGATGCACCGACCGGGTGACCGATGGCGATCGCACCGCCATTGACGTTGACCTTCGAGGTATCCCAGCCGAGGTCTTTGTTCACAGCACAAGCCTGCGCTGCAAAAGCTTCGTTGGCTTCGATCAGATCGAGATCGTTAATGCTCCAACCGGCCTTCTTCAGCGCCGCGCGCGATGCCGGAATCGGGCCGGTGCCCATGATCTTCGGATCGACGCCGGCCTGGCCCCACGAGACGATGCGTGCAAGCGGGGTGAGGCCTTCCTTGGCGGCCTGCTTGGCGGTCATCAGCACAACAGCGGCCGCGCCGTCATTGATGCCCGACGCGGAGCCTGCAGTAACCGTGCCTTCCTTCTCGAAAGCCGGCTTCAGCTTGGCCATGGCTTCGAGTGAGGCGCCGTGACGCGGATATTCGTCGGTGTCGACGACGGTGTCGCCCTTGCGACCCTTGATGGTCACGGGGACGATCTCATCCTTGAACTTGCCGGCCTTCTGTGCGGCTTCCGCCTTCTGTTGCGACGCAACAGCGAATTCATCCTGTTGCTGGCGGGTGATCTGGAACTGCCTCGCCACGTTCTCGGCAGTGTTGCCCATATGATAGCCGTTGAAGGCATCCCACAGACCGTCCTTGATCATGGTATCGACCAGCTCCGTCGAGCCCATCTTCACGCCGCCGCGCAGATACTGCGCATGCGGGGCCATGCTCATGGATTCCTGGCCGCCGGCAACGACGATGTCGGAGTCACCGTTCATCAGTGCCTGATAGCCGAGCGCAACGGTGCGCAGGCCGGAGCCGCACAGCATGTTGACGCCCCAGGCCGAGGTTTCGACCGGGAGACCGGCCGCGATCGCCGCCTGACGCGCCGGGTTCTGGCCCTGCGCGGCGGTGAGGATCTGGCCCATGATCACTTCGGAGACGCGGGCGGGATCGAGCTTCGCACGCTCGAGCGCAGCTTTGATGGCGATAGCGCCGAGATCATGCGCTGGCGTGGTTGCGAAAGCGCCGTTGAAGCTGCCGACCGGTGTGCGGGCGGCGCTGACGATGACGACATCGTCTGACATGGACATCTCCTGTTGTTGTTTTGAAGTGGGCTTGTTCGACTTTCATCGCGCCGAAGCGGCTGACACCGCTTGGCACGCATCCTCTTAAACCTCGCATCTATGTGTCAATTGGACCCGCGGCCATTTCCGACCGCAGCGCACCAAAATTGGCACCAATGTCGCATTGCATAGCACAATCATGCCGCGATTTTAACCGTGACGCACAAAACGGTAGCCGAGGCACTTTGAAAGTGCTTACTTTATTGCATTGCGTTGTTCGACCACCCAATCCGATGGCCTTTTTGGCGCAATGCCGAAAGGTTTCCCGTTCCCGGTAGGTAAGTGAGCCATGGCGAAAACAGATCAACCGACCACTATCAAGAAATATGCAAACCGCCGGCTCTATAATACCGGGACGAGTACGTATGTGACGCTGGAAGACCTCGCCGCCATGGTGAAGGACGGCGAGGATTTCCTCGTCTACGACGCCAAGACCGGTGACGACATCACCCGACAGGTGCTCGCGCAGATCATTTTCGAACAGGAAAACAAGGCCGGCCAGAATTTGCTGCCGACAACGTTCCTGCGCCAGCTGATTCGCTTCTATGGCGACAGCATGCAGATGGTGGTGCCGAAGTATCTCGAACAGTCGATTGATTCGCTGACGCGCGAACAGGAAAAATTCCGCAAGCAGATGACGAACACCTTCGGCATGACGCCCTTCGCGCCGCTGGAGGAAACCGTTCGTCGCAACATGGAGCTGTTTCAGCAGACCTTCTCCATGTTCAAGCCCTTCGTGCCGCCGCGTCCCGGCGCCGCAGAGCCGGAGAAGACGTCTGAGCCCACGTCAAGCGGCGGCGACAATATCGATGACCTGCGTCGTCAGATGAAGGAGATGCAGGACCGCCTCGAACGCATGTCGCATGAGCCGAAAAGCGAATAGCACTCCATACCTGAATTCTTCCCGGAAATCGGGGCGAAGCGCCGGTCGTATCAATGATACGGTCGGCGTTTTCATGTGATGAGCCGACATGTCATGGCAAAGCCCGCAACACCGCTCCATCTCGACCGCCTGGAAACGCCGATCGGCACGGCGTTGCTGGTGACGAATACGGACGGCGCACTCTGCGCACTGGACTGGACCGACTATGAAGATCGCCTGAAGACGTCGCTGCGCCGCTATCTCGGCTCGGCACCACTCATCGATGCGCCGGCGCCCAAACAGATTCGGCAAGCGCTCACGCGTTACTTCAGCGGCGAGCTCGATCAGCTCGATGCAATTCCGTGCCACATCCCCGGCACGCCGTTCCAGAGCAAGGTGTGGATCGCGCTGCGCAAGATCCCCGCCGGCACGACGCTCAGCTACGGCACCCTCGCCGCGCAGCTCGGCTCGCCAGCAGCGATGCGCGCCGTCGGCCATGCCAATGGCTCGAATCCGCTGAGCGTAGTCATCCCCTGCCATCGCCTGATCGGCGCCAATGGCGCGCTCACCGGCTATGGCGGTGGCATCGCGCGGAAGCGCTGGCTGCTAAGGCACGAGGGCGTGGAGGTCGCGTGACGTCCTGACCTCGCCGCGTTTGCGGGGGAAGAGAGCTACGCTGCCGGCTTCTCGGCCACCTCGCTATTCGCCAGCAGATGGATCAGCGCCCGCTTGATCGCGGCCTGACGCGTCGGCGCTGTGATCTGCGCGCCGAGCAGATCGGTCACATAGAACACGTCCCGCGCGCGCTCGCCGAAGGTCGCCACATGCGCCGAAGCGATGTTGAGGTTGAGTTTCGAGATCGCTGTGGTCAGCTGATACAGCAGACCCGGACGATCGAGGCCGGAGACCTCGATCACCGTATAGCGATCCGACCACTGGTTGTTGACGATCACTTCCGGCTCCACAGTAAAGGCCCTCAGCGCGGCCTTTTTCGACGAACTCGACGACGCGCGCTTCGCCACCGTCTCCGGCAAACGCACCTTACCTTCCAGCACGTCCTCGATCATGTCGCCGATCCGCGTCGCACGGCGGCCTTCGTCGTCGTCGCGGTCGTATTCCCTGGAGATCGCGATCGTATCGAGCGCCCGGCCATCGGTGGTCGTATAGATCTGCGCATCGACGATGTTCGCGCCGGCCGCCGCGCAGGCGCCGGCGATAATCGAGAGCAACCACGGATGGTCGACCGCGAGGATGGTCAATTCGGTGACGGCGCGCGCCTCGTCGAAGCCGACATTGATCGCCAGCTTGTGGCCGGCCTGTTCGCTCGCCTGCAGAAAGCGCGCGTGGCGGATCTTGCGCTCCAGATCGACCTTGAGCCAGTAGGCCGGGTAGTGCCGCGAGATATAGGCGCTGAGCTGCTGCTCCGGCCATTCGGTGAAAGCCCGGCGGAACTCGGCTTGCGCTGCCGCGATGCGCTGGGCGCGATTCACTTCCGAGAAGCCGCCCGTCAGCACCGGCTCAGTCTCGTAATACAGCGTACGCAAGAGCTGCGCCTTCCAGCCATTCCACACGCCCGGCCCGACACCGCGAATATCGGCCGTGGTCAGGATCGTCAGCAGTTTCATCTGCTCGACCGATTGCACCACGGCGGCGAAATTCTCGATGGTCTTGGCGTCCGACAGATCGCGCGACTGCGCCACCGTGGACATCGTGAGATGTTCCTCGATCAGCCACGCCACCAGATCCGTATCGCCCGCATTGAAGCCGAGCCGCGGGCATAGTCGCCGCGCCACCTTGGCGCCAGCGATGGAATGATCTTCCGGCCGTCCCTTGGCGATGTCATGCAGAAGGACGGTGATGTAGATCACCGCACGATGCTCGGGCCGGATCTTGCGCATCAGATCTGACGCAAGCGCGAACTCCTCGTTGCCGCCGCGCTCGATCTCCTGAAGGATGCCGATGCAGCGGATTAGATGCTCATCCACCGTGTAGTGATGATACATGTTGAACTGCATCATCGAGACGATACGGCCGAAAGCACGGATGAAATGCCCGAGTACCCCAGTCTCGTTCATCCGCCGTAGCACGGTTTCGGCATTGTCCGAGGTCAGGATCTCCATGAAGATCTTGTTGGCCTCGGGATCCTCCCGCACCTCCTGGGTGATCAGTCGCAGCGAGCGTGTCGCGGTGCGCATTGCGTCGGGATGGAACGCCAGATTGTTCTTCTGCGCCAGGCGAAAGAAGCGCATCAGATTGACCGGATCTTCCTTGAAGACATCCGGTGCGGCCAGATTGATGCGGTTGTTGTCGATAATGAAGGCGTCGCTGCCGGGCACGCGGCGGCGCTTGGTGTCCGGTCGCAGCTTGGCCATCATCCGCGTCAGCGCGGGGGCCGGCTTGGCCTGCTGGTCCTCAAGCTTGGCGCACAGGATCGCGGTGAGATCACCGACCTCCTTCGCAATCAGGAAGTAGTGCTTCATGAAGCGCTCGACATCCTGCATGCCGGGATGCGAGGTGTAGCCGAGGCGCACCGCGATCTCGCGCTGCAGATCGAAGGACAGCCGTTCCTCCGGTCGCCGCGTCAGGAAGTGGATGTTGCAGCGGACCGACCACAGAAAATCCTCGCAACGCCGGAAGGTGCGATATTCCTGCGCGTCGAACACGCCACGCGCCACCAACTCCTTGCTGTCGCGTACGCGATAGACGTATTTCGCGATCCAGAACACTGTATGCAGATCGCGCAAACCGCCCTTCCCGTCCTTGACGTTGGGCTCGACCAGATAGCGGGACTGGCCGCCGCGGCGATGCCGTTCCTCGCGCTCGGCGAGTTTCGCCGCGACGAACTCTGCCGCGGTCCCCTGCACCACTTCCGCATCGAAACGCGTGACGAGTTCCTCATACAGCTCCTTGTCGCCGGCGAGGAAACGCGTCTCGAGAATGGCGGTGCGGATGGTCATGTCCCCCCGCGCCTGGCGGATCGACTCGTCCACCGAACGCGTGGCATGGCCGACTTTCAACCCCATGTCCCACAGGCAATAGAGAATGACTTCGGCGACCTGCTCGCCCCAGGCGGTTTGCTTGTAGGGCAGGACGAACAGGAGATCGATATCGGACTCCGGCGCCATCAGCCCGCGACCATAGCCGCCGGTGGAGACCACCGACATCCGCTCTCCGCTCGACGGCAGCGGCGAGTAATAGAGATGCTTGGTAGCTGCGTTGAATAGCAGACGGATGATGTCGTCCTGCACGTCGCAAAGCCGCTCGGCGCACCGCCGGCCGTGACGGTCCTTCAGCAGCACCGCTTCTGCCGCTTCGCGCGCCATCATCAGTTCGGCCTTGAGCAGCTTCGCAAGTGCCGCACGAAAGAGGTCGTTCTTGCCGCGATGCTCGCTCGCAAGCGCGTCGATCTCGGCCGCTATCCGCGCCGTATCGAATTCAACTTCCGTGGCCGTCTCGGTCTTGCGCACAGCACTGTCCATAGGCATCCCGGATATCGGACGGCGCAGGCGCTGTCACGGTGATTGTCAGCCAACAGTTAGTTCATGCTGGCATTTGCGCAATCGAAGAAACGACATCCTCACAGCGAGCACTTCGGCGCATGATATCTTCTCGTTGACGAAACAGCATAAGCAATTGAAATTAAATAACGTTTTTGCATCGCAGCGCGATGGTGCCCAGCCGCTCCCGACGCGCTGGACCGACGTGTTGGCACGCAAGAACGAAAGTCATTTCAGGGGAGATTCGAATGTTCAGCCTATCACGGCGCGCGGTCGCCGGTCTGTTTGCCGCCGCGGTGCTGTTGCCCGCCACCGCCTTTGCCGCCGATCCGCTGAAGGAGATCCGGCTTGACTGGGCGACCTATAATCCGGTTTCGATTATCCTCAAGCAGAACGGCTTGCTGGAAAAGGAATTCGCCAAGGACGGGGTGAAGATCACCTGGGTACAGTCGGCAGGTTCCAACAAGGCGCTTGAATTCCTCAATGCCGGCTCGATCGATTTCGGCTCCACGGCCGGCTCCGCCGCGCTGGTCGCCAGGATCAATGGCAATCCGATCAAGTCGGTCTATGTCTATTCGCGGCCGGAATGGACCGCGCTGGTCACGACGAAGGACTCCAAGATCGCGTCCGTCGCCGATCTCAAGGGCAAGCGCGTTGCCGTGACCCGCGGTACCGATCCGCACATCTTCCTGGTCCGCGCACTGCTCGACGCCAAACTTACCGACAAGGACATCACGCCGGTGCTGCTGCAGCATGCCGACGGCAAGGCGGCGCTGATCCGCGGCGATGTCGATGCATGGGCGGGCCTCGATCCGATGATGGCGCAGGCCGAAGTCGAGGACGGCGCCAAACTGTTCTTCCGCAAGCCCGAGGCCAACACCTGGGGCGTCCTGAATGTCCGCGAGCAGTTCCTGAAGGACTATCCGGATGCCGCCCGCCGCGTGCTCGCCGTTTATGAGGACGCGCGAAAGTACTCGCTGGAGAACTATCCGGAGCTGAAGAAGGCCTTTATCGGCGTCACCAAGCTGCCCGACGCCGTCGTCGACAAGCAGCTCAAGGAGCGTACCGAACTCACCCACAGCCGTATCGGCGCGCCGCAGCGCGAGTCGATCCTCGCCGCAGGTCTCGCTTTGCAGCAGGCCGGCGTGATCGATGCCAAGGTCGACGTGAAGGCGACGGTCGATGCCCTGATCGACGACCAGATCCCGCTACCGAAGAGCTGATGAGCATCACCCTCGATACGCCTGCGCCGGCTGCGGAAGCTCCGGTGCAGCAGTCTCTTTCCGGACGCTGGCAGCGCTTCGCGCGGCCGGCGCTCGGCATTGTATTACCGCTGACCCTCGCGCTCGCATGGGAAGCTGCCGTCTGGGCGGGCTGGTCGAACGGCCGCCTCGTGCCGCCGCCGTCGCGCGTCATCGCCACCATCGCAGAGCTCGCGCAGAGCGGCGAACTCGCAAAACACGTCACCACCACCCTGATCCGCGTCGCCGCCGGCTTCGGCTTCGGCGTCATCGCCGGTACGCTGCTCGGCGCCATCTCGGGCTATTGGGGCATCGCACGCCGTCTGCTCGATCCGACCGTGCAGGCGCTGCGTGCCATTCCCTCCATCGCCTGGGTGCCGCTGTTCATCCTGTGGCTCGGCATTTTCGAGACCTCGAAAGTCGCGCTGATAGCGGTCGGCGTATTCTTCCCGGTCTATCTCGGCGTGATGGGCGCTATTCTCTCGGTCGATCGCAAGATCGTCGAGGTCGGCCGCACCTTCCGCCTCTCCGGCCCTGCCATGATCCGCCGCATCCTGCTGCCTGCGGTCCTGCCCGCCTATGTGGTCGCGCTGCGTGTCGGGCTCGGGCTCGGCTGGATGTTCGTGGTCGCCGCCGAATTCATGGGCGCATCCGAAGGGCTCGGCTATCTCCTGATCGACGGCCAGCAGCTCGGCAAGCCCGCGCAGATTCTTGCCGCCATCACCATCTTCGCGCTGCTCGGCAAGACCACCGATTGGCTGATCGAACGTTTCACAGCGCCGCTGCTGCGCTGGCAGGATGCGTTTCGCCCGGGCGGAGAAACCTGATGCTCATGCTCGACAAGGTCACCAAGACCTATCCCAACGGCGTCCATGCGCTGGAGCGCTTCAATGCGCGCATCCAGCAGGGCGAGATCGTCGCCATCATCGGCGGCTCCGGCTGCGGCAAGTCCACGTTGCTGCGCGCTATCGCCGGTCTTGATGGCGCCTCATCGGGCACGATCCGCATCGACGATATCGACATATCAGCGCCGCATGAGAAGATCGGCATCATTTTCCAGGAGCCACGGCTGCTGCCCTGGCTCAATGTCGCCGACAATATCGGCTTCGGCCTCGCCGATCTCCCTGCTGCGGTACGCCGCGAAAAGGTCGCGCAGGCACTCGCCCGCGTTGGCCTATCGGACAAAGCGAAGGCTTGGCCGCGCGAACTCTCGGGCGGACAGGCGCAGCGCGTCGCCATCGCGCGATCGCTGGTGCCGCAGCCCGAAGTGCTGCTGCTCGACGAGCCGTTCTCGGCCCTCGATGCCTTTACCCGTCGCGATCTGCAGGATCATCTGCTCGACCTCTGGGCCGATACACGACCGACGTTGATCCTGGTCACCCACGATGTGGACGAAGCCGTGGTGCTCGCCGACCGCGTGCTCGTCATGCGACCACGGCCGGGCCGTCTCTTTACGGAGATCGATGTCGGCCTCGCCCGCCCCCGCGATCGCGCATCGCCATTGTTCGACGCGGTGAAGAAGCGTGTGCTGACGGCGCTCGACCGCTCGCTCGATCGCAACCTGCCCGATGGCGCACCTGCCGAAGCCGTCGGTGCCTGGTGGTGACACCGGCGCTGCATATGACTAGAAACTGGAACTAACAAAGCTCAGGGAGAGACGTCATGGACGCCGCAACGCTTCGCGCGACCCAGGCCCCCATCAAGGAACGCTACAAGACGGATCCCAAGGCAGCCTTCATTACGCTGAAGGCCAGGGGCTCCATCGACAATGACGGCATCGCCTGCAAGGTCGAGACCGGCCGGCAGATCGCCGCCGCCGGCCTGCATCCGGCCACGGGCGGGTCCGGCCTCGAACTCTGCTCCGGCGACATGCTGCTGGAAGCCCTCGTCGCCTGCGCCGGCGTCACGCTGAAATCCGTCGCCACCGCCGTCGAGATTCCGCTGAAATCCGGTAATGTGGTCGCCGAAGGCGATCTCGACTTCCGCGGCACGCTTGGCGTCGACAAGGAAGCCCCGGTGGGCTTCGCCGAGATTCGCCTGCGTTTCGATGTCGAGACCGACGCACCGCAGGACAAGCTCGATTTGCTGCTCAAGCTCACCGAGCGCTATTGCGTCGTCTATCAGACCATCAAGAACGGCCCGAAGGTGTCGGTCGCGCTCAACAGGATCTGACAACCCTGTTCTGTCATGGCCGGGCTTGTCCCGGCCATCCACGTCTGGTTACACGACATGACGTGGACGCCCCTCTGCCGGGCATGACAAGAAGAAAAGAAATGTCCGCAGACGTCGCCTTCATCGCCGTTCTGATTTTGCGCATGGCGATCACCGCCGCCTTCGTGATCTCCGCCTCCATCATCACCGAGCGCTCCGGCCCTGCCATCGGCGCGCTGGTGGCCACGCTGCCGATCTCCGCCGGCCCGTCCTATGTCTTCCTCGCCATGGATCACGACGCCGCCTTCATCGCGCAGGGCGCGTTGGCGAGCCTGCCGATCAACGCGGCGACCATGTTTCTCGGCCTCACCTATATTTTCCTCGCCCAGCGCAACAGTGTCGTCATCAGCCTCGGCAGTGCGGTGATCGTCTGGCTTGTTCTCGCTTACATCGTGCAACTGATCGACTGGACACTGGTGGCCGGCATCGCCGTGAATGTCGTCACTTTCGCGATCTGTCTGCCGCTGATGGCGCGCTTCCGCCATGCGAAGATGCCGCTGATCACCCGCCGCTGGTACGACATCCCGCTGCGCGCCGTCCTCGTCGCCACGCTGGTCGGCGCCGTCGTCACGCTGTCAGCCACCATCGGCCCGACCGGCAGCGGCATGCTGGCGCTCTATCCCATCGTCTTCACCAGCCTGATGCTGATCCTGCATCCGCGCATCGGCGGTCCGCCCACTGCCGCCGTAATCGCCAATGGCGGCTGGGGCCTGATGGGCTTTGGCATCGCCGTCGCCGCGATGCATGTGCTGGCGCTGCGCTATGGCTCGGTGATCGCACTCGGCACCGCGCTGCTGATCTGCATGGCGTGGAATCTTGGGCTGTGGAGCTGGGGAAGAAGGAAGGCGCGATACGTCTAGCCCTTCGGCAATTTCGCCTTCAGCGCATAAAGCGCATCCAGCGCCTCGCGCGGCGACATCTCGTCCGGATGCAGCGACTTCACCGCTTCCATCAGAAGGTCTGCCTCGCTCGGCGGCCGCTCCTCCTCCGGCGCACGCGAGGTGATGGCAAACAGCGGCAGGTCATCGACCAGCACTTTCGCGCCCTGCCCGCGATCCTGCGCTTCGAGCTTCGCCAGCACCGCCTTGGCCCGTGAGATCACCGCTGGCGGCAGGCCGGCGAGTTTGGCGACCTGGATGCCGTAGGAGCGATCCGCCGACCCCGGCAGCACCTCGTGCAGGAACACGACATCGCCATGCCATTCCTTCACCCGCACCGTGGCATTGAACAGCCGCGGCAGTTTTGCCGAGAGCTGCGTCAGCTCGTGATAATGCGTCGCGAACAGCGCACGGCAGCGATTGCTCTCATGCAGATGCTCGATCGCCGCCCAGGCGATGGACAATCCATCGAAGGTCGCCGTGCCGCGGCCGATCTCGTCGAGGATCACCAGCGCGCGCTCGGTGGCCTGATTGAGGATGACGGCGGTCTCCACCATCTCGACCATGAAGGTCGAACGCCCGCGCGCGAGATCGTCAGCCGCGCCGACGCGCGAAAACAGCCGATCGACGATACCGATCCGTGCCCGCGAGGCCGGCACGAAACTGCCGATCTGCGCCAAGAGCGCGATCAGCGCATTCTGGCGCAGGAAGGTCGACTTACCGGCCATGTTCGGACCAGTGATCAGCCAGATCTGGCCGGACTTCTGCCCCGGCCCCGGGGAGAGATCACTGGCATTGGCGACGAAAGACTCGCCATTGCGACGCAGTGCCTGTTCGACGACGGGGTGACGGCCGCCCTCGATGGCGAATAGCAGCGACTCATCCACTTCCGGGCGGACATAGTTATCGTCCACCGCAAGCTTCGCCAGCGCGGTGGCAACATCGAGCTGCGCGAAGGCATGGGATGCCGCATAGAGATCGTCGCTGTCTTCCGCAACCATCGCGGCCAGCCGTTCGAATATCTCGAGCTCGAGCCCAAGCGCGCGGTCGCCGGCATTGGCGATCTTGGCTTCGATCTCGCCGAGTTCGGAGGTGGTGAACCGCACCTGCCCGGCCAGTGTCTGGCGATGGATGAAGGTCGCGTTCAGCGGTGCCTGCATCAGCTTGTCGCCATGCTGCGCAGTGACCTCGACGAAATAGCCGAGCACATTGTTGTGCCGGATCTTGAGCGCCTTGACGCCGGTGTCCTCGGCATAGCGCGCCTGCATCGAAGCGACGACGAGGCGGGAGGCATCGCGCAGATTCCGCGTCTCGTCGAGCACCGGCTCGAAGCCCGCACGCACGAAGCCGCCATCACGCTTCATCAGCGGCAGATCGTCATCCAGAGCACGGGCAAAGGTCGCGGCCAGTTCGCGCGACGGGCGGCGCAGGCCGGCCATCGCCGCAGCGATCTCGACCGGCGGATTCTCCATGGCACCGAGGCGATCCAGCACCTGATCCGCCGCGACAACGCCATCACGGATGCAGACGAGATCGCGCGGACCGCCGCGGCCGACGAGCAGCCGCGCTAAAGCCCGCGACATGTCCGGCGCGACCTTTAAGGCCGAGCGCAGATCGTCGCGCAATCCGCTATCGGCAACAAAAGCCGCCACCGCATCATGGCGGCGCGCAATGCCCGCCGCATCGGTGAGTGGCGCCGCAAGCCGTTGCGCCAAGAGACGCGAACCCGCCGCCGTCACTGTGCAGTCGATGGCATCCAGCAGCGAGCCGCGGCGTTCGCCGCCGAGGGTTCGCGTCAGTTCGAGATTGGCGCGCGTCGCCGGGTCGATCGCCATGGTGGTGCCGACCGCCTCGCGGGTCGGCGGTGACAGCGGGATGCGCTTGCCGATCTGGGTGCGCTCCACATAGGTCACGCAGGCCGCGGCCGCCGTAGCTTCCAGCCGCGACATCGCGCTCAGGCCGTCCATCGTGGCGACGGCGAAATAGTCGCAGAGCCGCCGTTCGGCCGTCGCGCCGTCGAACACGTCGCGGGTCAACGGTGTCACCGCGGAGAGTTCACGCAGCAACTGGCTGAGATCGGGATCGCTGTAGAGCGCATCCGTCACGATCACTTCATTGGGATTGATGCGCGCCAAAGTGGCGCCGAGTTCACCCGTCGCGCATTCCGTGACGATGAATTCCGCCGTCGAGATGTCGATCCAGGCGAGGCCGATGCGGTCTGCGCGGCCCGATCCCTTCGCCCGCGCGATTGCCATCAGATAATTATTGGCGCGCGCGTCCAGCAAATTGTCTTCGGTCAGCGTGCCCGGCGTCACCACGCGGACGACGTCGCGCCGCACCACGCTCTTGCTGCCGCGCTTTTTCGCCTCAGCCGGATCCTCCATCTGCTCGCAGACCGCGACGCGGATGCCGAGCGCGATCAGACGGTGCAGATATTCGTCGGCACGCACCACCGGCACGCCGCACATCGGAATATCCATGCCCTGGTGCTTGCCGCGCTTGGTCAGCACGATGCCGAGGGAGCGCGACGCCAATTCCGCGTCCTCGAAGAAGATCTCGTAGAAATCCCCCATCCGGTAGAACAGCAGCAGGCCGGGATTCGCAGCCTTGATCTCAAGATATTGCTGCATCATCGGCGACACCTTGGTGTCGTCGATGGCGGGCGCGGCTGGTTCCGGGGCGGTAATGGCTTGCTGGATCGTCATGGCGGCGGACGCTAGCAAATTTCACCAGACCGATCCTACGCGGGGGCGCGAAACCTCACGTTTTCCCCACCGCAGCAATCGGTTGACAAGTCAACCGCGTCCGCTTATCCGACATTCTGGGTGTGACAATCCACGCAACAGCCATGATTTGACCGGGTCGGTGGGCCTTCCTACAAACCACCGCGATAATCCGGCAAATGCGCGGATGCAGCCCAGGAGGAAGATGATGAGCGATGTGTTTATTTGCGACGCCGTGCGCACCCCGATCGGCCGTTTCGG
>JASBVG010000034.1 GCA_030147505.1 Tardiphaga sp.
GTATTTTAAGGGAGTTTCGCGAAGAGACCTCTTGCATGGAGGCTCTGGATGGTCAAAGTGGCGCTTTCGTGCGGCGCACCATCGCGTCCACGAGGAGTTTCCGATGATTGGTCTGGTACTTGTGACCCATGGGCGCCTTGCCGACGAGTTCAAGGCGGCGCTTGAGCACGTAATGGGTCCGCAAAAACAAATCGAAGCCGTGACGATCGGCGCGGAAGACGACTCCGATCTCTGTCGTAGCGACATCATCGAAGCGGTGAACCGCGTCGATAGCGGTGACGGCGTCGCCATTCTCACTGACATGTTCGGCGGCACGCCGTCGAACCTCGCGATTTCCTGTATGAGCCGGCCGAAGGTCGAAGTGCTCGCCGGCATCAATCTGCCGATGCTGGTGAAGCTTGCGAAAGTCCGCGAGGAACGCACGCTGCCCGATGCCATCGCCATGGCGCAGGAAGCGGGCCGCAAGTACGTCACGATCGCCAGCCGCGTGCTCGCCGGCAAATGAGCGAACTTCTCTCCCGCGAGCTGCCCATCACCAACAAGCGCGGCCTGCACGCCCGCGCCTCCGCGAAATTCGTGCAGACGGTGGAGAAGTTCAACGCCGACATCACCGTGACCCGCAACGGCGAGACGGTCGGCGGCACCTCGATCATGGGCCTGATGATGCTCGCTGCCGGGATCGGCACCAGCATCATGGTCTCGGCGAAGGGCCCCGAGGCTCAACAAGCGATGGAAGCGATATCGGCGCTCGTGCTGGACAAATTCGGCGAAGAGCAGGACTGAAGCTGTAACTCCATCCGGGCTGCGGCTACGACTTCCCCGGCGGCACGAAATAGACGTGCCAGCGCGACGAGATTCCCGCCTGCCCCTGGAAGAAGCGCCGTGTCGAGATCACCACGCGTTCGGCCCCCCCGGCATTCTCCTTCATCCACGTCTCGCAAGCCGCGAACCGTTCATCAACCGGATCGCAAATGCCGATGAAACCGGCGCGCTTTGCTTCTTCCAACGACAGCAAGCCCGAACCGACCTTTTCGTAGGGCACATATGGCAGCGGATGATCGACGCTATAGAACGTCATCTGGTCCGCAACCTCGACATAGCCGACCACCGCGCTCCAGCGCGCATGCGCACGGGTATGCCACATCTCGGTGAGCTGGCGCGCGAGCTGCGAATAGGAGACATGAGCGAAATTGCCGTTCTCGTCGCGCGGCATGCTTGCAATCGCGATCTGCGGCGCAAGACCGAGCATCGCCAGCGAGAGAACCAGCCACACCGCCGCGATCCGCGGCAGCGCCACGCGCGGCATCCGCAGCGACGGGATCGCAACGAAAGCGAGCGGCACCAGGAAGAACAGCGAGATGCCCCAATCCGTCTTGATGTAGATATCGAAGATCAGCGCGCCGACCGGCGGCCCGACGGCGACAATCCCCTGGATCAGCCAGATGTTCAGCGCCTGATCACGATTGACGGACGGATTGTCGCGCACCGACCACGGCCGCGCGGCAAAGCCCCTGACATCGCGCGGCGCCCACGACCACCAGCGCGGCGCCCAGGCGAGTACCGCCGCCGCAATCGCCAGCGGCAGAAGCAGCAGCGCAAGATTGTGCCCGACATAACCCCAGACGAGCTGCAGGCTCTGCCACTTTGAAGCAATCACATAATGGCCGCTCGCATAGAGGAACGGCGCATAGTCGGCACTGCGCACCCAGTCGATATGCGGGATCATCGCCGCAGCCATGGTGACGATCGCCAGCCACGGCGCAGGCGAACGCAGGAACAGCATCCGCTGCGGATGGATCAATGCGGCGAGACCGATGGCCCCGATCATCGTCACCACCCAGTATTTGCACATCAGCGCCAGCGCGCCGGCAAGGCCAAGCAGCACGCCCGAGCGGATCGTGCGCTTCTCGAAGGCATTCAGGTAGGCCAGCACCAAAAGCGGCAGCGAAATGAGCTGCACAAGGTCGGCGTTGAACTTGAACCCCTTGAAATTGAAGATCGGATAGAGCGCGACCATCACCAGCACGAAGAACGCCCTGCGGTGATCGACCACGCGCAGCGCGATGGCCCAGCACGTAATCATGCCGATCCCCACCGTGGTCATGGCCAGCGCATAGGAAGCCCAGTCGGTGGTCGGGAAGAAACTGAACCAGGCGCCCGCAATCCAGCCCGACAGCGGCGGATGCTTGCCGTAGCCGAGCAGGAACTTTTGCCCCCAGGCATAGGCCTCGGAGACATCGAAATGCACGTCCTGGGCCGCTTTGACCTGGGTCAGGATGGCCGTCCACAGCACCGCATGGGCGATGGTGAAGCCGACCGCCAGCACCGGCGCCAGTTGCGGATCGACCGCCCAGGCTGCCACGCGCGCAGCCCCCCGGCGCGCTCGTGAAACGAGGCTGCGGCGTCTGGCGGGGGTGGAAACGGCGGGGGATTGGCGACTGCGCTCGGGCCTTTTCATGGGGCCCTGCCTAGCCTGTTTCGCCCGCGAGTAAAATCAGAATGCGTTGAACAGATTGTCGCCCTGAACGGTCTTGTGAAACCGCCGGTAAAGCCCCATTTCGGTTGCCGCATCAGGGCCCGGATGCTATCCCGCGCGCATGACAACCTCCCCGATTTCCAACGTCCGCAACTTCTCCATCGTCGCCCATATCGACCATGGCAAATCGACCCTGGCCGACCGCCTGATCCAGATCACCGGCGGTCTGCAGGCGCGCGAGATGAAGGAGCAGGTGCTGGACTCGATGGATATCGAGCGCGAGCGCGGCATCACCATCAAAGCCCAGACCGTCCGGTTGCACTACAAGGCCAAGGACGGCAAGGACTACATCTTCAACCTGATGGACACGCCCGGCCACGTCGACTTCGCCTATGAGGTGTCCCGCTCGCTCGCCGCCTGCGAGGGCGCACTGCTTGTGGTGGACGCCTCGCAGGGCGTGGAAGCGCAGACCCTCGCCAATGTCTATCACGCGCTCGACGCCGATCTCGAAATCGTCCCCGTCCTCAACAAGGTTGACCTGCCCGCCGCCGAGCCCGATCAGGTCAAGAAGCAGATCGAGGATGTGATCGGCATCGACGCCTCTGACGCGGTGATGATCTCGGCGAAGACCGGTCTCGGCGTGCCCGACGTGCTGGAAGCCATCGTCACCCGCTTGCCTCCGCCGAAGGGCGACCGCGACGCCACGCTGAAGGCGCTGCTTGTCGACAGCTGGTACGACGTCTATCTCGGCGTGGTCGTGCTCGTCCGCGTCGTCGACGGCGTGCTCAAGAAGGGTCAGCGCGTCCGCATGATGGGCACCAATGCGGCCTATGACATCGAGCGCGTCGGCTACTTCACGCCAAAAATGGTCAATGTGGACGAACTCGGCCCCGGCGAGATCGGCTTCATCACCGCCGCCATCAAGGAAGTCGCCGATACCCGCGTCGGCGACACCATCACCGACGACAAGAAGCCGATCACCGAGATGCTGCCGGGCTTCAAGCCCGCCGTCCCCGTGGTGTTCTGCGGCCTCTTCCCGGTCGATGCCGACGATTTCGAAACGCTGCGCGGCGCCATGGGCAAGCTGCGCCTCAACGACGCGTCGTTCTCGTTCGAAATGGAGACCTCGGCCGCGCTCGGCTTCGGTTTCCGCTGCGGCTTCCTCGGCTTGCTGCATCTGGAAATCATCCAGGAGCGCCTGAGCCGCGAATTCGATCTCAACCTGATCGCTACCGCTCCGTCGGTGATCTATCACATGTATCTGACCGACGGGACCGAGCTCGAGATCCACAATCCGATCGACATGCCGGACGTCGTGAAAATCTCCGAGATCCACGAGCCGTGGATCGAAGCGACGATTCTCACACCTGACGAATATCTCGGCAGCGTATTGAAGCTCTGCCAGGAGCGCCGCGGCAATCAGAAGGAACTCACCTACGTCGGCACCCGCGCGATGGTGAAATACGAATTGCCCCTCAATGAAGTGGTGTTCGATTTCTACGATCGCCTGAAGTCGATCTCGAAGGGCTATGCCTCATTCGACTATCACCTCACCGACTATCGCGCGGCCGATCTCGTCAAGATGCAGATCCTGGTCAATGCCGAGCCGGTCGATGCGCTGTCGATGCTGGTGCATCGTACCCGCGCCGAAGGCCGCGGCCGCTCCATGGTCGAGAAGATGAAGGAGCTGATCCCGCCGCATATGTTCGTCATTCCGATCCAGGCAGCGATCGGCGGCAAGGTGATCGCCCGCGAAACCGTCCGCGCCCTCCGCAAGGACGTGACCGCGAAGTGCTATGGCGGTGATATTTCGCGAAAGCGGAAACTTCTGGAGAAACAGAAGGAAGGCAAGAAGAAGATGCGGCAGTTCGGCAAGGTCGATATCCCGCAGGAAGCTTTTATTGCCGCGCTGAAGGTGGATAGCTGATAAAGCGCCCATCATCATTCCGATCGGAGATGCTGCCAGTGGCAACGAGACGGGATGGAAATGCAGGACAAGCGCGGCCGCACCCCGCCTTCCCAACCCGGGCCATCGCGGCAGCCTTCGATCAACATCCCAAGGTGATCAGGACCCGACTGTTGGCGCTCAGGCGCCTCATCTTCGAAACCGCCGCCGACATCGATGGCGTCGGACCTCTCGAAGAAACACTGAAGTGGAAGCAGCCCAGCTATCTTACGGTAGCGAGTGGCAGCGGCAGCGCGATCCGGATCGATCGGCTCGGGGATACCGACGATTGCGCGCTTTACTTCAACTGTCAGACCAATCTGGTTGAGACCTTTCGATCGCTTTATCCGCACGAGTTCGGCTATGGCGGTAACCGAAGCATCCATCTTCCGGCCGACGGCGATCTTTCCGAACCGGCCTTGCGTCATTGCATAGGCCTCGCGCTCACCTATCATCGAAATAAACGCAAACCGCTTTGACGCATGGCGCGGTCCGGCGTCTCGGGTCGCGACAACACCGCCCAAATTCCGCTCTTGCCTCTCCCGCCTGCGCCCCTCATTCTCCTTCCCACGACGCCGAAAACGGCGCGTTTAAAAATCAGGGGAGGATACGATGACCGCGCATCACGCGCTGGCGGCGACGCTTGCCGTTTCACTGCTTTTCGGCGCTACTGCTCACGCCCAGCAGGCCGCACAACCCGCCAATAACGCTCCGCTCAAGATCGGCGTCATCGCCGATTTCGCCTCGGTCTATGCCGATATCGGCGGCCAGGGCAATGTCGAGGCGGCCAAGATCGCCATCGAGGAATTCGGCGGCAAGATGTTCGACAAGCCGATCGAGCTGGTCACCGCCGATCCGCTCAACAAGGCCGACGCCGCCGCCACCATCGCCCGCCGGTGGTACGAGGCCGAAGGCGTCGACATGATCATCGACCTGCCGACCTCCGCCACCGCGCTGGCCGCGATGGAGATGTCAAAACAGTTCGAGAAGATCATGATCGTCACTGATGCGGCGTCATCGGACATCACCGGAAAATCCTGCTCGCCCTATACGGCGCACTGGACCTACGACACCTATGGCAACGCACAGACCGTCGGCAGCGCCATCGTCAAGCAGGGCGGCGATAGCTGGTACTTCATCACGGCCGACTATCTGTTCGGTCATTCCATCGAACGTGACACCGGCGATGTCATCCGCAAGGCCGGCGGCAAGATCGTCGGCAGCTCGAAGCATCCGCTCAACACGGCGGACTTCTCGTCCTTCCTGCTGCAGGCGCAGTCTTCCAAAGCGAAGATCGTCGGCATGGCCAATGGCGGCGGCGACACTATCAACACCATCAAGCAGGCCTCCGAATTCGGCATCGTCGCTGGCGGCCAGAAGCTCGCGGGTATCGTGATGTTCATCTCTGACATTCACTCGCTCGGCCTCAAGATGGCGCAGGGACTGATCATCACCGAGGCTTATTACTGGGATCTCAACGACCGTACCCGCGCCTTCGGTAAGAAGTTCTTCGACAGGATGAAGCGGATGCCGACAATGAATCAGGCGGCCACCTATAGCGGCACTCTGCATTATCTGAAGAGCGTGCAGGCGGTCGGCACTCGCGCGACCAAGCCCGTACTCGCGAAGATGCGTGAAACGCCGATCCGCGACGCCTTCACCGACAATGGCGTCCTGCGCGAGGACGGCCGCATGGTGCACAGCATGTTCCTGCTGGAAGTGAAGAAGCCCGAAGAGTCGAAATATCCGTGGGATTACTACAAGGTGCTCGCCGAAGTGCCCGGCGACCAGGTATTCCGGCCGCTGAAGGACGGCAACTGTCCCTATGTGAAGAAGGATTGAGCGTAACGCGAACACTTCCTACTGCCATATGTGGGGCTAGACCCGCCTGTGGGGCCGAAATCCCTTCGGCGCGACGAAGGCCCACATATCCATCTCGATGCGTCAAATTGAAAGTAGCGATTAGGATGGGTTGCGCGTCTTCGCTCACCCCATCCTGCAGCCTACTCACAACTCTCGTTGCCAGACTTGATCGGGCAACCTCAGAACTTTTCGATCCGCTTGCCCTTGGCATCGACCAGATTCGAATATTTCTCGCGAAACACAATGTCCTGCGGCTGAAGCGTGAACTTGTTGCCTTTCATGAAATCGTGCAGCGCTCGCACCGGTGCAACATGCTCGCCCTGTTTCAGGAATTCATCGGTCCTGAAACACGAGTCCTTGTTAGCCTTGAGGTAATCGGCAAAGTTGCCGTTGAAAACGCCCACCTTCTTCTGAATCCGGAACGACACCTGACGGCGGAAAAGTTTCGGCATCAGCACTTTCCCTTTATCCTTCGCCGCCTCGACCGGCCCTTTCGGCCGGAAAACGAGCTTGGGATCGAACTTGGACGTATCGAGCGAATAATCCCTCCAGATGCGGCGTTTCTTTCCCGCCTTGGTGAGGGCTTTCAGATAGGCCTCGATTTCATCGGCCTTCATCGATGAATAGAAGGTCGGATAGGCCCAGCCCTCCTCGGCAAGCCAGAGATTGATGTCGGTCTTGTAGCCCGCACCGACACGAATATTCGCAACGAAGCGTCCATACGTATCGATGACTTCGAACGGGCGATCGATGAAGGACGTGACCTGGCATTTGACCGGCGACCCATAGCCCGACAGCTTTTCGGCGAGTGCGACGGTCGCCGTTTCCGCCCAATATTGCCTGCGCTGCGGCTTGTTCTCGAGATTGAACTTTGCGCGCTTGGCTGCAGAAACTCCGGTACTGCTTTTCAGAGCCGCAGCCCGGTAATGCAGCTCGGGCGCATCGATGCCCTGCAGGCGAACCGTGATCCGGTTCTGGCTGTCGACCACCTGTTTCTTGCTCGCCCCCTGGGAGAACGCTCCGAAATAGACATCGGTTTTCTTGAATTTCCGGCCGTCGGGCGAGAAGGAGAACGAATCGCGCTCCACATTCACCTTGACCTTGGACGTATCGGCGTCGGATTCGCCGTCCGGCCAGAACTGCGCGAGATCGATGGTGCCGAGCACCCGCAAGACGCCAACCATGTCCTCTCCCTTCGGTTATGGAATTATCATCATGCAATCATGGATTGATAAAGCAAGAGCCGGATGCGCGATGATGCGCGACGATAGCCGCCGTCACGAGCGATGATAGCGAGAAACGATGACACGTCGGAGGGGTTGAGCACCTGCTCTCAACTGCGTTGCCCGACTTGATCGGGCAACGCCGTACACGACACATGCAGCGATGATGCCAGAGCCGGTGTTTGCTGGATCGCTCGCCTGCGCGGGCGATGACAGTCATCGCGCTTATGCCTACGCCACCTGTGCCTGCACACCACCATCCGCCGCCATCGCCTGTGCCCGCAGCAGTTCCTCGATCTCCTCATTCGGCCGCGCGCGGCTGAACAGGAAGCCCTGTCCCTCATGACAGCCTTCATGGCGCAGGCAGGCGAGTTCGGCTTCGGTTTCAACGCCCTCGGCCGTGATGGTCACACCGAGGCCCATGCCGAGATTGACGATCGAGCTCACGATCGCCTGCGCATCCCGATTGGCACCGAGATCGCGCACGAAGGATTGGTCGATCTTGATCTTGTCGAACGGGAAGCTTCTGAGATAGCTCAGTGACGAATAGCCAGTGCCGAAGTCGTCCATCGAGATGCGCACGCCGAGCGAGCGCAGCGCATGCAGCGTCGCCAGCACCTGGTTGCTCTTTTCCAGCAACAGCGTTTCGGTGATTTCCAGCTCGAGCCGGCGCGGCGGCAGGCCGGAATGCTTCAGCGCGTCCATCACCACCGAGAGCAGATTGCCGACGCGGAATTGCAGCGGTGACAGATTGACGGCCACGCGCACCTCATCGGGCCAGCGCGCGGCTTCGTTGCAGGCACGACGCAGGATCTGGGTGCCGAGTACATTGATGAGACCGGTGTCCTCGGCAACGGGAATGAATTCGCCGGGCGAGATCATCCCATGTTCGGGATGCGGCCAGCGTACCAGAGCCTCGCAGCCAGTGATGCGGCCGGTCTTGAGGTCGATCAGAGGCTGATAATAGGGGCGTAGCTGATCGTCCTGGATCGCCGCGCGCAGATCGTTCTCGATCTTGCGGCGTGCCTGCGCGCGCGCATCCATGCCGGTCTCGAAGAAGCTGAACGTGCCGCGCGCATCGTTCTTGGCCCGCGACAACGCCATATCGGCATTCTTCAGAAGTCGCTCGGATTCGTCGCCGTCGCCCGGCGCCATGGCAATGCCAACGCTGGCGCCGATCACGACCGAATTGCCGTCGAGCAGGAAGGTTTCGCCGATGGCGTCGAGCAGCCGGCGCGCGAGCAGCGCAGCATCCTCGGGACGGTGAATGCCGGTCTGGATGATCGCAAATTCGTCCGAGTTCAGACGCGCCAGCGCATCCTCTTCGCGCAGAGAGGATCGCAACCGCCGCGCGACGCCGCGCAGCAGCTTGTCGCCAATTCCGTGACCCAGCGAGTCGTTGACACCCTTGAAATTATCGAGGCCGAGAAACAGCACCGCGAGCTTCTCGCCGCTGCGGCGGATATGCGACAGCGTCTCGTCGAGGCGCTGGCGCAGCAAATTGCGGTTGGGCAGGCCGGTGAGCGCATCGTGATGCGCCATGAAAGCGAGACGCATCTCGGCGCGCTTGCGCTCGGTGATATCCATCAGCGCCAGCATCACGGCCGGCTGCTCGTTATAGATGAGCTGGCGCGAATAGATCGCGAGATCGATCAGTTCGCCATCAGCCTTGACGTGTTTCCAGGTGCGCGCCGCCTGCTCATCCGCCGCATGATCGCCCGCCCATGGCGGCGACGCGTCGAAGGCCTGCAACTGGCGAATCGTCAGTTTCTCGAATTCGGTCCGCGTATAGCCATAGTGCTCCGCCGCCGCGTCATTGACGCTGAGGATGCGCTCGTCTGCAAGCGCGCAAACGATCATCGGCACCGGATTGCTTTCGAACAGCAGGCGGAACGACGCCTCGCGCTGCTTCAGCTCGGTGATATCGACGCGCAGGCCAACCACGCCGCCGTCCTTGGTCAGCCGCTCCTCGATCAGGACGACACGGCCATCGGCCAGTCTCTGCTCATGACGTCCATCGGGGTGGAACAGTTTTTCGACGCGCTCGGCGATCCATTCGTCTTCACGGCCGGCCGCTTCCGGGTAGTCGCCGCGCTCGACACCGACACGGATCGTGTCCTGCAGCCGGGCGCCCGGCGCGAACTGATCGGAGCTGCGATTGTATATCTCTGCGTATTTCTTGTTCCAGAGGATGTAACGTCCCTCGGAATCCAGGAAGACGATGCCTTGCGGCAGGATGTCGATCGCCTCGCGCAAACGCTCATGGGACTTTCGGGCGTCGACAATGGCCGCCTGTGCCTGAGCGCGCTGGCGCACAAGTTCGCCCGTCACGCCGATGGATTTCGGCGCGGCTGCAAAGGGCTTTTTGGCACCCGCCCTCGCACGATTGAAGCGCGGTTTGTGCAATGCCTTCAGTCCAGTCTTGATGGGCCGGTCCTTCGGCATCTAGATCGTACTCGCGTTCTGCGTGCGACATTCTGTGCCCGAAGTCTCTGAAGAAACGGTATCACTGAATACGCTTGACGCACGCGGGTACCGCAATCGGTGCGCGTGCAACCACATCATCTGCACACACAGCGGGCACGCCGAACTGCGAAACCCTAACAAAGCGTTAAATCCCGTACCGAATGCGTCTCAGTTTGAAGCATGCACGGGAAATTGATCGTCACAGAGGCTTTGCGCGCCGTCTGACATGCAAACGAAATCTCGCGCAAAATTTTGCGCCACAGCGAAGGATGGTGAACGCACCGTAAACAACAGGCCGGCCGGCATGGCATTCGCGGTTCCCGGCACTGACTTGTCGTCTGTCTGGGCTATAGTCCCGCCATGAGTTCGCGACTGATTCTCAGCCTCACATTGTCGCTCGCTGTCGTCTCCGCCCCTGCACTGGCGCAGACCAAGGGCACCGTCGATCCCAGGCCGCTGCCGCCGCTTACCAACCCTCACGATCCTGCCACGCCGGCCAAGGAACTGTTCGGCCGCAAGATGCTGCCGACCCGTTCGGCGCCGCAGGTGATCGGCTTCTATGCCAAGGGCTGCATCGCCGGCGCCGAGGCGCTGCCGCTGAATGGGCCGACCTGGCAGGTGATGCGGCTGTCGCGCAACCGCAACTGGGCACATCCGCAACTGATCGAACTCATCGAGCGTCTATCGGCTAAGGCGAACAGGACTGCGGGCTGGCCCGGCATTCTGGTCGGCGACATGTCGCAGCCACGCGGCGGGCCGATGCTCACCGGCCATGCCAGCCACCAGATCGGCCTCGATGCCGACATCTGGCTGACGCCGATGCCGAACCGGCAATTGTCACGCAATGAACGTGAGGAAATGTCGGCGGTCATGATGGTGCGCAAGGATCGCCTCGACATCGATCCCACCACCTGGACACCGACGCATCTGCCCGTCATCCGCGCAGCAGCGCAGGAGCCGGCGGTGGAGCGCATCTTCGTCAATGCCGCCATCAAGAAGGCGCTGTGCCGTGAGGCCAAGGGCGATCGCAGCTGGCTGTCGAAAGTCCGGCCGATGTACGGCCACGACTATCACTTCCACATCCGCATCAAATGCCCGGCAGGCGCCACCGATTGCGAATCCCAGCCACCGCCGAATGAGAGCGAAGGCTGCAGCGCTGGCGATCTCGCTTACTGGTTCAGCGACGCCGTGCTGCATCCCAAGCCGCCGCCGGTCCCGCCCAAGCCGAAACCGCCGATGACACTGGCGCAGATGCCGGATGCTTGCCGGCAGGTATTGAACGCACCATAGTCCACTCAAATTTCAAGGAGACCCCCATGCGCATCAGTGCACGCAACCAGATCAAAGGCACCGTCCTCGAAGTGACTAAGGGCGCCACCACCTCCCATGTCCGCGTCGATATCGGCGGCGGCCAGATCATGACCTCCTCTATCACCAACGAGGCCGTCGACGATCTCGCCCTCAAGGCCGGCGGCAAGGTCGTCGTAGTGGTGAAGGCCTCCGACGTCATGATCGCGGTGGACTGATCATGCATGCGCGTCTGATTGTCGCGCTCGCGCTGCTGAGTTCGGCGCCCGCATGGGCTGCCGAGCCGAGCGGCTGCGACAAGTTCAAGTGGCCGATCGACAAGGAGCGTGCCGCACTGACGTCGCAAGACCGCCTCAAGACCGCCTCAGGAAATGAGCTCGCAATCCCCGCAAAAGCGGTTCTGGAGCTCAGGATTCCGACGGAAGCGAAACTGCCCCGTGCCCCCGAGCGCAAGCCGAAAGACGGCACATTTGCGGGCTTCCTGCGTTTCAAAGCTCCACCGAAAGCTGGCGCCTATACAGTCAGCCTGTCCTCCGGTGCCTGGATCGATATGTTGCAGGACGGCGAGCAACTGAAGCCGATGGAATTCAGCGGCGCCACCGACTGCGAGGGCATCCGCAAGACGGTGAAATTCGATCTCTCTGCCGGCCCGTTCGTCGTGCAGATCTCCGGCGCGACCGAGAACAACATCAGCCTCGCGGTGCTGCCCGCCGACTAACGCGCGGGCCTTTACCCCCTCGGGCGGCCTGAGTATTGTTGCCCCGCGATATCCCGGACGGACCGTAAGTCCCCGGGATTGCCGGAACGGCGCTTCCGCCTGTCGCAAACCCCACCCAACCAACGCCTGAGCTGGGCGCCATCTGCGCTGCGCTCACGCATGGAGCGCCAACATGAATCGCTTTGCCGGACTTTTCGCCGCCTTCTCGATCCTGCTCGGATCGACCTTCACGCCTGCTCAGGCGCACGACAAGGCCCTCACCGTTTTCGCTGCCGCGTCGATGAAGAACGCGCTCGATGAAGTGAACGCTGCCTACACCGCCAAGACTGGCGTCAAGGTCACGTCCAGCTATGCCGCAAGCTCGGTTCTCGCCAAGCAGATCGAACAGGGCGCACCGGCCGATGTCTTCATCTCCGCCGATCTCGAATGGATGGACTACGCGGCCGGCAAGAAGAACATCAAGGAGGACACCCGCACCAACCTGCTCGGCAACAGCATCGTGCTGATAGCCGCCAAGGATTCCAAGCTCGCCGACGTGAAGATCGGCCAGGGCTTCGATCTCGCCAAGCTTGCAGGCGACGGCAAGATCGCCACCGGCGACGTGAAGTCGGTGCCGGTCGGCAAATATGCCAAGGCGGCGCTGGAGAAGCTCGGCGCCTGGACTGCAGCCGAACCGAAATTTGCCATGGCGGAAAGCGTGCGCGCCGCGCTGACGCTGGTGTCGCGTGGCGAGGCGCCGATCGGCATCGTCTACTCCACCGATGCCAAGGTCGATCCTGGCGTGAAGATCATCGGTACCTTTCCGGCCGGCTCTCACCCGGCCATCATCTATCCTGTTGCGGCCACCACGACCGCAAAGAGCGAATCCGCCGATTATCTCACCTTCCTGAAAGATTCGGCATCGAAGGCCATCATGGAAAAGTACGGCTTCACCTTCCTGGTCAAGCCGACGAGCTGATTGACTCAGGCAGGATGGGCCGAGCGCAGGCGCATTGCGCCTGGGTGACATCCATCCTGCGCGGCGGTTCATGACGGAAACGACTTCCTGATGTTCGATATCTCCCCTGAAGAATGGACGGCGATCCTGCTTTCGATCAGGGTCGCCGTAATCGCGACACTGATATCGACCCCGCTGGGCATAGCGGTCGCATGGCTGCTGGCGCGGCGTGATTTCTGGGGCAAGGCCTTCGTCGATGCCTTCATCTATCTGCCGCTGGTGCTGCCGCCTGTCGTCACCGGTTATCTCTTGCTGGTGATGCTTGGCAAACGTGGCGTGCTCGGTTCGTTTCTCGCCGAACATTTCGGCATCGTCTTCGCGTTCCGCTGGACGGGCGCGGCGCTGGCTTGCGGTGTGATGTCGTTTCCGCTGCTGGTGCGCCCGATCCGCCTTTCCATCGAAGCGGTCGATCGTCGCCTTGAACAGGCTGCGAGCACGCTCGGCGCCTCGCCGCTGAAGGTCTTTGCCACCGTGACACTGCCGCTGGCGCTGCCTGGCGTTCTCGCCGGAATGGTACTCGGCTTCGCCAAGGCGATCGGCGAATTCGGCGCGACCATCACATTCGTCTCCAATATCCCCGGCGAAACCCAGACGATTTCCTCGGCGATCTACTCTTTGTTGCAGACACCTGACGGCGACGCCGCCGCATCGCGGCTGGTGTTCATCTCGATTGGCATTGCAGTTGTCGCACTGATCCTGTCTGAATGGTTCGCGCGGCGCGCGACCAAGCGACTGCACGGAAACTGACATGCTGCGTGTAGAAGTCTTCAAACAGCTCGGCAATTTCTCGTTGGACGTCGCCTTCACCAGCGAAGGTCGCGTCACCGGCCTGTTTGGCTCCTCCGGCGCCGGCAAGACCTCGCTGGTCAGTATGATCGCCGGGCTGGTGACGCCCGACCGAGGTCGCATCGCCATTGACAAGGCCGTGCTCTACGACCGTAGTAACCGTATCGATCTACCCACCTATCGCCGCCGGATCGGCTATGTGTTTCAGGACGCGCGCTTGTTTCCACATCTCAGCGTGGCGCAGAATCTCGACTACGGCCGTCGCATGAACTTCCTGAACCGCGACGATGCCGACGAGAAGCGCATCACCGACATGCTCGACATCAATCATCTCATGACACGCCGCCCCGGCACCCTCTCCGGCGGCGAGCGCCAACGTGTGGCGCTCGGCCGCGCACTGCTGGCGAAGCCGCGATTGCTGTTGCTCGACGAGCCGATGGGCGCGCTGGACGACGCGCGCAAAGCGGAAATCATGCCCTATCTGATCCGGCTGCGTGACGAAGGCGACGTACCGATGGTGCTGGTCAGCCATGACGCCGACGAGATGCGGCAACTGGCGACGAATGTGGTGCTCCTCAAGGCTGGGCGGGTCGCCGCTCATGGCGGCATCGAAGTGCTGCCGCGCTGGGTCCCGGCGGCTTGAATTTGCGACCCGCATGAAGCGGAGCGTCATGCGGAAATGTCGAGCTATGCCCCGGACAATCCCGACAGCGTCCTCTTCAACCTGCCGCGAAACATCTGCACCCGCGTCAGCTTCACCGGCGCAGGCTCCTCGTCCTCCGGCAGGCGCAGGCCCACCACATTGACGCGGCCACCGCCGAGGCTGCGGGCAACGAGATCGATGCTGTCGATCGGCAGGGCGGCGCCGACTTTCGGCGCGCGATCGAGATGGATGTCGAAATAATCGGCCAGTGTGAGTTGCGCCTGCGCGGGATCGATGGCGATGCCGTAGACAGCCGCGAGGTCGCCGAGCGTGGTTTCGCCCGGCACCATGAAATCGCCCAGCAGATGCGGATCGGGCGCGATCACCGGCGGCATATCGACGAAGAAGCGATCCAGCGCCTCGGCCTTTTCCGGCGGCGCGAGGAGATAGAGATAGTCGCCGGCCGCGACCGGCGCGGCTTCTTCCGGCGTCAGGATGTGCTCGTCGCGGATCACCAGTGTCGGCTTCGACCAGGACGGGATCAGGCCACGCTTGAGAAAAAGGCTCTTCGGCCGCACCGAATAACCCACCAGTTGCTGTTCGAGCTGGCCGGGCAAATCCAGTTCGATGCGGCGCGGGCCGCGATCGGTGCGCGGCAGAGCGACATGCAGCAGACGCGCGGCATAGCCCAGCGTCCAGCCCTGAAACAGCAGCGAGATAATGACGACGACAAAGGCGACGTCGAAATAAACTGGTGCTTTCGGCAGACCGATCAGCATCGGGATCGAAGCGAGGAAGATAGCGACCGCGCCGCGCAGGCCGACCCAGGAGACAAATGCCTTTTCGCGCCAGTTAAAACGGAATGGCTGCAGACAGAGGAAGACGGCGAGCGGCCGCGCCACGAGCATCAGCACGAGCGCCACACCCACCGCCGGCAGGATGCTGCTGACCAGCCGCTCCGGCGAGACCAGGAGGCCGAGCATCACGAACATCACTATCTGCGCCAGCCAGGTGGCGGCGTCGAGAAAGGTCACCACCGAATTATGCGCCCGGGTCGGTCGATTGCCGATCAGCATGCCGGCCAGATAGACGGCGAGGAAGCCGGAGCCATGGGCGATTTGCGCGAGGCCGAAGATCACCAACGCCGCCGTGCAGACAAACGGCGCATGCAGGCCCTGCGGCAGCGCCACACGGTTCATCGCCAGCACCACCAGCAGACCACCGACAATGCCGATTAGCGTACCGAGCACGGATTCCTGCAGGAATTCCACCACGACATGCCCGGCCGTGGCGTCGCCGAGCGACAGCAGCTTGACCAGTGTCAGTGTCAGAAACACTGCGAAGGGATCGTTGGTGCCGGACTCCACCTCAAGCGTGGCGCCGACGCGCGGACGCAGGCGCAATCCCTGCGCATGCACGAGCAAAAACACGGCGGCGGCGTCGGTGGAGGCAATCACGGCACCGGTGAGCAACGCCTGCGTCCAGTTCATGTCGAGCGTATATTTGGCGATCGGCGCGGTGATGACAGCCGTGAGCAGCACACCCACCGTCGCCAGCATCATCGATGGCGCCAGCACCGCGCGAATCGCCTGGAAGCGTGTCTTCAGCCCGCCATCGAACAGGATCAAGGCCAGCGACACCGAACCGACCACATAGGCCGTTTTTACGTCATCGAAATGCAGGCCACCCGGCCCGGCCTCGCCGGCCGCCATGCCGATGAACAGGAAGAACAGCAGCAGGGGGGCGCCAAAGCGCAGTGCCAACAGGCTCGACAGGATGCCCGCCATGACCAGAACGGCGCCGAGCAGGATCGCGATACTGACTGAATCGAGTGAGGCCATGTCGCTCCGAAGGCAGAAAGGCTAGCAAATCCATGCTTATCGTCGCGGTTACGCGACGCCAAACAATTTCTGCCCGAGGTTGGACTGTAGGTATAATTATCGTCATGTGGTGACTGGACGACAACGTCGCAATGGCGCCGATAGGGCGGCTGTGTGAATCTCTGCCTCATTCGAATCAAACATGTCCGCGAGCTCCCTTCGATGTTCGATCTGACCGACGCTCATACATTCGTCCTCGAAACGGCGAAGTCACTGGGCGCGGAATTCGCCTCGCCATGGCTCTATCTGCAATGCGCCCTGATGCTGGCCGCAGCCGGCGTTGCCGCGGGCATCGGCGCGCTGGCGCGCGCAAGAATAGATCTGACATCGCTGGTGATGGGTTGGCCGGCGCCGCTGCGCATGTTCATCCGTGTACTGGTCGAGAGCATATCGACGGCGGCTTTTGCCGTCCTGACTATCATTGCCCGCGAAGTCATGCTGGCCGCGACCTTGCCGAGCCGCAGCTACCTGCTCGCCGTCGCTGCCAAAATGGCGCTGGCCTGGCTGGTGATCCGGCTGGTAACAAGCATCATTCACAATCCACTCATTGTGCGGCTGGTGTCGATCTCGGCATGGTTCGTGGCGGCGCTCAGCATTCTCGGCCTGCTGCAGCCCGCCATCATCTTTCTCGATGGGCCCGGAATCGAGCTGGGCGGCCTCAGGCTGACCCCGCTGCTGATCATCAAGCTCGCCGTGCTCCTCGCCGTGGCGCTGTGGGTGGCGAACATCATCAGCAATTTCCTCGAAGGCCGGATCCGGCAATCGCACGATCTCACGCCGTCAGTGCAGGTTCTGCTCACCAAGCTTGTCCGCTTGCTGATGATGGTGTTCGCCGTGGCGCTGGTGATGGGCGCCGTCGGCATCAATCTCGCCGCGCTCGCGGTGTTCTCCGGCGCGGTCGGCGTCGGCATCGGTTTCGGCCTGCAGAAGATCGTCTCCAATTTCATCAGCGGCATGATCCTGCTGGCCGACAAGTCGGTGAAGCCCGGCGATCTCGTCACCATCGGCGACAGCTCCGGACGCATCAGCGCGATGAACACGCGCTACATCTCGGTCGCTGCCGGCGACGGTCGCGAATTCCTGATTCCGAATGAGGATCTGATCACCAAGAAGGTGGTGAACTGGACCTATACGGACAAGGACACCCTGGTGAAGGTGAATTTCGGCACCAATTACGACGCCGATCCCCGCCTCGTCTGCAAGCTGGCCATCGATTGCGCCGCCGCCTCGCCTCGCGCCTCGACGGTGAAGCCGCCGAACTGCCTGCTCGGCGAATTCGCCGAAACCGGAATGCGGTTCTCGCTGACCTTCTGGATCGACTCGCCGGACGGCATGGATGCGGTGAAGAGCGAGGTGATGCTTGCGCTGTGGGACGGCTTCAAGCGCGAGGGCATTCGTGTCCCCTATCCGGTGCGCGAGATCAAGATCCGCGGTGGCGCGCTGCCGGTGGAAACGGTGGCCGAAGTGACCGGGCCGGAATGAGCCGATGAAGCTTCCCCAGGGTCTGGTGCCGGCGACGCTGATCCGCCGCTACAAGCGCTTCCTCGCCGATGTCGAACTGGCCGACGGCCGCGTGATCACCGCGCATGTGGCCAATCCCGGCGCCATGACGGGACTGCAGGCCCCGCGCGCAAGAGTCTGGTTGTCCCTGTCGCCGAGCAAGACGCGAAAACTGCCTTATTCGTGGGAGCTGGTGGAGGCCGATTTCGGCAACGGGCCCGAGCTGGTCGGCGTCAACACGATCCATCCCAATGCGATCGTCGCCGAGGCGCTGGCGGATTGTGCGATCCCGGAGCTGGCCGGTTACGCTACCATCCGCCGCGAGGTGAAATATGGCGCCGCGTCCCGCGTCGATTTCCTGCTGGAACATCCGGACCGGCCGCCCTGCTATGTCGAGGTCAAGAACGTCCACCTGATGCGAACAAGGAATCTGGCCGAATTCCCGGATTCCGTCACCGCCCGCGGCGCGCGGCATCTGGATGAACTCGCGGGCATGGTGGCGCTCGGCGCCCGCGCCGTACTGTTGTTCGTGGTGCAGATCGGCTCAAGCCAGCGCGTAGCCGTCGCCCGTGACATCGATCCAACCTACGGTCACGCCTTTGACAAGGCCCGTGCGGCCGGCGTCGAGGCACTGGCATACGGCTGCAAGATCGACCATGACTGCATCACGCTAGCCGGGAAGATACCGGTGCAGCCGTAACCTAGATGGAACGAAGCGCAATCGAGGGGACCACTGCCGCGCTGAAGCTCTGAATCCCGACTACGCCCCGCTCCATGGCTACAAGCCCATCTTCGGCTTGCACTGAGCGTCCCGATCATTAGATTGGAGCCTATCATCCCATTGTCACAGAACCAGATTTCCCGATGAGTTATACCGACGCCTCCGACACCGCCCTGCGCAAGACCGGGCAGATCAAGCTGCACGGCGCGTCCGCCTTTGCCGGCATGCGC
This sequence comes from Tardiphaga sp., assembly GCA_030147505.1. Taxonomy (GTDB): domain Bacteria; phylum Pseudomonadota; class Alphaproteobacteria; order Rhizobiales; family Xanthobacteraceae; genus Tardiphaga. The sequence goes on from JASBVG010000034.1 coordinate 18,757, forward strand.
AAGGCCGGCGCGCTGGTCTCGGAATGTCTGGATGCGCTCACCGATCTGGTGAAGCCAGGCCTGATGACCTCGGCCATCGACGATTTCGTACGCGAATTCGCCTTCAGCCACGGCGCTTTCCCGGCGACACTGATGTATCGCGGCTACCGCTTTTCGACCTGCACCTCGATCAACCATGTGGTCTGCCACGGCATGCCGGAAGCGCGCGCGCTGAAGGAAGGCGACATCGTCAATATCGACGTCACCTTCATCGTCGATGGCTGGTATGGCGACTCCAGCCGCATGTATGGCGTCGGCCAACTGCCGCGCAAGGCGGAGCGCTTGGTCGAAGTCACCTACGAGTCCATGATGCGCGGCATCGCAGCGGTGAAGCCCGGCGCCACCACCGGCGATATCGGCCATGCGATCCAGAGTTTCGTCGAGCCGCAAGGCATGAGCGTGGTGCGCGACTTTTGCGGTCACGGCCTCGGCCGCCTGTTCCATGACGAACCAAACATCATCCATGTCGGCCGCCCCGGCGAAGGCGTGAAGCTGAAGCCCGGCATGTTCTTCACCATCGAGCCGATGATCAATCTCGGCAAGCCGCATGTGAAGGTGCTGTCGGACGGCTGGACCGCGGTGACCCGCGACCGCTCCCTGTCGGCACAGTTCGAGCACACCGTGGGTGTGACGGAGACCGGCGTCGAAGTGTTCACACTGTCTAAGCGGCATAACGAGAAGGCGCCGGCGGCCTGACCTTCCAGATTGCCGCGCGCCGTAGCGCATTTTTAGGTTGCAAACGTGGCGAAGCACGGCATGCTCGCGAACACGCGTCCAGCGAGTTTGCATGCCGTCATCCCCGAACAATCTTCTGCCCGGCCTCTCCGAAGCGCGGCATTATCACGGCCATCGCGAACGGCTCCGTGACCGCTTCCGCACCGCCGGTGCGGATGCGCTGAGCGACTACGAATTGCTGGAGCTCGTGTTGTTTCGCGCGCTGCCGCGCCGGGACGTGAAGCCGTTGGCGAAGTCGCTGATCCAGGCCTTCGGCTCTTTTGCGGAGACCGTTCATGCGCCCGATGCTCGGCTGCGCGAGATCGGCGGGCTCGGCGAAGCGGCCATTACCGAGATCAAGCTGATCGCCGCCGCATCCAAACGCGTCGCCAAGGGGCAGCTCAAGCAGCGCACGGTGCTGTCGTCATGGGGCACGGTGATCGACTATTGCCGCACAGCCATGGCTTTCGCCGACAAGGAGCAGTTTCGCATCCTGTTCCTCGACAAGCGCAACCAGCTGATCGCCGACGAGGTACAACAGGTCGGGACCGTCGATCACACCCCGGTCTATCCGCGCGAGGTGGTGAAACGGGCACTGGAACTGTCGGCCACGGCGATCATCATGGTGCACAACAATCCCGCTCGGTACCCCTCGGGCACTGGGGCGCATGCACGATCCCGGACGATAACGGGAACGACGTGTTTTCAGCATGTTACTGACGGCATGCTTCGAACTGAGTGGGATGATGAATTACCAATTTTCGTCCATGTCCCCAAAACAATGCTTTCACTACCGACAACATGATGTGACCAAGCCATTTTGAGAATTCCTTGAAACAAGGAAACGCGGTCGGAACGAGAACATCACTTCTATATCTCGACCGACAAGTTTGTTTTCCATCACCCTCAATACGGAAAACAGTTCGCGATTCCATAAGGATTGAAGATGCGGAGCAGCTTGAGCTTCGCCCGTTGATTATTTACGGGATAACCGTTTCCGGCCTGCCTATCCGATGGCTAACATTTTCGCACCTCAGCCAGCACCTGAACGTTCAGTGAGGTCCTACAGGCGGCCTGGAGAAACGCGACGTGCGAGAGTTGAAAGACTTCGCAAGACGGTACAAACCGCTCTGTGCTGATTGCGTACGGCTGCCGGATTGAGGTTTGTCGAAAACTGATCGCGCGCCACACTGATCGTCTCTCCTCCTTAACCAGGCAGCGGCGCCTCGTCTACGTCGCCTTGATCCGCGCGCCCGGGCGTACTCATGCCTGGGAACAGCCGCGAGCCAACGCGCTACATCGGCGAACTTTCAGAGTTCTCCAGCGACAAGCTGCGTTTCAAGACGGTTGATGCCAATACCCTGGATCGACGCCCGTTTGCTGATCACTTGCACAAGTCGAACGGCACACCAGAGACGACCCAGCGCACACGTCCTTCTGAGGACGTATCCAAGGTCGCACTCGCTGCCATAATGTCACGGTATCAAAACAGCTTTCGCTCGCGCCAGTTAGCAACCACATCCACTTGAAGTGAGACACTTGAGACGATATTATCCCATTTGTCTCATGGAGATGATTCGTTGGTCGATGCATTGCCCTTTCCTCAGCGCGCCCAGGCGCTCTTCTCGGAGAAGCTCGGCTACGGCCGCCGCTGGAAGACAGCCGCCGCCGAGCAACTGGGCATCGGCCGCGCAACCCTTTACCGCTATCTCGATGATCCAGCGGGTGTGGCGCCGGATGTCCTTGTCAAACTCTCGCAGCTCGAGGGTCCCCAGGCGCCCGTCCACGCCGTTCGTGAAATGGTCACTCTAATCGCCAGTGCCATCATCCAAATTCAGACCTGTATCGACGCCGAAGGGTGGTTGAGGGCGCCGTATCCGATGTCCGTCCGGCGTGTGTTCGACCTGGGCGCTGCCCGCAACCTCGCGGAGGGACGTGACGTCTGGCCTACTGATCTTCACGGACTGATGCGTCGCGCTCAAGAACCTCTCTTCCGGTGGCTTCCGGATATCAGCTGGGATGTTGGCGGCGACTACCTTGCCGTGCGGTTGGTGGAGTCCGGTGAGGCGAGCACTGCGTGCCGTGCCTTGGCCCTGCCTGGAGGGGATCCCGAATCCGAGATCGAGGAGAACCTGGGCTATGAGATGCTGGTAGGCCTCTGCCGCGACCGGGTCGATGGTGAGGAGCTCTACCGGACCTGGCGGAAGACCGTCATCGAAAATGTGGTCATGACGAGCTGGTCCACAGCCATCCTCATGGACCCGTTGCTCGCCACCCTCGAACGATCGGACGAAATCGTCGAGGCTTTCTATGACCGGATCCCCGAGAGCTTCGCGATTAACGGTGAGCTGCCGACCTGCACTGTAAGCGGAACGATTCTGCGGCGTGACGGGCGCGCCTTCCACACCGAGTGTCGCCAGCCTGAGGCGATCCGCAGGGCACGCGAAGGCGTACATGGAAGGCTCAAGTATCGCCCCGGCATGCTCTACTTGAAGCGCGCTTTCCGCACCTTCTGGGCGCTTCCGGGCCTGACGGAGCTCGAACTCAAGCGCCGGTTGGACGCGCTCGGTTGGACGACCAACCTGTGGCCAGCCCTAGATCGGGTTGACCTTGTAGCGATCGCACCGGACGGCAGCCGACGGTTGGCCATCGATGTTAAGGACTATATTTCGCCGGCGCGCCTCGCCAGCCGCTTCAAAGGCTTCAAGACTTTTGAGGCCGACCACCACTGCTACCTCGTGATCCCCGACTACATCATCGAGACGGATCCTCGCTTTGAGGCCCGATTCGAGGCCCTGCGCGCGGCCAACGGCCGTCCGACCGTCTCGCTCGCCGCCGTGTCCGACTTCCTCGAAGGGTTAGCGCCATGAGGACCGATCGCACCTTCCTGGCGGCTTACCGCAAGGCGCTACGAAGCGCCGACCCTGCCGCGCGGAACCTGTCCGCGACCGAGGACCGCACGCTGGGGCTCACTGAGCTCTGCCTTCATTTCCTCGCCCGTCATTGTCCGGACGAGGACGTATCGGCTCTTCCCTATCTGTTGCTTGGCTATGCGAAGGTTATGGCGGATGGCGCGGATTCGGTCTTCCTGCGCGATCTGACCAGCCTGCGGCATTTGGCGAGCCGCTACATGTCGGCGTCGGCCTGGCTAGACGCCTGCCGGCTACACGGCCTCACCCCCGAGACGATGCGCTGCTACGCCGTCGATGGTCGCATCCCGACCCTGCGGCGCAGCGCTCCCGATGGCGTGCTCGCCGTCCTTGCCGAACATCTGGAGACCCCGGCGCCTTGGGTAAGCCGTACCCTGCAGCCGGCCAGCGCAGGCGAGGCCCTGGTCCGTACCAATCGCGGCGAGACGCTGCTGGCCTACCAGATCCCGCCGGTCGAACCAGAGGCGCCGACCGCAGCCGAGCACACCCTGCCGCGCCGGCGCCGGAATGCGCCGATCACTTTGACCTTGGCGCAGCTGCAAGCCACTGCCGAAACGGTCGACGCGCGAGAAGCACAGCCGGACTGGCCCTCGACCCTCCCGCCGCTTCGGCTGCGCGACCGCCTCACTAAACTCAAGCTCGAAGGCCTTAAGGACGGTTTCTTTGACGGTGAGACCCTGACGTTAGACGGCGCCGTCCATGTTCTCGGCATGTTGTCCTCCGGCAAATCCACCCTGGTGTGGCTTGTCGTCATGGCCCTAACCCTCGGTGGTGGTGGAAAACGCATCGGCATCCTGGTCACCGACACCATCCAGGGGGCAACCCTTATCGCCCGACTGCGGATGCACGGTGTCGACGCCACCGTGCTCTCAAGCTTCTACAATCGCGACCGCCACCTGAATTCCATCCACTGGCAGCAGGGCCTGTCGTCCTCGGGCTGGTCGGTGGCGGCTGTCGGCGACGTCGCCGAGAACTTCAGCGTCGCTTGTCCGCTCGACGGCTTCCAGCGCGATCCGGTCGTCGTCCGCGGATCGAGCCAGCGGCCTGCTTTCCCAACCTTCAAGGAAAAGCCCTGCCACCGCATCTATCAGCGTCGTCGGGATGCCGAGCTCGCCGATGACGCGGAGATCGACGATAACGACGATGTCGGCGCCGAGCGGTCGTGTCCTCTGTGGGCACAATGCCCGGCTCAGGGACAGCAGCGCAGTGCTGTCACCGCCAAGGTCATCGCCCTGACGCCCCAGGCCTTCGTTCACATGACGCCGGACAAATGGACCTCGGCGCGGCACCTCACCCTGCCGGAACTGTTCCAGCACACCCTGGACCTGATGATCGTCGACGAAGTCGATTCCGTCCAGAAGACCCTCGATGACATCTTCGCCCCTCGCTCCCCGATCATGGGCGACGAGCGCGACGTTTACGCGCCGGCCATCGGCGCCAAGTCGTCCGAGGCGCTACGCGAGCGCAGTGGCGTGCAGTTCCGCCGCCAAGTGAACGCCCGCTGGCAAGCAAACTTCCACATTTTCTATCGCCTGATCGGTACTCTCTACGCTCTTCTCCAGAACGAGCAGGTCTATCTGGCCGATTTCTACCGCAACAGCCCCTTCACCGCCGGTGGAATCCTCTACGAGATCTGGCGTCGGCGGCAGGACGTGAAAGGCCTCGCACGTCCCGGTCGCAGCTTCGACGATCCGGACTTTGAAGAGGACTTCCTGGAGGTCATCAAGGTCGCGGGGAGCATCTCGCGTTACTCTCAGGGCTCCGCCGTCAGCCAGGAGGAGACTGAGGAACAGGCCGACGAGGCGCACCAGCCTTTCCGTGACGCTACCTTTCAGTCCGCCAGCGAAGCCCTGCAGGCCATCGCCAGAGACATGGTGGTCAGCGACTACTACGAGGACCTGGCTGATCGGGTCCAAGATCTATTGGATGGTCCACTCGCGGCCTTCAACGCCACCGACCCCGACAACAAGGCGGCCATGAGCCCTCGCGGCAATGCGCTCGCGTTGGTACTGGCGGTCGTCACTGATCTGGTCCTGTCCCACTACTACTGGCTGGTAAAGGCCCAGCCAGCGGTGGCCACAGACCTTGGGATCGACGACGCTCAGCTGCTGAGCCAGGCCAACAACCTTATTCGCCATTACCGTACCCTACTGCCATCAAACCCGGCCGGAGCGGTGTTCGGGCTGCTCTATGACGAGCCGAGTGAGGACCGGCGCGACACGATGGGCGGCAAGCTGACCCTCATCAACCACCTGGGGGTCGGCCGCCACCTACTCACCCACCTACACGACCTGCTTGCCAGCGAAGGACAGGCGGGACCCCATGTACTAATGCTTAGCGGCACGAGCTGGGCCGGCGGTTCCCAACGTCAGTTCAATCCGCGCACTGGCAAACCCATGGACTGCGCCTCGCCGAGCTTCGACGTGCAAATCCCAGCTCAAGGAGTGCTGCTGCAGCCGCAGGCCGAGCTCGATGCGATCGGGCGGTCGGTGTTCGAGCTGGTGAGCCTACGCAACGAGGAGGGAAAGCAGGTCCGGATTTCCGGTCTGCGGGAAGCAGACCGTCGTAAGGCTTTGAGCGGCGTAGCGGTGCGCCTGTCAACGCGCCGCGACAACCTGAACCTCATCGAGGAGAACTGGCTGCGCATGGCCCGTGAATGGGGCGAGGAGCACTTGCGGGGGCGTCGCCGAGCCCTCCTGGTCACCAATTCCTACGCCGATGCTGCGATCGTCGCTGACATCCTGCTAGAGAGTCTCGAGACTCACGGCTTCGCCGACTGGCGGGTGTTCGGCCTGACCCGGGACCAGGCCGATGACGCCGGCGCGCCAGACGATCAGCGCTTGCGGCGTGCCCGGCCCCTCCCGCGCTCGCTGATCGAACGCTTCGGCGAGGAGCCCGAAAAATCGATTTTGGTCGCACCGATGCAAGTGGTCGCCCGTGGCCACAACATCCTCAACAGCCAAAGTCGTGCGGCGATTGCTTCGGTCTATTTCCTGCACCGACCCCATCCGCGGCCAGACGACCTTGCCGCAGTAATCGGCCGTCTGAACCGCTATGGCGTGGAACGCTTTGACCACGGTATGGGCGAGAATCCGGAACAGCCGGACGAGCGATTGTCCCAACGCGCTCGCCGAATGCGCTACGCCGCGACCAACATCGTTCGCTACAGCCTATATTCGCGCAGCGGCTACAGTAGCCTGTCCACCGAGTACAAAGCCCAGTTCGCCTGGGACATGCTGACCCCACTCTGGCAGACCATCGGCCGCGGTATTCGCAACGGCTGTCCCGTGCACATCGGTCTTGTGGATCGCCAGTTCGCGCCACTTTCTTTCGATGGTGCCACCGATTCCTCCGACAGCAGCGTCCTCGTTCAAGCGCTGCGTCAGCTCGACGTCGCAATGGCATCATCCGATCTCACCGCCAGAACCCTCGCGAAATTGCTCTACCAGCCCTTCCGCGATGCGCTCTCCAAGACCAAGGGCCTCGCCTATGGCTAGCAACGTGAATTCGCTCAATCTAAATGTCTGGGAGGCCAACTTCACGGCTCAGGACACCCTGATCCTGACACGCTACCGCCTCTCGCCGGACGCGCAGGAGACCCTTCAGGCCTGGTCACGGGAGAAGTCCAAGCGCCCGGACGACGCCCCGGCGACCTTACGCCTTGATGGGCTTTCGGAGATCTTAGCCTGGTTCGTACCTGAGATCGCTTTTATGCGGCGCCATCATTGGGACCCCGAGACCCAGAGCAAGCCTCTTTCCTTCTTTCTGGTAGGCGACGTCGCCGCCAACGATGGACTGCGTCTCCGGGTCCAAGCGGCTATCGGCCTGTGGCTAACCCTGATCTATCCCGACAAGCCTGCTCCCACGCGCGCAGCGATCGCAGCGACCGCTATGGACGCCGCCAGCTGGAGCAGACTGTCGGTCAACGGCGCGCTTCAGCAGCAGGTAAGCGCCTGTCCGAGTCCGGCGGACAGTTTGATGTTCGATGCAATCGCGGCGCACGCCCTGTACGCATTGGCCGGACAAGACCTGCGCTTCAAAAGTGGCACGCAGCGCGTGCTCGTGGCCAAAGCCGCACAAGCGGACGCCTTTACAGGGGTGGAGCTGGTGGCCTTTCCGCCGCGCCAGACCCAGCGAGGCCTTTGGAGTGAAGTCATCACTCTCTACACGCCCACTTATCCCGAACGTGCGCGACTCCACCTCTTGGCTCGGCCTTCCATCCGCAATTGGGGTTCGGTGAGCCGATGGACGGGTCGCAACGATCCGAATCGCGCGCTTGACGTCTTCATGCCCGCAATAGAGATCGCCTCTGGCGACACCTACCGCCACACATCGTTCGACTTTCGTGCCAAGGCCGGCCCGGCACCAGCTGAAGGCGGATACGGGCCTACCGTTGGCTATTGGCCGCACAAGGACGATCAAAAGGTCTTTGACCTGGTCCGTCGCCTCACCGGCCGGGCCGCCCTCGCTCCGGATGAGTTGGCCCAACCCGTAGTCGACGAGGACGGCCTATGGGTGCTACCGCGCCTTGGAACCGTGCATGGCGACGACTGGCTGCCTGGCGGCACCGGTATCTCCTGGCCGGACCGTCACGACATCGGTGAGTCTTTGAACCAGGCCCTTTCCAAAGCAGGCTTTGCGGCGGTTGAGCCGATGACCCGCGCTCGAGTCGTGATGCCGCTCGACAAGCCGTTCAACAGCAAGGCGGACGATGAGATCTTCGCCGCGCGCCGGCGCGCTGTCCGCATGGCCCTAGAGGCCGTGGGTGCGCCCACCGCCGAGGTCGATCTCTTCATTTTTCAGCGCCGGGAGGACGCACCCCAACGGCTCGCCGGCGCCCTCCTCGATGAGCTCGGCCCGTCGGAGGTACAGGAGCCCGGGGTGCTATCGTGGAGCTGCGGGCTCACAATCCGACTACATCCAGTCAACGCCAGCGTTTTGGCTGAGGAAGTCTCTTGGGACGAGGCGACGATGGAGGAGGCGAAAGTCCTCAACCCTGCCCAACTGCGCAGCATTCGCGAGTTGAACCGCTCGCAGGCGTTCGACGAAGCCCAAAAGGCGATGGCGGCACACGTGGCCGCGGCCCGGGCCGGAACGACTGGAATCGGCTGGGCCATTTTAGAAATGCCCGAGGCACTGAAGGGACGCATCGGCGATCCGTTTCAGCTTGCCCGACGGGTGCTCGCATGTGCAGATCTTCTGCCCCAGGTCGTCCTGACCTCTGTCGAGGCGCTGTCCGAAAGCACGATGAAAGCCAAATATGGATCGGCCCTCAGTGACTGCCTGCGCATGCTGGGCGTTCTGCCTGTGGAGGACCTGCCGCAGGACCTGCAGCCGGCCGCTCTGACCGTCATCCAAAGAAATGCAGACTTCGTGGCAGGCCAGCAGCGCAAGGGTCACGCCTTCCCGCTTGCCGCCCGCACTAAGGAGGGACACCTAGAGTGTGCAATTCCGGACGAAGCCGGGACACCACAATGGGCGCCCTATGCGGTCGCCGTCCTGCGGATCCTGAAGGGCGACTATGGCAAGTTCGGTCGAGGCCGTCAGGAAGAGAACCTCGCCAAGTTCGAGACCTTCTTCACCATGGCGATGGAGGACATCAACCGAGTCGGCCCCGCTCTAGTGATTTGCGAGGGTGAGACCCTGACGCACAAGCTTTCGGCGCTGGCGAACGGAAGGTTGGTCTTCGACCAGCTGACGATCGCCAATAGAACGCTGACGCCGAACGACCTGCCTAATTTGCGGATGGTTCGCACCAGCCCCGATCCTAAGCGGCAGCCCTACTATCACCACGACACGAACAACAGCTGGCCGAGCGGTCTCTTCGGCTGGGGCGCGGCGAAGCGCACCTACTACGGTCTGAAGCAGAAACCGATTACGGTCTCCAATGCGCAGCATTTTGCCGCCCGCGTCTCCAGGCACGCAGAATTGGAAGAGAACGTCCGCCCGCCAAAGGAGAATTTAGGCCGGGTCAGTTCGCAGATGGACGAGATCTGCATTGCCTTCCACCAGGAGGGGGATGATCCTCTGACTTTGGCGACTTTGGTCCACCGCCTGCGTGGTGCGCATGCGCAATACGACGCCGACACTGCTCGTCCTTTCCCCCTGCACGAGCTTCGAAAGCTAGGCGGTGGCGTGACACTCTAGGGCGCCATCAGGTCGAGGACTCGACCCACCTGACCCTTCCGAGGCTCATATACACCAAGGCACCACGCAGAGCCCCAGTCGCCTCCAGGTATAGCCGCAGCTGGTCCACATGATCGGCCAGTTGCTGTGGCCCCGGCGCGATGTCGCTCTTCCAATCGACGACCACCTCAAACGCTCCGTCCTCCGCGTGTGTCGCTGCGTCCACCCTGCCGGCCATCGGCTGGGCCTCGCCGGCCGCTCCGATGAGAGCGTAGATCGGCAGCTCCGCGCGAAGCCGCGGCCGCAAAGTCGCGACATCGGGGAGAGCGAGTGTACGAAGCACGGTCTGAGCGAGCTCGGCGACATCCTCGAGGCTCTCGTCGATCTCGCCCGGAGCAAGGAGCTGCGCGGTCAGCTCACGCGCCCGCCCGGCGAGCGCGCTAGCCTCTTCAGCCAAATCCTCCTCGAGGATTTCCTCCATTAGCTTGTGCAACACGAGGCCCCTCAGCCGCCCGCCGGTGGTGATCCATGCCTCTTCCTCCTCGTCGAGGGAGTCCGACACGACTTCCACCCTCTGGGCGCGGTCGGCATCGTGGTCGCTAGGCCGCAGCCAGGTGATGAGCGGACTCGCCGCGGCGATGCGTTCGGCCTCCGCTGCGAAGGTCGCAGCGTCCTGACCGTTAACGGGTGGATCGTCCGGTGCGGGTGGGTTTCCGGCAAAGGCGCCCAGATCGATCTCCGGCAGACCGGCAGTGCCGAGCTCGAGCACACGCGCCCAGGACCGCGCATTCGCATCCGGATGATGCGGCAAGATCAAGAAATCCCGGGCGCGCGTGCACGCCACATACCAGAGCCGCACCTTTTCGCGCTGCTGGCTTTCTGTGTCCTGTCGGACCGTCTCGGCGAGTTCCGGGGCTGCGATGTCGCCCACAAGCCAGTGGAGCGTACCACGATCCGGATGGCGGACGAACCGCTCAGGCGAGCGCAGTTGGACAACGCCGTTGATGGGGATCACGACCGGCCACTCGAGGCCCTTGGCGCTGTGCATAGTAACAATGGAAATGGCGTCACCATCGACTTCGCCCCAGCCCTCCGGCGCTTCGCGTTTGTCCCGCCAGTCCGCGTGAAGGTCCGCGGCAAACCGCCGAAGTCCGCGGACCCCGTAGCGGGCCGCACGCTCGAGGATAACATCGATATTGGCGGTGGCCGCCGCCGCGTGACGTGGATCGTCGCGCAGAGAAAGCGTGACGCGCACGGCCAGCCGCTCGATCGCCTCACCGAGGAGCTGTGCGGGACTGGTAAACCGCGCGCGACGGCGCAGCGCCACGAGCTCAGCCACCACCGCACGCGCCTCCGGATTTGCGATATCGTCGAGCGGGGTGGCCACCGTAAAGGCGCCCGGTCGCCCGTCCCGCTTAGGCAGAGCTGCCGTGACGTCAAGCAAGACCTGATCGGTGAAGCCGACCAGTGGGCCTCGCATCAAGGCGCCGAAGGCGGCAGTGTCCTTGGCGTCAGCCAGCACCCGCACCAGGGCAATGACATCCTGAGTCTCCTGGCGACGATAGAGTCCCTTGCCCGCTTGGGAGGTGATGGGAAGTCCAACCCGGCGCAGCGCGCGTTCGAACAGCCATAGGCTGTTGCTGGTCGGCGCAAGCAAAGCGATATCGCGCGCCGCCACCGGCCGAATGCGGCCCTCGGCATCCCGCAGGAGCCGCGCGCCCACCAGCTTCGCGCAGACTGCCGCGACCGCGTCGGCTTCTTCGATCTGCAGGACCTCGCGTTTGGAAGCAGGAGGCGCCCCGATCGTCAGACGAGTAGCGCTCGGTCGCGCTGGATCGTCTCGGCGGGTGGCTTCCAGCTCGACATAACCAGGCTGCGACGCCGCGTTGAGTGCTCCGCGGAAGGCGCCGTTGACATAAGTCAGTACGCCCTCGCGTGAGCGGAAATTAGCGCTTATCTGGACGACGTTGTCGGGCCACGTGCGCACGATCAGCGCCTTCGCGAGCTCGTAGTTGGCGATGTGAGCGCCGCGGAACTGGAAGATCGCCTGCTTCGGGTCGCCCACCAGAAAGAGAGCGCCGGCGCGGGGCGCGAGTTCTGTCCATTCATCCGCCGGCTCGGCCGCCGCAATCCGGAAGATGATGTCGCACTGCCCCGGATCGGTGTCCTGGAATTCATCCACGAGCAGGTAGCAATAGCACGTCGCCAAATGCTGCCGAACCGGTTCGTGGGTGCGCAACAGGCGCCGGGTGCGGATTAGAAGATCGTCGAAATCGAGGAGCGCTGCCCGTCGTTTGTAGGCCTCATAGTCGGCCAGCACCTCGTCCAGCTCCGGGAACAGGGCGGCGAAAACGCCGCTGCCGATGCCGCCCATCATCTGCCGATAGGCAGCTTCGGTCTCCTCATAGGCCGTCACCAACTGGAGATGCTCGGCTGCAGCGTTTGGCCCCGGCTTCCCAAGATGTCGGGGGCGCTGGAGGTCGAAGGAGTCCTTGGCCATACAGCTCAGCTGCGGCGGATGGGCAAGTCGCCACAGATGGGCGAAGTCCGGAGTGACGGCGAAGCCGTCCCGGAAGTGAATATCCAGCGCCTCCAGATTCTCCAGGACAACCGTGTTGCGATTGTCAGGGGGCGCAGCGGCCACGGCCCGTCTGAACGTGTCCACGGCGGTGCTGAACACGAGATCCGGCCGACCGGTCAGGTCCCCCAAGGGCGCCGTCGCGTCACGGTGTTTGCGACGGAAGTCGGCCATCTGCCGCAAGGTTTTGGTGGACTTGCGTGGATCGCGCTGCGCCAGGATTGCGATCGGATCCTCCGCCCGCCCGCTGTCGCCAAGCCGACGGCCGAGCCAAGCCTCAAACACCTGTCCGAACGCCAGGTCTTCCCCATCCCGGTCCAAGACGTCCGCACCGGGGTCGACGTCGGCCTCGACGGCGTAGCGACGCAGAATTTCCTGGCAAAAACCGTGGATGGTCGTGGTCGTCAGGCCGTCGAGTCCCGCTGACGCCGCCTCCAGCGCCCGACGCTGGTCGTCGGTGAGGCCCGCTGGGAGAACCGCTTGCAGCGGACGCGGAATTTTCTTCGCCAAGAGCTCGTCGATAGTCTCGCGCACCCGACCGGCAAGCTCGTCGGCCGCGAGCCGCGTGAAGGTGATGGCGGCAATGGACGCCGGCGGCACGCCGCTCGCCAGCAGCAGTGCGATGCGCCCGGCCAGCAGCGAAGTCTTGCCCGTGCCCGCGGCCGCCTCGACCAGTAGAGTCGAGCCGAAGTCCGACAAGGCCCGCACACGGGCGGCGGCGTCGCGAAGCTCCGTCATCGCGCCCGCCACACTGCGGCGAAGTCGCCGAAAGCGCGACGGAAGGCCGCGTCCTTGATCCTGGTGAAGGGCTCCCCGATCGCTGGCAGGGCGATACGCAGCTCGTTCCAATCCTCCCAGGGATCGGTCGGGCCTGGCAAACTGGTCCCCGCCCGAGCGAGAGCCACACCCGAGTTGAGATGCTGGACAGCGGCAGTAACGGCCTGGTCCAGATCTTCGCCCCGAAGCGGGTAAGGCTGCGGGGCCTCCTCCGTCAAGAAGACCAGCCGCGCCTGGATCTGGGTCTCTGGCCGATGATGCGCCACGGCGACAGCGTACAATACACGCTGCAGCTCGGCACCGCCTCCGAGCCGCAGATCTTGGGGCGTCTTGGGGACCGCTCCCGTCTTGTAATCGGTGACCCGGGCTCGCCGGTCGCCGGCGTCGAGCTCGAGGCGATCAATGGCGCCGCGGATCGTGAGCGGCGTGCCAGGAACCGGAACGATGTCACGCGGATCCCAAGGCGCCCTCGGGTCCGCCGCGGCGCCGTCGGGGTCCCCGAACCGCACTTCTGTCCAGCTGCGCGTGCCCGCCTCGAAGCTCGGATCCAGCTGTAGGGCGCGCAGCGCCACCGTCCGAGCCCGGTCGAGGGTGTAGCGCCACAGCAGCGGCGGCGGCGACGGCCGTTCGAGCGGCCACTCGACAAGGACCGCGTCGCGGGCGGTGTCCAGGGCGGCTTCGACCTCTTCCGCGGACGCCCGGCCGAAGCCGGGTCCTTGCTCGAGAACATTCACTGTCCGCTGGAGCAACCAGTGAACCAAGTCGCCAAAGGCGCGTGGGTCCAGGTCAAACGCTTGGTCGGTGACAACGGTTTCCCGCCAGCCGAGAGCGTAGCGCCACACAAATCCCTGCGGGTCGCGCAGCAGTCGCCGCAAAGAGGTTGCCGACTGCGGTTGCTCCAACGCGCGGATGACCACCGGGTGGTCGGCTTGAATGATCCCGTCGTGCGCACCAGCTTCCGCTGACCGGCGGGCCTGCCAGCATACGGTGGCGCGGGCGATGCGTGGGCTCTGCCGAGCCTCCTCAGGTCGAGCGGCCAGCCGGTCCGCCGCGCTGAACGCATGCTCTGGAATACGCTGACGAGCCAGCCGAACCGGTGTCAGGTTCGCGGGTAACAGCGGGCTTGGCGTCTGCAGACCTCCGCGGGCATTGCGCCGACTATAGGAGAGAGAAAGGTTCTCGGCGTGGCGCACGATCAAGGCGAATGACCGCCGATCGGCTTGGGGACGTGTCGGCGCTTGATCGTCGTCCAGGGAGAAGATGTGGTCAGGCAGAAGCGGATCGGAGGAAACGCCTCGGGGCCAACCTCCCGCAGTGAGACCAATCAGCCACACGAAGCGTCGCGGCGCGCCCGCCAGATGCGCGGCCGGGCACCAGACAACGCTATTGCCCGGGTCCGTGCCGTCGGGGATCCGCAATTCCATCAGCGAGAAGGCGAGCGCTTCCGCCGGGCCGGCGCGCAGGGCGGCGCTCCAGACACGCGCCGCGGAGGCCGGCAATAGCCTTTGTCCGGCCTCTTCAGCTGCGGCCCATCCTCTGCTTATCAGTTCCAGGGCCGGCAGGAGCGAGAGCGCCGGCCCCGCGCCATCGGTCCGCTGTCCCTGAGCCAGTTCGAGCGCGCGTCGCCAATGGACCAAGTCGTTAAGATGGACTTGGGCCTGGACTCCAGCCAACGGATGCTCAGGAAGTGCTGCCAAGGCGGTACAGCGCCCCGCGCTATGGGCCAGCCAGCGCCGCACTCGCTCCTGCGAGAGTCCTTGTCCTAAGAGCTCGGCCAGAGCCGCGCATGCTTGCCCATCGACCGTCGAAAGGATCGGCGTTCCGTGGGAGAAATGGACGGGCAACTCGGCGCTCGCCACCAGAGTCTGCATGGATTCGTCCCAAGCACCGGGGGCGGCCGTGGCGATCGCGATCTCCTCGGGCTTGGCCCTGCCAGTTGCGATCAGTTCGCGCGCCCATCGCAAGGCCTCGACCACTTCCGAATGGGGATCGGCACAGACCCAGGCGGCCATGGCGGACGGCGCGCCGCTCATCTCTTCAGCAGGGAGCTTCATCACGCTCGTCACCCCGCCGACGGCCGCAACGAGACTGCGCCAGACCGGAGCGACCCAGGCGATATGCTCGACAGCGACGGGCCCGAGCAGCTCGGCGGCAAGGTGGACCCGCGCTTTGGCAGCCACCGCCAGGTCGGGTGGTGTGAGGACGCCAGGCCCGAGCCGCGTCCTGACCCTGCGGTCGATGAGGGCGAGGTCTAAAACCCGCGGCTCCGGGCTCACCGAAGCTAAATCGACCCCAGCGAACCACAGCCGCTCGAAGGTCCGCACCAGGGCGCGCACTGTCCCGGGTAGATTCTGCAGCGGCGTCAGCTCTGCGAACCCGCCTTCGGCAAGTGCAGCAGCTAGCGCGGGCTCCAGCTCTTCTCGTTGAGCGGGGCGCACAAACCCTCCCGCCAACCGAGCGGCCAATTGCGGAAGGGTCATGATCTGAAGGCCGACCACGCCGGCACGCGCGGCTTTTAGCCGAGCCATGCGCAGGGCGAGCGGACCGTCTACAACAACGGTCCGGAAAAGTTCAGATCGCGCTTGTGCCCTCAGAATGGCAGCAGCCATCAATATTCCTCATCCATTATCGCAGGTCACCGCTGTCCTCTTTCCAACCACCACTCCATCAAGTGCGGCCGGGAACGGAATCGCGGAGCAACGCTTCGGCGATGGACTAGGCGTAAGCTTCCGCATAGCCGAGAAACTCCGTCTGATCCGTCCGTTCTGAAGTCCACCGTGACGCCCCTTCTGGCTTGTCGCGACGGTCGCACGCAGTGAGCACGAGCTTTTGCTTGGCGCGCGAAATCCCGACGAAATATGCGGCACGTTCCTCTTCGATCTTTCCCCAGAACGTCTCCTTCTCGATGCCCATCACTATCACCGTGTGGAATTCCAGGCCCTTGCTCTTGTGGATCGACATGATCCTGACGGCGCGATCCGCAGAGAAAGCAGTCAGCGCCGCAGAGAGGTCGCTTCCATCGTCAAGCAAATCGGAAATTCGGGCGACCGTGCCCTCGATCAACTGATCCAGCCTGTTGCCTTGCGCATAATCCGGTGAAAAAGCCACGACAGCATCTCGACCGATCATGTCGATGAGCTCCTGCGCGAGTTTTGTCAGCGTATCGTGGTCGCCTGGATTGATCTGCCCTGTCGCCATTTGCTGGCGAACGTCGCCAACATAGCGGTCCCACCGCGAACGAGCACGGTATTCCTGCTCATCATCGAGACTTTCGCTGTAAATGACGGCTTCCAGCAATCGCCGAAACGCCTCCGGCTGCGCGCCACCGCTAACCACGAGGAGAAAGTCAGTTAGCAGCCTCACGACCGGCTCGGAGGCGAAATCCTGCACCTGGTCTTCCTCGCGGAACGGGACCTTTCGCTCTTGCAGAGCGGCACGCAATTCTTGGCAATAGAGGTTCTGCTGCTTGCTGACGAGCACTGCGATTTCGGAGGGCTCGATCGCATCCTTTTCTACCCAGCTGCTGATAGCGTCAGCGAGATAGGAGGCTTCTTCGGTGGCATCCTTGAAGTGAAGAATTTCGATCTCTCCATCTTCGCCCGGCAGCTCCGCATCGTTGAGCGCAGCGGGCGGATCCATGACCCGCACCATCGCATTTTGCATGCGACGAAGCCGGGGTGCTGACCGAAAGTTCTGATAGAGGTTCAGCGGTTCTGCTGCGAAATCTGCTGCATAGGTCTCAAAGATACCCTCCAGCGCTCCGGCCCAGCCCATGATCCTTTGCTTGGTGTCGCCCACTGCAACTAACTTAGCCCCGGAGCCGAGGAAGCAGGCTGTGATCAGGGCGTACTGCTCTTTGTTACAATCCTGGAACTCATCGAGAAAGACATGGCTATAGGTCTGTCGGATGGCGTTCCTCGCGATATCACTGGATTCAATGATTGTTACCGCCAGCGGAACCATGTCTTGGAACGTGATCGACTGCCCTTGGATCCGCGCTGGCCCGATACTATAATCCGGATCGAGGGCGTCCTTCCCGGTCAGTGCCAGCCGAAAGCGGTCAATGATCCGCTTGGCGAAGGCGTGAAATGTATGGCTATCGAACCGCGCCGCTAGCTCGTGACCGCACCGCTTCCGAACTCTTGCCTTGAGGTTCTGGCTCGCGTCCACCTTAAACGAGATCGCTAGAATTCGTTTGGGATAGCGACAGGTGCCGGTGCGCAGGAGGAAGTCGGCCCGCTGCGCCAGCATTTCTGTCTTGCCAGCTCCCGGACCTGCGGTCAGGGCCAAGTTTCGATCAATCTCGGTTGCAGCGGCGAGCGCATTCGGTTCGAGCTTGAGATTGTCCGACGGGGTCCATCGGTCAACGCGCATCATTCGGGCAACGCCTTAAGATCTTCGCGGATGCGCTCCAACAAGCGCTTGAGGACGTCGGGCAAATCGTCTGCTAGGTCTTTGTCCGTCAGGTTGGCCATCGCCTGAATATGCCACGCAGGCTTGCTGCCGAGCTTAAATCGTGTGTTGTAAGCGTCAAAGAATTTGAGTTGGTCATCCTTGTATTGACCTTTGACAGTATCACGTTTCTTGCCGAGCACGGCCTTGAGCGCCCCCTCGTCCGGAGCCTCAAGCTCTTCGTCCTCCACGCCATACGCGTCGGGATAGGCAGTCATCATAAGAAAATCGAGATCTAGCGGCGAAGAGAAGAACACATTGTGCTCTTCAAGGAGTTCGAACCAGCCATCGTCGGCCAACATCAATCCTTGCTCGCTATCCCAGTCGGGTATTGATTTAACCTGCGCGCCGTCGAATCCAATCTTCTCCACGTCGCGATATGCCCGCAATTGCTTCGCCGCATATTTGATTCTCCCCCATCCGCCTTGGTACCGTGCGAGATCCAAGTCCAGCAGCGTGACATGGGGTATTCCGAGGCCATGCAGAAGACGCCAGAAGTGGTTGACGTGCCGGCCGCCTAGAGGCACGACCGATATCGACGCATCGTCGGCGAGTATCCCTTCGGCGGCCAGAATGCGTGGCAGGACAACCTCCTCGCTGTCACCTTCGCCGAGAACGACGAAGCGCGAGAAATAAAGCTCAGGAAAGGCTTGCACCGCCTCGCGAACGAATTTGTGCGCCTCCTCGTCCTCAGGCAACTGGATGCATCTGACAACCGTGGCACGTTTTTCATCAAGCCGCATATATCGGACGGCTTCCGGCCGAACCCGCCGCATCAATGATGGAGAGTGTGTCGCGAGTACCGCTTGAGCATCCTGCCCGCCGGCGAATTGTTCGAGTGTTCGAACGACGCGGCCCAGATAGTGCGGCGAAAGGCTGTTCTCCGGCTCCTCTACTGCGATCAGCGTGAAAACTGCGGGTCGCAGCTTGTCGATGTCAAAAGCATCCCCCAGTTTGCCACTGAGTACCTCGACGCCGATCTGATGCATGCCCAGCACGATCGACAAATAGAGAAGCGACTGCTGCCCGTCGCTCAGTCGGGAGAAGTCGACCAATTGCTCGCCGTGGCCTGGTGTGAAGCCTACGCTCATGTGGCGCAGAAGGTTTTCGACCTCGCTCCGGCCGAATGAAATCGCCGGGTCCGCGAAATAGTCGCCCTTGTGCAGCTTGCCCCACTGGGCCGACAGCGTGTCTGTCATTCCCTCGATCGCACTGTTCCCGGCGAGGGTCGCGCTGATCTCTTCAGTTAGATCGGATATCTTGTCGCGCTCCCCTACCCAATCCGCAGAACGCAGCGCACGCCCCAACAGCGCATTCGCCGAGTAGGAAATATGATCCGCAGGGTCGCGGCGAGCGGGCAGGTAATGCACCTGAATGGCATTGCGATCGTGCTTTGCGACCCGACTCTCCTCCAGGGGATTCCCGTCGCCGTCCACCTTCATGACGACGGTGAAGGTCTCTTCGATGTCATCATCCTGGTCGATCTTGGCATGCAGCCGGAAGCGGACCTGCGCCGGCCCCTCAATCCCCGTTAGCTGCATGTGAGCGAAATTTCCAGGAACCGCAGGTGCTTCCTTATTGCCTTTGCCTAACAGTTCCGGGAACTCAAAATCAGCCTCGATCCAAAGTTCTCGTTCGGCAGGCAACTTATCGGGCTTCTCGTCATGCGGAACGTGAAAATCGGACTTCCTGACCTTGCGTTGCGCCGGATCCAGACTGAATAGCCTGGCCAATGCTTGTAGAACTGCAGTCTTACCAGCACCGTTTGGCCCGAGCAGGAAAGTCAAATCGTCCAGTTCTAATTCAGTGGAATCCGCGTCAAACGATCTGAAGTTGCTTATACGCAACCGCACTAGCTTCATATCCACGGCCCCCGCCCAATATGTTTCACCCAGAATTTGTTAGAATAAGACACCACAACTTTTATAGCATGGCGAAGCTTGTACAAATCTCTACTTCACGGCCACCAAAGCAATTTTTTCAAGAGGAACTTATAACTGACGACGCTAAGCCGTGCTCAACATTCAACCTATCGACCTCGAAACTGCGAAAACCTTTCTTCGAGACGGCCTCTGTCGGGATAGTCCTGACCACGGGTCGGCAGCTTGATAAGCTGTCCCGCCATAGCTTTAAGCCCATACTCGAACATGGGACCGTCGTTTATCGAAAGCAGCGCGTCGCTCACGTGGATCCGGTAATCTGCATCGATGCCAATCAAATTGGCATCAAACGCCGCATGATGAATTTTCGAAAGCGGAAGGCCGTTTTGGACGATCGGTTGTCCGAGATCTTCGTCTTTGTCTGGCATGATGTGGGCAGCGTCGAGCAGTCGCGCCTCCGGCAACCCGGTGATCGCGCATCTATTGCCATAGGCGCTTAAAATGGCCTCGCGGAACGTGGCTTGATGAAGACGCTGCCGAACCAGCCGCAAACCGTATCGTCGCTCCGGTGCATCTGGGATGGACCAATCCTTGTTCGTTGTAGCCGGAGCGCCGAAGGCAAGGCGTACCTTCAAATCCGATGCTGACCATTCGGCGACATAAGTGGGCCAGATGAATGTGTAGCGCTGAGGCGCCACACCAAGGAAGTAGAGAATGGGAATTTGACCATCCCGTGCTTCACGCAGCCACCGATTGTCAGCGGCACCTGCGTCCGTACCCATGAATGCATAGTCAATGAGTTCATCGCCACGCTCAATTTGTGCATGAACCGTGCGTTGATCGTCATACCAGACACGCGCGCCAGTTCGCGGATAAACGGTCCGGACACTGAGCAGATACTTCATGGACGCCGGCTTGAATATTCCTCGCTGGGGGTTGATCAGCGGAACTCGCTGCCCGTCTACGAAGAATCCTGCCCGTAATTCGTCTGCTGTGATTACCCCGCCAGCGCTCGCACGTTTGATGTGTTCGACGGCCGCCAATCGAATGCGCGTATCTGTCGGAGCTTCACTCATGGCATCGTCCAGTCGGCAGCAAAGGGGAGGTTATGAGAGAAGTGTTCATCCCAGATACCGATGCTCTCGATGCCACGACAACGCGTCGGCTGATGGCGCAGCATGTCGGTTCTTGGGAGGGCGAATGGGCGTTCCGTGAAGATCATAGTAGTGCCGACCGTTATCGAAGTCAGCTTTCAAACGGCCACTGACCTCGAACCGACCATCCGGCGAGACAGTCACATATCCGAGGTCGAAAAGCCGGTGGATGTCAGTGCGAAGGAGCAAACCGTTCGAAGCCGCGTGCTCTCCACCGGCCTCGAAAGCACGGATGTGGGCGGCATCCAAAATCGGCAGGGTCTTTTCACCGGAGACAGCGCAACGGCGTTCATAGCTATCGGTGATCGTCAGGCGAAACGCGCCCTGCCCTAATCTCGGCTTGATCAGCGTTGGCTTGCCGAAGCGCTCAGCCGTGACCGGCTCTGTATTGCGAATCTCAGGAACCGAGTTCAATCGCTCCGTGACTGCAGACCATAGATATTGCCCATCCCCTTCCTCCGCGCTGAATCCCTTGCCGGTCACGATGTTTGGCGACCAGCTCTCCGGAACAGGCAGCCAGAGCTCCCTCGGCCAAAAGAACGGCTGGGTCAGTATTCGACAACCAATGACCGGATCCTGTTTGTCGTCCAGAGCAATTGGATCGCGGCGATAGCTCGCAATTCGCGCCCGCATTTCAGAGCGACTGGAAACGCCGTTCTTAAGGCCAAAGGCTTCCCAGGCCAGAGACAGTGGCGCGATTGACGCGTGACCGAAGATGCCGCCACCAACGATGAAGTTGTTTGGCGAATGCAGCTTGAAGAGGAATAGTTCGCCGGGCTGAAGCGCACGAAACTGCGTCGTCCCGCTGGGTTGCCAGAAATTGACTTCGTCATGCGGAACAGAGGCGCTCAACTGATCGAACCAGGCCTTGTCCGTAACGCCGACGAAGAGACGGACCATGGTCTAGCCTCTCAGTTCGGCTGTGTTTTGCGGCGCCGACGTTCTGGCAATCCACATTGTCGGCGCCGTACCCCGAGAGCCGACTACTGCGGAGCATAGATTGCGGATCGTCGTCTTGTTCCTTTTCACTTCGGCGTTCCCAATGCGTCCTCCGTATCTCATGTCGCGAGCACCCGCCTGAGATCAGACAGCAGCTTTTCGCGTCGGCCCTCCGAAAGTTTGGCCAAGTTGTCGATCTTCCAGCGCACCGCCGGCAAGTCCGCGGCTCCAGGCACGCCTAGCAAGTCCCAATCTGGCTCGCCGGCCTTGAAGGAGAGAAGAAAGCGCCGATGCTCGGCAGGCATCTTGCCAACGACCTCGGCGATTAAAGCTTCACGAGCATCGTACAACGCCTCGAGGGTCACTGGCTCTTCCGTCATGCCGGCAAACCCCGCGTCAAACTCGTGGCGCAAATCCTTGCGCGTCGGCGCCAAGACCTCGCCCATCGGCCTGTTGTGGCTCAGAATGTAGACAATGAAGGCACGCCGCAGCTCATCGGATATTCCCTCATTCGCGAGCAGATCCCTGACATCGAACAAATCTCGCGGATGCTGCCGATCCAAGGCGGCGACGATCTTGCCGGCATAGAGGTCCGGGAAGGACACAACGGGCACCTCGGCATATCCGAAGAGCTGTTCGACCCGGTCGCAAACCGCCCGTATCTCGGGAGAGTAGACGCAGC
This sequence comes from Tardiphaga sp., assembly GCA_030147505.1. Taxonomy (GTDB): domain Bacteria; phylum Pseudomonadota; class Alphaproteobacteria; order Rhizobiales; family Xanthobacteraceae; genus Tardiphaga. The sequence goes on from JASBVG010000034.1 coordinate 41,028, forward strand.
CACGAATGACGGGCGTCACCTCGATTTTGATCTGCACGCCGTCGGAGGCAACCAGCACCTTTGTGGCAGCGCCTTCGCTGTGCAGCGGCACAGCCTGGGTGCGGCTACGCGGTACACTCTCCGCTATTCGGGCAGCAATCCGTCGTATGGCGGCATCGATATTGGCGAGAGAAGTCGCGCGATCTTCGACCGGTAGATAGGTCAGATCGATATCGACCGACAGACGTGGAAGGTCTCTGACGAAGAGATTGATGGCCGTGCCGCCCTTCAACGCAAAGACGTTCTCCTCTGCAACGAGCGGCAGAACCCGAACGAGGAGACTGACTTGCGCGCGATAGGCTTCAGACGCCGGCATCGAGTGTCTCCGGCACAGTGATCTGATACTTGCTGTCCAGTCGACCGCCGACCACGATCTGACGCTTGCCATGACCGAGGTCGATACGTTTGAGATCGAGCCGGCCGAACCATGGATGGGCGTGCCGCTCGGCGAACCAGAGAAACAGTCGCTTCACCTTCACGCTCCGGCACGCTTCCAGCACGGCCTGAACCCGCTTCGGGCTCAGTGTGCGGACCGACTCCATTAGGACGTCCGCCTGATGGAACGTCTCCCGGGACGGGAGCAGGTCAAGAAGTTCGCAAAGAGCGCGCTCGGGCGCGGAGACATCGAGCTCCCATCCCCAATGTCCCCATACGATGCGTGTCCTTCCAGGTGCGTCGGCATCGAAGAGCTTGTCTGCCTTGTGTTCGACGAACTGAGCGTCGGTCGGTATTCGCTCGACCCAGCCGGGCAGACTGCCATAGGCATAGAGGTGGATTTCTGGCTTGCCAGAAAAGCGGAGGTAGTGCGTCAGGCCTTGTAGCTCGAGGGCACTGCGGCCACCGACGTACACGGATTTATCCAGAAGTCGTTGGAGCGAGATGATCACGCGCTGCCAGGCTATCGCCTGATCAGCGTTACCGGTTGGCCGCTGATAGACGCCACGAACGACACCTTCAAGCCAGCCCTGCGCCACATACTTTTCGCGCCACTGCCGACGGTAGCCGTGTTTTTCCAGCCAAGCGGTGTCAACCACCAGCCCCTCGGGGAGCAGGCGATGAAGTTGGTTTATCTTTTCGTTCTTTTGACCTACCATTAGTGGGTGAAAATAGCATGAGTCTAAACCGAAGGACAAGTTCGGGAACTCGCCTTTTCGACCCATCAATGGTAGGCATAAAAGCGCAACATACAAACCAGGGAGACGGAACGCTTCTGAAGGAGGAAATGGCCAAGCTGCCGAAATTCACGCTTACGCATAACGAGAAGAAAGATCGCTGGGATTTGACCAAAGACGGCGCGAGTCGTCCTACGGCGAGCTTCGGCACCAAATCCGATGCGACCAAAGGCGGCGCCCTCGAGAAGGCTGTCGGCAAAGACGGAGGATCGGTCAAGATCCAGAAGGTCGACGGTCACTTTCAAGAAGAGCGGACTTATCCGCGTGCTGCCGATCCCAAGAAATCGCCGGGCTGATTCGTATCCACCTCCCGGCACTTCAACGAAAGCAACCCGCATGCCTCGCACGATCGACGAAGTCATTGCCGATCTTCCACCGGCCCAGCAGGAAGAAATCGAGAGGCGATATCACGCGTTGCGTCGAACTCTGCCGTTCCCTCAGCGCGACAAAGCGCCAGACGACCAGCCTGCGGCCAAAAGCATCGGCCCTCGCCTGCCGCGCCATAAATAACCTATCGAGACTTCCTCACTCTCGCCAGCCTACCACCGCGAGGGCGTGAAGCCGTGATCGTCATCGTCACCAAACAGGCGCTCCGCCTCGAAGCGATTCTCGATCGCCCGCGGAGATAGGCGAGCCTCGCGCTGCGCCAAGTGCTCTGTGGTCCAAGCCAGAAACGCCGACAATCTGGGGCTCGGTTCGGCCGAAACCTCTTCGGTGAGCATGGCGATGAGACGACGTAGTCGGTCCAGTTCATCAAGCTCAGAGAGAAGCGCGCTCAGTCCGTTGGTGCGGCGATCCTGAATATGTTTGACGCGCGCAGCGAGTTCGCGGCGACGACGCTCCTCCTCAATCCTCCGCTGCTCTACCTCCCGCCTGAGCCGTTCTTCGGTTTTCGCCGCAGCAAGCACTGCAAGGCCTACAGCGATGTCGCTGGCCATATTCTCCAGCCGCTGAACCTTAGCGTCGCGGAAACTGCGGCGCGGCGCGGCCCCCCGGAAAACATACACCTGCTCGAACTCAAACGAGAGGTGGCCGGTCGGATGATGGTCCCATTCCGGAAAGCGAGGCCTGTCGGAGAATAGGTCATCCCAAGAGTTACGCCGTGCCGCACGATCCCTTCTTCGTTCCCATGCTTCCTCCTTGGCTCGCTCAGCATCCGTCAGAACATGCTTTTCTCGCCTGATCGATTCTGCGATTGAGAAGCCGACAGTCTCAGTTTTGGATTTGAACTTCGCCAAGCCCTCGCCTGCGACGAGCTCAAAGCCCTGGAGTGATGCTGCCCGGATGATCCGCGGCAGCGCGATCGCAAGGCGGTCGATCGACAACGATGCCACCTCGCACTTGATGAGCCCAGGCCCGTCAGCAACAACGACACCGATATCGGATGGCTTCGCTTTTCTGAGGCCGGCGAGCGTCCGCTCAATGATCGGGTGCGACGGGGCTGCTTGGCTATCATCACCTTCAGACGCAAGGATACGTGCCTGTTCGCGCACGCCCGCGAGTGCGGCGGCTTCGCGACTCAGATCCGCATTGGCAATTGTGATCCCATGAGCACTCCCTGCCTTGGCTTTCGGCAACGGCGTTTGCTTCACCTTTTTCCCAGCCGCCTTCTTCGCCCACCAGCCAAGAGGTGGATTAGGGATGTCATGCTTCCTGCAAATCTTATGAAGCGCGACATCAGAGATCGCGAACTCCTTCGCTAGATGCGTCAGCGGCTTCGACCAGACCAATTCATAAAACTCTTCACGCGTAAAAACTCGTGCCACAGCGATCCTTTCGATGTTCAGCTTGTCTTACCGCACATTGGCCGACGACCTTCTAAGTCGTCGACGCCAAACGCAGCGGAATCAATTCTGCCCATCAATTCACGTGACCGCAGGCCTTTGTGCAACAGCCCGTTGCACAATGATCGAAGCCTAGGAGAATTTGTGTCTATTTCTGTTTATTTAACTCTGGAAGAAGTTGTCGAACGCTATCGAAATCAAGTTAGCGAGGGCACGTTGCGCAACTGGCGATCGAAGAGGATCGGGCCATCGTTCATTAAAATCGGCAAAGCAATCCTCTATCCAACTGAGGAGCTGGAGCGCTGGGATCGCTCAAACCTGGTTTCCTGTAGACGCATGTCAATTGCGCCCTTCGATAAGACGGAGGATTGAAGTGGACTGAATGAGCAGGGTTGACCTTGAATTGACGGCAGATGCCGCCTGCATGGTATCCGTCAAAGGTCAGGTCAGCCCTGGTTCTGATCCGCGCTCGCCTAACGGCGGAGCTTGACCGTGCGGAATTCGTGCAACAGCATGCGAATCTGGGCTCTTGAAGTATTGCCCGGATTGTACCGGGATTACCACGATTTGGCGCACGTTACAGATACCAGATACCGGCACCATCTCATCTCCATGATATGGCAACATATTGAAAAACAAGACTTTTTCTGATTGAATAGGTTGATCCACAATCATCCCTCCGGCGATCCGACGCCCTCGCAGGCGGATATCCAGATGACCAAGGCAGTGATCGAGGTCAGCAAGCCGCTCGGCATCGCCGTGCATGACCACATCATCGTAGGCAAGCATGGGCATGCGAGCTTGAAGGGAATGAAGATGATTTGAAGTAGTTCGAATCATGGCAGCGCGCCCATACGTGATTGATATGTGACAGCTCGGGCAAAAGAGCGAGAGCAACAAAATCGACCTTGACGCGATCAACCTTCATGGACACGCTAAGGGTGCATTTTACTAGTTGCTTGTTTCATGTAGCGCTTCAGCTTGGGGAAGCGGCGCCTGCACATGCGGTCGCTATAACACTCCAATGAAAGCATCGCGCGCGTGACAATTGAGTCCGCGGGGGCGGCGTATGCGAATTTTCAAATGGGTCGGTTGCGTGATAACCGTTGGACTGGCAGGCTGTTCTCATTATCCGATACCTGACGATGTCACATCAGCGATGGTCAGGACTGAAGACATCGTTCTTTACGCCCGGTGCGAGATGAGGGCTGAGATTGTCGGCTACTTGAAACATCAAGGATGGATAACTTCAACCGATCCTGAGCAGATCGCACATGACATCGAGCAAGCAAAGAAAAGTCCGAAGCGGAAGCAGCAAGGCACCAAGGAAGAACGACTCCTTCGGTTGGCGAAAGTTGCTGTAGTTTATACTTTCGACTTCAATATCACAGAGCGTAACGCTGCGGGCGGCGGGGCAGGTTTCCAGCTTCCCTGGCTGGCAAACGCCCTTGACGTCGGAGCTTCGGGCGCCATTGACCTGACGCGGCAAGGTCTGCGCGAATTCGGCACCGAGGATCGTTGGGGCGGCCTAATCAGCAATCCAGCCATTTGCAACGAGCAAGAGGCGAACTGGCGCCGACCTGAGAATATCATTCATCCACTGACAGGCTCCATCGGAATCGATAGGGTCGCTAGAACGTTCATCAAAATCGATACACAAGGCGGGGCGCGGGATAATTTTGTCGATACGCTCACGTTTACGACCCAAGCAAACGGCAGCGCCGATGCTGGCCTCAAACTAGCGCCTGTGCCGGATCAGTTTCGGCTCGCATCGGCAACATTTGCCGTTTCAGCTTCGCGCATCGACATTCACAAATTGACCATCAGCCTGACATTTCCGCGTAAGGACGAACCTGATCCGAACGAAGGCGTCGTGCGCAAAGATGGAGACCTGAACGCACCGTTCACCAGACCCGCGGAATGGCGAGCGCGCTACAATCTGTGTGTCGCAGATGCGCGCGCGAGGGAGAACGCGTTCAAAAAGTTGCGTTTGGAAGCGCCGGAAGTCTACTGCATAAGATATGCCGATGCCTTCTCGCCGCAGACAGGCCTTAGGGCTGAGCAGCCACAGGTCGTGCTCCAAGTGGCCCCGCAGGTCGTGAAACCTGCCTTGCAGAAAAATAAGCCTGAAGGCGGGGGCGAAGGTGGAGGCGCATCCATTTTGATGTTGCCGTCCTCTCGCCCCTTGGTGCGTCCGAACTATACTCGGTAAATCTCAGCGGCGCTGGAGACACTCCGTGATGATCCGTCGCTGAATGGAACATCGGTACTATCTCGTAAAGCTGCGGACGCACCTACTGCCTGAGCAGTATCAGCGGATCAGCCATGTCCGGCATCCGTCGCCATTGCGCGTTGTCGTCGGCCTCGAAGTGCCAGATCTCGCCTGATGCCGAGAACATCAGCAATTCACCGCGCTCCAGCCGCCACTGTGTCGGCTTGAAATTGGCCACGAGCGGATCGCAGCGCGGCTTGAGAAAGAGCTGAAAGTTATCCGCGCCGGCCTCGTTGTTGGTCAGCGTCAGGCTGCAGATGGCGCGGCCATTGCCGCGCACGATCAACCAGTCGCCGATCATCTGGTCCATCGATTTGGACAGCGAACGGGCGGCGGCGAGATTCTGCAAGATGTAGACGCCCTCGCCCGGGCGGACGCCCTCGAAGAGGCCGCTCTCGACCTCGGTGAGATCGATCACCGGTTCGCCCGCCGGTGTCTGCAGCCGGACGATATCGAGGCCCTTGATGTTCCAGGCAGCGATATCCTTGGTGAAGGGCAGTGCCTTGGCGCAGTCGGGCTCAAGTTCGAGCTTGAGCCCTTGCGGCGTCGTGTCGGACTTGAGCGTCACCGCGCAGGTCTTGCTGCGCTCGGTCGTGGACAGTTCCCACTGCCCGATCATGTTCTTCTTCAGTTGCCCGGCGTCTTGCGCAAGCCCCGGTACGCTCGCGAGCATCGCGCCAGCCAAAGCCAGCGCGAGCTGCATCATGCGAACCGGCGAGAACATGCTCAGCGGCCTTTCACCGGCGTCTCCGGGATCGGCGTCAGCACAGGCTTGCCACCGAACCAGAGCTTGAGGTTGTCGACCACCATCTGATCCATGGCGTTGCGGGTCACCACCGAGGCGGAGCCGACGTGGGGCAGCAGCACGACATTCTGCATTGCTTTCAGCTCGTCCGGCACCTTCGGCTCCTGCGCGAACACGTCGAGGCCGGCGGCCAGGATGGTGCCCGACTTCAGCGCCTGGATCAGTGCCGGTTCGTCGATCACCGAGCCGCGAGCAACGTTGACGATGATGCCGCGCGGACCGAGCGCCTGCATCACTTCGGCATTGACGAGATTGGCCGTCGACGCCCCACCGGGCGTGATGACGATGAGCGTATCCACCGCCTTCGCCATTTCGACGAGATTCGGATAGTGCTGATAGTTCACGCCCTCGGCCGGCTTGCGCGAATGATAGACCACCGGCACCAGCGACGCATCGAGCCGGCGTGCAATGGCCTGGCCGATACGCCCCATACCGACCATACCGACCTTGCGATCGCGCAGCGAGCCGACGGTGAGCGGATAGCCCTGGGTCAACCACAGGCCGGAACGGACATATTTGTCGGCCTTGATGAATTCGCGTGCGGTGGCGATGAACAGGCCGAGCGCGACGTCGGCGACCTCCTCAGTCAGCACATCCGGCGTATTGGTGACGACAATATCATGCTCGGCGGCATATTTCGCATCGATATGGTCGTAGCCGACGCCGAAGGAAGAGACGATCTCCACTTTCGGATATTTCGCCAGCACCGCGCCATTGGTCGGCACCAAGCCAGTGACGGCGATGCCGCGCAACTTTTCGGCGACACCGGCCGGCAGCCGCTCCAGATCGGCCTGGGTTTCATATTTGTGCAATACGAACTGATCCGAGAAGCCGTTCTCGATCAGCGGCTTCGACGGCCCATAGACCAGCAGGTCGATCTTTTCCGAAGAGATTCCCGTCCCCATCATTTTTCCTTTCGCAGTGCACTTTCATGCCAGCGCCGGAGCAGCAAATGCGACGCCAGCGCGAGCAGCATATAAATCACAATCCCGGCTACGGACAGCAACAATAGTGCCGCGAACATGCGGGGAATATTGAGGCGATAGCTGGACTCGGTGATGCGATAGGCGAGGCCCGAGCCGGAGCCCGCCGCGCCCGCAGCGATTTCCGCCGCCACCGCCCCGATCAGAGACAGGCCGCCGGCGATGCGGAGGCCACCGAGAATGTAAGGCAAAGCCGAAGGCAGCTGCAGATAGCGCAGGGTCTGCCAGCGCGAGGCGCGGTTGAGCTGGAACAGACCGGCGAGATTGCGGTCCACCGAGTTCAGCCCGAGTGTTGTATTCGCCAGCACCGGGAAGAAGGCCACGATCCAGGCACAGGCGACCACCGCCACCTCCTGCGGCAGATAGATCAGCATCAGCGGCGCAATGGCAATCACCGGCGTCACCTGCAGCACGATGGCATAAGGCAGCAGCGAATATTCGAGCCACTTCGATTGGTTGAACAGCAGCGCCAGCGCAATGCCGCCGATGGCGGCCGCGATGAAGCCTTCCAGTGCGGTAAGCAATGTGACGCCGAGCGACGCCGACAGGATCGGCCAGTCGGCAACCAGCGTCTGGCCAACGAGCAGCGGTCCCGGCAGGATGTAGGGCGGGATTTCTCCGAGACGGATGACGAGACCCCATGCGACGAGGCCGGCAACACATACAACGACAGGCCAGACGATCCGAGGCCAGCCGCCATCGCCCGACGCACGCTCCACCACCGGCAACGGCTCCAGCCCCTTCATGCCAGCACCTCCCCCTCGCCGGCCTGCATCAGGGCCTGCGAGACATCGCGGCAATATCCGGCATAGGCCATCGACATGCGGAATGCATCGTCGCGCGGCTCCGGCGCTTCGATCCGGCACTCGCGATGAATGCGACCGGGCCGTGAGGTCATCACGACAACACGTTGCGACAGATAGACCGACTCATAGACCGAGTGGGTGACGAAGACGACCGTCTTGCCGAGCCTGCGCCACAAAGCGAGCAGATCGTTGTTGAGCCTGAAGCGCGTGATCTCGTCGAGAGCGGCGAAGGGCTCGTCGAACAGCAGAACATCCGGCGAGGTCACCAGCGCCCGGGCCAGCGACACACGCATCTTCATGCCACCCGACAACTCGCGCGGATAGGCATCGGCGAAATCGGAGAGCCCGACCTGCGCAAGCGCTTCGATCACACGTGCCGTCGACTCCGGATCCACCACATGTGCGAGCTTGAGCGGCAGCCGCACATTCTCGCGCACCGTCGTCCAGGGCATCAATGTCGGCTCCTGGAACACGAAGCCGATACCTTGACGCGAGGCACGCGCCGGCACTTCGATGACGCCGGATGTCGGCGCGGCCAGTCCTGCGATCAACCGCAGCGCCGTGGATTTGCCGCAGCCGGAGGCGCCCAGCAACGAGACGAACTCGCCCTTGCGGACGTCCAGATCGAGCGGGCCGAGAGCGCGGGTGCCGCTGTCATACGTTTTCGTCACGCCGCGCAGACGTATCGCAAACTCATTTTCCCGCGACACAGGCGACACCATCGTCTACTTCTTCGGCCTGATGTCCAGCCCGACGCCCTTGTTGACGAATTGCAGCGTATAGGCTCGGCGATAATCGATATCGCGCTTGACGACGCCGGCACGCGACATCTTGTCGAAGAAGCTCGCGGCGCGCTCGTCACTCATGGCGCCGATGCCGTTCTTCAACGTGTCGCCGGAATCGACGATGCCCTTGTCGCGCATTGTCGCAGTCGAATAGGCCAGCAGCTCATCGGTCATTTCCGGATTGAGCTTCTTGATCATCTCATTGGCGGCTTTGTTGTCGCCATAGAGATAGTTGTACCAGCCGATGATCGACGCATCGACGAAGCGCTGGACCATATCCGGCGACTTCTCCACCGTCTCGCGCCGGGCCTCGATCAGCGTCGAATAGCCGTTGAGTCCGTAATCGGCGAGAAGCATCACATTGGGCTTGAAGCCGGCCTGTTTCTCGATCAGAAACGGCTCCGAGGTGACATAGCCCTGCATGGCGCTGTTCTTGTCCACGATGAAGGGCTGTGCATTGTAGTTGTACGGTTTCACCTTGGACTCGCTGAAGCCGTATTCCATTTTCATCCACTGGAAGTAGCTGACGACGCCTTCTTTTGAAATGAACAGCGTTTTCGATTTGAGATCTTCGAGCCTGGTCACCTTCGGATCTGGGTGCGACACGAAGACCTGAGGGTCCTTCTGGAAAATCGCCGCGATGGCGATAACCGGCACATTGTTCGCCACCGCGTCGAAAGACTGCAGCGTATTGGCGCTCATGAAAAAGTCGAGCTTGCCGGAGATCAGCAGGATGCGATTGTTCACATTGGGGCCACCCGGCACAATGGTGACGTCGAGACCATAGTTCCTGTAGGTGCCATCGGCCACGGCCTGGAAGAAGCCGCCATGTTCGGCCTCGGCGACCCAGTTGGTGCCGAAGCTCACTTTGTCGAGCTTGCCCTGTGCCAGCACAGGTGACAGCGACGCCAGCATCGCCGCACCCATGGTTAACGCGCGCAGCAGGGAAAACCGACTCATATTGGACTCCAGTGACCGTTCTGCCCCATGATAGGAAGCAATCGCGGAACTGACTACCCCGCCGACTTTCAAAGAAGCGCCGATGACATCACGCATGCCGCCCCGAGACTGGACTGCCATTCATTGGCCCGACATCGCCAAGGGCGATCCGTCATCATGGATCGCGGTGCTGCCGCTGGCAGCGACGGAGCAGCATGGACCGCATCTGCCTCTCGGCACCGATGTGATGATCGCTAAGGCCTATCTCTCCGAGGTGCAGCGTCTGTTGCCGGCGGACATTCCGGCGACGTTCCTGCCAGTGCAACCAGTCGGCATTTCCACCGAACATCTTTCCTTCCCTGGCACGCTGACGCTGCCGACGGAGATCGCCCTCCAGACCTGGACAGCGATTGGCGAAAGCATCGCACGAGCCGGGATACAAAAGCTGCTGATGGTGACCAGCCACGGCGGCAACAGCGCGGCGATGTCTCTGGCCGCGCAGGATCTGCGTGCCGAATACGGCATGCTGGTGGCGACCACGAGCTGGGCGCGTCTCGGCACGCCGGACGGCTTGGTCACGGATGAGGAAATCCGCCACGGTATCCATGGCGGCGCCGTCGAGACCTCGATCATGCTGGCGCGCTATCCTGCGCATGTGCGCAAGGACAAGATCGCGAATTTTACGCCATCGACCATCGCGATGGAGAAGCAGTATCGCCGGCTCTCGGCGAGCCGCCCCGCACCGTTCGCATGGCAGGCAGAAGACCTGCATGTATCCGGCGCGATCGGGGATGCCACGCAGGCGACCGCAGAGAAGGGCGAGAAACTCCTGGTCTATGGCGCAGAGGCCTTCTGCGAATTGCTCGCTGACATGCATCGCTTCGATGTGGCGATGTTTGATCGAGAGCCGGATGCCGATGCCTAGGCCCAATGTTTCACCGACGACACATTCCTGAAACCAAATAGTTCGATCGGCCTCGAACCCGATCCTTTTAGGCTCCGACTGATGGCATGCAGGCCAATGATGGCTGCACTCAAACAGGATGGAGTTTCTCATGTCTATCAAGTCCAGGATTGCTGCCGTTGCCCTTATTGCCATGACCGCCGCTGGCGCCATGGCGTCTTCGACCCAGCAGGCTCAGGCCAAGGGCCCGGGTATTGGCTTCGGTATCGCCGCCGGTCTTGCCGGTGCCGCCATCGTCGGTTCAGCGGTCGCCGCCAGCAACGGCTACTATGGTTACGGTTACGGCTATCGCTGCGGCTGGGTCCGCCAGTACGACGTGTACGGCAACTATATGGGCCGTGTCCGCACCTGCAATTACTGATCAGACCTGGATCGACTGACGTGGAGTTGCGTCCGGCACGGGCGCCTCATCCACCCCGTGTCGGACCATTCGACCCGCCCGGTTGTCCCCCCGGGCGGGTCTTCTTTTTGTGTAATGGAGACGTCATAAAGCGATGTCAGATAGCAGGTGGACTGCCGTGGAGACCCGGCTCCCGATTTGAACAATGACATTGCGACTGTGGCCGTCTCGCCCGGACGAATCGGCTGCTTCTGTGGAATATCAAGTGGCCGTTGTCGGCGACGAGTAAGGATGACGCTGGGTGACGAGCCTCTGGTTTTTACGAGATATTGTTGCGAAGAGCGCGTTGGCGGGCGCAGCGCTTGGGATGCTCGCTTTTGACGGTATCGCCGTAGCTGCCGACCTGCCCGTAAAGGCACGGTTGCAGCCTGCATACGACTGGAGCGGTTTCTACATCGGCACGCATATGGGCTATGGCGCCGCCGCCCAGCTCGGCGCGAACGCGAATCCGCTGCCAGCGCAGGGCGTCTTCCTGCCACCCACCTCGACCGGCCTGATCGGCGGCTTTCAGGGCGGCTACAATCGGCAGTTCGGCAACAATGTCGTGCTGGGCGTTGAAATCGATGCGAGCTTCATCAGTCCCACAGATACCGCGCGCCTTGGCACAGATCCATACCACACCACCTTCGATTATTTCGCCACCGCGCGCGGTCGCGTGGGCTACGCTGTCGGCACATGGTTACCTTATGCGACGGCCGGCTTTGCCTGGGGCAAGACCAAGATCAATCTGCTCGACGCCGACGGCAACGTCTTCGCGGCCGAGCAGAAGGACCATATCGGCTGGACCGTCGGCGCCGGCGTCGAGACCGCGGTCGGCGGCAACTGGACCGCCAAGCTCGAATACAATTACATCGATCTTTCGCGGCAGGCCTACGGGCTCGCCACCTATGGCCTGCCCGCCGTCGATGTAGATCCCAAGATCCATGCGGTGAAGCTCGGCCTGAACTATCGCTTGAACGACATGCCGTCCTGGCTGCCGACAACCCCGATCAAGAGCCGATCGACGCTGCCCGAGCCGACCGATTGGAACATCCATTACCAGACGACCTTCATCGGCTCGGGCTATCCGAGCTTCAGCTCTCCCTATCAAGGCGCCAACAGCCTGTCCGGCGGTCGCCAGTTCAAGGAGACCTTCACCACCACCGCCTTCCTCGGCTGGCGCTTGTGGGACGGCGGCGAATTCTATTTCAATCCCGAGCTCGCCCAGGGGTTCGGCTTCAACGGCACGCTGGGCATTGCCGGCTTTCCCAATGGCGAAGCCCAGAAGGCCGGCGGCTCCTATCCGAAGATTCGCCCGCAGCGCTACATGTTCCGCCAGACCCTCGGCCTTGGCGGCGAGCAGGAAGACGTGCCGGACGGCCCCAACCAGCTCGCCGGCAAGCGCGACGTCGATCGCATCACGCTGACCATCGGCCGTTTCGCGGTCGGCGATTTCTTCGACGGCAATGCCTATGCGAAGGATCCCCGCGCCGACTTCATGAACTGGTCGATGTGGGCCGCTGCGGCCTATGACTTCCCGGCCGACCTGCCCGGCTTCACCCGCGGCGGCGTGATCGAGCTGAACCGCAAGGACTGGGCGGTGCGCGCCGGCCTGTTCCAGGTGCCGTCGCAACCGAACAGCGACATCCTCAATTTCAATTCCGGCGGCGCGGTTGTCGAATTCGAGGAACGGCACCAGATTTTCGACCGGCCCGGCAAGGTGCGCGTCGGCGCCTTCTTCAATCGCGGCAATACCGGCAGCTATCGCGGTGCACTGGCCATCGCAGCCACCGATCCCCTGCTCGACATCAACGATGTCATGGCCTCGATCCGGCGGCCGCGGGACAAATACGGTTTCTATCTCAATGGAGAGCAGGAAATCGCCGACGAGATCGGTCTGTTCGGCCGTGCCAGCTGGAACGACGGCCAGAACGAGATCCTGTCATTCACGGACATCGACCGCAGCATTTCCGGCGGCCTCTCGATCAAGGGCGGGCGCTGGGGCCGCGCCGCTGACACCATCGGCATCGGCGGCGCCATCAACGGCCTGTCAGCCGCGCATCGGGACTTTCTGGCGGCCGGCGGCAACGGATTGCTGATCGGTGACGGACGGTTGAACTACAGCAACGAGCGTATTCTCGAGACGTTTTACGCCTATGCGATCGACAAGAACCTGACCTTCACGGCGGACTACCAGTTGATCGTCAACCCCGCCTATAACGCGGACCGCGGGCCGGTCTCGATCTTTTCGGGACGTTTGCACGGGGATTTCTGAGGCTACGAAAGCTCACGTCGGCGCACTTAGATCCAACGGCTGAAACGAATCCGCCTGGGCCATCGCCCAAGCATCGCGGAAGCGCCTATCGTTGGTGCCATGGATCAGCTCGTTCGGTTTCAGCTCCGGATAGAGCTGCGTAAATGACATCACATCGTTGTCCGGCGAGCGATGCGAGAAATGCATCGCGCGGATCTGCTGTGGATGCTCGAGCCCCGCAGCCGCAATCAGTTCGGCCAGCGCATGCAGCGTCGCCTCATGGAAATTCAGCACGCGATCCGTCTTCTGCGGGATCGCGAGCGCACGCGCACGTGTGGGGTCCTGCGTGGCAACACCGGTCGGGCAACGATCGGTGTGGCAGCTCAGCGACTGGATGCAGCCGAGCGCGAACATGAAGCCGCGCGCCGAATTGCACCAGTCGGCGCCGAGCGCCATGGCGCGGGCGATGTCGAAAGCGGTGGCGATCTTGCCGGATGCGCCAATCTTGATGCGATCGCGCGCGCCGATGCCGATCAGAGCATTGTGCACGAAGTTGACGCCCTCGCGCATCGGCATGCCCAAGTGATCCATGAATTCCAGCGGCGCCGCACCGGTACCGCCTTCCTTGCCATCGACGACGATGAAGTCGGGATAGATGCCGGTCTGCAGCATCGCCTTGCAGATGGCGAGGAACTCCCAGGGATGGCCGATACACAGCTTGAAACCGGCCGGCTTGCCGCCGGACAGGCGACGCATCGTGTCGATGAACTGCATCATCTCGACCGGCGTCGAGAACGCCTTGTGATAGGGCGGCGAGATGCAGTCCTCGCCCATCGCCACGCCGCGGATGCGTGAAATTTCCTCCGACACCTTCGCCGCCGGCAGTACGCCGCCATGGCCTGGCTTGGCGCCCTGGCTGATCTTGAGCTCGACCATCTTGATCTGGTCGAGCGAAGCACGCGCAGCGAATTTATCGGGATCGAAATTGCCGTCCTTGGTGCGACAGCCGAAATAGCCGGAGCCGACCTCCCAGATCAGATCGCCGCCTTCCTGCTCATGATAGGGGCTGACGCCGCCTTCGCCGGTGTCATGGGCGAAGTTGCCGCGCTTCGCCCCGGCATTCAGCGCACGGATGGCGTTCTGGCTGAGCGCACCGAAGCTCATGGCGGAGATATTGAGCACCGACGCCGAGTAAGGCCGCAGGCAATCCGGCCCGCCGATAGTGATGCGAAACTGCTCGGCGGCATGCGGCTTCGGGGCGACCGAGTGGTTCATCCACTCATAGCCCTCTTCATAGACATTCTTCTGGGTGCCGAAGGGGCGCTTGTCGAGCACCATCTTGGCGCGCTGATAGACGACCGCCCGCGTATCGCGGCTGAACGGCATGCCGTCCTTCTCGCTCTCGAAGAAATACTGCCGCATCTCCGGACGGATTTCCTCGAGCAGGAAGCGGATATGCGCCGAGATCGGATAGTTGCGCAGGACCGCATGGTCCTTCTGCAGCAGGTCATGAAAGCCGAGTGCGGCGAGGCAACCGAACACAGTAGCGGGAATGACGATGAGGTGAATCAGCCGCGGGTCCAGGATGCCGATGCCGATCAGAAACAGGGTGGCGACGCAGCAGATCGTCAGGACGATGAAGCGCGGCGTGAACGGTAGCATCACGGTTTGCATGGACCTGCTCGCAGATGGTGGGCGTTCAGCCTTATGAAGTTCGGATGACGCGGAGATCACAAACGGACGCCAGTGCTGGCGCCCGACGACACAGCCTAGCGCATCAGGCCTGCTGAAGTCTTGCCGTGCCAGAAACGGCAAAACCCGCGCCGAAGCACGGGTTTTGCAATGCGGTGGATCGCGATGCCGGCAATTAGCGCTCGACGAAGGCCTTCTCGATCACGAAATGGCCGGGCTTGTTGCCGGCACCTTCGATGAAATTGCGCTTCTCGAACATGACCTTCAGATCTTCGAGCATCGCCGGGCTGCCGCACAGCATGACGCGGTCGGTCGTGATGTCCAGCGGGCCCTGACCGATGTCCTTGAAGATCTGGCCGGACTCGATCAGGTCGGTGATGCGTCCCCGATTGCGGAACGGCTCGCGGGTGACCGTCGGGTAATAGGTGAACTTGTCCTTCATCAGCTCGCCGAACAGCTCGTCCTTCTGCAGCCGCTCGACCAGGCGCTCGCCATAGGCCAGTTCGGAGACCTGCCGGCAGCCATGCACCAGCACGACCTGCTCGTACTGGTCATAGACTTCGGGATCCTTGATCAGGCTGGCAAAGGGCGCGAGACCGGTGCCCGTGGACAGCATCAAGAGGCGCTTGCCCGGCAGCAGGCTGTCGGTGACCAGTGTGCCCACCGCCTTGCGGCCGACCAGGATGGTGTCGCCTTCCTTGATCTTCTGCAGGCGCGAGGTCAGCGGACCGTCCGGCACCTTGATGCTGAAGAATTCGAGTTCTTCCTCGTGATTGGCGCTGGCCATGGAATAGGCGCGCAGCAGCGGCTTGCCGTCGACTTCGAGGCCGATCATGGCGAACTGGCCGTTCTGGAAACGGAACGAGGTGTCGCGGGTGGCGCGGAAGGAGAACAGCGTGTCGGTCCAGTGCTGGACGGAGGTCACGGTTTCACGGTGAAAGGCGCTCATGGGATATGATTTTCCGGTGCGGGCTTAGCTTAGAACGATTACATTCCGAGCCGCGTCAGATGCTGAGAAGCCCTTGCGGCACTTGGCTAATTCGGTTTCTCGCAGATGCGAGTGACATCTATTCAAAGACGCCTTGAAGTGCAATTGCGGATTGAATGGGGCGGGTCACAAATTTGCAAATCAGGTTACCGGCCGGCAAGGGTCAGATTTGATCTGGGACATTTAATTTCTCCAAACTTCCGTTTCGTGACCGATCCTTGCCAGCAGGCCAATGCTGGATTGGCCACTCCGGTTCCGGTAATTTCGGCCTCCTTCGGGAGTCGCAACGGGCGGCTTCCGCGTTCAATCACCGGCGCAAGGCCCTGATGACCCCATTTCGCGCCATTCGTGCCGGCAAGCCGGCTTATTACCCCGACCAGACGATCTATGCGGAATATGCCGCAAGCGCGCTGGGGCTGGACTTTGCCGAACGCGATGGCGGCACCGGCCTGATCTTCCAAGTGTCCGGCGCGGGGAAACGCGCCGCCTTCGGCGCCGGGCGTGGCTCGTTCTTTCCGCAGAACACGGCAACGGCGGCGACGCTGGCCAATGACAAGCACATGGCGAATGTTCTGATGGCCCACGCGGACATCGCGACGCTGGGTGGCGATTATTTCTTCCTGCACGACCGGCACCGCGCCCATCGCGCGCCCGGCCATGAGCGCGAGGATGCCCGCACGCTGTTTCGCAGCTTTGGCGGCACCGCCTTCGTGAAGCCGCTGAACGGTTCGCGCGGCGATTTCGCGCAAAGCGTTTCGGGGGACGCCGCTTTCACTGACTATCTCGACAAAGTCGCCGCGCATTACGACGCCATCATCGTGCAGCGCGTGGTCACCGGGCAGGAATATCGCATCTTCGTGCTCGACAACGACATCGTCTACAGCGCCCGCAAGCTGCCGCCTGTCGTCATCGGCGATGGCACGCGCTCGCTGCGCGACTTACTGTCAGCGCACGAGACGACACTGAGCAGCCACGGCATCTCGTCCGCATTGGCGAAGGAGCCAGACACCAAACTCGATACGGTGCCAGCCGAAGGCGAACGCTTCGCGCTCACCGGCCGCATGAATCGCAGTGCCGGCGGCACCATGGAATTTGCAGAGCCGGCCGAAGCGGCCGCTGCCTTTGCGACGGCGCGCGGCGCTCTCAGGGCGCTCGGCCTGCGCGCCGGTGCGGTCGATCTGTTCACGGACATCGATGGCGATCCATCGGCCTTGCGCGTCATCGAGGTCAATGCCAATCCCTCGATCCGCTTTCTCGAAGACGCCGACCGCGCGGACCTGATCCTGCGCATCTGGCGCCACACCTTCACCTCGCTCGGGCTGATCGATGTTTAACCTGCCCAAATACGGCACCGGCGGCATCGGCCTCGCGCGCCTCGCGCTGCTGCTCGATGCGCTCTCCATCGATCGCGCGCGGCTGCAGCGGCATTCGCTCGTCATCACCGGTTCCAACGGCAAGGGCTCCACCGCCGCTTTCTGCGCCTCCATCGGCCGCGCCTTCGGCCTGCGCACGGGGTTGTTCACCTCGCCGCATCTGTATCGCTTCAACGAGCGCTTCCAGATCGACGGCGAGCCTGTCGACGACGAATTGCTCGAGGCCCTGGTGCTGCGTGTCGCCACGGCGATCGCCGATCTCGAACATCACGGCGTGCACGAAACCTTCGGCGCTTTCGAAGCGCAATTCGCGCTGGCCTGCCTGTATTTCCAGGAGACCGGCTGCGACCTTGCCGTCTTCGAAGCTGGCATCGGCGGCCGCTACGATCCCGTGCGGCTGATCGGCGCCACGCTCACTTGCGTCACCTCCGTCGATCTCGAACACACCGCACTGCTCGGCAATTCGCTCAACCTGATCGCCTCCGACAAGAGCGATGCCTGCGCCAGCTATGGCACCGTGATCTATGGCGAGAACTGCCTGCCGCTGCGCTCGCATCTCGCCGAATATAATCGCAACCGGCACGTGACGGGCCTGCATGTGGGCGAAGGCATCGTCATCAATAATGTGGTGACCTCGGCCAAGGCGCAGAATTTCAACTGCCGCGTCGGTGAGACCATTTTGCGCGGCCTCGAGATCGCGCTGCACGGCGAATTCCAGCTCAACAATGCCGCCATCGCCGCGGCGCTGTTCCTGCTTTGGATGCAGCGCATGCATCCGGGTGCCGAAGCCACGCAGATCGACCAGGCCATCCGCACCGGCCTGCGCGAGACCGCATGGCCCGGCCGTCTCGAAGTGATCCAGCGCGATCCGCTCACGGTGATCGATGTCGGCCACACGCCGGACGGCGTGATGCAGGCGCTGCGCGGGCTGCATGCGGTGCATGGCAAGGACGACTGGCTGCTGGTGCTCGGCGTTTCCGCCGACAAGAATGTGGAAGAGATCGCGCGGCATCTGGCGCCGCATTTCGGCGCCATCGTCTGCACCCGCGCCCACCACAAGGGCGCCGATGCCCGCGTGGTCGGTGCCGCCGCGCGAAAGGCTCATGCCACCGCGCGCATCCATGTCGCCAATGCGATGGAGGATGCTGTGCGGCTCAGCCAGCAACTGGCGCGCACCGTGCCGCGGAAAATCTATGTCGCAGGCGGTCTGTTCGTCGCCATCGAATATGCGACGGTGCTGCGCGGCGGCAAGGCGGAAGAGCTGCAGTTTTTCTGAGTCGCCACAAACTCGTCGATCCGGAGCGCGCGCCCCGGAATGACGCTGGGTGTGGCGCATTGCCCATCGCCCTCATGCCGCGTAGCCTGCCCGCCAACAAACGAACAACGGGAGGCTTATATGACCGACAGCACCAACCGGCAGGTTCTTCTGGCGGAGAAGCCCGCGGGCAAACTCGGCCTTGAGCATTTCAAGCTCACCAATGGCTCCATCCCCGAACCGAAGGACGGCGAGGCGCTGCTGCGCGTGCGCTATATCTCGCTCGATGCGGCCAATCGCGCCTGGATGCATGGCGCGACCTACCGTGCGGCGGTGGAGACGAACACGGTAATGGCCGGCGGCGGCATCGCCGAAGTGGTATCGTCGAAATCTGACGCGCTGAAGCCCGGCGACATCGTGTTTAGCGATACCGGCTGGCAGGACTATGCCGCCGTGCCGGCGAAACACCTGACCAAGCTGCCGCGCATGGCGCCGCTGACGCATCTGCTGTCGATCTACGGCATTGCCGGCCTCACCGCCTATTTCGGCCTGCTGCATGTGGGCAAGCCGAAGGAAGGCGAGACGGTGGTCGTCTCCGCTGCGGCCGGGTCTGTCGGCTCCATCGTCGGCCAGATCGCCAAACTCAAAGGCTGCCGCGTGGTCGGCATCGCCGGCGGCGCGGACAAATGCCGGTGGCTCACCTCCGAACTCGGCTTCGATGCCGCGGTCGACTACAAAGACGGCGCGGTGTTCAAGGCGCTGAAGGCGGCGGCGCCCAATGGCATCGACGTCTATTTCGACAATGTCGGCGGCGACATTCTCGAAGCCTGCCTGCCGCAGATGAATCTCAATGGCCGCATCGCCTGCTGCGGCGCCATCTCGCAATATGACGGCGCACCGTCCGCCACCGGCCCGCGCGGCGTGCCCGGCCTGATCGTGGTGAAGCGCCTCATCATGCAGGGCTTCATCGTGATGGACTACATGAGCCAGCGCGACCAGGCGCTGGCCGATCTGCAAGGCTGGGTGTCGTCCGGCAAGATCAAGGTGCAGGAGGATGTGATCGACGGACTCGAGAACACCCCGCAGGCGCTGATCGGATTGCTGGCAGGCGAGAACCGCGGCAAGCGGATGGTGAAGGTGTAGCTGCGCTTCTCCCTCCCCGGAGCGCAGCGAAGGGGGAGGGTGGCGAGAAGCGAGCGTTCAGCGAGCTTCGAGACGGGTGGGGTGCTTCCCCGAGCTCTGACGTCACGTGGGGAGAGACCCCACCCCCGCCTATCGGCGGACCCTCCCCGCTGCGCGGCTTCGCCGCTTGAGGGAGGGAGTTCACGCGCCTCCGCGCGTCGTTGCTGATCGACCTTTTCAAACAGCCCCATTCCCTGCACCCATGCG
>JASBVG010000035.1 GCA_030147505.1 Tardiphaga sp.
GGAGGCTCACGCGGCCTCACGCACTCGGGTGGTCGAGGGTCACCGTCCGACCCCACTACGGGGGTCTGCCGCTAGCGCGGCTGGACGCGGTGCGGGCGAAGGCGGGGAAACCTGTCGGATGGCTCCAATGGGAGCGCCCAGTACCCGGAAGAGCGGTCCTTCGACTGGAACAACGTCGCGGTGGCGCGCCGTAAGGCGTTGCGCGGCCGGCCAGCACTGGCGATCCAGTGCGAGCCGATCGCGTCAAGTGCTACCCAAGTGCGCCTTGCGGCGTGCCACCTCCCCTCATGTTCGAGGGGAGACCTGCTCACACCTCGGACGCTCCGGCGCCGCGAGAATGCGAGAGTGTGGCTGTTTGACATGTTGATCAGGAACGACGCGCAGGAGCGCGTGATTTCCCTCCCCCAAGCCGCGCAGCGGCGCAGTGGGGAGGGTCCGCCGATAGGCGGGGGTGGGGTGTCTCCCCACGTAACGTCAGAGTTTGGGGAAGCACCCCACCCGTCTCGAACGCTACGCGTTCGATCCACCCTCCCCGCGGCGCGGCGTCGCCGCGTGGGGGGGGGAAAAGTACACACCTCTCCTCACTGAGCGGCGGCCGGAATGTCAGCGGCTCTTCTGTCGCGCGCCTTCTCGCCCGCTCCAGCGCCTCGGCGAAATCCTGTGCGTCGAACCAAGGCAGATCGCGCATCGGCGCGTCGAGATCGTCGCCCCAGATCTGCGACACCTCGATATCGAATTTCATATTGTGCTTCTTGCTGACAGCCTGAACGCCGTAACCGGTGACGGCCCATTGCCGACCGAGCCAGAACACATCGCGATGTAGTACCACGCCCCTTACGCCCGCTTCCCCAAAACGCCGCCCGAAGGCGACGGCAATCTCATCTCCATCGGAGTGAGGCCTTTCGAATCCCATTGTTGTTCAAGACCACGATGCCGCTCGCAAAAAGCGGCGACACTGCGACATTAGATGCGACCATCCCGATGCGGCGATGATTGCTGCGCCTTCTGCGCACGCTCGGCATCGGCCTTGTTTGCCTCGTGACGACCGATGACGCAACCCGCAACGGCGCCCACCTTGCCATGCCCTGCGTAATGACCGGCGATGCCGCCGATGATCGCGCCCTTGATACATCCCTTTGCTTCGGCAGCCGCAGACCAAAGAGCGAGGCCCATCACGGTAGTGCATAGCAGCAATTTTCTCATGGGAATTCTCCACAGGCACGGTGACGAACAAGTAGCGACCGCGCGCTTTGTTCCACCTGTCGAAATGCGCACTGCTCGCACTCGCACAGCGATTCGTGTCATAGATGGCGAAAATCAAAAGGGACGAGACGCGAGATGCCAGTACCCAAACCGCCTGCCTTCGAAACGCTGAGCCTGCATGCCGGCCAGCATCCCGATCCCGTCACCGGATCGCGCGCGGTGCCGATCCATCAGACCACGTCCTATGTGTTTCAGGACACCGATCACGCCGCCGCACTGTTCAACCTCGAACGCGCCGGACACATCTATACGCGCATCTCCAATCCGACCATTGCCGTGCTCGAAGAGCGCCTCGCCGCATTGGAGAACGGCGTCGGGGCAGTCTGTACCGCATCGGGCATGGCGGCGCTGCATCTTGCCATCGCGACCATCCTCAATGCCGGCGATCACATCGTGGCGTCGTCCTCGCTCTATGGCGGCACCATCAATCTGCTGGCGCATACGCTGCCGCGTTTCGGCATCACCACGACCTTCGTGAAGCCGCGCGACCTCGATGCCTTCAAGGCGGCGATCAAACCGAACACGAAACTCGTCATCGGCGAGACCATCGGCAATCCCGGTCTCGAAGTGCTCGACATCCCTGCGGTCGCCGCCATCGCCCATGCCGCGAAAATTCCGCTGCTGATCGACAACACCTTCGCCACGCCATTCCTGTCGCGTCCTCTCGATCTCGGCGCCGACATCGTGATGAACTCCACCACGAAGTGGATTGGCGGCCACGGCACGGCCATCGGCGGCGTCATCGTCGATGCCGGCCGCTTCGACTGGCGTGCCTCCGGTAAATTTCCACAACTCACCGAACCCTATGCCGGCTATCACGGCATCGTCTTCGACGAGCAGTTCGGCACCGCCGCCTTCATCATGCGCGCGCGCACCGAAGGCCTGCGCGATTTCGGCGCCTGCCTCTCCCCGACCAATGCTTTCCATCTGCTGCAAGGTGTCGAAACGCTCGGCATCCGCATGGAGCGTCATGTCGCGAATACGAGCGCGGTGCTCGCCGCGCTCACGGCGAACAAGGCCGTGGACTGGGTGTTGCATCCCTCGCTGGAAAACCACCCCGATCATGCACTGGCACAAAGACTGCTGCCGCGCGGCGCCGGCTCCATCGTGTCCTTCGGCATCAACGGCGGCCGTCCCGCAGGGCGCAAATTCATTGAAGCACTGAGACTCACCAGCCATCTCGCCAATGTCGGCGACGCCAAGACGCTGGTGATCCATCCGGCCTCCACCACACATCAGCAGATGGATGCCGAACAGCTCAAGGCCGCCGGCATCGGCGAGGAACTGATCCGCCTCTCCGTCGGCATCGAGGCCGCACAGGATATCATCGACGATCTCGCGCAGGCGCTGCGCTTCTCGCAGAAGGGCTGAGCCGATGCAGATCACAGTCAACGGTCACGAGACCTTCGTCGCCAATGGCGGACGTGCCTTCGATCCGTCGTTGCCCGTCGTCGTGCTGCTCCATGGCGCCGGCTTCGACAGTTCCACATGGGCGCTGCATACGCGCTGGTTCGCCCATCACGGCTACGCAGTGCTCGCGCCGGATCTTCCCGGCCACGGCCGCAGCGGCGGCGAAGCGCTCACCAGCATCGGCGATCTCGCCGACTGGACCGCCGCGCTTATCACTGCGGCTGGCGCGAAACAGGCGCGGCTGATCGGCCATTCCATGGGCTCTCTGATCGCGCTGGAAACCGCGGCACGTCATCCGGACATGATCACGCGCCTCGACCTGCTCGGCACCGCAGCGACGATGACCGTCGGTCCCGATCTGCTGAAGGATGCCGAAGCCAACCAGCATTCGGCCATCGACATGGTGTCGATCTGGGGTCTCGGCATGCGCGCCGAGCTCGGTGGCAGCCTCGCGCCGGGCCTGTGGATGCATACCGGCGCCCAACGCGTGCTGGAGGCGGCGAAGCCCGGCGTCCTCCATGCCGATCTCAATGCCTGCAATGCCTATCAGAACGCCCTCGCCGCTGCCGCCCAGGTGAAGGTGCCGGTGACGCTGATCCTCGGCGAACGGGACATGATGACCCCGCTCAAGGCCGGCAAGGCGCTCGCCGCGGCACTCTCCGATGCGCGCACGGTGATTCTGCCGGCGACCGGCCACATGATGATGGTGGAACGTCCTGACGAGGTACTTGCAGCCCTCAGCAGCTAGAACCAGTCAAACCTAGTTGCGCAGCGCTACGCTCTGTGCAAGTTAGGTTCCGTCATCGGTGCCTCCGCGAGGAGGTGAAACGGGAATGCGGTGTGGGGAGCCCCCTCGGTGGCCCTCCCCTGATGCCGCAGCTGCCCCCGCAACTGTAAGCAGTTCGTTCAGCTCCCTTACGCCACTGAGCATGCTCGGGAAGGCTGGGCCGGAAACCACTGCGAGCCAGGAGACCGGCCGGAGACATGTTTCAGCTCGTTCGACGGTGGGTCGACGGTAAGGAATCTCATG
This sequence comes from Tardiphaga sp., assembly GCA_030147505.1. GTDB lineage: Bacteria > Pseudomonadota > Alphaproteobacteria > Rhizobiales > Xanthobacteraceae > Tardiphaga. The sequence continues at coordinate 3,704 of JASBVG010000035.1, forward strand.
TCTACCCGAATGATCGCTGCAGGTAGCGCAGCGGTTCTCGCTATGTCTGCTCAAGCAGCGCAGGCGCAATCCAGCACGCAGCAACTGTCCGAAGTCGTCGTCACCGCCAGCCGCACGGCCGAGCCGCTGAGCGCGACCGGCAGCGCCATCAGCGTGGTCTCGGGCGAGACCATTGCCACCTCGAATCCCGGCTCGCTGGTCGATGCCCTGCGCAGCATCCCCGGCCTCGATATCTCCGAAAATGGCGGTCCCGGCGGCACAGCGAATGTGCGCCTGCGCGGTGCCAATACCGGCCAGACGCTGGTGATGATCGACGGCATCCGCGTCAACGATCCCACCGCTGCATCGGGCGATTTCGAATTCGCCATGTTCGCGCCCTCGGCCATCGACCGTATCGAGGTGCTGCGCGGCCCGCAAAGTGCGCTCTATGGCTCCGACGCCATGGGCGGCGTGATCAACATCATCACCAAGAAGGGCACAGGTCCCGCGCAATTCAACGTCCGCACCGAAGCCGGCAGCTATGGCACCGTGGTGACGCAGGGCTCGGTGGTCGGCACCAACGGTCCGTGGTCCTATGCCTTCACCGGCGGCGGTCAGCACTCCAACGGCTTCTCCCGCTACGGCTATCGCATCCCGTCGATCGAGGCGAAGTTTCCGAATCTCGAAAGCGACGGCTTCGACCGCGTCGGCGGCTCCGCGCGCATCGGCTACGATGCCGGCGAAGGCATTCGGCTCGAAGCCGGCACCGTGCAATCCTTCACGCGTTCCGCCTATGATGCGGCGACCGGCACATTCCCGGACACGCCGGCTTCGGCCGATCGCCTGCTGCAGACCATCTATGGCCGCGTCGGCATCGATTCATTCGGCGGCATTCTCACGCACAATGTAACGATCTCGAATACCCACACCGAGCGCTCGTTTACGGACTACACTTACAAGACCAACATGCTGCCGCAGAACACGACGGTGAAGACGTCGGACTATTGGGGCAACAGTCTTGACGCGGAATATCAGGCCAATCTCAAGCTCGGCGCCTTCGGCACGCTGATCTATGGCGCCAAGACCCAGAGCGAGACGGCGCAGACCTTCTCGACAAACGTTCTCCCGATTGCGGGCCTGATGACGCCGCTGCTGGCGAAGCAACAGGACACAAACTCGGCCTTCGCGCTATGGTCGCTGCCGATCGGCGAGCGTCTCAATGTCACGCTCGGCGGCCGCGTCGACGACGTTGTCAATGTGGCGCGGTTCGAGACCTGGCGCGCGACGGCAGCCTACAACATCTCGGAGACCGGCACGAAACTGCGCGCCAGCGCCGGCACCGGCGCGAAGGCTCCGACGCTGTTCCAGCTCTATGACACCACTTATGGCAGCCTCAACCTGACGCCGGAAACGAGCTTCGGCTACGACGCCGGCATCGATCAGAGCCTGTTCAACGGCCGTGTCGTGCTGTCGGTGACGGGCTTTGCCAACGACTTCAACAATCTCATCAACTTCGTCAGCGATGCATCCCGCCCGCTCGGCTATTACACCAACGTCGCCCGTGCCGAGACCAGCGGTCTCGAAGTCGGTGCCACCGTTGACGTGTTGCCCGGCCTCGTGAAGATCAACGCGGCCTATACCTATCTGCACGCCGTCGATCTGACGACCGGACTGATCCTGGCGCGTCGCCCGCAAAATCTCGCGCGCTTCGCCGTTACCATCACGCCGAACGATCGCTGGCTGATCGAGCCTCGCATCACCACCGTTTCGAAGCGCTACAGCAGCGCCAATGAGGTCGGCGTCGTCGACGCCTATACCCGCGTCGATCTCTATAGCGAATACAGGCTCGACGCCAACTGGAAGGTGTTCGCCCGCGGCGAAAACATCCTCAATGAGCGCTACCAGGAAGTACTGAACTTCGGTACGACTGGTCCTGCACTTTATGCAGGATTCAACGCCACATGGTGACCGGGCGCCCAGCAGCAAGACGAAACATGATCGCCACCTCGGCACTTGCCGTGCTGGTGGTGCTCTTGCTGCTGGTGTCGCTTGGCACCGGCCCGGTTCGTCTGCCGCCGCTGACAGTACTCGACGCGCTGTTCGGCGGCGCCAGCGATGTGCAACAGATCATCGTCCGCGAGATACGCCTGCCACGCGCGATCCTCGCGCTCGCCATCGGCGCCATTCTCGGCCTGTCCGGTGCTGCGCTGCAGGGCCTGTTGCGCAATCCGCTCGCTTCGCCATCGCTGTTCGGCGCGCCGCAATCGGCCGCCTTTGGCGCAGTGCTGATGATCTCGCTCGGTCTTGCCGATGTTCGCTCGTGGGCGCTGCCTGTGGCTGGTATCACCATGGCCTTCGCATCGGTGTTCGTGTTGCTCACCATCGCTGGCCGCAATGCCGGACTGCTGTTGTTGATTCTCGCGGGCCTTGCGATCTCGAGCTTGGCCGGCGCTGCAACGGCGCTCGTGATGAATCTCTCGCCCAATCCCTTCGCGGCGCTCGAAATCGCTTTCTGGCTGCTCGGCTCGCTGGAAGACCGCAGCTTCCGCCATGTCACGCTGGCACTGCCCTTCATCCTCGCCGGCGCTGCGATCCTGATGAGCCAGCGCTCCGCCTTCCGTGCCCTCAGCCTCGGTGAAGAGACGGCGCAAAGTCTCGGCGTGAACGTGTCACGTCTGCGGCTGCTGGTGATCGTGAGCGTCGCCCTCGGGGTCGGCGGCGCAGTCGCAGTTGCCGGCACCATCGGCTTCATCGGCCTCGTCGCGCCGCATCTGATGCGGCCGATCATCGGCCACGATCCGGCACGCCTGCTGGTGCCGAGCGCGCTCACCGGCGCAGCATTGCTGCTGGCCGCCGACATCGCCGTGCGGATCATTCCGGCCACCACCGACATAAAGGTCGGCGTGCTCACGTCAATCATCGGCGTGCCATTCTTCCTCTATCTGATCATGCGCGAACGCCGCGCGCTCGGCGGAGGCATCGCATGAGCCAGACTCCGCTGCTCATCGCAACCGACCTCTGCGTCACCCTTGCCGGTCGCCGCGTGCTGCAGGACGTGTCGCTGTCGCTGGGGAAGGCACATCTTGTCGCGCTCGTCGGCCCGAACGGTGCCGGCAAGACAACGCTGCTGCGCGCCCTCGCCGGCCTGCAGGTCTCGACCGGCTACATCGCCGTCGAAGGCACTCCTCTCGACGATCTCTCGCTGCGCGAGCGCGCCAAGCGTTTCGGCTATCTTCCACAAGGCCATCTCGTGCACTGGCCTCTGGTGGCGAAAGATGTCGTTGCGCTCGGCCGCTATCCGCACGGCGGCACGGATCCGGCACGGCTCGCGCCCGTCGACGAAGCTGCGGTTCAACGCGCCATGAAAGCGACCGATACGCTCGGCTTTGCCGATCGTCCCGTCACCGAACTTTCCGGCGGTGAACGGAGCCGCGTCGCGCTCGCCCGCGTCCTCGCCGTCGAGGCGCCCATCGTCTTTGCCGACGAGCCCACCGCTTCGCTTGATCCGCGCTACCAGCTCGACGTCATGCTCAATCTGCGCCGCACCGCCGATAGCGGCGTACTGGTGATCGTCGTCACCCACGATCTCGGTCTCGCCGCGCGCTTTGCCGATACAGTGCTGGTGATGTCGGATGGACGCCTGGTCGCTCAGGGCGTGCCGTCAGAAGCCTTATCTGATGCAACACTCGCCGATGTCTTTCGCGTCAGCACGTTTCGCGCAGCACATGGCGATCAGGCAGTCATCATTCCCTGGGCGGGAGTGTGAACGATGCCGTTACGGCGCCAGCGCGGACGCAAGACGATCGAGCGCCTCGGCGTCCGGAGGGAGGCCGAAGCGCAACACGTCGCGCGACCAGTCGAAGCTGCGGCACCAGATTTTTTTCTGCGCGAGCCGGCGATGCAGGGCAGCAGCCTCGGGATGCCGAGCGAGACGGTAGAGCGAAGTGCCACCGATGACCTCGAAGCCGGCTTTGAGCAGCACGCCATCGAGCTTGATCGCCTGTGCCGCGAGACGCACGCGCGTCTGCATCGCCCATGGGGCATCTCGCAGCGCCCTGGCGCCAATATGAAGCGCAGGGCCGGACACAGCCCATGGACCGAGCTGTGCATGGATGCGATGAGCAAGATCGGGCGTCGTGATCGCAAAGCCAAGCCGGATACCGGCCAGCCCGTAGAATTTACCGAACGAACGCAGGATCACGATGGGCAGCTTGCCGCAGGATGCGACTGCGCTGATGCTACCTTCGACATCCGCAAAGGCCTCGTCGATCACCAGCCAGCCGCCGCGCCGCTGCAGTGCTACCGCAGTTTCGGCGAGCCGATGCGGCTCGACGATACGCCCATCGGGATTGTTGGGATTGACGATCACGGTATGCGTGGCATGGGCGGGCAACTCAGCGAGATCACCGATCGCCGCAATGGAATGACCTGCATCGCTCCAGGCGGCAGAATGCTCGCTATAGGTCGGGCCAACAATGGCGACGGCGCCATCCGCCGCGATCCGCGGCAACAACTGGATCAGCGCCTGCGTGCCGCCGGCAGCGACAATGCCGGCGGTTTCGGAAACGCGATAGGCAGCGCGCGCCGCGGCCAGCAAAGCCTGCTCGTCAGCGCGCGACGGCAGCCGCTGCCAGACGACATCCGGCAGCTTGCGGATCGGCCACGGCCACGGATTGATGCCGGTCGAGAGATCCAGCCATTCTTCCGTCGCGCCGCCAAATTCGGCCATCGCCTGGGTGAGATCGCCACCATGTTTCATGCGTCTCTCATGCCATCATATGGAGCTCAGCGCGAGAGACTTTACGCGGCGTTCGCCGCTATCGTCTCACTGCTTGTCGCCGATCCGCTGCAGGCTGCCGAGCAACCGCGCATCGCCTCGATCAATCTGTGTACGGATCAGTTGCTCGTCACGCTCGCCGATCCCGCGCAGATCCTCGGTCTCAGCCCGTTTGCGCGCGATCCCTTCCGTTCGTGGGACAAGGACAAGGCGGCGCAGTTCCGCCTGCTCTCCGGCGAGGCGGAGGATGTGCTGGCGCTGAAGCCAGATCTCGTCGTCGCCGGCCGCTTCACCAAACGCGCCACGCGCGAACTATTGAAAGACAAGGGCCTCAGGGTCGCCGAATTCGCGCCGGCCCGCTCGCTCGATGAGGTGAAGAAGCAGTTGCGCGAGATGGGAGCGCTGGTGAAACATCCGGAGCGTGCCGACATCGAGATCGCCAAACTAGATGCTGCCATCGCAAGCGCACGCACTGCCGCACAACGAAAGCCGCTGCGTGTACTTGCGGTGTCGCGGCGCGGCTGGGTGTCCGGCGGCGACAATCTCACCACTTCGCTGCTGTCGGCAGTCGGGCTGAAGAATGCCGGCGGCGAGCTCGGCCTGAAAGCCGGTGGCTTCGCCTCGCTGGAAGCCATCGTCTCGCTGAAGCCGGATCTGCTCCTGGTGACCGACAATACAGATTTCGCCGAGGACGAAGGTCGTGCCTTCCTGCTGCATCCCGCGCTGGAAAAGACCTATCCCCCTTCGAAGCGCCTGGTATTGCCAGAGCGCCTCACTGCGTGCGGCGGGCCGACCATGATCGAGGCGCTGGATCGGCTGAGCGCTGAAATCAACCGCGTGGCACCGTGATGCTCGTGCATGGCGACGCGCTGCTTCTGGTGGTCGTAGCATTGCTGCTCGATGCCGTGATCGGCGACCCCGACTGGCTGTGGCGACGTGCGCCGCATCCGGTGGTGTGGATCGGCAATGGCATCGGCTGGCTGGAGCGAAGGCTCAATCGCGAGAGCTGGTCGAAGCATAAACGCAAGCTTGCCGGCGTGCTGACGGTCGTCCTGCTCGTCAGTGTTGCACTCCTGCTTGGTGCGCTGCTTACAGATCTGCTGTATGGCCATTGGCTGAGCTTCCTGATCGAAACCCTCATCGCCTCGACGCTGATCGCCCAGCGCAGCCTTTATCAACACGTTGCTCGCGTTCACCGCGCCTTTTCCGAAGGCGGTCTGCCCGCGGCACGAAAGGCCGTCGCCATGATCGTCGGCCGAGACCCAGAACGCCTCGACGAAGCCGGTGTCACGCGTGCCGCGATTGAATCGGCCGCAGAGAACTTCTCCGACGGCATCGTCGCCCCGGTATTCTGGCTGGCACTGCTCGGCCTGCCCGGCCTGATCGCCTACAAGGCAATCAACACGGCGGACTCGATGATCGGCCACCGCACGGATCGTTACGTCGATTTTGGCTGGGCTGCCGCCCGGCTCGACGATCTCGTCAATCTCGTGCCGGCGCGCCTGTCCGGCATACTGGTCGCGATTGCCGCGCCGATCGCCGGCGGATCGATTGCAGCGTCCATCAAAACGATGTTCCGCGATGCGCGGCAGCATCGCTCGCCCAATGCCGGCTGGCCGGAAAGCGCCATGGCCGGCGCGTTGGGGATCGCACTCAGCGGTCCGCGCGTTTATGCAGAAGGTATCGCGAACGAACCCTATCTCAACGCGAACGGCCGGATCGCCGAACCGAACGACATCCGGCGCGCCTTGCGTGTCTATGCTGCGGCCTGCGCGCTGGAAGTCGTAGCCTACGCGACGCTGGCGCTATTGCTCTGACGCTTCCGCGCAATCTCGATCAACGCACCGATATCGAGATGCGCCTCGCAATGATCCGCCAGCGCATCGAGCGCAGCTTCGACCTGGGTCTCATAGGCGAGAGATGACGCGATGTCGAGTTGCGCGAGCCACGCCTTGCGGAAGGCATCTCCGGTAAAGAGGCCGTGCACATACGTGCCCTGGACGCAGCCATCGCGCGAGATGGCGCCGTCGGGGCGATCGGCGATCGTCAGCAGCGGTCGCGCGCAGTCCGCACCGCTGCTACGGCCCATATGGATTTCGTAGCCTTCAATAGTTGTGCCGGTGGCAACATGCTTGCCTGATACGATCGTCGTCGACTTGCTTCCGCTCATGATCGTCTCGATATCAAGCAGGCCAAGTCCATCGACCTCGCCCGGCGCGCCATCGACCCCTTCGGGGTCGGCGATGCGCCGGCCAAGCATTTGATAGCCGCCGCACAGGCCGAGCACATGACCGCCGCGCCGCACATGGGCAACGATATCGATGTCCCAGCCTTGTGCGCGCAGGAAAGCGAGATCGCCGATGGTCGATTTGCTGCCGGGAATGATGACCACATCGGCATTGCCGGGAATGGCTTCGCCCGGTCTCACGAAGACCAGCTTGACGCCCGGCTCCATGCCGAGCGGATCGAGATCATCGAAATTGGCGATGCGTGCCAGCACTGGCACGGCGATGATGCGCGTGGCGTTCGAGGTCTGTGCACGATCGAGATCGACGGCATCCTCGGCCGGCAGAAATGCCGCCTGCGGCAGCCACGGCAGGACGCCGATCGAGCGCCAGCCGGTCAGATCGGTCACGGCCTTGAGGCCATCGTCGAACAGGGACGGATCGCCGCGAAACTTGTTGACGATGAAACCGTGGATGCGCGCGCGCTCTTCCGGCTCCAGTACCAGATGCGTGCCGGCAAGCGACGCGATGACGCCGCCACGATCGATGTCGCCGGCGAGCACCACAGGAATATCGGCAGCGGCAGCAAAGCCCATATTGGCGATGTCGCCCCTTCGCAGATTGATTTCCGCTGGGCTGCCGGCACCCTCGACAAGCATGATGTCTGCATGGTCGGCCAGCAGCGAAAAACTCTCCAGCACGGCAGGCAACAGCGCTGCTTTCTTTTCGAGATAGTTTTTCGCCCGCAAGGTGCCCCAGCGCTGGCCCTGCACGATCACCTGTGATCCCGTATCGGTCTCAGGCTTCAGCAGCACTGGATTCATATGCACGCTCGGCGCCAGCCGTGCCGCGCGTGCCTGCACCGCCTGCGCACGGCCGATCTCGCCGCCATCGATCGCAACAGCGGCATTGTTCGACATGTTCTGCGGCTTGAACGGCGCGACCTTGAGACCGCGACGCACCAATGCCCGCGCCAACCCGGCGACAATCGTCGACTTGCCGGCATTGGAGCCGGTCGCCTGAATCATCAGCGCGGGCGTGGTGCGGTTCATCAGAACTCGATGCCCTTCTGCCCTTTGATGCCGGCGCGGAACGGGTGCTTCACCAGCGTCATCTCCGTGACGAGGTCGGCCATCTCGATCAGCTCCGGCTTGGCATTGCGGCCGGTGATGACCACATGCTTGTCCGCCGGCTTCTCATCGCGCAGGAACGTCACGACCTCGTTGATATCGAGATAGTCATAGCGCAGCACGATGTTGAGCTCGTCGAGCAATACCATGCGATGGCGGTCATCGCGGATCAGTTCCTTGGCGCGCTCCCAGCCGGCGGTCGCAGCAGCAATGTCGCGCTCGCGGTCCTGGGTCTCCCAAGTGAACCCTTCGCCCATGATGTGCAGCGTGACGAATTCCGGAAACTTTGCCAGCACGCGCGCCTCGCCAGTGTCCCAGCTCGGTGACTTCGTGAACTGCACGACGCCGACCGGCATCTCGTGGCCGATATGACGGAACACCATGCCAAGTGCGGCCGAGGTTTTGCCCTTGCCTGTGCCGGTATGGACGATCAAGAGGCCCTTCTCCCCCGTCTTGGTCGCCATGATCTTGTCTTTGGCCGCCTTGTGCTTGGCGGCTTTCTCCTTATGCCGGAGATTCTCGGCCGCGTTGTCGGCTGCGGAGTCGCTCATGCGTGTTCCCTTGCGATGTCTTTCGTATTCATCAAGTCGGCGATCAGATGCTGCGCACTGTTGGAGCGCGGCGTCCAGAGGCTCCTTCGGATCGCCTCCGCAAAACGCGACGCCGTCTCCTGCAGCGCGGCCGGATTGGCCGACGCCATGAAGTTGCGCACCTCGTCGTTCTCCAGATAGGCCGAGAACAACTGATCGAAATGGTGATTGCCGACGGCATTTGTCGATGCGGCGAAGCCGAACAGATAATCCACCGTCGCGGCAATCTCGAATGCGCCCTTGTAGCCGTGCCGCATCACGCCATCGATCCATTTCGGATTGGCACCGCGGCCACGCACCACGCGGGAGATCTCATGCGACAGCGATCGGGCGATCGGCGCCTCGGGGCGCGACGTATCGACATGCGCCACACGCGGCGCCGAACCGCGCAGCGTCTGCACGGTAGCCGCGAGGCCACCGATGAACTGGTAGTAATCGTCGGAGTCGAGAATATCGTGCTCGCGATTGTCCTGCGCCTGTGCGACGAGATCGACGGCCTTGAGCTGTTCGGCGAACTCGCCGCGCGCATCCTCCCCCTCGGTGCCACCGCCGTAGGCATAGCCGCCCCAATCGAGATAGACATCGGCGATATCCGCGCGGTTACTCCAACCGCCCTCATCCATCAGCGCCTGCAGTCCCGCGCCATAGGCGCCAGGCTTGGAGCCGAACACGCGGCGCATCGCCTGCCGCCGTGCTCTTTCGCAGGTCATGCCGCCAGCTTCGAGCGTAAGCGTGCGGGCACGGACATTCGCTGCGATCGGATTGGCCTCATCGGGCTCGTCGAGTTCGGCGACCGCGCTGACGGCCGAGCCAATGATATCCATCTGCGTCGGGAATGCGTCGCGGAACAGGCCGGAGACGCGGAACGTCACATCCACTCGCGGGCGCTTCAGTTCAGAGAGTGGTGTGATGGCGAAGCCCGTGACGCGGCCGGATGTCTCTTCCCAGACAGGCCGCGCACCGATCAGCGCCAGCGCCTGCGCGACATCGTCGCCGCCGGTGCGCATATTCGCCGTACCCCACGCCGACAATGCAATGCTGCGCGGCCATTCGCCCGCATCCTGCCAATAGGTCTCGACCAGCCGTTCGGCTGCGAGCTGGCCGATGCGCCAGGCTGATGGTGTCGGCACGGCGCGGACATCGACGGCGAAGAAGTTTCGACCGGTCGGCAGCACATCGGGCCGGCCGCGTGTCGGGGCGCCCGAAGCGCCAGGTCTTACGAAGCAGCCATCGAGACCCTTGAGAAAGGCGGCCATCTCGGAATCACCGCAGACGTCGATGGCGGGCCGCAACGATTGTTCGATCCAGCCGAGCACTTGCGAGGTCTGCGTCCAGCTTACGTCGCAAGCGACTTCGCCACCAACCAACTTCAAGGCAAGAAGTTCAATGCGTTCGATCGTATCGCCCGTGGTCCGCCACGGCGCATGGGAAAGTTCGGCGAGCACCCGCGGGCGCGGGCCGAGATAGTCGTCCGCCATCTCGCGCGTCAGCGGATCGAAATTCCCGAGATCAAGATCGGACGCCAAGGCGCGATGGAGCGAGGCATCCTGAGAACGGATGTCCGAACGCGGCAGACGGGCGATGGAGACGAGTAGATCGTTGCGCTTTGCATTCTCCGGCTTGCGCCCGAAGATGTGCAGCCCGTCGCGGATCTGCATTTCCTTGAGATCGCAGAGATGCGCATCAAGCGCGCGGAGGGCCTCATAGGTCGGCGTATCGCGATCGATATCGACGTCGCTGTCGAGTTGCTGCGCACGCGCAAAGGACAGAATATCCTCGGCAATGACCGCAGCACGCTTGGGATCGAGATCGCTCGCCGCCGCATATTCGTCGACCAGGCTCTCCAGTCGCGCCAAATCGTCGTGCAGCTCCGCGCGTGTCATCGGTGGCGTCAGGTGGTCGATAATCACTGCCGAGGTGCGCCGCTTGGCCTGGATGCCTTCGCCAGGGTCGTTGACGATGAATGGATAGAGATGCGGCAACGCGCCGAGGATCGCATCGGGCAGGCAGTCGGCGGAGAGGCCGGTGCTTTTGCCCGGCAGCCATTCGAGATTGCCGTGCTTGCCCACATGCGCGATCGCATGCATGCCGAATTCCTGCCGCAGCCAGAGATAGAAAGCGAGATAGTGATGCGGCGGCACCAGATCGGGATCGTGATAGGTGCTCTTCGGATCGATATTGTAGCCACGCGCCGGCTGCACGCCGACGACGATATTGCCGAAGCGATGCAGACCGAGATGGAATGCATTGCCTACCACATGCGGATCACTGGCGGGATCGCCCCAGCGTGTTTCCACGGCGGCGCGGACGCCTGCAGGCAATCCTGCAAAGGCCTGACGATAATCGGCAAGCGACCATTCAACACCACCACTGCGCGCCGCGCGTTCCGGCAGTAGTGCGTTGGTCGGCCCCTGCTGCAGCAAATCCATCATCGCTGCGGAGGTGGATGGCGCATCCGCAGTGCCATAGCCGGCGCCTTGCATCGCTTCGATAATATCGACCAGGCTTTGCGGCGTATCGAGACCGACGCCATTGGCGAGGCGACCGTCGCGGTTCGGATAGTTGGCGAGGATGAGCGCGACGCGGCGCTCGGCGATCTTCGTGCGGCGGAGTCGGATCCATGCGAGTGCGAGATCGGCGACGGCGGCGATGCGATCCGGGACAGGCTTCAGCAGCGTCGGCGTGAAACCACCATCGCTCTTGCCGCGCTCCTTGAAGGCGATGACATTGGCGAAGATCCGGCCATCGACTTCAGGCAACACCACATGCATCGCAAGATCGCGCGGATTGAGACCGCGCGAAGAAGCTTCCCAACTCGCATGGGAGATGCCGGCTTGTGCGACCTGCAACACCGGACAATCCGAAGTCGACAGCACACCCGCATCGTCGTGCGCGGTCGCTGTTGCAAAGGCAGTGGCGTTGACTATCACGTCGGGCGGGAACGCCGCCAGCGCTGCGCGCAGGAAAGCGACGGAGCGCTCGTCCTTGAGGCTTGTGACATATAGGCAGACCGGATTGAGGCCGCGCGCGTCGAGCGCATCGCGCAGCGATTCGATCGCGGCGGTGTCGCCACCCGCAACCAGCGCACGATAGAAAATCATCACCGCATTCGGTCGCACGTCCTCTGCAGGCGCCTGCGGCCAGAAGCCTGCCGAAGGCATCGGCCGTGCAACGGGCGGCTTGTCGCCCTGCCCGATCAGGTGTGCGGCATAGCGCAGCGCCAGTTTCGCATTCTCGACGCCGCCTTCGCTGCAATAGCGCCAGAATGCATGGGTCGCATCGGCATCGACCGTGCCACGCGCAGCGAGTTCGGCATTCCAGTCCATCTCACCGGGGATACAGGCGAACTGCGCGCCGCGCGCGAGCGCATCGGCGCGCAGACTCTCGACGCCATATGGCCAATAGCTGATGCCGCCGAGCATGCGCAGCAGCACCACCTTTGCGCGGGCCAGCGTGCGCTCGACATAGAGATCAATAGAGGCAGGATGGCCGAGTGCGAGCAGATTAGTCAGCCGCACGCTCGGAAAATTATCGGGCAGGCTCGCATGAGCGGCACCGAAGGCGGCAAGATCGCTGTCCGCCGCCGACAGCACGACAATGTCGGCGCTGTCCTGCCCGAGATCCCGGGCGACGTCACCGTCATCGATACTGCCGGAGGTGTCGAGCTTGAGATGCATGCGCCGCCGCCGGCATTATCCCGCCAGCGCTTTTCGCGCAGCGTCCGCGTCAAAGCCCTTCAGTCCGATCACCACGAGATATTCGGGATGGCTGACATCGGGCCGTGCGAAGGCCAGATCGACGCGTGCGCCGACCGCCTGCACAACGATGGGCGCCTGCCTGTCGACGATGCGGGCGTGTCCCTTCACGCGCAGCACGCCATCGAGGCCGAGCGCATCGCTGACGCGGGCGCGCATCATGTCGAGATCGGCCGCAGCGGTCGGCTTGATGACGATGCTGTCGAAATCGTCATGATCGTGTTCCTCTTCCTCGCCGTGGTGGCCGACGCGCGCGGCCATGTCATCCTCAGCGGCGGCATTGAGACCGATCAGCACCTTTGGCGCGAGATCGCCCTTGGAACGAACGATGCCGACACCGGTGCGGAGTTCGGCCTTCAGCTTGATCTCGATATCCGCAAGCTGCTCGGCGGTGACGAGATCGCTCTTGGACAGCACCACAAGATCGGCGCAGGCGAGTTGATCTTCGAACACTTCCTCGATCGGGTCATCGTGATCGATGCCCTCGTCCGCAGCGCGTTGTTCGGCCAATGCATGCTCATCGAGCGTGATGCGGCCTTCGGACAGTGCCAGCGCATCGACCACGGTGACGACGCCATCCACGGTCGCGCGGGTCTTCACGGCCGGCCACGCGAAGGCCTTCAACAGCGGCTGAGGAAGCGCGAGGCCGGAGGTCTCGATGACGATGGCGTCGAGTGGCCGCTCACGGGACAAGAGCTTTTCCATGGTCGGCACGAAATCGTCGGCCACCGTGCAGCAGATACAGCCGTTGGTGAGTTCGACGATATCGCCGGGCGCGCAGGCTTTCGCCGCGCATTCCTCAACGAGCCCGCCGTCGAAACCGGCATCGCCAAATTCATTGACGATGACGGCGATACGGCGGCCATCCGCCTGCGTCAACAATGAGCGCAACAGCGTGGTCTTGCCGGCGCCGAGAAAGCCGGTGAGGACGGTGACGGGAACGCGGGACATTCAGATCTCCTGAAAACGCTTGAGCCAAAGAGGAAGGCCGGCGGCAACGAAGGCGACATTGTTCACGGCGGCGGCAAGAGTCTGGTTGAGACGGCCCTGCGCATCGCGGAAGGCGCGGCCGACCGGCGTCTCCGGCACAAGGCCGAGACCAACTTCATTCGAAACGAATACGATGGGATAACGCGAGACATCGAGGAACCGCACAAGGCGTTTCGCCTCGACCTCGGGATCGCGCTCGGCCATCATCAGGTTCGAGAGCCATAAGGTCAGACAATCGACGAGGATGACGCGGCCGATGGTGGATTCGCGCGTCAGGGTATCGACAAGCCCGAGCGGCTCTTCGACCGTGATCCACCCCTCCCCGCGCTGCTTGCGATGCTGCGCGATGCGTGCCTGCATTTCGTCATCGCCCGCGGTCGCCGTGGCGAGATAGACTTTGATGAGATTCATCTCGCCAATCAGTCGTTCGGCGAATGCCGATTTGCCGGAGCGTGCGCCACCAAGAACCAGTGTTGTACCGAGCGAGGTCATTTTGGCGCCCTGCCGTCTTCAGGCGACCACCGGAGCGGCGGTACGCGCGCAACCATGCCCTTGCGCAGCGCATCGGCGCGTTCGCGCCATGGCACGAGGCCGTAATCGGACGCTTGATAGGACTGCACGAAGGACGCCACTGCGTCGGAGCCGGTCTCGGGCAAGAGATCGCCGAACAGGAATGTGTAGCCGTCCTGACTCGTCACCGCGACGGTGGTCGGCCGCTTGCAGACGCTGAGGCATTGCACCGGCCGCACCATCACGGCGACATCGCGCTTGTCGAGCGCCGCCGTCACGGCCTCCAGCATCGCGGGACCGACCACGGCGCCTTCGGACGACTTGCAGTTCACACAGACACTGACGATCACCGGCGTTGAGGGCAACGGGCGCGGCAGTCCGGTTACAACGGAGTCGTCGGGCAGGGTCGAAGCAGTGCGATCCATCTCAGGCTCAAATCGGACGAGCTTTGTTGGGTCGCGCGGACGATCGTCATCCGCTCGCTCCCGTCCGGTGCACCCCGCCCCGACGACGCCTCCAAAGCACAATGCGCGACGGCAGGTCTCCTGGCTCGCGAGTCGCAGCCCGCTGCCGCCTTCCCGGGGAACTCCCAGTGGCATCGGCGCGGGCTCATCGCTTACAGTTGCGGGGGCAGCGCCGGTATCGCACCGGCTTCCCTTTTCGCCTTCCTCGCGGAAGGACCGTCGCGGTGGACGCTATCTGCAGCGACAGTCCGGGTCAACTGCAGCCGGAACTGCACGCCCGCAGTTGACCGGAAGGCGGCGGATGAGCGAGACAGACGGCCAAAGGAACCTGCATTTGACTTCTTTCAGCCCTATCTGGCACCCACCGGCCATCGCGCCTCTCGATCCCGCCACCGAGGCCCGCTTGTGCGCGGTCATCGACGGCAAGGCGAAGCCGCCGGGTTCGCTCGGACGTATCGAGGAACTGGCGGTCCAGCTCGGCATGATCCGTCATCCCGGCGAACCGCGCGGCGAGAAGGCTGTGCTGCTGGTGTTCGCTGGTGACCACGGGCTCGTCGCCGAGGGTGTGTCGCAATATCCCTCCGCCGTAACGGTCGCGATGGTGATGACCTATCTGGCCGGCCGCGCCAGTGCCAATGCGTTTGCGAAAGCCAATGGCATCGATGTGCGTGTCATCGATGTCGGCGTCGCAGCGGAATTGCCGGTGCATCCCGGCCTGATCGACGCCAAGGTGCGCATGGGCAGCGCGAATGCGGCGCGTGAGTCGGCCATGACGCGGGCTGAGGCCACCGAGGCGCTGGCACGCGGCATGCGCATCGCCGTTGGCGAGATCAAGGCCGGTGCCGACATCATCGCGCTCGGCGAAATGGGCATCGGCAACACGGCATCGTCCGCGCTGCTGGCGCATCGGCTTGCGCCGGCATCGCTCGATGACTGTATCGGCGTCGGCGCCGGACAGGACGACATCGGCATGAGCCGCAAGCGCGCTGCGATCCAGATGGCGGCTGCGCGCAGCGATGCCACGGCGCCGCTGGACGTACTCGCGGAATTCGGCGGACTAGAAATCGCAGGCATGGCCGGCGCTGTACTCGGTGCCGCATCACAGCGACGCCCGGTCATTGTGGACGGCTTCATCTCCAGTGTTGCCACCCTGCTCGCCATCCGTCTCTGCCCGGAGACACGCGGCTATTGCGTGTTCGCGCATCGCTCGGCCGAACGCGGGCATGATCTGGTATTGAAGGCGCTCGATGCCGCGCCGCTGCTCGATCTCGGCCTCAGGCTGGGCGAAGGCACCGGCGCGCTGCTTGCAGTTCCGCTCGTGCGCGCCGCCGCGCGTCTGCTCACCGATGTCGCCAGCCTCGACGATGTGCTGGCCGGACGCATCTGATGACGCCGGATCCGCATCTCCTCAATGCGATCCGTTTCCTGACGGTGATGCCGACGCCGCATTCGGACGGCACGCCCACGCCCGACTGGCTGGCGCGCGCGATGAAGTATTTTCCGCTTGTCGGCGCGGGCATCGGTTGTGCGTCTGCGCTTGTCTTCGTCATCGGATGTCAAATCTGGTCGCCACTGATCGGCGCCATTCTCGCCATCGCGGCGAGCATCGCGATGACCAGCGCCCTGCATGAAGACGGCCTTGCCGACACCATCGACGCCTTCGGCGGCGGCTGGACCGTGGAGAGGCGTCTCGCCATCATGAAGGACAGCCGCATCGGCACTTACGGTGCGCTCGCACTCGGCCTCGGCTGTGCGCTGCGCATCTCGGCACTGGCGACGCTGCCGATCTGGACGGGCGCTGTGACGCTGATCGCCGTTCATGCCGCCGCGCGCGCAATGCCGGCTTTCGTGATGAACCACCTCCCCTATGCCGGCGATACCTCCGCGATGAAGGTGAGTTATGCAGAAGCTTCGGTGCGGCATGGTGAGATCGTCTTTCTGCTCGTTACCGCCGCGCTTGCCGCAATCCCGCTTGCACTCGTCTCGTTCAAATCCGTTGCAATCGGCCTGCTGATCGGCGCTGTACTCGGCGCCCTGCTCGCACGCTGGGCGCAGCGCCTGATCGGCGGCTATACGGGCGATGTGCTCGGCGCCATCGAACAGTTGTTCGAGATCGGCTTTCTGCTCGGGGTCGCCTCCGTACTCAGATAGGCCAGCGTAACGGCAACTGATAGGGCTCGCCTTCGGCTGCCTCCGCGCCGCGGCCGATCCGTGCGACCGCCTCGCTCATGCGGCCATCACGGCCAAGCAACTCGTCCGCAAGCTGCACCATCAACCTGTTCGGTGTCACGTAAGGCGAACGACGCCGCAGTTCGTGAGCAATCTCGGCCTCATAGCCGGGATTGCGATCGCAGGCGATCGCATAGGCCGCGGCGCTCGAACGGCTGATGCCGGCCCAGCAGTGGATCAGCAATGCGCGATCCTCCGCGGCGTCCCGGCCGAAATCGAGAATGGCGCGCATGACGTCGGCATCGGGCGCAATCAGATCCGGATTCAGTTCGACGATGTCGTGAAACGAGAGTTTCACATGCCGTGCCCGCGCCAACGCGCTCCAGTCGTGCGGCTCGACGCTGGGTGACAGCAGCGTGAGCAGATCGAAATCACCAAGCGATTCCGTCACGGCCGGCAATGCCGAGAGCGAGCTCACATGGATCATGTGCGGCTACTCGTTCTGTCCGTCGAGCAGGCGCACCGCTTCATAGAGCACCGCAGCGCCGACGGCGAGTTGCTCCGGCGATGTGTATTCCTCCGGGCAATGGCTCTTGCCGTCCTTCGACGGGACGAACAACATCGCGCTCTTGCCGATATGCGACATGAAGGCGGCGTCATGGCCGGCGCCCGATGCCAGCATAGTGGTGGAATAACCGAGCTTGCCGGCGGCGCGGCCGAGGATATCGCACAGATGATCGTCGCAGGGCGACGGCGGATTCTGCGAGACAATGCCGAACTTCGTGCGCTCGACCTTTGCGCGTTCGGCGATCTCCTGCGTCTCTCGATCCAGCATCGCGACAAAATCGGCAACGATCTCGGCCTTCTCGGCGCGGATGTCGAGGATCATGCGCGCGCCGCCGGGAACGACGTTCGAAGCATTGGGGCTGATCTCGAGAATGCCCGTCGTGGCGACGAAATGGCCCTGTTTTCGCGCGGCATATTCATTGGCCCTGCGCGCAACCAGCAGCACGATCTCGGCAGCGGCCAGCGAGGCGTCGCGGCGATATTCCATCAGCGTCGAGCCGGCGTGATCGGCAGCGCCGGTGAGCACGATCTCGACCCGCGTGATGCCGGCGATACCGGTGACGAGCGCAACATCGAGATTGTTGCCCTCAAGAACAATGCCTTGCTCGATATGCAGTTCGAGATAGCCGGCAAATTTCGGCTTCTCCATGGATGCAATCCTGTCGGGATCGCCGCCGACGCGCCTGATGGCTTCGGCCAGGGTTTCGCCCGCCGCATTCGTATAGGTCAACATCCTGGCATCGAGCTCGCCCGCCATGGCGCGACTGCCGACACAGGATAGGCCGTATTCGCTGGGCTCCTCGGCGAGAAAGTCCACGATCTCGATGGGATGGCGCGACTTGTAGCCGGATGCCTGCATCGCGCGGACGGCTTCGAGTGCGGTGAGGATGCCAGAGATGCCGTCGAAACGGCCGCCGGATGGCACCGTGTCCGAATGCGAGCCGAGCATGATCGGCGGGAGACCTTCGACCGCCCCCTCAAGACGCGCGATCACATTGGCGCCGGCATCCATGCGCACCGTCATGCCCGCCGCTTCATATTGAGCCTTCAACCAGGCGCGGCCATCGAGGAAACGCTGCGAGAACGAACGCCGTGTCCATGGCTTGTCGGGATCGGTGATGGCGGCGAGCGCCATGTGGTTGTCCCAGAGACGGTCCTGGTCGATGGGTGGCTTGATGTCGGCAGGCTTGTTCAACGAAGATCACTTTCGCGATGTGGGCTGGTGTTGCCAGCATAATTGGTGAACACTTCGTGCGCCATCAAAAGCATGATCCCGACAAGTCGGCACCGGTTTTCGGAGAAGGTCATGCTCAAACAGAAAAAAACGATCAGGGAGAATACTGTGGCCAAGAAAATCGCATGGGTGACCGGCGGCGGCACCGGAATCGGTAAAGCCGGCGCTGAGTCTCTGCTGTCCGACGGCTGGACGGTGATCATTTCCGGGCGTCGCGCTGACGTGCTGGACGATGTGGTCAAGGAACTCGGCGGCGGCGGCAAGTCCATCGAAGCAATGACGCTCGATGTCAGCAACGCGGCGGAGGCGAAGAAAGTGGCCGACGCCATTCTTGCCAAACACGGTCGGATCGATCTTCTTGTCAACAGCGCCGGCATCAATCTGCCGAAGCGCAGCTGGCAGGATGTCACCGAAGACGGCTTCGACCAGATCGTCGATATCAATCTGAAGGGCCTGATGTATTGCATCCGCGCGGTGCTGCCGGCGATGCGGACGCAGAAGGACGGCTGCATCATCAATGTGGCGTCATGGGCAGGCCGCATCGTCTCCAAGATGACAGGGCCGGCTTATACTTCTAGCAAACATGCGGTGCTGGCGCTGACGCATTCGTTCAATATGGAAGAATGCGTGAACGGTCTGCGCGCCTGCTGCCTGTCGCCCGGCGAGGTCGCGACCCCGATCATGAAGAACCGCCCGGTGCCGCCGAGCGAGGAGGTGATGGCGCGGATGCTGCAGCCGGAAGATCTCGGCAAGACCATCGCCTTCATCGCCGGGATGCCGCCGCATGTGTGCGTAAATGAAATACTGATCTCGCCGACGTGGAATCGGAGTTTTATCGGTACGTGAGGCGCTTTCTTGTCCCTCCCCGGAGCGCAGCGACTGGGGAGGATGGATCGAGGCGAGCGTTCAGCGAGCATCGAGACGGGTGGGGTGTCTCCCCACGTGACGTCCTGCCGTGGGGAGAGACCCCACCCCCGCCTATCGGCGGACCCTCCCCGCTGCGCGGCTTCGCCGCTTGAGGGAGGGAGTTCACGCGCCTCCGCGCGTCGTTGCTGATCGACCTTTTCAAACAGCCCCATTCCCTGCACCCATGCG
>JASBVG010000043.1 GCA_030147505.1 Tardiphaga sp.
CTTGCGGAAGCCGCCACCAGCGGCTAGGGAGCCGGCTCCAGCGATAGTGCGGAGCGGTGGCCGAGTGGTCGAAGGCGCTCGCCTGGAAAGTGAGTATACGTCAAAAGCGTATCGAGGGTTCGAATCCCTCCCGCTCCGCCAACATCTCAATGCGAATCAATGAGATAGGCGCTTCGGAGGCCGAAAATCCCAAGCTTCCGCGCCGTTTTGCTTATTCCGACCGAACCTCCGAGACTGCCCGATTGGCCAAGATCGGTCTCTGGACGGCTTTTGTCTCTTTCCACCCGAACCTCTCCCGAAGGGGTTCGGTCAGAAACTCTGTTGTTTTTCCGTGCTGTGGCCGAAGGTTCATCGCTGGTGTTTCCCCACTGAGTCTCGGCAGCCGTCTCGGGCCGGAAAGCCGAGGTGGGCGTTTTGTCGCGAAATGACGAGAACGGACGAGTGGCTGGGCTTGGGCCGGTGCGGAATGGCGGCTTTGAAACAGTATGGGTGCAAACGTAGTCATGGTGACACTGCGCACTCTTCCTAGTTTATAGCCTCGTCGCTAAGACTGACCGAGATATGCAGGTCGAGAGCGCACTAAACATTGCACAAGCAGAGCGTATCATCCGCCAGATGGAGGGTCGCAGCACCGACACGACGCTGATACTCCCTACGAACAGCCGCGGAAATGTTGGCGGTGGCGAGCCCGCGGTGGTGCAAGCGATCCTTACTTGGGCGTCGAGTCAGGGCAGCGCGCGCATTGGCACCTATGCGCAAGGTCCCAGTGACGGCCAGCTCGACACGCTCACCGGTCATCTCGTTGGCCTGTGCTCTGCTCTGACCTGTGATTGGGCCGGCGATATTCAGGACCATGACCTGACTGCAGAATTGCGTGAGCTGGCGTTGAGACGGCTGCGCGGCTTGCAGGGACCGGCGCCGCAGCGCTGGTCGAGAGGCGCTCAACTCGAAATTCTTTGTGCCGATCATCTCGGCTGGTCGACCCCCGACACGCTTTACGCGACTTCAGAATCGAGCCGACGTCTCCTCTCCCGGCGAGAATTCGATCGTGTGGCCGATCTCGTTCTGGAGCAGACGATACCCGATTATCTGGCGCCAAGTGAGCCGGGAATAAAGGCCGGACTGGCCGATGCACTCTACGAGTTGTTCCGCAACACCGAGGAATATGCCCGCATGGACGAGAACGGCAATCTTGTCCGCCGCTCCATTCGAGGACTGCACGCCCGCAAACAAGCGATCTCCCGGCCCGGTCTCGCCAAGATGGTCGAAGCGTCTCCATCGCTCGCCGCCTATTGCGCACGCCTTGCGCCGCGCCCCAGACGGCGCGACATTCAGTTGCTGGAAGTGTCCGTGTTCGATGCGGGGCCTGGTTATGCGCCACGCTGGTTGCGGCGCCCCCTTACCGAGATCAGCCGCGAGGAGGAAGTCGAGGCGATTCAGACCTGCTTCGCCAAACATGCGACGCACAAATCCAACGCGACAGCCGGCATGGGCCTGTGCACCGTCGTCGATATTCTTCGACGCGGGGGCGGCTTCATGCGGCTGCGAACTGGCCGGCAATCGCTTTATGCCGATCTGGCACTAGAGGCGCACAAGGCATACGGGGAGCTGCCCGAGCTACGTCCCT
Organism: Tardiphaga sp.; assembly: GCA_030147505.1. Taxonomy (GTDB): domain Bacteria; phylum Pseudomonadota; class Alphaproteobacteria; order Rhizobiales; family Xanthobacteraceae; genus Tardiphaga. The sequence goes on from JASBVG010000043.1 coordinate 1,628, forward strand.
GGCAGACTGCTCGGCTCGCGCCCGCAACCGGCACGCTCTTCACCTTCCTGTTGCCCCTCTGAGCCATGTCGCCGATCCATCTTGACCGCTTCGACAAAATCGTTGCCCCACTGACTGTAGATGTCCTCGTCGCGTTTTGTTCGACCGCCGATCTCGATGTTCGAGCTCTCGCGGATGAAGTCGAAGAAGAGATCGCTCGGGCGCTTGCGCCAGATGAGTTGCTTATCTTGGTGCGCGCCAGCGCTTTCGATGCGGCCCTCGAGGCGATCGACTCATCAACACAGGGCAAGGCGCTGATCGAGCGTCTTAGCGGACGCTGCTGCGTCGAACTCCTAGGATATGATGCTGTCGGCGCCGTGACGGGACGAAAGACTCTGACGACGGGCGGGCTCGTCAGCAACGTCGAGCTCGATGAGATATTGCGGCGCGGTGCGACAGCGATCTTCGCGCGCCGCGGCGGATTCGTAGAGGCCAGCCAGAGCTACCACTTTGCCAACCCGTCCGGCGCGCACACTGACAGGTTCATGCGCCTATCGAACATACTCGTCCGGCAGGCGGAGATAGCGTTCCTGGCCGTCGCGCTCATGCGGCGCCTACCGCCGAATGCGCGGCAAGCCTATATCGACACGCCCGCCTTGTATGCGGTGGTTTCGGCCGTCAATGAGCAATGGCGCACCCTGCGGCCGGAAGGCGGCAACCTCGTCGCCGACAATTTCAGCTCCTATTTCGGGTTCGGCGAGCATCGCTTTACAGATGTCGCCGCCTCCGTGGCTGTTATCTCGGCGTCGTCGAGCGGTAGCCTCGGGCGCAAGCTAGTGGAGCGCAAAGGCTTCGATCCCAATCGCATCGTGCATATGCTTTATCTTGGACCAAAGGAGCCGGGCCCTCACGTTGCGGTCGACCTTCGCATTGACCCGAATTGCAATCCCGGTGGGTTCTCGACGGAACGCCGAACCTTCGACGTCGCCGACTGCGCACTGTGCCGCGAAGACTCGACGCCGATTTCGTTGAAAGGCGATCAATTTGACATCGCGGGACCGCAGCACCCGCCGCTCGTAATTGTGAAGAAGGATGCACCGCCCAAGCTCGCGACTACTATGGGGCGCCTCGCCGGCACGAGAGCATTGCGCGTATCACTCCAAGCTCGCCAGCTGGACGTCGATCCTGCCGCGCTTCTTGCTTCGCCGGAGTACCAGAAGCGGCTCGATTATCTGCTGCGCCGACAAGTGCCAGCCAAAGTCGACGCGGTCGTGCTCGTCGATCCGGCTGCGCGCGGCCTCGTCGACAGAGCCGCCGAAGTGTTGGGCGCCTTGCCGATCCCGGTCGAAAGAGGGGCCGTTTCGTCGATGAGCGAGGGCCGTTCGGTTCCATTTGAAGGCGCGATACTGGTGATCGCATCGGTGATAGGAAGCGGACGCCTCCTGCTCGATGTCAGTCGCGACCTTCGGAACGTCGCACCCAAAGCGCCGATTATTTACCTGATCGGCTTCGCCAAGGTGCAGGATTCGGCGCGTAAGGGCATCCTCACTCGGTCACTGGTGCAGACCGATAATTCGGTGGCTCACCTCGTGGAATATGCGGACGAACTGCTGCTTCCCGCCAATCCGGTGCCGAATGCCTGGCAGAACGAGCTTGCCTTTCTCGAACGAAACCGGACTGCCGCCGTAAATAGCGTCGTTCCGTTCCTGGACAAGCGGATCAACCGCCTGCGCGAAGCGTCCAAACCTCTCATGGACGAGTTGTTTCTGCCCGACCACGTGGGCGCCGCACTTCCACTCCGGGACGGCTTCGTGTTCTGGCCTCCCAGCCTTCCAGGTAAGAACGTGCATAGTCAGGCCGATGTTTTCTTTACGATCTCATCGGTGCTCCAGCAGCTTCGCACGGCCGAACCTGCGGCGGGAGCTCAGGCAATTCGCACCAACTGGATGCAACAGACAATCCTGTCGCCCGAGAACTTCGGCCGCTTCAACGACGGGATTATTCAGGCAAGCCTGCTGCGCGCTGCCCGACCGGCCGAGCTCGACTATCGCGACGACGCAGAGGCAAGCACTGACGCCGCACGCCTGATCAGGCGCATCATCGAGAACGCGGCCCGTCCGCGTGGGGAGGCGGCCGCGGAGTTCCTGCTCGCGCTAGGGACCGGTCGCCTAAAGCTCTGCGCCACGGATGCTAATGTAGTCTTAAGCGACCTGCCCGACGCCCCTGAACTCGTCGCCTCACTCATGGCGATGTGTCGCGTCGAAAGGCAGCGGAACGGAAAGCCAGTCCGAAGAAGGACGCGCGGCGCTAACAAGGTGTCCACGGGCGCGGCATGACGATGGAGGCGACCACCTGGCTACAACATGCTGTCGCGGGTTTCGCCGCCCTCACGTCGGCAGAGCGCCGGGCGATCCGCGATTTCACCCTCCTGTGGAGCCTGTTTGAAGCCCGGCTCACCGCATGCAATGCCTCGATCCCCGAGATCGAGGCGGCGATGACAAGGCTTGAGGCGGCAGGCGTTCTCGACGTGGCGCGGCTCGATCGTCCGCTGCGCCATTTCCGTGACCGCTATGCGCCCGGCGGAGTGCTGATCCCACGGTTCGAGGCGCTGCGCCTGAACGGCCATGGGAGGCCATTGGTCGAGCGCGTCCTGACGGGCGAACCGGCAGGCCCGGCCGAAATAGCGAACGCGCTGATGATCATCGTCTACAGGCTGCGTAACAACCTCTTTCACGGCAACAAATGGAATGACGGAATCCAAGATCAGCGCGCCAATTTCCAGACCGCGAACCGTATCCTGATGGCGCTGATGGATATGCACCGCGCAGGCCCAACGCCTGATGGCGGGAGCGCAGCCACATGACTTTGTACCTTAAGCAAACGACCGCTTTTTGGAGCGAAGTCGCTAGCGCTTGACGACTGACATGGGGCGCGAAGCGGACCATTAACTCTACCCAAGCACTACCTTCTCTTGCTCCGCCCACGGCAGTTCGGCCGCCATCGCCAAATCCTTGATCGACAGCGCCGGGGACACGCGCGCGATCAAGATTTTATCCAGCACGGCCGGCGCTAGATAGGCCAGCCTCAGCATCCGCCCAACATAGCGATCCGAGATATCCTCGGTCCGGGCGATGTCATCGATGGTCGCCACCTCCCCTGATTCCAGCTTGCGCCGCCAACTCCAAGCTTTGGCGATTGCCTTCAGCACATGCGGGCCCACGCCACTGTCATTGGCAGGCATCATGTCGGCTGGCGGCATGATCTTCGGCCGCCCGTTGCGCTTGCGGATGGTAAGCGGGATGAACACCCGCACCGTGGTGGGGGCGCTCACGCTGCCAACTCCCTTTCCGGCGTGACCATCTCGCGGATAACCGACCCGAGCCCCTCAGTGCGCAGATCGACCGCCATGCCATCAGAGCTGACCGTGATCCGCTCTATCAGCAGGCGGGCAATGCGAGCCTGCTCGGCCGGGAACAGCGATTCCCACAGCCCGTCGAAGCCCGACAGCGCGGTGACAACCTCGTGCTCGTCGATGTCGGGGTCAGTGCGGCGCGCGGCCTCCACGGCTCGTGCGACAATCTCTGGCGCGCGCAGCAGCGACCGGATGTGCTGGACGACGGCGGTTTCCACCATCCCGGCGTTGAGCCGGACGAACCCGTCGGTGCCTTCACCAGCCCGGTTCCGGATCGCATCCATCGAGGTGTAGTAGCGATAGTGGCGGCTGCCTTTCTTGGTGGCGGTCGGCGTCATGGCGATGCCGCGCTCCGTGAAGATCAGACCTTTCAGCAGCGCCGGGGTCTCGGTGCGGGTGTTGGCGGCTCGCTGCCGAGGGCTCTCCAGCAAAATGGCATGCACCTGATCCCACAGCGGCTGGTCAATGATGGCGTCGTGCTCACCTGGATAGCTGGTGCCCTTGTGGACCGCCTCCCCGAGATAGAGCCGGTTGCGGAAAAGCTTGTATAGGAAGCCCTTGTCGATCGGCTTGCCACGCTTGTTGAGCACGCCGCCAGCGACCAGTTCGCGAGTCAGCGTTGTGGCCGAGCCCAGTTCAACAAACCGACGGAACATGTGGCGGACCGTGATGGCCTCGGCCTCGTTGATCAACAGCTTGCGGTCGCTGACATCGTAACCCATCGGCACAAACCCGCCCATCCACATGCCCCGTTTGCGCGATGCTGCGAACTTGTCGCGGATGCGTTCGCCGATGACCTCGCGCTCGAACTGGGCGAAGGACAGCAGGATGTTTAGCGTCAGCCGGCCCATCGAGGTCGTGGTGTTGAACGCCTGCGTCACCGACACGAACGTCACGTTGTTGCGATCGAGGGCCTCGACCAGCTTGGCGAAGTCCATCAGCGAGCGCGACAGGCGGTCGATCTTGTAGACGACGATCACGTCGACCAGACCCGCCTCGACGTCTTCCAGCAGGGCCTGCAGGCCCGGGCGCTCGAGCGACCCGCCCGAATAACCGCCGTCGTCATAGCGTTCGCGCATGCAGACCCAGCCCTCGGCGCGCTGGCTGGCGACATAGGCCTCACAGGACTCGCGCTGGGCGTCGAGGCTGTTGAACTCCATGTCCAACCCCTCTTCGGAGCTTTTGCGGGTGTAGATCGCGCAGCGCAGGCGGCGCGGTGGTGCGGTTTCGCTCATGCCGCCGCCCTCTTGTTTTCACGCAGCCCAAAGAAGCGGTAGCCATTCCACCGGGTGCCGGTGATATCGCGGGCGACCGCCGACAGCGACTTGTAGCGCCGCCCCTGCCAGTCAAAACCATCCTTCAACACGGTGATGACGTGCTCGGCGCCATCCCACTCGCGCACCAGCCGGGTGCCGATCACCGGGTTGCGCGGGTCGGTGATCATGGACCGGCGGGTCTTCTTGCCCTCGACCTCGTCGGCCAATGCGTCGAGCAGCTGCCTGACCGGCCTGGATGGTCCGCCCCACGTCAGTTCCTGGATGCGATAGGCGAGCCGCTGTTCCAGGAACGACCGGCTGTTGTTGGGCGCCCCGCTGCTGAACAGTTTCTCCCATTCCACCTTCAGTTCCCTTACCGTCATATCCTTCAGGGCCGCCAGCCTGGCGAGCACTTGCGCATTGTCATCCACCTTCATTTTCGTCCTCCAATCCGGGCTCTTACCCGGGGACGACTGACGCTCGTGGTGGGCGGGATAGCGAGCGAACTATCTCCCCGATCGGTAGATATAGAACTGGACTTGTCTGCCATGCGCAGCAGGCCGGCAGCGAGAATCCGCCCCAACTCGGACAGCCGGGCATCGTTAGTCATTTGAGACGGGCAAAGACTGTTGGGACCTGCAGAGCTGTGGTGCACCCTGACCTCCACCGTTGGTTTTCAGACGGTGACGGTAGGCGGACGGATCATACAAACAAGCGATTTCAACTACTTGGCGAACCCCTGCGTAAACATGAGAAATCTTTCGATGGCCGCGCGGGATGGCCGGGCCTGCTGAATCGGCGGTGAGAAAATCTGCGTAAATTGATTCGCTTAAAAACATGCTGGCCCGGGCTCCGTTGTGGAGATCGGCAGGGCTGGCGTGGCGGTAAAGCCCCTAATTGATTGGAAACCTCAAACGGTTACCCTGCTCGCTACTCGACGGTGGAGGGGGTTCCATGGGGCACGTCAGGCTTGGCAAGTTACCGACATCGAGGAAGTGGAAGGATGTCGTCGCATTTCTCACCGCCGGAGACGTCGACGTTTCGGCCTTGGCAAATGCCATTTTCAAGGCGGCCGAAACGGCCTTGAAGCGAGCGACCCAAGATCCCGCCTTCGTCGAGGTGTGCTGGCTTCTTATTAAGATACCTCAGGCTGCAAAGTCCGAAGATTTCGCTGCAGCCCTAAAAGAACTCGGCATTGAAGCTCCTTCGGGTCCATCCCTTCTGGACGTGGTGATCGGGTTCGACGCCGCCATCGAAAAAGTTATGCGGAGCCCCGGCGATCGCGCCACTGACCTTGGCGAAATGGCTCGGCAGGCCGGGATCGCGGCCTTGTACGAGGTCACCCAGGAGCGGCTTCCAACACTTTGGGTTGCCGGCAAGGCCGACGAGACGACGACGTTGGCAACATTGGCGTCGCCCGACAAATTTGGTGAGCTCGCGCAGAGATTCTTCACCAAGCTGACAGAGCGGAACATCCTCTATTACCTCGACCGAGAATGGCCAAAGCACATCCGCAGCGACAAGCTGGCGCATTCGATTAGCGACATGTCACTGCTCGAGGGTTCCGTCCGTCGCCATTGCGAAGAGACGACGCTCATCATGCGCGCGTTCTCGAAGGATTGGCTGGCCAAGAATGTTTACGTCAAGGGTCGGTCGGTCACGCCTCAACAGACACGCAACTTCGCCTCGGTAGCACTCAGGAAGATAAGGGCAGAACTGGCCGAGAGGGCGTCCCCCAATGCGGCATGAGTTCGCGTGCGGCGGTCTCAGTGCCCCGCCGACGACCGATAGCGATCATCGGACGTTGGATGTGCAAGGGCCCGCCAGAAACATAAACCTGCGGATCGAGGACATCAGCAAGACGCTGGTCAGCGATATTCCCGACGTGCTCCTCGATCTGCTCGAGGTCGCGGCCTACGTATATTGCGCCGACCAACAAACCCGGCGTGGCTCGGAATATCTCACCGACTACGGCACCGCCTGGCGGCGCGAGATGGTTTTCCGGATACCCGTTCGATCACCCGGCATCTGGCAGTCGACGGAAGTGCGCGAGGGTTTGGCAGATCTGCTCGGGTTTTTGTCGGACGACCACTTCACATTCGAATTTGTGCCCGCGCAGAATCCCGTGGCCGGGAGAGAAGCTTACTTCTCCAATCTCACTGACGAATTGGATAATCCTGATGAAATTGCCCTCTTCTCGGGGGGGCTCGACTCTTTTGCTGGAGCGATCGAGGCCCAACGAGCGGGCAAGAGATTAGTGCTAGTGGGACACTACGCGGCATCCAAGGTCCTCAGCATTCAAAGGCAACTGATCGACGGGCTTGCTTGGCGGGCCCCCGGGCCGCGGATCCTCTTCGTTCCGGTAAATGTTGCCAACACAGGTGTCGAACCGGTGGAATATACGCAGCGCACCAGGTCTTTCCTGTTCGCCGCTCTCGGGCTTGTTGTCGCCAGGATGTTCGGCAAAGACGAAATCACGTTTTTCGAGAATGGCGTCGTCAGCCTGAATATCCCCATTGCCGGGGATGTTGTGGGAGCGCGAGCAACCCGCACCACCCATCCCCGCGTCATTCGTGGATTTGAGCACTTCTTCTCATCCGTGCTCGATCGAGAGATCCGCGTGCAAACGCCGTTTCGCTGGCTGACCAAAGCCGATGTGGCTCGCAAGATCAGCGAGCATGGCGGCGGCGATCTGCTGGCAATGACCAACAGCTGCACTCGTCCCCGTGCGATGACGACCAAACACCCCCACTGCGGAGTGTGCTCACAATGTATTGACCGCCGTTTCGCCGTGCTTGCGGCTGGCCTCGGCGAACTGGAATCATCAGACCTGTACGGCGTAGAGCTGTTGACCGGCGACCGTACGCACGACCGTGATGTGCGCATGGCGGCAGCCTACGTGAAGTTCTTCAGGGATTTTCCGGCAACTCCCAAAAATCGTTTCCTGGTCGAATATCCGCAGATTACTTCCGCCCTCGACCATTTCCCGGACACGCCGCGCGACCAAGCAGCCGATCGAATCTACGACATGTACATGCGTCATCATGCTGACGTTATGAGCGTGCTTAAAGCCGCCGGTGAATCCCACATTCCTCAACTAACCGAGGGGACGCTTCCGGCCGGATCCCTCCTGGCGATGCTGTTCAACCGGAGCCGGGTAGAAGTACCCGTGGCATCGACGTACCAGGAAGAAGCCAGATCCTTCATGGACCGGCTCAAGGCGCCTGTCTGCGAATTCGCCGTGGACGATGGTGCGCACCAGATCCGATTTCGTGGTGACTTGGTGTTGGAAGGCAAGAATTTCGAGGTTTTTAAGGCGCTGCTCCCGGCATTTCGGGAGGGAAAGGCGAAAGGCACCGAAGTCGTGTACTTCCGATCCCCGGACCTAGCTCTCACCCTCGCGGTGTCGGAGGTATCGCTGCGCCAGCAGGTTGGCCGGCTGCGCGAGGTCGTGACGGAGCAGCTGGCCGTCGATCAGGGACTCCCGTTCGACGTGGACGACGTCATCGAGAATCAGATCGGGAAGGGCTACCGAATCAACCCGCAGTTACGTGAGCTGTCGCTCGGTGATTTGCTTCAGCAAAATTAAGCGCTGTCACACTCATCGGATGCCGATGTCACAACCTCGGATGTAATCTTGAGGGCTTCTGCGATCCGGTAGCCTGCTGCTGTCACAACAAACTTCGGCCCTGATTATATCAGCTGACGGTCATTCCCGCGAAAATTGAGGCACTTCCAAGGGGCTCTTCGAAGCCCGGAAGACCTCGGTTTCACGGAGTGACGTTCATGACGAAACACCTAAACCAGATCGATCTCGCCGATCGCTGGAACATCTCCCACCGCACACTCGAGCGCTGGCGCTGGACTGGCGAAGGCCCGCAGTTCGTCAAACTCGGTGGCCGCGTTGTTTATCGCCTTGAGGACATCGAGGCTTTTGAGGCCGACCAGCTGCGGGCGAGCACGCCGCGGCGGCAGACGGGCGCGCAGTAATTGCGCTTTCTCCACCATCTTGCCGTCCTCCCGCTGGAGCACCTCCTGTGGCTTCTCATCCTTCTTATGGCCAGAGCCTGATGCTGGCTGCGTGCGCTCCCGACGCCGAGCAGATCGAGCGGTATCTCAGGACGGTGTTCGGACACTGTGACGGGCTTATCCCGGTTCGCGGTATCCCCGAGAAGGGCCGCAGCGCGCTATCACGACCGCAGAATATCTGGCTGCCCGTGGACGAGGAGGCGCCAGCCCACATCCATGATTTTGCGCGAGCGGCGGCTCAATCCGGTCTCGCCGTGTTCGTCGTTCCCGGCACGGTCGCAAAAACGGGCGTGGCAGGCGCAAACGATATTCAGCAGATGCAGACGGCCCTGGTCGATCTCGACCATGGCGACATCGGTGCCAAGCGGGACCACCTGGCTCGTCATCTGGGCGAACCCACCCTCGAGGTGGCATCCGGCGGTGTGACGGCCGAAGGCCAGCGCAAGCTCCACCTGTACTGGCGTTTATCGGAAGCAGCCGAGGGTGACGACATCGCGCTCCTGTGCCGCGCGCGGCACATGCTCGCCGCGAAAGTCGGAGGTGATCCGGCTTTTGGATCGGCTCACCAGCCTATTCGGGTGGCGGGCACGATCCACAACAAGTCAGGAACGCCGCGCCTTGTCGAGATCCTGCATCAGCGGGAGCGCGATTTCCACCTGGCTGATCTGGTCGAAGCCGTCGAAGCGATGCCGCCGCTGGACGGTGTCGTCGTCTCTGAGCCCGCTGCTGGAAATCGAGCAAAGAACGGCAAGGCGACCGCTCTGTTCGGAAAGAAGATTCGGGAGGGCGGTGTCGATGAGACCACGCGCTTCGAAGCGCTCACGCGGATCATCGGCTACTGGGTCCGCCGCTGCCGCGACGGCCATGTGACCGTCGACCAGGCCTGGAATGAGATCGCCGATTTCAATCTGGCCCAGATCGATCCGCCATGGCCTGAAGACCGCCTCCGCCACGAGGCCGGCAAAATCTGGAAGCTCGATCGCAACCGGCACGATGGCGCAAGCACCTGCGACGCGCCTGAAGCCAACGACAACACCAACAGCGTCATAGCGTCAGCACTGAGCGAGGATGGTCTCGCCGAGGAGTTCTCCCGAATCCACGGCAATGATTGGCGGTACGTTGCCGGCTGGGCCCAGTGGCTCACCTGGACGGGTACCGTGTGGCGGCGCGAAAGCACGCTGCTCGCCTATGATCTTGCACGCAAGATCTGCAGGGCCAGCGCGGCTCAGGCCCATCCAAAAGCACGGGCGAAGATCTCTTCAGCGTCGACGATTGCTGCGGTGGAGCGGATTGCGCGCGCCGATCGCCGTCATGCTCAGGGCACCGAGGTCTGGGACCGGGATCCGTGGGTGCTGAATACGCCTGAAGGTCTCGTGTATCTTCGGAGCGGCGAGACCGGCTCCCATGATCGGGCACTCGCGATGACGAAGATCACCAGCGCGTCGCCTCGGGGTACATGCACTATCTGGAACGAGTTCCTGGCGACCGTCACCGGCGGCGATGTCGACCTACAATGCTATCTGCAGCGGATGGCGGGCTACTGCCTGACCGGCGTCACCACCGAACACGCGCTGTTCTTCCTCTACGGCACCGGCGCCAATGGCAAATCGGTCTTCGCCAACACGCTGATCACGCTGCTGGGCGATTATGCGGCGGTGGCAGCCATGGACATGTTCATGGCGAGCCACGGCGACCGCCATCCGACCGACATGGCGGGCCTGCGCGGCGCCCGGGTCGTCACCGCTATAGAGACCGAGCAGGGCAGCCGTTGGGCGGAGAGCAAACTGAAGGCGCTGACGGGCGGCGACAAGATCACCGCACGATTTATGCGCCAGGATTTCTTCGAGTTCGTGCCCCAGTTCAAGCTGCTGATCGTCGGTAATCACAAACCCTCGATCCGCAATGTCGACGAGGCCATGCGCCGGCGCCTGCACATGGTGCCGTTCACCATCACCATCCCGCCCGCGAAGCGCGACAAGACCCTGCCCGAGCGCCTGCTGGCCGAGCGCGACGGCATCCTCGCCTGGGCCCTGGAAGGTTGCCTCCAGTGGCAGCGCGTCGGGCTCCAGCCGCCGCCAGCGGTCATGGCGGCGACCGACGAATATTTCGAAGCCGAAGATGCGATCGGCCGCTGGATCGACGAGCGCTGCGACCTTGGGAGTCAGTGCACCGAGGCGTCCAACGCGCTCTTCGCGGACTGGAAGCTCTGGGCCGAGAAAAACGGCGAATATGCCGGCTCGAACAAGCGCTTTGCCGAAACCCTGATCGGCCGCGGCCTCGAGCGATGGCGCAGCAGCCAGGCCAAGGGATTTCGGGGCATCGCCCTTCGCCCCCACCCCAGCTCAACCACCATGGAGTTCTGATCATGGCCCGGATTTTGCCGAAAGTGCCGGATGTGCCGGATTGCTTCATTATCACCGTCATGCGCGCGCATGCGCACGCGCGTAACGCCTATAAGGGGGAACCCGGCACATCCGGCACTCCCGGCATTTTGTCTCGCTCCGGCGGCCCGGCCGATCGCGCCCTCCGGCCCCATGAGACGCCCCCCTGCGGCCAGCTCCCCTTCAACGGGGAGGCGGCACGATGAGGTGGCATCCCCGCGGCTGTGGCGGCGAGCGCCGCAGCGCCGATGACGTCAAACGCGATGGCTGGCGGGAGATGGGGCTGCTCGCCATTTCGGCTGCCGATCCCCGGCTGTCCTGGCCCGAGCGCGAACTCATCCGTCAATTGGGGGAAAAGCTCTACGGCCCGTCTCCCGCAGCAAGGAGGGTGAACCATGGCGCGGGGTCGTAAGCGGAAGGCCGGCGCTCGCCACCCTTCAGGTAAGTTGGTGCAGCCCGGCGCCGGCGAACTCCAGCGCGAGGTGATGGCAACCGTGATCGAGGCTCGGCAGCGCCATTACGGCGTGACGGCGAAGCAGGCGCGGGACGAGCGGCTGGGAACAGCCCTTGGGCGGCTTGCCTTTGCCGGGACGATTACTGCTGACCAATATGCCGCAGGCGAGATGTACGGCGAGATCATGGCCCGCAACCGTGCGGTCATGGGCTTGCCCATGGATCAGCCGCGCTCGGTCTCGGGTCTGCTGATCAACGAGGGTATATTCGGTGGTGGTTCGCCCGACCATGATCCGGCGCTGGTCGAGAAGATCCGGCGGCGTGCCGCCAGTGCGATCCTGATGCTGCGTTCGGTTGACAGCGACGCTTCGGCCAAGGTCGGCCGCAGGCCCAGCCAGCTGGTGCACGCGGTGGTTTGCGACGAAGTGGATGCATCGCGCTGGTCACAGGCAGACCGCATCAACCTTGGCCGTGGTCTCGATGCTTTGATCCGACTGTTCCGCATCGGCGGCGACAGTTGTTGTCAGTAGCTCTCCCCTACCATGTTCGGTAACGAACTGAGTTTGTTGGGTTATTTTAGGATTTTCATTGACCGGAGTTGCGATCTGCTGTAGTGCTTCCGAAATAGAGAATTCAGAACTGCGCCCGGAGCCCACCAGCTTCGGGCGTTGCTCGTTTCAGGCGTTGTGCCATGACCCCACGGCTACGAGGACGTCGGGCGGTCGCGCAGCGCCTCCGAAGATTACGGGCCGAGCCACTCTGCCGGGACTGTGCTGCCAAGGGCCTCGTCAGGGCAGCCACGGTGCCCGACCACATCGTCCCGCTGAGCAAGGATGGCAGCGACGATGACACCAACATCCGCTGCCTTTGTGCTGACTGTCACCGGGTTCGCACCGCCGAGCAGTTCGGCCATCGCAGGACGGTTCCCACCGGTCCGGATGGCTGGCCGATCGGCTGATCCCCCCGGGGGGGGGGGGCGAAACTCTGGGCCGCGCGGGGTGGAAACCGCACCGGCCGCAAAGTTTTCACGACCGCGAGTTAGCGACCGGGGGTCAAATGATAGAATGGCCGGCGGATAAGGTGGAGCGCAGGAGCATCTCGTCCCTCGTCCCCTATGCCCGTAACGCTCGCACCCATTCCGACGAACAGGTGGCCCAGATTGCCGCCTCGATCCGTGAATGGGGTTGGACGGTGCCGGTTCTGGTCGATGAGGAAGGCGGCCTGATCGCCGGCCACGGCCGGGTTCTTGCAGCCCGCAAACTAGGCATCGCTGAAATTCCGGTGATGATCGCCGCTGGTTGGACCGAGGCGCAGAAGCGCGCCTATGTGCTGGCCGACAACAAGCTGGCGCTCAACGCCGGCTGGGATACCGATCTGCTGCGCGTCGAGCTGACCGATCTGCAGGCCTTCGACTTCGATCTGGGCCTCACCGGCTTCTCCGAAGATGAGCTGGCCGCACTGATTGCCGACAGGACCGAAGGCCTGACCGATCCCGATGCCGTGCCGGAAGCACCCATCGACCCCGTCACGGTTCCGGGCGATGTCTGGCTGCTCGGCAAACACCGCCTCGTCTGCGGCGACAGCACCGACGCCGACACCGTCGCCAAGGCGCTGAACGGCATCACGCCGCATCTAATGGTCACCGATCCGCCCTATGGCGTGGAATATGATCCAGCATGGCGCGAACAGGCCGGCGTCAGCGCCAGCGGCTCGGCCAAGGGCAAGGTCATGAACGACGATAAGGCCGACTGGCGCGAGGCCTGGTCTCTGTTCCCGGGCGATGTCGCCTATGTCTGGCACGCGGGGCTCTTTGCCGGCGTCGTCGGCGACAGTCTCGCGGCGTGCGGCTTCCAGCTCCGCTCCCAGATCATCTGGGACAAGGGCCAGCTCGTCCTGTCCCGTGGCGACTATCACTGGGAGCATGAGCCCTGCTGGTATGCCGTCAAAAAGGGCGCCACGGGCCATTGGGCCGGCGACCGCAAGCAGACCACCATCTGGCACATTCCCAAGCCGAAGAAGAACGAGACCGGCCACGGCACCCAGAAGCCCGTCGAGTGCATGAAGCGGCCGATCGAGAACAACAGCAGCCCGGGACAGGCGGTGTACGAGCCGTTCTCGGGGTCTGGTACCACGATTATCGCCGGGGAGATGACGGGTCGTTCGATCCATGCGATCGAGCTGAACCCGGCATATGTCGATGTCACGATACAGCGCTGGCAGGAGTTCACCGGGCAAGTGGCGGTGCGGGAGTTAGATGGACAGCGGTTCGACAACTCCGCCGGGTTAAGGCGCGAACTCAAGATGCTTCATGACTGAACGAGCCCCGTTGCGGACATAGCCGCATCATGACGGCTATTATTGCGAACGCCTCGCATTAGAATTGCCACTGGACGTTTGCCGTCTGTTCTCCTACATAGGGGCATCGGCACTCTGGAGAGAAAGGGCGTTCCGATGAACCGCGATAACGCCCACGACCCCCGGGCGATTGCAAATAAAATTTTGGATATCAGATCGGAAACGGGCGAACCGTTGACGATCATGCAATTGATCAAACTGGTTTACATTGCAGATGGGTGGGCCTTGGCGCTGCTCGGCAAACCATTGAGCAGCGAAGCCCCCCAAGCGTGGCAGTATGGCCCCGTCTATCCGAGTGTTTATCGGGCCTTCAGCGGGATGGGTGCCCGCCCTGTCGAAGGGCGTGCCTATGTCCGCGGCACCACAATTCCGATCAGCGGAGACTTATCCGCTGAAGAGGCTAGTCTGATCGATATGGTGGTGCGTGGGTACGGCAAGTTGTCCGCCTATCAGTTGTCGCGCCTCACTCATCAGTCGGGAACTCCTTGGAGCAAGGCTTACGAGGAAGGTTTGTATACTGAGATCGACGCCGACGAAATGCTCGCTCATTTTGAGAGCCTGAAAGAGAAGAGGCTTGTCAAGCAAGGCTGACGGACCTCTTAGCACCATCACCTCCGCTGCCGACATGGCAGAGGAGGCAGTGCGCAGTCTTCCGGTTGAGGACCGCATCAGCGATCTAGAATCCCAGATTGCTAAGATCGAGCCGTTGCTGGAGCAACTTCAGAAAAACGCTGAAACGTCCGCTAACCTGGCGCATTACATTAAGGATTTGCGAGCCGAGCAAGTCTTCTTCAACAAGGCGCGCTATTGGCTGGCCGCCATTGCCGTCGCCGTCGTCATATTGCTGATTCTGCTTCTCTGGATAGCGATTTGGCACTCGGCCAGCCCACTCCTTAAAGCGCCGCCAGCAGCGATCGCAGCCGTTATTCTTGGCATCGTGTCCGGTATTGTGTTGCTGGTGAACAGTTTCGCCAAGGGTGTATTTAGGTCGACCGCCGAGCGTCACGCGGACGGATTTTTCCCACCCGCGCTCGATGCCGCTGTCGGTGCTTACAAGAAGATAACGGGCAAGGGGGACTAGCACTTAGTCCGCCACTGCTGTTTGCGGGGCCTCTTCGGGCGTGTCAGTAGGCATTATCTCCGGTCAGTTTGTTGATAGGTCAGACGCTTGCCAACGGTCTTGAATGGCCTGGCCCGATTGGCGCGCGCCGCATTATTGATCCCAAGCGCCGTGCGCTTGCTGCAGCGGAAATCGAACTCCGCAAGACGCCGACCTTCAGCGACCAGATCGGCCCATCCCCGTCCCACACACGGGTAGGTGTGCAGGTGAAGGTTTCACCCGACAGGGCGACGACAACGGCTGAAAACAGCAGGAATCCGAGAATTGTCATGGCCGGAACGTTGGTGGTGGGAGCAGGCGGGTCATGACGCATAGTTGAGGGGCCGACCAAGTGAAACCCGGCACCAAACCCAAACCGACCCATCTGAAGCTGATCGAGGGCAACCGCGGCAAGCGGCCCCTTAATCGCAAGGAGGCAAGGACTATCCCGGCGCTGCCGGCACCGCCGCCCCATCTGACCGCCGATGCGCTCGAGGAATGGAACCGTGTGGCGGTCTGGCTGCACCGGATCGGCCTTCTGTCCGAAGTCGATCGCGCGGCTCTCGCTGCCTACGCCCAGGCCTATGGTCGTTGGGTCCAGGCGGAGCGAGCCATCACGAAGATGGCCGAGAAGGACCAGTTGACCGGCGGCCTGATGATCAAGACCTCAAACGGCAATGCCATCCAGAATCCGCTCGTCGGCACCGCCAACAAGGCTGCGGCGGACATGATGCGCTACGCCGCCGAATTCGGGATGACCCCCAGTGCCAGAAGCCGGATCGAAAGCCAGGCGTCGGATCAAGATTCCGACCCCGCCGACCGCTTCTTCGCCTGACCGGACCACCGATTACGCCCGCGCGGTCGTCGCTGGCGACATCGTCGCCGGGCCCCATGTCCGCAATGCCTGCCGCCGGCACCTGGATGATCTGAAACGTAACGACGGCATCCGGTTTGATGTCGAGGCTGCCGCTCATGCGTTCGGCTTCTTCGAGGAGGTACTCAAACTTTCCGAAGGCCAGTTTGAGGGTCGAGAGTTCGAGCTTCAGCCCAGCCAAGCTTTCATTCTCGGCTCACTGTTCGGCTGGAAGCGCGCAGATGGCACCCGGCGATTTCGCCGGGCCTATATCGAGCAGGGCAAGGGCAGCGGAAAATCTCCCCTCGCGGGAGGTATCGGTCTGTACGGCATGACGGCCGACGGTGAGGCCGGTGCCCAGATTTACGCGGCGGCGGCGAAGAAGGAGCAGGCCCAGATCCTGTTCCAGGATGCTTGCAAGATGGTCCGCGCTTCTCCCGGTCTCTCGCGGCGGCTGCAATTTTCGGGCGGCATGGGGCGCGAGTTCAATATTGCCCATCACGTGAGCGGCAGCTTCTTCCGGCCGGTCTCACGAGACACGGGCAAGACCGGCTCGGGGCCCCGCCCCTATTTCGTGCTTGCGGATGAGGTTCACGAGCTGCCCGACCGGGCGATCATCGAGATGCTGGAACGCGGCTTCAAGTTTCGGCGGCAGCCGCTGCTGTTCATGATCACGAACTCGGGCAGCGATCGGAACTCGGTCGCCTGGGAAGAACATGAGCACGCGATCAAGGTCGCGGCCGGAAATCACGATGCGGTGACGGACCCGACCTATATTGGCGAGGTCATCGACGACACAACGTTCGGCTTCGTCTGCAGCCTGGACGAGGGAGACGATCCGCTTTCGGACCCGTCATGCTGGATCAAGGCGAACCCGCTTCTCGGCGTGACGATCACCCAGGAATATCTGACCGAGGTCGTCGCCCAGGCAAAGGCGATCCCGGGCAAGCTCAACAGCATCCTGCGCCTTCATTTCTGTGTCTGGACCGATGCTGAGACGGCATGGATGACGCGGGCCACGCTGGAGCCCTGCCTCGCCGACTTCGATCCGGCCGAGCATCAGGGCAAGCAGGCGTGGGCCGCGCTGGACCTGTCGCAGAACCGGGACATCACCGCCAAGGCGATGGTCGTCATTACCGGTGAAGTCGAACTCGAGGCCGAGCGCGACGGCGAGATCCAGACCGTCATCAAGCCGACATACGACGCCTGGATCGAGGCATGGACGCCGGGGGACACAGCGGGCGCACGCGCGCTGCGGGACAAGCAGCCTTATCCCGAGTGGATCGAGGCGGGGCACCTTCAGGCGCCGAAGGGTCAGAGCATCCGCTTCGATCATGTCGCGCAGGCGGTCGCCGAGGACGCGCATGATTTCGACCTGCAGGCGGTCGCTTATGACCGTTACGCGTTCAAGCGGGGCTTCGAGCCCGAGTGCGAGAAGCTCGGCATCTCGGTTCACTTTGTCGAGCACCCGCAGGGCGGCACCAAGAAGGGTAAGCCTACCGAGGCAATGAAGGAAGCGGCCCAGGCCGAGGAACGCGAAGCCGAAGGCCTCTGGATGCCCGGCTCGGTTCGCGAGCTTGAGGATGCGCTTCTTGAGGGTCGCATCCGCCTCAAGCGCAACCCCGTCCTGATCTCGGCAATGATGAGCGCGGTCACTGACGAGGACCGCTGGGGCAACCGCTGGCTGGCAAAGGAGCGCGCGGTGAACAAGATCGACGCCGCCGTCGCCTTGGCCATGGCCATCGGCGCCGCGACCGCGATGGTCGGTGGCAGAGACAGTTCGGTGGACGACTTCATCGCAGCCATGAAGGCCCCTGCCTGATGGCGTGGGGTCTCATGGACTGGCTGGGCTTCAGCCGGGCGAAACTCTCGGGGCGCGACGGAAAGGATGGCCGCTATTGGCCGAACGGAGATCCGCGCGTCGGGCAGGCAACCCCCGCGTCGGTGCTGGGCCTGTCCACTGCATGGGCGTGCGTTCGGCTCAAGTCGCGGGTCGTCGGCTCGCTGCCGATCAGCATGTTCGAGAAGTCCGGATCGACGGCCCGGCGCGAGCGGCAGGATCACTGGCTCTACACGCTTCTGCACGACAGCCCGAACGCCGAGCAGTCACCCTGCGAATGGCTGTCGGGCCAGATCGGCAATCTCGACCTTTGGGGGAATGGCTATTCCGAACGGGCAATAGGCGCGCTCGGCCGCACAACGGCGCTGACGCCGCTCCCCTCGGACAGCATGCATGTGCGCCGCGATCGCCAAGGGTCGCGCGTCTACAGCTTCAACGACCGGGGCAAGAGCGAAACCCTGCCCGAAGAGAAGATCCTGCATCTGCGCGGCCTCACCCTCGGCGGGGATGTTGGCTTGTCCGCGGTGCAGGCTGGCTGCCGATCTCTGTCAGGGTCGCTCTCCGCCGATCGCACCGCGACGAATATCGTCGCGCGTGGGCTTCAGGTCGCGGGCTTCATGGAAACCGGCCAGAGCAAGCTGTCACCCGAGCAGCGCGGCGACCTGGTCGACATCTTCGACGCCTTCACCGGCTCGGACAGCGCCGGCAAGATCATGCCGCTGGAGAAGGATTTCAAATTCGCCCCGCTGCGGATGAACCCGCAGGAGGCGCAGCTGCTGGAGTCGCGCAGCTTCAATATCGAGGAGGTCTGTCGCTGGTTCGACACGCCCCCGATATTGATCGGCCACGCCGCCAACGGACAGACGATGTGGGGCTCGGGCGTCGAGCAGCTGTTCATCGCCTGGCTGACGATCAACCTGAACCCGCTGCTCGTCAGCATTGAGCAGGCTATCCGCAAGCAGCTCCTGCCGCCGGCTGAGCGCGCCAGCCTGAAGGCCGAGTTCAATCGCGAGGCCATGCTGGCCACCGACAGTGCGGCGCGCGCGCAGCTATATTCGTCCCTCGGCCAGAACGGTGTGATGACCCGCAACGAGATGCGCGCGAAGGAAAACCTCCCCGCCCAGCCCGGCGGAGACGTGCTGACCGTCCAGTCAAACCTTATTCCGCTCGACCAGCTTGGGAAAGCCAGCCCTGACGGGCAGCAGGCCCGTGACGCACTCCTGAAATGGCTCGCCCTCGGCAACGCCGGCAACGGGCAGCCCTTCCCGGGCGATCCTTATTCCCGCGCCTGAACGCCGGAGGAAAATCATGAATCAGCTGTCTTACGGCTTCGAGATCAAGCAGATCGACGAGGCCGGCTACATCGCGGGTGTCGCGGCGGGATACGGCAATGTCGACCACGGCAACGATCGGATCATTCCCGGCGCGCTGACGAAGTCCATCATGGGCCGATCACACGTCCCGATGCTGCTATTTCATGATCAGAAGCGGCCGATCGGCGCGTGGGGCAAGTTCAACGAAGGCCAGGACGGTCTCGCGGTCGAGGGCCGCATCGCCATGAAGACCCGCGCCGGCCAGGAAGCGCACGCGCTCGCCGAGGCCAAGGCGCTGCCGGGCCTCTCGATCGGCTACAATCCGCTGATCAAACGAATGCAGGGCAAGGTCAGGGAACTGGTCGAGCTGGCGCTGCACGAAATCTCGCTGGTCACGATCCCGATGAATGACCGGACGCTGATCACCAACGTCAAAGAGCTTCTGGATGGCGGCAATCTGCCGTCTGTCCGCGAATTTGAGGAGTTCCTGCGGGACGCAGGCGGCTTCTCGAAGAGCCTTGCCGCGGCAATCGCGGCCAAGGCGACGCCGCATCTTCGGGGGGAGCCCGAGGCGAAGGCGGATGACCTGGCCGAGTTCCTGATCGGACTGCGCGCCTGATTTCCCTCTGCCACGAAAGGGCACTCCTGAAATGACGACCGAGACCAAGTCGGTGGCCGAGCTGGCCGCCGAAACCAAAGCCGCGTTCGACAAGAAATTCGACGAGGTCAAAGCCATCGCCGACGAGGCGCTGGGCAAGATCGCCAAGGGCGAGGATTTGACCAAATCGGTCAAGGAGCTGGCCGACCAGGCGATCACCGGTCTGACCGAGGCCAAGGCCCGGCTCGACGACGTCGAGCAGAAGATGGCCCGCAAGGCCGGCGAGATCGTCGAAACCACGAAGTCGGCGGGCTATACGTTCATCGAGAACGATGAGGTCAAGGCGTTCCTCGCCAATCCCCGAGGCGGTGTTCGTCTGAGCGTCGAGTGCAAGGCGATCATCTCGAGCCTGCTGACCGACGCCGACGGCTCTGCCGGTGACCTGCTCGTTCCGCAGCGCCTCGGCATCATCGCCCCGGTCGTGCGCCGCCTGACCATCCGCGACCTGTTGATGCCGGGCCGCACCAATCAGGCCTCGATCCAATATCCCAAGGAGACCGGCTTCACCAATTCGGCCGCGACCCATACCGAGACCGCCGGCACCACCAAGCCGCAGTCGGAGATCAAGTTCGATATCGTGACGACCTCGGTCACCACGATCGCCCACTGGGTGCTCGCCACCCGCCAGATCCTCGACGATGCTCCGATGCTTCAGAGCTACATCGACGGTCGGCTGCGCTACGGGCTCAAGCTGGTCGAAGAGAACCAGCTGCTCAACGGTGGCGGCACCGGCACCGATCTGAACGGCATCTACACCCAGGCGACGGCGTCGACCGCCAACCTCGCCGTCGTGTCGGCGCCGACCAAGATCGACGTCATCCGCGTGGCGATGCTCCAGGCGACGCTGGCGGAGTTCCCGCCGAACGGCGTTGTGCTCCACCCGACCGACTGGGCCGGGATCGAACTGACCAAGGACACGGCGGGCGCCTATATCATCGGCTCGCCCCAGGACAGCGCACAGCCGCGCCTCTGGGGTCTTCCGGTGGTCGAGACGCAGGCCATGGCTCTCGACAAGTTCCTCGTCGGCTCGTTCAACATGGGCGCGCAGATCTTCGACCGCGAAGATGCCAACGTCGCGGTCAGCACCGAGGACAGCGACAATTTCCGCAAGAACCTCGTGACGATCCTCGCCGAAGAGCGCCTGGCGCTCGCGGTGTACCGTCCGGAGAGCTTCGTGAAGGGCGACTTCTCGGATCAGATCACCGACCTGACCTCGTAAATTCCCTCGCAACTGAGGGGGCTGGCTTCGGCTGGCCCCTCCTTTTTCGACCGCCGTGAGCGACGGTCCAGAAAGGAGATCCCCATGAAACTCAAGGCCAACGACACGGTGCATGTCAGTTCCGTCAAGGCTGACAACCTGCTGACTGGCGAGATTTTCGAGGTCGAGGATTCGATCGGCGAGGATCTGATCAAGCGCAAACTGGCGACCCGGGTCACCGACGATGCGCAGATCGGCGCCCCCGCGCCGGCCGCCGCGAACAAGGGCATCACGCCCACCAGGAAGAAGGGCTGAGCCATGGCGCGCGGATCTCGCTATTCTCCGGCCGGCCGCCGCGCCGCGAGCCGCGCCGCCGACGCAGTCTCGAAGCTGCCGGCCTGCTCGGTTCTGCCGGCGATCACCGGCACGACAACGGAGGGCGAGACCCTGACCTGCTCAAGCGGGACGTGGAGCAAGACGCCGACCTTTACCTATCAGTGGCTCCGTTCCGGGGTGCCGATCATCGGGGCGACCGCCGCGATCCGCCTGCTGTCAGCGAACGACGTGGGCGCGGCCATGAGCTGCACCGTGAAAGCCACCAAGTCGGGGGTCTCGGCGGTCGCAACCAGCGCCGCCACCACCGCCATCGTCGCCTCCTGACGCCCGCAGGCGCGAGCCGCTGGGCGGTCCGCCCATCCCGCAGCCTTCCACGGAGGCCGATATGCGCGTTATCGTCGTGACGCCTCCCGCCCCGGTCGTTACCTTCGCCGACGCCGCGGCTCGCCTGAAGCTGGGTAGCGGCATCGCCCAGCAGGCGGATGTTGAGAGCATGATCGCTGGTGCGACCGCGATGTTCGATGGGCCAGCCGGGGGTTGGCTGGGCCGCGCGATCGGCTCGCAGACGCTCGAGATGCGGTGCGACGGATTCACAGATTGCCACGGCAATCCGCTAAGGCTGCCGTTCCCGCCGATCACGTCGATCAGCAGCGTAAAATACCTGGACCAGGCCGGGGTTGAGCAGACTGTGTCGTCGGCAAGTTACGAGCTGGTCGACCGCGACCTGCTCCCCTCCTTGTCGGGCTCGTTCCCCTCGGCGCTCGCGCGATCTGAGGCGGTCCGCGTCCGCTATGTCGCCGGCTATTCGGCAGTCCCTGCCAATATCAAGAATGGCATCCTGCTGGCCGTCGGCGACATGTACCGATTCCGTGAGACGCTCGCTGTGACGACCGTCGAACAACTACCTTCGGCCGCCAGTATCGAAAGCCTCCTCGGCACGCTGAGGGTGTATCGCTGATGCCCGGCCTCGATCGCGGCTCGCTCGACAAGTTCATCCGCATCGAGCGACCGGTCGCCGATGCCGGCTTCGACGGCGCCGGCTCGGGCAGCTGGGAGCTGATCGACGAGGTCTGGGCGAATGTGCAGGACGCCCTGCCGAGCCGCGGCGAGCGGCTGGCTGGCGGGATCAATGTAGCGGCACGGCCGGCTCGCGTTCGCATCGATTATCGCGAGGACATTACCGCCAGCATGCGGTTCGTTCTCGGCTCGCGGATCATGCAAATCGTGTCCGAGGGCGCGGAGCTGGGCCGCCAGGACGGCCTTGAATTCATGACCGAGGAATATCGGCCGGCGGGAAATCCGGCGTAGTGGCGCGTTCGAAAGGTGGCGCCGATGTCCGGCGCCTGATGCAGCAGCTGCCTGCCGATCTGGAGCGCAAGGTACTGCGTGGCGCAGGGCGCGTGGGCGGCAACGTCATTGCTGACGAGATCCGGGCGAACACGAATTCGGACGATGTCCGGGGCTCGGTGAAGGTCAAGGTCGAAGCCGGCGACGGGCTGATAACGACCAGGATCCAGGCGGTCGGCAAGGGAGCCTATCTGGCACCCTGG
This sequence comes from Tardiphaga sp., assembly GCA_030147505.1. Taxonomy (GTDB): domain Bacteria; phylum Pseudomonadota; class Alphaproteobacteria; order Rhizobiales; family Xanthobacteraceae; genus Tardiphaga. The sequence continues at coordinate 24,340 of JASBVG010000043.1, forward strand.
GAAGAATATGGCACCGATCCGCATTTCATCAGCGTGGATGACAGCCAGCGCGAGGGGCTGAGCGTCCGCAAGGTCAATGACCGGGTCAAGGCGGGATCGCTGGTCATCGGCGGGAAATTCGTCGGCACGACGGTCCATCATCCGGGCGCGAGGCCGCACCCGGTTTGGAGGCCCGCCCTCGATTTGAAGGCGGCGGACGCCATCGCTGCCGCGCAGGCTCACATCATCAAGAAGGTTACGCGCGCTGGCATCGTCGGTGGCGAGGATCGGGAGGACGGCGAATGAGCGGCGTCACGATCATCGGCGCTCTGCTCGGGGCGTCCGCCCCCCTCGTGACAACAATAGCAGCGACCCGGATCAAGGCTGGACGGCTGCCGGAAGACACCGATCTTCCCGCGCTGCTCGTCCGGCTGGTCAGCAGCATCGATCGCCAGAAGCTCGATGGCACGACCGACCGCGTCACCGAGCGCGTGTCGGTGGCCGTTCGGGCCTCGAGCTACCGCGAGCAGCGGGTGGCGATCGGTCTAATTCGAGCGGCCTGCGCAGGCTTCGTCGGCGATGTCGCCGGCTTCAGCCGAGTGTCGGTGCTCACCGCAGGCCTTGGTCCCGACGTCAACGGGCCCGGCAACAGTTTCGAGCAGACGCAGGACTTCCGGGTCTCCTTCGACCAGGCGGCCTGACCACCACAGGAGACGTAAAATGGCCAAGACCAAAGACGCTTTCATCGTCCGCGATTTCAAGGATGCCGGCACGGAGCAGGAGTTCACCGCGGGCAAGATCGAGCAGATCGATGCCGGCTCGTTCGCCAATTACGAGGTCGCTGGCCTCGTCCGCGCCCCAACGGCCGACGACCGCAAGGGCTCTTCCACCACCCCGGCGCCGACCCCGGCCGCCTGACCGAATTGCCCGACTCCCGGGCAATCTGCGCCGGCTAGACCGGCTCGCCAAAAGGAGCAAATGAGATGGGTACTTCCACCGCGGCGGGCACGATCGTCGCTATTTCGGCCGGCGTCCCGGCAACACAAGACGTCGCCGGCTATGCTGCGCTGACCTACACCACCGTCGGCGGTGTAGAGAAGTTGGGCACGATCGGCGCCACCTATGAAAAGATCGAGTTCCAGCCCCTCAACGGGGTGAAGGAGAAGCACAAGGGCCCGCCCGATTCCGGCGCGCTTGGGCTTTCGCTCGCGCACGACAACGCCGACGCGGGGCAGACCATCCTGCGCACGTCCGGCGGCAGCAATGCGCTGTTCGCCTGGAAGGTCACCTATCCCACCGCGGAGATCCGGTACTTCCAGGCGCGGACCTTCGGTTATCCGGAGAATGTCGACGGCGCGGGCAGCCTGCTGATGGCAAATCCGACCGTCGAGATCTGCAGCTCGATCTTCAAGAACCCGTAATCGTCTTCCGGCCCTGCGCGCCGGCTAACACGCATCGGCCCGCCCTGCTCGTCGCAGGTAGGCGGGGTGGGTCGGTGCAACCTTCCTGCGAAAGGGAAATCCCATGTACGACGCCTCCGCTGACGCCCTCGTCGACGTCGCTCCGATCCACTTCAAGAACGCCGCCGGTGATCACCTCTATGTCCCCGACGACAGCGGCAAGCCCATCATGGACAAACCGTGCCGCGTCTTCCTCTACGGCCCCGGCAGCGAGCAGTTCGCCATGGTCGAGCAGCGCCAGACCACCCGCGCGCTGCAGCGCGCTCAGGATAACGACAACAAGATCACCCTCGCCTCGCCCGAGGATCGCGCGACCGAGGCGGCCCAGGACATGGCCGATCTCACCTCGCATTTTGAGAATTTCGGCTATCAGGGCGGCGAGCTGACGCCCAGCCGCTTCAAGGCGTTCTATGCCGATAAGAAGATGGTGCACTTCCATCGCCAGGTCACCAAGGCGCTGGCGCAGGTGGGAAACTGGAAGCCCGGCACCGCCGGGACGTCGCAGACCGCCTAAGCCTATACGTCCGCTATCTCGCCTATCTGCATGCGGTGCCGAAACCGCCCGCAGGCAGCAGGCGAGCCGAGCGCGAGAGCGACGCGCCGAAGGCAAGTCGTCTCGATCAGATGAAGCTGGGGCCGGGCAAGATGCCCCTAATGCCCCCGAACCCCGCTCCCTATATCTTCGATCAGTTGATCGAGATCGGCATCGTCACGCCTAACGGCATGGGTCAGACACCAATCAGCTGGCAGGAAATCGCGGCATGGAGCCAGATGACCGGAGTGAAGCTCGAGCCTTGGGAGGCCCGGCTGATCCGCAGCCTCTCGGTGAAATATGTCGCTGAGAGCCGGGCAGCAGAAGACGAGACCTATCCCGCTCCATGGCGCGGGCCGGTCACCCAGCAGGAGATGGACGCCGAGGTCCAGGGTCTGCGCGGCTTGCTCGGATAAGACCCCTCCTCCCGATACTGGCTGATCGTAATACTTTCAGTGCCACCAGCACAGGTTCAATTTCGCGGCATGCTTTGGCTGCTTTCGACCCTCATCGGCTGTGCGGAAACCGACCCACAGCGGTCATTGGAACGGAGGCCCGGCCAACGGCGGGAGCGTCAGCGCCTCGCGCTGACGGTTGATCAATGACGTTACCGTTAGCCCCGTTTCATGCTGGTCTGCCGCTAAGTGGGCCATGCGCTTGGCTGCCTCGTGCAACACCGAACCTGAAGGTGCTGGAGTGTTGAGGATGCGGGCAAACAGCTTCATGGCGTCCTCAGCGCGCCCGATAAGCGCTGCCGCCACCCCGGCATTGTAATCGTCCCAGCCCGGATGGGTGTGTCCCTGCATCCGTCTTTCGTGGCCCTGCTCCAGCAAGACCTTGGCTGCATCTTCCAGACTGTCGAATATATCAGCAAGCCGCTGAGCCTCTCCCGCTGCAGTCTCTGCCAGCATGGCGACTGCGGCTGAAAACTGAGCGTCTGTGAGGTATTGGACATGTTCCGCAATCCGCCCTCCGAAGTCGAAGCTCAGCGTGCCTATCTCTGACCACAACCAGTGAGCGGCAACATTCAGATAGCTCCCCTTGCTCCATGAACTGGGCTGGAACTCAACCACCGTCAGCCACCAGCCGTGATCGGCAAGCCAGATGCGCGACCGGCCCTTTCGATTAAAACCTAGTGGACCAAGTGCCGCCCTGGCCGCGTCAGCAATGATCTTGTCGTGCGATCCGGGCATCTGGCACTCCCGCGCCGAGCGTACTCTTACGAATGTCGCCATTCCAGGCTGAACGACTGTACGGAGTTCGACCCATAGCGGTCATTCCTGTGCGCGATCTAAATGCATTGTATAGAATGGCAATCGAACTGAGATCGGGGCGTGGAAATGAAATATGCGGCATTGTTGGTGGTGATCATCACCGTGAGCGGACAATGCGCCGCCGCGAGCCTTGGCGACCAAGATGCATTACCGGAAAGGTCACGTCTATTGTCCGACGATAGCGGCCGTTCAGTGGGCTGCCTTCCCCCGCCGGGTGAACCGGCATCAGAAGCGTTCGACAAGAGATGCAAGCAGCATCTTCGGGCTACGAAAAAGCTGAGACGCGCTCGGCCCATAGACAGGGCACACTGGATTTCTCATCAGGACTTTCCTTCTTGGCTCGCCGGAACGAGTGGTACGTCCGGATACCGATTGACGATCGACGGCACCGGTGCGGTGACGATGTGCGAGATCACCAGCAGCAGCGGCAATGAGGAACTCGACCGGACGGTTTGCTCCGCACTCAAACTCAAGGCGCGCTTCACCCCCGCTATTGATGCCACCGGAACGCCCGTCCCCTCAACATATTCATCAAGTCTCAGGTGGGGCGATGCAGGCTCGTAATGCGATGTCCGGTTTGCGCCCCGAGCGGTTCTGCTGAAATCGACCCATGACGGACGTTGGCGACATCGCTTAATCACCGATTGCGGACGTTCCTCGGCCGCCGCATGTTGCGGAAGGTAAGGAGCCATTCGATGCGCAATCTGCCGGCCATAGCGTTGCTACTCTTTGCCTGTGCCTGTCGTGATGACCCTGCATGGCCCGTCCGCTTCGCGGACAAACCTCCGCTGGCAACTGTTCGGATGTTGGAGGCGCGGCTCGCTCGCGAGCCATGCGTTGGCGCGCTGAATCGGTGGTCTCGACGCTACAAATATTGGGCACCGGGCGGCCGCCTCGACAAGCAGACCATCGTGATCAAATTAGAGGAGGCTGGCCAAGATGGCCGTCCTGCGGGCGTTTCGATTGAGCCTGTCTATGCGGTAGCCGAAATTGATCACCCTCAGTTTGCGTTCGGCGTCTATGATGCTCGTCGTCAGGTGATCCGGTTCTGGCGTTGCGGCTCCAATCCACGCCGCGATCTGCCTATTTAAATGTTGCATGATCTGTTCGGAATGCCAGCCTCCCTGAAAAGTTGCCGCAGAGCGGACCGTCCGCTTTCCACCGAGGCTGTGTGAAAACGCGCAAGTTGGCGGCGAGAATTCTGGCGTCGGCGATCTGACCATCTCACCCCTGCATCGCGGCGATCAGCTTCGACGCGCCGAGCAGCGCAATGGCGCGCTTGATGTTGTAGGCGAGGACATGGAGGCTCATTTCCGTTCCGACCTTCGATAGCGTGCGGGTCTTGAAGTGGCTCCGGCCCATCCAGTCCTTGATGGTGCCGAAGACATGCTCGACCGTTGCTCGTCGGATGCGCATGGCATCAGGCATCCGGTCCAGCCTCGCCTGCATGGCGTCGACGATATGCTCATGCTCCCAGCGGGTGATGCGCCGTTGCGGGCTGGGCGTGCACTTTGGCTTGAGCGCGCAACTGCCGCAGTTGCTCGACCAGTAGCGATGCAACACGAGGCCGTTCTCGACGCTGTGGAAGCGCCGGATCAGTTCGTTGCCCGCCGGGCATCGATAGGTGTCGCTTTCGGGCTGGTAGATGAAGTCCGGCTTTCCGAAGCGTCCATCCGCCTTGGCGCCCGAGGTGAGCGGCTTGGGGCAGATCGGAACGATGCCGGCGGCTTCGCTGGCCAGCACTTCCGGGCCGGAGAAATAGCCCCGGTCGGCCAGCACGGTCAGCGTGTCCGTGCCGGTCGCCTCCTTCGCCTGCCTGCCCATGTTCGCCAGTTGGCTGCGGTCATGGCCGAGATTGGTGACCTCGTGGGCGACGATCATGTGGCTACCGGTGTCGACTGCGGCCTGGACGTTGTAGCCGACCATTCCCGTGCCTTTGCCATGGGTCGCCATGGCCCGCGCATCAGGATCGGTGAGCGAGACCTGGCGGTCGGGTGCCGCCTCCACGACCTGCTCCATGGCCTGTAGCTCGCGCATCTGACGGCGAAGCCCATCGAGCCGCTCGGTCAGCCGCTCGGTTCGAAACTCGGCGACCTCGTCCTCCTGCCGGTCGGCGGTGTCCAGCATGGCGAGGTAGCGCTGGATGCTGGCGTCGATCTGCTCCATCCGGCGACGGATCGCGCCGGGCGTGTAGTTCTTGTCGCGCGTGTTTACCGCCCTGAAACGGCTGCCATCGACCGCCACCGTTCCACCGGCAATGAGTCCAAGCTCGCGGCACAGCGTCACGAACTGCCGGCAGGCCGCCTGGATGGCCGCGCCATTGTCGCGGCGGAAATCGGCGATGGTCTTGAAGTCGGGCGCCAGCTTGCCGGTCAGCCACATGCACTCGACGTTGCGGCCAGCCTCCCGCTCCAGCCGACGGCTCGACTGAACCTGATTGAGATAGCCATAGAGATACAGCTTGAGCAGGGTCGCCGGATTGTAGCCCGGCCGCCCCGTCGCCGCAGCACCTTCAAAACCAAGCGTGCTCAGGTCCAGCTCGTCGATGAACACATCGACCACGCGGACCGGGCTGTCTTCGCTGACGTAATCGTCCACGCAGTCCGGCAAAAGCAGCCTCTGCCTGCGGTCGCAGCCTTCGATGAAACCCGCCATCCGGTCCCTCCCATCGCCAGCGGAAGTCTACCAGATCAGCGCGTTTTCACACAGCCTCCACCCAAATCCGTCATAAGCTGGCGTTGCGCGGCCCCTTATTGCGGACATGTGACCTGACCGCATTTATCACGGCCTGATTGATCAAGGGGCGGTCCGATTGGGCCGCCCTTTTCATTTAAACGAAGGGGGCGGCGATGGACGACGGCGTTCCCTCGCTTGAAGTTGGCTTTCTGATCGATACCAGCAATTCGTTCGAGGAGCTGGCCCAGCTCCAGCGCGCGATGGATTCGACCGAGGGCCAGTTGCTGCAGCAGGCTCAGTCGATCGAACGCGCCACCGGCAAAATGGTCAATCTCGGCGGCGCGACCGCAGCCGTCTCGACCTTCGGCGCCGCCGCCACGCGCGAGCTGCAGGCTGCTGCCAATGCACAGAAGGCGGCCGAGAAATCTGGCGAGGCCCTGTCGCGCCAGCTCGACCGTCAGACTTCGGCGTTCGGGCGGACGCGCGAGGAAATGCGGGCTATGAAGGTAGCTGCTGCCGCCCTGGCCGCAGAACAGCAGGGGCTGACGGACCTGGCTTCGCGCCTTCGGGCGCAGGAACAGGCCCTCTACGACATGGAATACGCGGCGATGAACCGCGCCAAGAATGAGGCCGCAGCGATTGCTGAAGCGAAGCATCAGGCGGCGCTTTCCGCCGAAGCCGAAGCGGCCGCTATTAGGGAGGCCGCGCAAGCTCACGCCATCTTCGAGGCCAAGGTGCGCCAGGGCGTCATCGCCATGCGTGAGCAAGATGCAGTCGAGAAGGCTATGTCTCGTGAGCAGGCAACCGCACAGTTGCGCGCGGAGGCCGTCGCCGCTCAGGAGCTGGCGGCCGAGCATCAGCGCCTGGCCGCGGCCGTTCGTGGATCCCATGAGGCCCAGCTGGCGGACGCGGTGGCGGCCGAGCGGATGCGCGCGGCGACCGATCCACTTTATGCCGCTACCAAGCGTCTGAATGCTGAAATAGCCGAGTCGACGCGCCTCTATCACGCCGGCGTTACCGGCGCGGGCGAATATGCGCGGCAGCAGGAAGTATTGGCCGGCCGCGCGAAGCTGCTGGGCGATACGCATGATCAGGTGGCCCGTTCGAACGGAAGGGTCGGCCAGTCGCTGATGCAGTTGTCTTACCAGGGCAACGATATCATCACGATGTGGATGTCGGGCGCCGGCGCGGGGCAGATTTTCGCCACGCAGGCTGGGCAGATCGTGCAGGTCGTCCAGGGTGCCGAGGGCGGCTTCATGGGCTTGGCACGTGCCGTGGGCGTCGCCTTGCTGCCCTTTGCCCCCTTGATCGCCGCGGTCGCCGTCGCTGCTGCGGGCGTTGCCCTTTTCACCCGCTCGATCTCGAGCGGCGTCGATACGACCGAAATGGTGAACGGCCTTGGCCTCACCCGTGCCGAGATCAAAAAGCTGAAAGACACTACGGTTGGCGTCGGCGACGTGATGACCGCCACCTTCCAGGTTCTCGCGAAGAACGTCGGCATCAATCTCAGCGGGGTGAAGACTTTCTTCGGCGAGGCGATGGACTACCTGACCACATGGGGCCGACGCGCGCTCGCGGCGCTCTATGCCGAGTTCGTCGGAACCTTCCGCGCCATCGGCGCGATCGTGTCGGGGGTATTCTCCGGCAAGGGGATCGGCGAGATCCTATCCGACGTCGGCAACGCCTACACCGGCGCTTTCGACGAAGCCGACAAGGCCATGATCAAGTTCGGCCAGGACGTGACCAAGCAGGTCGCCTCCAACAAGCTCGCCGACCTTCAGAAGCAGGCGGCTGCGATCAAGGCCGATCGGACGCCGAAGGCCGACCGCCATGGGGAACAGCTCGAGCGTGAAGCGAAGGCGATCGAGGCCCAGATCGCCAACCTCTATAAGCTTGCCGCCGCCTACGGGCAGTCCGGCGCTGCCGCGCTGAACGCCGAGGCGCGTACCAAGGCCGAGACCCAGGCCATCAAGCGCCGCGGCGATATCGAAGAGGCGGTCGAGCGCCAGGTACGTCTGGCGATCGCGCAGCGTGTCGCTGACGCGGGAAAGGCCACCGCTGGCATGACCGAACAGGCCGCCGCGCAGGAGGCGATCAATGCGCAGCTCGCCGCTGGCCTTATCCCGGCGGCACGAGCGTCCGAAATCTTGCAGAACCGGCTCGCCCTATTGCCGCTGCTCGCCGCCCAGCAGGCCGCCCAGCATGTCAGGGACAAGCAGGGCTATGACGCCGCCACCGCCGCGATCGATGCGCAGGTCGCCGCCCAGGAGCGCCTCGATGCGGCGAAGGTGAAGGCGCAGCTCGATGCCGCCAATGCGGGCGCGGACAATCAGCTCGAGATGCTCCGCGCGGAGCTAAACCTTATCGGCGCGACCGATGCTGCCCGGGCCCATGAGCTGGCGACGATCAAGGCGCAGCAGGACGCGATCGCCGCAGGCGCGAAGGTGGGCACGGCCGCGTACAACGACTTTATCCGCAAGCAGGTTGCGGTCGCAGATGCGACCGAAGAGGTGCGCCGCGCCCAAGCCGAACTCAACAGCGATCTTCGCCTGGCGTCCGACCTGGCCAATTCGCTCGGCGACAGCCTTGCGCATGCCTTCCGCCGCGGCGGATCGGCGCTTGGCGATATGGTCCGGATCCTCGGCGACTATGGCGAGCGCAGGAAGGAAATCGAGCTTTCGACGGCAAAGGACGCCGAAAAGAAGCAGCGGCTCGACAATCTCCAGCTTGAGGGCCTGATCGGCCTGACCAGCGCCGCGAAGGGCCTCTTCCGCGAGAACAGCACCGGCTACAAAGCGATGGAGGCCGCCGAAAAGGCGCTGACGATCGTGCAGCTCGCGCGCACGGCCGTGTCGGTTGCCGCTGGCGCGGCGAATATGTTCGCGACGGCGGGCCCCGCCGGTTTCGCGCTCGTTGCTGCCATGCTCGGCGTCATGGCCTCGCTCGGCTTCCGCAGTGGCGGCAGCAGCGCGAAACCGGTCTATAACGATGGCAAGGGCACCGTCTTCGGTGATAGCAGCGCGGAGTCGGACTCGATCAAGCGCAGCATCGACCTTCTCGCCGATATCGACACCGCCTTGCTCGGCGTATCGCGCCAGATGGCTGCCTCGCTGAAGGCGATCGAGAGCAACATCGGCGGGCTCAGCCGGCTGGTGATCCGGCTGGGTGGCGTCGACGGGATCGGCGCCAATGCCGCGGTCGGCGTCAACACCGGCTTCAAGCAGGACATCCTCGGCAAGACGCTCGAGGAGTTCACCACGCGCGCGATCGGAGGCCTCGGACTCGGCGTAGCGGGCTTCATGATCGCGGGCCCCCTCGGCGCGCTGGCGGGCCTCGCGGCGGGCGTCATCGGTGATCTGGCCAAGAAGATCCCGATCATCGGTGATATCCTCGGCGGCGTCGGAACGCTCATCGGCAGCCTGTTTGGATCGAAGACCAAGATCGTCGGCCAGGGCATTTTCGGCGGTCCCCAGACCCTCGGCTCGATCGAGGATATCGGCTTTGTCGGGCAGTCCTTCGCCGACATCAAGAAGACGAAGAAGTTCTTCGGTGTCTCGACGGGCAGCAGCTACAAGACGCAATTCGGCGATCTGGACGATCAGCTGGAGACCCAATTCGGCCAGCTGCTCATGAGCTTCGCCGACGCGATCAAGCTGGCGGCGGGTCCGCTCGGCATTGGCCTCGACGAAATCGACGCCAAGCTCGCGGGCTTCGTCGTCGATATTGGCAAGATCGACCTGAAGGATCTGACGGGCGACGAGATCCAGGAGAAGCTCGAGGCGGTCTTCGGCGCACAGGCCGACAAGATGGCGCAGTTCGCGGTCGCCGGGCTGGAGCAGTTCCAGCAGGTCGGCGAGGGCTATTTCGAGACCCTGATCCGGGTCGCCTCGACCGTCGATACCGTTACGACGTCGCTGGAGATGCTGGGCCTGTCCGCCCAGTCGCTCGGCACCGATGCGAGCATGGCGATTGCCGGCTTCTTCGATGACGCCGCTGTCTATCAGGACGCGGCCGGCGCTTATTTCGAGGCGTTCTATACCGACGCCGAGCAGGCCGCGGCCAAGACGGCGCAACTCGGCAAGGTGTTTGACGCCTTCGGCATCGTAATGCCCGATACGGTCGCCAACTTCCGCGCCCTCGTCGAGGCGCAGGATCTAACCACCGCCGCCGGCCAGCAGATGTACGCGGCGCTGTTGCAGCTCGCGCCGGCCTTCGCCGAGATCATCGGGTCGGGCACGAGCGCCTCGTCGTCGTCGGCTAACGCCATCCTGCGCGAACGGAACGACCTCGAGCGCCAGCTGATGGACATCGCGGGCGACACGGCCGGCATCCGCGCCGCTGAGTTGGCCCAGCTGGACCCGAGCAACCGGGCGCTGCAAGAGCGGATATACGCCCTTCAGGACGAAGCAGCTGCCGCCCAGGTCGCGACGCAGGCCGCGCAGGAGTTGGCGGCCCAGCAGCGAGCCGTCGCGCAGGAGCGCGCCGGTCTGGAGCGTCAGATGCTTGAGCTCAGCGGCAACACCGCAGCACTTCGCGAGCTGGACCTTCAAAACGTCGATGCGAGCAATCAGGATCTGCTGAAACACATCTGGGCTCGGCAGGACGCGATCGCGGCCGAGGCCGCCGCACAAGCCGCCGCGGCCGAAGCCCAGCGCCAAGCCGAGCAACTCGCACAGCAACAGCAGCAGGCCATGGAAGAGGCGGCGCGCGCGGCGAAGGCCCTTGCCGATGCCTGGGCGCAGATCGGCGACACCATCATGGAGGAGGTCAAGCGCATCCGCGGCGGGATGCTGACCGAGGCCCAAAGCTATGAGCAGTTGCGCGCGCAGTTCAACGCTGCGACCGATGCGGCCCGACTGGGAAGCCAGGACGCCGCGAAGTCGCTGCCCGAGCTGTCCCGCGCGATGCTGGCGGCGGCCGAGGCCACGGCGACCGACAGCCTGATACTAAAGCGCATTCAGGACGTCACGGCCGCCAGCCTTGAGCAGACTTATGGTGTGATCGCGGCGGCGATGGGCCTGGGTGGCGGGGCTCAGACGCAAGATCAGCTGGTCCAGCGCTTTGTCGACGGCGTGCAGGCCTCCACCTCGGGACCGGTCACCGACACCGGCTCGGAAATCCGTGCGCTGCGCGCGGAGGTCGCCCAGATGCGGGCCGAGAACAACAGCGGGCACGCGAAGACGGCCGACGAGGCCAATGGCTCTCGCAAGGTGTTGGAGCGGGCGCAGGCCGTATCGGGCGACGGTAGCAGCATCTCGGTGAAGGTGGCCGCATGAGGATGATCAATGCCACCCAGATCGTCGATGCGACGCTGACGGCCAGCTCCGTCGTCGAAAGCGGCGTCGCCGCCTATTCGGGCGCGACCACCTATGCGCTGGGGGACATGTCGGCCGTCACGGTCGGCTCCACCGTCACCATCTACGAGAGCTTGCAGGTCGCCAACCTCAACAATGCGCCGGCCTCTTCGCCGCTCTGGTGGAAAGAGCGCAGCACCACCTATCCCGTCTATTCGGGCGCGACCTCTTACGGCGTCGGCGACAAGGTCATCAGCACTACGACGCATCGCGTCTATCAGAGCCTGGCCGCGGCCAATTCCGGCAACGCCCTGACCGACGTCTCGAAATGGAGCGACATCGGCCCGACGAACCGCTGGGCGCCCTTCGATCTGAAGGTCGGCACCAAGGCCAGCCGCGTCGGCGACATGAGTTATACGCTGGTGCCCGGCACGGCCGATTCGCTCGGCATCCTCGACACCAATGCCGAGAGCGCGACCTTGGTGGTCAAGGTTGGGGCGACGACGGTCTACAGCGAGACGAAATACCTGAACGTGAGCGGCTCGCTGATCGCCGACTGGTACGACTATTTTACCGCGGCCGTCGGCACCAAGACCAATATCACCTTCGATAGCGTGCCGCTCTACGCTGGCGCGAGCTGGGTGGTGACGATCACCGCCCGCAATACGAGCGCATATGTCTCGGTCGGCACGATCGGGGTCGGCGCGAGCAAGCCGCTCGGCATCACCGAAGCCCGGGCCAAGGTCGGCATTATCGATTTCAGCCAGAAGACCGTCGATATTTTCGGCAACGTCTCGGCAACCGAGCGCGGCTTCTCGAAGCGGATGACGCTGCGCACGATCATCGACACCGACGACGTCGACTCGGTCAGCACCGCGCTCGCCGCGGTGCGGGCGGTACCGACGATCTATCTCGGCGAGACAGGCTTCGACAGCCTGCTCGCCTACGGCTTCTGGAAGGATTTCGAGATCGAGATCGCCGACGGCCGGATGGCCGCCAACGGCCAGCTTTATGACGGCACGAAGAGCTTCCTAAGCATCACCGTCGAAAGCATGAGCACCAGCCTCTAACGCGGGGGACTATCCATGACGACAATCACTGCGCTTCCAACGCCACCCACGCGCGCGGATCCGACGAATTTCGCCGATCGCGCCGATGCGATGATGCTCGCGCTGCCGGGGTTCGTGACTGAAACCAATACGGTCGCCGGGGAGGTCAACGCTGCTGCCGCCGCTGCTGCCGCGAGCGCCTCTACCGCGATCAATGCGCCAGGCACCAGCGGCACCAGCACGTCGAGCTTGGCGATCGGGACCGGCGCCAAATCGTTTAACAACCAGGCCGGCAAAGCTTGGGCGATCGGAATGTTTGTCATCGCCGCCCGGACAGCCGCGCCCGCTAATTACATGTACGGCCAAGTGACGGGCTTCGCCGGCGGCACCCTCACCATCAATTGCAGCGTCATCAATGGCGCAGGCACCTTCGCTGACTGGACCATCTCGCTGACGTCGCCGGACCTTCCGACCCTGATCGGCAAGACCATTGCCTATGCCGACAACACGATGCCGGGGGTGGCGTCGCAGGGTTTCGCAATCGCCGCCGCTGCAGCCCTTTAAGGAGAAACTGACATGGCCGTTACCGCCAACAATATCATCACGCCGCAGACGCCTCTCGCCGCCACGGCGGTGGTGACGACGGCCAATACCAATTATACGGACACGCCGACCAATACGGTCCAACTGCTCGCTACGTCCACCAACGGCGCGCGCGTCACCAAGGTCACCGCCCTGGCTCGGGCGACGAACACAGCGACCGAGCTTCAGCTCTTCTCGTCCCCCGACGGCGGCACCACCAAGCGCCTCATCGCCTCGAAGCTGATGCCGGCCTACACCGTTGCGCAGACGACCGGCCAGACCTCGGCTGACTTCGGCTTCAACGAGAGCAATCCGCTGATCCTGCAGGCCGGCGAGAGCCTCTGGGCCGGCATCGGCGTCACCAACACCGGCATCGTATTCCGCGCGGAAGGCTTCGCGTACTAACATGCAGGGGATGCGTCCCATGGCCAGTCAGGCGCTGCGCCTGTCCCAGCGAGCGCAGCCCATCCGTGGGCCGCTCGCCCAGGACTGCAGCGGCAACAAGAAGCCTGCGACACCCGTGACGGTCGTGGCCAGTGGGTTCATCACGCCCACCGGCGCGGCTGGCAGCGAGTACGGTTTCATCGACATGACCCAACAGAAGGCGCGCGTCGGCGACTGGATCGTGTTCTTCTTGCCGAAGGGCGATGGGGTCAACAGCAACGGGACGGTCGGCCAGCACACCGGAGCCGCGTTCGCCACTGAGGTATTCGCTTGGTCTCATGGCGTCGACGGCTTCGCCTCGTACCGCACCCTGGACGAGAATCACCTCAAGGCTACCGCGATGCGCGTCCTTTGTCGCGACGCCTTCAAGTTGTACTACTGCATCCTGCGCAGCGCCGACGGCACACCCACTGTTGGCGCGGTCAAGGAGAAGGTTACACCGTCCAGTGGTGCATACACCGTCCTCAACTTCGCCGGTTACACCAAGGCGGCGAAGAGCAAGGGTCACGTCGTTCTGCTGATGGACCGTGATCCTGGAAGCCAATTCCTGCCCGCCAACGGGCACCTGATGTTCGACCAGCAGACCGGACAGTCCATCTTAGACACCTTCAGCCGCGCCTCCTACCTGTTCGGCGACCCGGGTGGCTATCCGGGCGGCGGCTTCTCGATCTCCTGTGCTGGTGCGCAGACCTGGGGCCAGGCCGGCATAGTGTTCGAGTTCACCTGAGGACAATGACGATGATCAATTGGCAGAAGATTACGCCGGCCGACGGCAACCTTGTCGGCGAGCCAGGGCCTCTCCCGGCTGACCTGCGGGGCCTCGCTGACGAGAGCCTTGCAGACCTCGACTGGACGGATGTGGTGCTGGGGTACCGCGGCTTGGGGTTCATTCCCGTGATTGATCTTACTGATCTACGCGCCGAAGCGGTGGCGCGGGTGAATGCGGAGGCGGGTGTCTTCCGCCGCCGCTTCATCACCGACATTCCGGGGCAGATCGGCACCTACCTGACCAAGGAGGCCGAGGCGAAGGCCTATGCGGCAGACCAGGGCGCGGACTGCCCCTATCTCGAATCCGAGGCCACGGGGACGAACCGGCCGATCGGCGATGTCGCCACGGACGTCAGCCAGACCGCCGCCCGCTGGCGCAAGCTGGACGCCGCTATCGAGGGCGCGCGCCGGGGCGCTGTTGTCGCCATCCAAGGCGCGCTCACCGCCGATCGCATTTCCGCCGTCGGCTCTGTTGACTGGGAAGCGTTGCTCGGTTGACGGCGCCTTCGAATAACCGGCGTCAATATCGCGCTTCCATCGGTAGACTGCCTATTGCGGTCAGGCCATCGCCCGCTCGAGCCGCAGCTTTCTGCGCTCCCAGTCCGGCATCACCCGCTCGAGCAAATCAAAAAAAGCGGCGCCATGATGCGGCTCGGTGACATGGCAGAGTTCATGAGTGATGACATAATCTATGGCGTCGATGGGGGCTTCGATCAGGCGGCGATTCAGCATGAGGCGAGATCCGGGTGACATTGACCCCCAGCGCTGTTTGAGTTGGCGGACGATGAGCCCCTTGGGTCGGCGTAGCTCTGAATCCGCAAAGCGCTTGAGATTGACCTCGATCCGCTCTGCAAATTTGACATGTGCCCGTTCGCGGTACCAGGCCTCGACCAATTCCTTCGTGACATCAGGACTGAGCGGCCTGTGCGTTTGCACCACGAAGTAGCCGCGGACCAGTTTGACCACCTGTTGCAAATGCGGGACGACCTTCAGCCGGTATTGGCGCCCGAGATACAGATGTGTCTCGCCGGGCACGAACTCCCGCGGTGGAATCCGAGGCAGGAATTGGGAAAAGAACCGCTGCTGACGCGACACCCAGGCGGCCCGCTTCCGCAACTTGGCCTCGATTGCTTCAAGGGTTGCACCTTCCGGGGCTGCGATAACCACGGTCGTATCCGGCTCAACCGCAATCGCGAGGGTTTTTCGTGCCCGGCGGACCAGCTGGTAATCGATCTGGGTTTCACCATAAATGAGGCTGAGATGTTTAGGCTCCGTCACGGAAACCTCGCCCGGGCCAGGTCCATGATCTTCTGCTCAAGGTCATCAAGCATCTCAACCGGGATACCAACGCCCTTTTGGTCACGCAGAACGTCGAAGAAATAGTCGTCGATGGCGTTGCGCATGTTGTTCTGCGCAACCTCGTTGGACCACACGCCCACAATGTGGTGAGCCCTGATGATCCCGATGAGATCGAGGGCAACCTGGGCGGCGTCCTCACGTTCGACCGGCTCTCCAGCCTGCGTCGTCAGACTGCGTTCGAGAAGCCCGAAGAAGGCCTGACCGTCATCATTGCCTTTGACTGCGTCCGGCACATCCCGCCCGCGATCCTTGCGCGCAACTTTGCTGGCAAGATCGATGACACCATTAAGATAATCCCGTTCGGACAGGCGTTTTTCCCGGTAAGCCCGGATCGTCTCTGCCAGCAGGTCGGAAAACTGCATGTAGAAGGCAGGGTCTTCATCCATCTTTTCCGTGATAGTCCGGCGGGTCGCGCTGGCAATGCGGTCGGCCTTTGACCCCTCGGACACTCCGGTTTCTCCGACCACGGCCTTGAGGGCGTCCGGGTCATTGATGTTGACGACCTCAATGATGGTCTCGGCCGGCAATGCGACGACATGATCGTCGAGCAGCTTCTGGATCTTGGGCTCGAACTCCTTGATGTCGACGACTTCCTGATACCGCAGCTGGACCGACCGCTTGAGTTCGGAGAACCGCTTCCAGTCCCGCTTCATCGTCTCGACCTTGGCCTCGTCAAACACATCGAGGAACTTGTCGGACGACATCGAGATGTGCAGGCAGCGACTGAAAGCCTTCAGCCGTTCATAGAAATCATGCCGGATGGCTTCATTGCCAAGAAGCTGCTCGAATTCCTCCATGTCCTTCTTGTTGCGAACGGACTTGAAGAGGTCCCAGAGCTGGTCGTGCAGCTGCGGCAGCTTGCGGATTTCTTCCCGGACATCGTGGACGGTCCCGACAAGGTCGCCGGCATCATACCCTTCGAATGCACTGTAGGTGGTCAATGCGCTGTCGAGTTCCCCGAGCAGGCCTTCATAGTCGATGATGAAGCCGAACTGCTTCTCGACGCCGTCATCTTCATACAAGCGGTTCACGCGCGCGATGGCCTGTAGGAGATTATGCTCCTTCAGGGACTTGCACACGTAAAGGACCGTGTTCCGAGGCGCGTCGAACCCGGTCAGGAGCTTCGACACCACGATCAGGATTTCGGGATCACCGGAACCCTTGAAGACATCGATGATCTGCCGGTTGTACTCTTCCTCAGTCTTGTACCGGGCCATCATCTGGTCCCAGAATTTCCGGACCAGATCCTTGGATTCCTTGTCGACCTCCTCGTTGCCCTCGTTGTCGTTGGGTGGAGACATGATGATTTCGCTGGTGACGTGGCCAATCTCGTCCAGCATTTCCTTGAATCGAATGGCCGCCGCTTTCGAAGGAGCGACCAGCTGCGCCTTGAACCCGGTGCCCTGCCAGTGCTGGCGGTAGTGCTCCGAGATGTCGAACGCCTTCGCCCGGATCGCCTGGCCGGTCTTGGCCAGCGCATCCATGCGGGAGAACTTCTGCTTGAGATCGGCCTTCTGCTGGTCGGTCAGGCCTTCGCTGATCTTCTCGAACCATTTGTCGATGACGGTACCCGAGATCTGCTGTTCGACCATCCGGCCTTCGTACAGCAGCGGGACGACAGCCTCGTCGGCCACGGCCTCGTTGATGGCGTATTTGTGGATCAACCCGCCAAAGGTCGAGAGGGTGTTCTTTTCCTTCTTCAGCAGCGGCGTGCCAGTGAAGCCCAGGTAGCAGGCACGGGGCAGAAGCCGCCGCATCTTGGTGGCGAACTGGCTGTGCCCGCCGTATTTCCCGGTCTGGGTGCGGTGGCTTTCATCGACCAGCACGAAGATATTCGCATCGTCATCGGAACTGGCGCTGTTGCGCAGGGCCGTATCGAACTTGTTGATGATCGTCGTGATCAGACCTGCCTTGTGCTCGATCAGCTCCAGCAGATTGGCGCCCGTGGTCGCGCGCACCGGCTCCATGTCGCAGGACCGGAACGTGTCCTTAATCTGCTTGTCAAGGTCATCGCGGTCGGTGACGATGATGATCCGCGGGTTGAGGATTGCCTTGTCGAACGCAAGCGAGCGGCCGAGCATGACCATCGTCAGCGATTTGCCTGACCCTTGGGTGTGCCAGATCACGCCGCCCTTGCGGGCGCCCGTGCCATCGACCTGCTTGACCCGTTCAACCGCCTTGCGGATGCCGAAGAACTGCTGGTGCCGCGCCACCTTGCGAACGCCCCCGTCAAACACGGTGAATCGGCGGATCAGATCGAGCAGGCGCTCTGGGCGGCAAAGGGCGAAGATCGTCCGGTCCTGGGGCGAGATGGCGCGTGGCCCTTCCGCCGCCATCGCGTCGAAATACCGGCGCGCATCGGCGAAATCGCCGGAGAAGATCGCGTCTTTTTCGGCAGCAGTAAGCGGGCGGTTGGCGAAGGGCTCGATCGCCGCGTCTGTGTCCTCCTCGTCCCGCCAAGTTCCCCAGAACTTCTGCGCCGTGCCGACCGTGGCGTAACGCGCTTCAACCCGGTTCGTGGTGAGGAGAAGCTGGGCGAAGTGGAACAGCTGCGGGATCCTGTCTTCGTTCTGATAACCGATCAGCTGGCTGCCGGCCTTTTTGAGGCTTTCCGTCGGGCGTTTGTTTTCGATCACGAGCACCGGAATGCCGTTCACGAAGGCCACGATGTCGCAGCGCTTGGTCTGGGTGCTGCCGGTACGCTCGACCGAGAATTCGGCCGTCACGTGGAATGCGTTGTTGGTGGGCGTGTCCCAGTCGATGAAGCGAAACGAATAGCTCTTGGAATCCCCGTCTATCGTTTTGGTGATCGTCGTGCCGAGCACCATTGTATCGTATATATCCTGGTTGGTGCCGCGCAGGCCCTTGAGCCGGTCCGGCGTCGGCTTCAGCTTGCGCATCGCCTCATGAGCGTCTTCCAGGTCGAAGGGGTATTCGCGTCCCTTGTGGGTGAACCGGTTGATGTGCATCAGGGTCTCAACAAGGATATCGTCGAGCACGACGTTGCGCACGCGCCCGCCGCGCAGTCGCAGCGCCTCTGCCTGGCTCAGCGGCTGGAAGCCCAGCGCCACCAGCAATTGCAGCGCCGGGATCTGCGACTGGAACTTCTCGGCAGCGTTGAAGCTCATGCGGCTACCTCCACTTGCACGCGCCATTCGCCGGTCAGCAGCTTCTGCATCAGGCCGCGCTTCTGGTGGGCGAGTGAGTCTCGATATTCCGATGCCTTCGCGATGGCGGTTTCGGCAGTGTCGAGTGCGGAAGCAATGAGCGCCTGCTTATCCAACTCTGGGGCTGGCACTTCCAGGTCAAGGAAATCTCTCTTGTTAAGGACCCGGTTTCGGCCTGCCCCGCCAGGGGAAACTAAGCCGAGAAGATAAGTAAATTGAGCCATTCGAAGCGCATGGCGAAGATAGCGGGCGCTAACACGCCGGGAGATTGGCACAAATGTCGGAAACCTATGTGATACTAGGCACCCGTCATGCTCCTGCGGGATGAGCGCTATCGCCCCTTCCCAAGCAAAAGTAATGTTTACGATTAGGTCCCCCTCTCGAGCGATGTAGAGAGTATCCATATCGACGGAAGTTGGATCAGCGACATTTCTAATAAACGTGCCTTTCCCATGGCTTCGGATACTCAGCGCACGATAGGATTCGGTCGGGCGCGGAACTGGGCGTGAGACCGGCTCCAGCAGGGATTGCAGCGATTTTTGAGGATCCGAACTCCAGTTGATCAGCTGGTTGCGAAGGCCAAGGTATTGCGCCTGACGGAGTTCGATGACGAGCGTTGCTCGCTCGATTGCCTCATCCCATGTGTGAAGGATTTCGGCGATCTTGCGCTGTTCTGGTTGGGCAACAAAATGAACTTTAAACGGTTCGATCTTCTCAAGGCTGAGATTAGCCTGAGCATTCTGTGTCGATAAGGCCGATAGACCAACTTTCGAGAATTTCAGCGTTTGGAAAAGCCACTCACTGTCGACCCCCTGCTTCGGGGTTACAGCTACGACACTGTCCGGGCACGCCGCATCGAACATGGATATGGCGACATCGCCAATGTTGGCGGCAATTGACATGAAAATAGTGCCGCGAGGAAATAGTCGGCTTACTTTCAGCCCTTTTTCATTCAGGGTTTGCGTCCAATTTTTAATATTGCGTCCTGCTCTCGCAATATCGCCGGTTTGCAAGAATGGAATGTCGCCGCCATAGAATTGCGGGTCGTTCCGCGGTCGTGCGGAAAACTTTCCACGCTCAATTCGCGCGATATGGGCGAGCGGTAGCGTTGGGTAAAGGATCACGTCGCCATCAGACATTGACGCCCAGCTCCTTCAGATAGCCGGCCATCTTCGAGCGCACTTCAACCAATTCGTCCTCAATGCGGTTGATGTCCTGCTGCAGGGCGGCGACGTCGATTTCCTCCTCGGCCTCGAAGGTGTCGACATAGCGCGGGAGGTTGAGGTTGAAGTCGTTCTCAAAAATCTCCGCCGGGGAGGCGAGATGGGAATACTTCTCGATTTCCGTTCGGCCCCGGTAGGTTTCCAGAACCTTTGCGATGTGATCTTCATTCATCACGTTCTGCGTTTTGCCCGGCGTGAATTCCTTGCTAGCGTCGATGAACAGCACGTCCTTGCGTGCTTCATTCGCCCCGCCTTGCTCGCGCGAACGGTCAAAGATCAGGACGGCGACCGGAATACCGGTGGTCGTGAACAGGTTGGCGGGAAGACCGATCACGGCATCGAGCAGGTTGTCCTCGATCAAGGCCTGTCGGATCCGTCCTTCCGCCCCGCCACGGAAAAGGACGCCGTGCGGAACGACCACCGCCACCCGCCCGCGCTGCCGCTTGGCGATTTCAATCATGTGCGTGATGAACGCATAATCGCCCTTCGACTTGGGAGGGATGCCGCGCCAGTAACGATTGAACTGATCATTGCCGGCGTGCTCGGCGCCCCACTTGTCGAGGCTGAAGGGCGGGTTGGCGACGACGACGTCGAATTTCATAAGGTGATCACCCTCGACAAGCGCAGGGCTGTTGAGGGTGTCGCACCATTCGATGCGCGCGGCATCCTTTGAATGCAGGAACATGTTCATACGGGCCAGTGCCCACGTCGCGCCGTTCACTTCCTGTCCGAAGAGGGCGAAGTTGTCCGAGCCCACCTCCTGCGCAGCCTTGATCAGCAGCGAACCCGAGCCGCAGGCTGGGTCACATATCGTGTCCCCGGGCTTTGCATCGGCTAGCTTGGCGAGCAGGCCCGATACAGCCGAAGGAGTGTAGAACTCACCAGCCTTCTTGCCCGCGTCCGACGCGAATCGGGAAATCAGGTAAATGTAACATTCACCGATGATATCCTCGGTCACCCGGGAGGGGCGCAGGTCGAGCGCAGGCTTGGCGAAATCTTCCAGCACGTTTTTCAGGCGTCGGTTGCGATCCTTGACCTTGCCGAGGTTGGCTTCCGAGTTGAAGTCGATGTTGCGGAACACACCTTCCAGCTTGCTGCGGTTTGTATCTTCGATCTTCTCCAGCGCGACGTTGATCAACTCGCCGATGTTGGCTTCGTTGCGGCGATTGTAGAGGTCGTAGAAGCTGGCCCCTTCCGGCAGCACGAAACGCTCGCGTTCCAGCCGGCGACGGATTCGCGCCTCGTCGCCACCGAACTGCTTGCGATAGGTTTCAACATGATCGTTCCAGAGGTCGGAGATGTACTTCAGGAACAGCATCACCAGGATGTAGTCCTTGTACTGCCCGGCATCGACGACGCCGCGGAAGGTATCGCAGGCAGCCCAAGCAGTCTGGTTGACCTGCTGTTGGGTTAGTTGGTCGGTCATTGGTGGGTTCCTTGAAGCTTGGCGCCGCTATGGGCGGCATTGGCCAGATCGGCGAGAATGAGGCTGGAAAGGTTGTGTCGTCTCTCAGCCAGTTCGTGGAGCAGTGACGTTTCGCGAGCTGCAAGCTGGCCGACCAGGACGATGAGGGCCTGAGTCTTTCGGTCCGGCACTGGGACTTCGATGTTCTCCAGGCTCGACTTCGAGATCATGCGAAGGCTCGTGCCCTGCGCCTCGGCATCCAGCTGCCGCTGGGCACCCGGCTGGTTGATCGCCCAGGCAAGAAACTCAGGTGATACCAACTCAAGCTTCGGGCGAAGAATCATTAGGGGAAGTAGAACGATTGCGGGCTCGATTAATTCTTGAGTCACCGCGCAGGCTATGTTCGGCTGACCGCGGGACCGGAAGAGGACGTCGCCCGGCCCAATCGCATATCGGTCAGCGAGGGGCCCCAGATCGAACCTTTCAAGGGATGCAACCCTGAGCACACCATCATCCGACAGGTCGCGCAGTTGAACTGACAACTGCCCATTACCGCGCGACGGCTCAAGTCGTCCGCGAACGGTATGGCCCGTTTGGAAGTTGCAAATATCTTGCAGACGCATTTAAAAGTTCCGCTGTAGGATCGCTACAGACTAATATCTCTGGCCAATGGGCGGGTCAATGGGAATTTTTGCTGTTAAATGCGTACAGACATTTTTATGTTTCGAGCAGGCCCGTTTAGCGCCCGATTGTATGCGCCGGCACGCAGCTCAGCGCGGCAATGCGTGAAGCTTTGAAGAGAGAGTTCGCAGTGAGACTCTCCCGCTCCGCCATTTTGCCGTTCACGAGCGTTCGCGGCGGTTCGGAAAATCAAACAAAACTACTGAAAATACATGATAAAATTTCGCTGGCGCCCGTGACTGATCGTGGGCCTTCGAAAAGTCTTGTGGGACTGGATGTGGGACTGAGTGCCATGGGCGGGCTTCAAAATGGCGCCAAGCGATGGTATGATCCTCGGCATGGGAAAGCTCACGAAAGCGATCATCGAGGGTCTTAAGGAGCCTGGTCGGTATGCCGATGGCGACGGGCTTTATCTGAAGATTTCGCCGAGCGGCGGCAAAAGCTGGGTTCTACGTATCCAGATCAAAGGTGCGCGCCGCGACATCGGGCTCGGGGACGCACGCTATGTTCCAGCCCCGACGGCACGCCTGGAGGCGGCTGCGGCGAAGAAGCTGGCGGCCGCTGGCATCGACCCGCTTGAGGAGCGCCGGAAGGTCGCGAAGATCGTCCCAACTTTCGAACAGGCCGCCAAGAAGGCTCATGCTGAAATGGTGAAGGGCTGGAAGAACGGCAAGCATACAAAGCAGTGGATCAAGACGCTCGAGCTCTACGCCTATCCCAAGCTAGGCAAGCTCAAGGTCGACAAGATCGACGGGCCGTTGATCCGTGACGTTCTCGCGGAAATCTGGCTGGACATCCCGGAAACCGCGCGGCGCGTGCGACAGCGCATAGGCACCGTGCTCGATTGGTCCTTCTCGAATGGCTTCCGCGATACCGAGGCCCCGATGCGCTCGATTTCGAAAGGGCTGCCTCGCCAGCCCAAGAAGACCGGCCATTTTGCCGCCCTTCCGCACATAGAGGTGCCGTCGTTCCTTGCGCGCCTGCGAGCGAAGGATGTCTCGGCGAGCCAATTGGCGCTCGAAGCTCTTATTCTCACGGCCGTTCGATCGGGTGAGGTGCGAGGGGCTCGCTGGCCCGAACTGAAAGATGATCTCACGCTTTGGACCATTCCCGGCGATCGGATGAAGGCCGGCGTGGATCATGTCGTGCCGCTTTCTCCGCAAGCAGCGGACGTCTTCCGCCGTGCGAAGGGGCTTCGAGTGGAAGATTGCGATCTCGTCTTTCCTAGCAGCGTTTCAGCCACTGTCTTGTCCGACATGGCGCTGCTGGAGCTTGTACGGGGCATGGGAGTCAGCGCTACCGTCCACGGATTTCGATCGAGCTTCCGGGACTGGACCGCCGAGGAGACCAATGTCGCACGGGAGATCGCGGAAGCCGCGCTCGCGCACACGCTCGAAAACAAGGTCGAGGCCGCCTACCGCCGCACCGATTTTCTCGCGAAGCGGCGGGGGCTGATGGCCGCTTGGGCGGACTACTGTGTTGGCAAGGCTAAGGTTCGCGCCCGGAAGCCAGCTCGCGAAAGGTCTTCATCGGCCGACCGCGCTTCCGCTGCCCCGGCGCCGCGGCGACAGCCCCGCGCTGTCGCTCGATAAAAGCCTCAAGACTTGCCCTGATGACCAGAGTCGCGCGTCCGAGTTTGATAATCTCGATTTCCTGCGCGCCGATCAGTTCATAGATTTTCGTCTTTCCGATCCCGAGCAGTCGTGCCGCGTCCGCGACCCTGACGGTCAACGCCACCGAACGGCCAGATCGATTCGGAGGTTCTGTCACGGCCGAGAGCTGCCCTTGTCCCGCGCTTTCGCGAACCCGCGATCAGTTGCCAGGAAATTCGTAAGCATGTGTGGGATGAGCTCGGTAACTGGCTCCTCGCTGCCATAGGTCTGGGCATAACACCGAGCATATTCGGTAAGCGCCGCATGCAGGTTAGGCGTGACAGTGATAGCGAGTTTGATCGGCGTACGATCAGGAAGCTTCGCAAGTTTCAATTCAGGCATTGTTATGGCTCCTATCCGCGCCATGGCGCGAGGATGAGATCTTTGTGGACGATAAGCCGGACCGTTGCGCCGGGCCGGATGGTGATCGTCGGCTGGATATTGAGATTGCGCGACGTGAGCTGATCGCCGGCACGCGACACATTCTGCTGCGTCGACTCCCGGATCGCCTGGACGAGGTCGCTCTCGCCAGATACCGTCAGCTGCGATCCCACCCCGAGCAATGTGGACAGCGCCACACCCTTGAGCAGTGCCCAGGTGTGGAAATCGACCTTGTCCTGAAGGCCAGCGTAGCCCGACGCGTCGGTCGCCGGCACGTTGTCGATCCGGAGCGAACTGCCGTCCGGAAACATGATCCGCTGCCAGACGACCAGCGCGCGCTTCTGACCGAAGGCCACGACGCTGTCATAGCTGCCGATCAGCCGCGAGCCTTGGGGGATGAGGAGAATACGCCCGGTGGGACTGTCGAACACCGGACTGGTCACCTGCGCTGTCACAAGGCCGGGCAAGTCGGACCGAAGCCCGGTAATCAGGCTCGCTGAGATCACACTCCCCGCGGAGAGGAGGTACGGTGAAGGTGCTGCGGCCAGCGTGTGCGGATTGACGTCGCTGCTCTGGTCGAGCGCCCGGACGAATTGGGCCTTTCGCCCCTGTGCGTTCGGATCGCGATCCGGGTCGAGTGCCAGGCTGACCGATCTTGTCGATGCCGGGGCTGGGATGGCCGTGGCCTCGGCCGCCGGCGTGGGCGCCGACGTCGTGCGTCCTTGGACCAGGACACCGGACTCTCGCGCAGCTTTCAGTTCCGCAAGCCGGCGCTCGCGCTCCTGCGCCGCCGCCTGGCCGACAGCATCGACGCTCGAACCGGTCTCCGCAGCCATCTGGCGCTGGTGCTCGAGGATTGGCCGGCCAAGGTCCCCCGGTAGCGGCGGGCCTAGTTTGGGAACGTCGCCGTAGGTCGACGGCAAGCCATTCAGCGAGTCCGTCGATGGCCGATTGCTCGGTTCGGACAGTTCCTGCCGCTCGGCAATCGAGCCGAACACGCGCGGCTTGAGGGCGACCCACGCGACCGCCATCAGGCTGATCGGCAAAAACCAAGAAGCGGCTTGCTTGACATTTCAACCTTTGCGGCAGATCAAAGATGGACGGTCGCCACGCGAGTCCGCGACGCATCCCCAGACGGATTGAAGGGATACGGACAATGTCGGATCTACCTTCATCTTC
>JASBVG010000061.1 GCA_030147505.1 Tardiphaga sp.
GGGTCGCCCCAAGTCTCCGGTCAACAAGCGCGAATACGGCCCCGGCCAGCACGGCCAGCGCCGCAAGGGCAAGCTCTCGGACTTCGGCACGCAGCTGCGCGCCAAGCAGAAGCTGAAGGGCTATTACGCCAACATTTCCGAGCGTCAGTTCTACGCCGTGTACGTCGAGGCTTCCCGCCTCAAGGGCGACACCGGCGAAAACCTGATCGGCCTGCTTGAGCGCCGCCTCGATACCGTGGTGTATCGCGCCAAGTTCGTGGCCACCATGTTCGCTGCCCGTCAGTTCATCAATCACGGCCACGTCCGCGTGAACGGCAAGCGCGTCAACATTTCGAGCTATCTCGTGAAGGTCGGCGACGTCATCGAGGTCAAGGAAGCCTCCAAGCAGCTCGCCGTCGTTCTCGAAGCCTCGCAGCTCGGCGAGCGCGACGTGCCGGATTACGTCGAAACCGACCACAACAAGATGACCGCGAAGTTCATCCGCGTTCCGGCCCTGTCGGACGTTCCCTTCGCGGTGCAGATGGAACCCCATCTGATCGTCGAATTCTATTCGCGCTAATCGTTTTAGCGACGACGACGAAAAGGCCCCGGTTTCCGGGGCCTTTTTTGTTGCCTATCAGGCGAGCTATGTTGCCGCGCGTAACAATACGGACGTCGCCATGCCCTTCACCCCTGCCCGCCCCGATCCATCGCAGCCGCCGGTCCGCATCAATCTGCTGTCGGATACCCAGACCAGACCGACGCCCGCGATGCGCGCCGCGATGGCGGCGGCGCAAGTCGGAGACGAACAGGTCGGCGACGATCCCACCGTCAATGCGCTGTGCGATCGCGTCGCCGGACTGCTGGGCAAGGAAGCCGCGGTGTTCATGCCGTCGGGCACCATGTGCAATGTCGCTGGCCTGCTCGCCCATTGCCGGCCAGGCGATGAAATTCTCGCCCATCGCACCGCGCATATACTCTCGCGCGAGGGCGGCACCCATGCGGCGCTTGGCGGTTTTCAGATCACGGGGCTCGACGGCGCCGATGGCAAGTTCTCGCCGGATACGCTGCGCGCAGCACTGCATCCGCGTACGCGTTACGAGGCCGCGCAGACGTTGGTCAGCGTCGAGCAAACTGCGAATATCGGCGGCGGCACCATCTGGGCGAAAAGCGATCTCGACGCGGTCGTCGCCATCGCACGGGAACGCGGCATGGCCACGCATATGGACGGCGCGCGGCTGCTGAATGCCTGCGTCGCCACCGGCATCAGCGCGCGCGACATGGCGGATGGCTGGGATTCGGTGTGGATCGATTTCAGCAAAGGGCTGGGTGCGCCCGTCGGCGCCGTACTCGCCGGATCGCGCGATTACATCGACGCGGTCTGGCGCTGGAAACAGGGTCTCGGCGGATCGATGCGACAGGCCGGCATCATCGCGGCCGCCTGCATCCATGCGCTCGATCATCATGTGGATCGACTGGCCGATGATCATGCCAATGCGCGGACGCTGGCGCGCGGCCTCGCGCAGATCGATGGCGTCGACGTGCAACAACCGGAAACCAACCTCGTCTTCTTCGATCCCTCGGGTGCCGGCATTGGCGGCACCGACATGGTGAAGGCGCTGCGTGCCCAGGGCGTGCTGCTCGCCATCATGGATGGCCGCATCCGCGCCTGCACGCATCTGGATGTGACAGCTGACATGATCGACGAGACGCTTGGACTGGTCCGCGAGATCGTTCGCGCAGCCTAGACGCTAGTTTCCAAGCGCATCATACACAATCTTCCGCACGTCCACTTCCATGCGCCAGCGCTGCGACGGGGCCTGAGTCATTACCAGCACGAACATATCGTCCGCCGGATCGACCCAGAAGAACGTGCCACCGACGCCGTCCCAGCGATATTCGCCAAGCGGCCCCGGCTCCTCCGCCATCTCCTTGGTGCGCACAGCAAAGCCGTAGCCGAAGCCGCTCGCTGCGCCAGGAAAGTAGTAATAGTCGCGCGCAATGCCGCTGCCGGGGCCAATATGATCGCGCGTCATGAGCTTCACGCTCGCAGCGGTGAGATAGCGCCTGCCATCGAGCGTGCCACCGTTCAGCAGCATCTGCAGGAAGCGCGCATAGTCGGCGCTCGTGCCGACGAAACCCGAGCCTCCCGCCTCCCAGCGTCCGATATCCGCGGGATCATGCATGCCGACGACGGGGCCGACCATGCGGTCGGACGCAAAGGGCTCAGCGACACGTTCGCGATGCTGAAGATCTGTGATGTAGAAAGACGTGTCGGTCATCCGCAGCGGATCAAACAGGCGATCCTTCAGGAAATGATAGAGCGACTGCCCCGAGACGACCTCGATCACGCGGCCCAGAACGTCGGTGGAGTGTCCGTAATTCCACAGCGTGCCCGGCTGCTCGGCCAAGGGCAGTTTGGCGATCCGCTCAGCCCAGGAGGCATTGTCCCAGTCGCGTCCGAACACGTCGAGCTGCGCATAGCGTTTTCGCGCAGGGTCATCGCCATAGAATCCATAGGTGATGCCCGACGTGTGTTTGAGCAGATCGGCGATGGTGATTGGCCGCTGCAGAGGCACGAGGCCAAAACTCGCATGTTCGTCGCCGGTCTTGTTGTCGATCCCGACCTTGCTGTCGCCGAAGGCCGGAATGTATTTCGACAGGGGATCGTCGAGCTTCAGCTTGCCGTCTTCGACCAGCATCATGACCGCCACCGAGGTGATCGGCTTCGACATCGAATACAGCCGGAAGATCGAATCCGCCGTCATCGGATGGCCGCTGTCGCGATTGCCGAATACGTCGAAATAGACCGGCTTGCCATGCTGCTGCACGAGCACGACGGCACCGGGAATCTTGCGCTCCGCGACCATGCCAAGGAAATAGTCATCGAGCGCGAGCAGCCGGTCGACAGAGAATTCGCGCCCGGCCGGATGTACCTTCTCGGCCTGCGCACGCGATATCGACGTGACAGCGGCGCTGGCGCTGCCCAGCACCAGCAGCAGGATGGCGAGCGCGCTATTTCTCCAGCGCTTCATAGACGAGCAGCTTGAGCGAGCGCTGGATGCGCTGACGCTCGGAAGGCGTCTGTTCGAGCAGGATCATGAAGAAGTCCTGCTTGGGATCGATGATGAAATAGCAGCCGGAGGCGCCGTCCCACTTCAACTCGCCGAGCGATCCCGGCGGCGGCGGCTTCGCATTGCCGGGATCGGTGCGAACGGCAAAGCCGTAACCGAAACCGAAGCCGTCACCGGGAAAATACAGATAGTCGCGCGCGATGCCACTATCCTTGCCGATGTGATCGGTGGTCATCTCCTTGAACGTGGCCGCGCTCAGATAGCGTTTGCCGTCATATTCGCCGCCATTCAGGAGCATCTGCGCGAATTTGCGATAGTCAGACAGTGTCGAGACCATGCCGCCGCTGCCGGACTCCCACTTCTGATAGGTCTCCGGCCGTCCTTGCCGGCCGGTGCGAAAATCGCTGTCCCAGCCCATCGGCTTGGCGAGCAACGCTTCTTTCGCCTTTTCCTTCACATAGAAGCCGGTCGATGTCATGCCGAGCGGCTTGAGCAGTTTCTCTTCCTCGAAGCCGAGCAGCGTCTTGCCGGAGACGACCTCGATCACGCGGCCGAGAATGTCGGTGGAATGGCCGTAATCCCACATGGTGCCGGGCTGATGTTCCAGCGGCAGTTGCGCGATGCGATCCGCGAATTCCTTGTTGTCGAAATCGCCACTGTAGATGTCGGCATTGCCATAGGCGCGGCGCACGAGACTGTTGCCATAGAAGCCGTAGGTGATACCGGACGTGTGCAGCAGGAGATCGCGGATGGTGATCGGTCGGCTCAGTGGCACGATCTCCAGCGCCTTCTCGCCATTCTCCAGCTTTTTCTCGACGCCGACCTTGGCCTTGGCGAAAGACGGAATGTATTTCGAGACGGGATCGTCGAGCTTCAGGCGCCCCTCGTCCACCAGCATCATCGCGGCGAAGGAGGTGATCGGCTTCGACATGGAATGCAGGCGGAAAATCGTATCCGCCGTCATCGGCTGTTTGGTGTCGGGATCGCGGACACCGAAGAAGCGCTCATAGACCGGCTTGCCATGCTGCTGGATCAGCACGATGGCGCCGGGGATCTTGCCATTGTCGATCTGTGTCTTGAAGAAGGCGTCGATGGCCTTGAGCTTCTCCTGTGAGAAATGCGCACCGGCGGGGATATCGAATGTGCCTTCGGAGGCAAAGCGATCCTGGGCAGCGGCAAATGTCTGAAACAGGAGCGCTCCCGCACCGGCGGCGAAGACCGTGCCGGCGATCAGCACGCGCATTACATCCCGTCGCCTCATCACAGCCCCTTTCCAGCAGACGCCCCGAAGTCTAGCGACGGACCGGGTTCAGGCAAGAGGCGCAACGTCGGCCAACGCGCGGCGATGCTGTTGCGCGGATGGTTGGGAGAAGCAGCAAAAGGTGACGGTGCGGATACCGGGTGTCTCTGGCAGAGTCTCGACGACTGTGCGCACCGCTATTCCCGCCGCACGCTCGGCGGGAAAGCCGTAGACACCCGTCGAAATTGCCGGAAAGGCCACAGCCGCCAGGCTGTTCGCCTCGCAAAGCTGGAGCGAGCGCCGGTAACAGGAGGCGAGCGCAGCATCCTCGCCGCGTCCACCGCCATGCCAGATCGGGCCCACCGTGTGGATTACGTGACGGGCAGGCAAGCGGTATCCTGGGGTGATTTTGGCATCGCCGGTAGCGCAGCCGCCGAGCAGGCGACATTCGGCCAGAAGCTCCGGGCCGGCCGCCCGATGGATTGCGCCGTCCACGCCACCACCGCCAAGAAGCGTCTCGTTGGCGGCGTTGACGATGGCATCCACGCCAAGCGTGGTGATGTCGGCGACGACGACGTTCAGTGTCGTCGCCCCGATCTGTCGCTGGGCAATCAGGCCGACGCCTGGGCTTCGATGACGCCCTTCTCGGCCAACAGGCTCTGCAGTTCACCGGCCTGGAACATCTCGCGGACGATATCGCAGCCGCCGATGAATTCGCCCTTCACATAGAGCTGTGGAATCGTCGGCCAGTTCGAATAGGCCTTGATACCATCGCGCAGTTCTGCGGATTCGAGAACGTTGAGGCCCTTGTAGCCGACGCCGACGTGATCGAGAATCTGGACCACCTGACCCGAGAAACCGCACTGCGGAAACTGCGGCGTGCCCTTCATGAACAGCACCACGTCGTTGGTCTTCACTTCGTTCTCGATGAATTGCTCAATGCTCATGATCGCGTCCTTGCTCGCAGCCTGACCGCTGCCTGCCATCCGCCGCAGCGGCACTTGCCTGCCCATATATGTAGCCGAAACCGTTTCGCATCCCAAGTCGAAAGCTGGTTTGGCGGGTATTTCCGGCCATCCTCGCGCCCCTCCGGTCGCTTTTCAGCAACTTTGTCCAAGCCACGAAAGAGCGGATTTATATGATGGGAAGCCTTTCATCACGTTTGCGAGGCCCTATCTAGGACAAACCCTTTCTGCGGAACCCATCCAGAAGACTGACGTTCTCCCCAAAATCGGAGACTTTCGTGACGCCAACAGCATCTGCCCAGCACGCAGCCCCGATCCTCAAGGTCGGCTCCCTCGCCAAACAGCTCAGCGATGCCTTTTTGACGGTCCGTCACGAGACAGAGCGCCGTGCAGCCCCGCTGTCGCCGGAAGATCAGCTGATCCAGTCGATGCCCGATGCCAGCCCCGCCAAATGGCATCGCGCCCATGTGACCTGGTTCTGGGAGCAATTCCTGCTCGGCGAGCATCTGCCCGGTTACCGGGTCTTTCATCCCGATTACGCCTATCTGTTCAACTCCTATTATGTCTCCGCCGGCCCTCGCCACGCGCGCGCGCAACGCGGGCACCTGACACGCCCGACGGCAGATGAGGTCACCGCCTATCGCCACCACGTCGACGATGCCGTGGTGAAATTCTTCGGCGAGGCCAGCGAGGACAAGCTGGCCTCCCTGATCTCGCTGCTCGAGGTCGGCATGAACCACGAGCAACAGCATCAGGAGCTGATGTATACCGACATCCTCCATGCCTTCGCGCAGAACCCGATCCCCCCGGCCTATGACAAGAACTGGCGCTTTCCGCGATCGACACGTGACGGCGACGCATGGACGATGCTCACCGAAGGCATCCATACCATCGGCCACCAGAGCGACAGTTTCCATTTCGACAATGAGAAACCGGCACACCGCGCCCTCGTCGGACCGGTCAAGCTGCAGCGCAGTCTCGTGACCAATCGCGAATGGCGCGCCTTCATGGATGACGGCGGCTATGACAAGGCCACGCTGTGGCTGATGGACGGCTTCGCCGCCGCCGCGCGCGAGGAATGGCAGGCGCCGGGCCACTGGCGCAGGATCGATGGCGAGTGGCAGATCATGACGCTCGGTGGCCTGCAAAAGATCGATCCGGACGCGCCGGTCTGTCACATCAGCTATTACGAGGCCGACGCATTTGCGCGCTGGAGCGGCAAGCATCTGCCGACCGAGATGGAATGGGAAGTCGCCGCCCGCGCGGGCAGCCTCAACGACGTCTATGGCATCGTCTGGCAATGGACGCGGAGCGCCTACGCGCCCTATCCCGGCTATCGCGCCATCGAAGGCGCGCTCGGCGAATACAACGGCAAGTTCATGGTGAACCAGTATGTGCTGCGCGGCTCGTCGCTGGCGACGCCCGAGGGCCACAGCCGCGTGACCTATCGCAACTTCTTCTATCCCCACCATCGCTGGCAGTTCACCGGCCTGCGTCTCGCAGATTACGGCAACTGATTTCATCACCATCGCATTGGATGCGACCGCGTTGAGGAGAGAGTCATGAACGTTCACGCCCCTCTGGCCGCCGTGGAGCTCGACCCGGCCACATCGAGTTTTGCCGCCGACGTCACCGCGGCGCTGTCGCAACACCCCAAGAAGCTGTCGCCGAAATATTTCTACGACGAAGCCGGCTCGCAACTATTCGAGCAGATCACCCGGCTGCCCGAATATTACCCGACCCGCACCGAGCTCGGCATTCTGCGCGCCCGCGGCAAGGATATCTGCTCGATCATCCCGCAGGCCGCGGCGCTGGTCGAATTCGGCGCCGGCGCCACCACCAAGGTGCGGCTGCTGCTCGAACAATGCTCGTTCGGCGCCTATGTGCCGGTGGATATTTCCGGCGACTTCCTCGCCGGCCAGGCCGAAGAGCTGCGCAACGATTTCCAGGCACTGAGCGTGCTGCCGGTGAATGCCGACTTCACCACGACCTTCGCTCTGCCGGACGAGGTGAAAACGATGCCGAAGGTCGGATTCTTCCCCGGCTCGACGCTCGGTAATTTCGATCCGCACGAAGCATGCGCCTTCCTGCGTTCTGCGCGCGAGATTCTCGGCAAGGACGCCTTGATGCTGATCGGCATCGATCTCGAAAAGGACGAGCGGGTTCTTCATGCCGCCTATAACGATGCCGCCGGCGTCACCGGCGAGTTCAACAAAAACGTGCTGGTGCGCATCAATCGAGAACTCGGCGCCGATTTCGATCTCGGCGCATTCGTGCACCGCGCGATCTACAACAAGGAGCGCCACCGGATCGAGATGCACCTGATCGCCAAGAAACCGCAGACGGTGCACCTGCTCGGCCGCAGCTTCAACTTCCGCGCTGGCGAAAGCATCCATACCGAGAGCAGCTACAAATACAGCATGGAACGTTTTGCAGCGCTGGCCCGTGGATCCGGCTGGGAACCGAAGGCGTCATGGACCGATGCGGAGGATCAATTCTCGGTGCATGCGCTGAGAGCGGTGGAGTAGAAATAATGGGTCGCCTCAACCCTCTCACTGTCATTGCCCGGCTTGACCGGGCGATCCCGTAAGCGCTGTAAGCAGTGAGGAGCTAGAGAGGTCGCTGTCTACTGGATCACCCGCTTTCGCGGGTGATGACAATCGAGAGCGGATCAGCCCTCCGGCACACCCGTCTGCAGCGCCAGGGCGTGCAGTACGCCGCCCATCTGGCCCTTCAGCGACTGATAGACGATCTGGTGCTGCGCCACGCGGGACTTGCCGCGAAAGCTCTCCGAAATCACCGTGGCCGCATAGTGGTCGCCGTCGCCTGCGAGGTCGCGGATCGTCACCTGCGCGTCGGGAATCGCGGCCTTGATCATGGTCTCGATATCGCGGGCGTCCATCGGCATTAATCGGGTCTCCAGAAGTCTCGAATCGCGTGCGGATCGTGCCGCCGGGGTCTCCAGCCTATCGCGTGCGGATCGGCATTCCCATCATGATAATCCGTGATCCGCCCCTTTTAAAGGTGGGCTGGATGTCACATCTGAAGGGACAGGAATTTCACCGTCACGAGGGTACCTCATGAAAATCCCCGGCCCGGACCATCCGATCTCCATCACGCCCTCGGGCAAGCGTATTCGCGTCACCGCGGGCGATATCGTGATCGCCGACACCACCAAGGCGGTGACGCTCAAGGAAGCCACCTATCCCGAGGTGTTCTACATCCCGCGGAGCGATACCAGCATGGACACCATCACCCGCACCGAGCGCGTGACTCACTGCCCCTACAAAGGCGATGCGAATTATTACAGCATCAAGACCGCAGATAAATTGCTCGATAACGCGATCTGGACCTATGAGACGCCCTTCCCGGCCATGGCCGAGATCAAGGACTATCTCGCCTTCTATCCGGACAAGGTGAAGATCGAGGTCCTCCCCGACTGATCCCGGCGAATTGCCCGAACGGATTCCTGCCCCTATCATGACATCCGATCAATGATGCGACGGCCGCGCACAGCGCGGCACAGCGGGGGCTCGCCGTAACACCATGTCAGACCGTAACGCCGCGCTGGATCGCGCCCGTACCTTTGTCACGCTGCTCGTGCTGGCGAACCACGCGGTGGTCGCCTATACCGCTTTCGGCCGCTACTACCCCAATCACTATCTGTGGTCGACGGCACCGATCGTGGACGACCAGCGCTGGTTCGGTTTCAACGTCCTGACGCTGTTCAACGATACATTCTTCATGTGCCTGATGTTCATGCTCTCAGGCCTGTTCGTGTGGCCGAGCCTGAAGCGCAAGGGCATCATCGACTTTCTGCGCGACCGCGCGCTGCGGCTCGGCCTGCCCTTCCTGGCCATGATCTTCGTGCTGATGCCGATCGCTTATTACGCATCGTTCAGTCTCTCCACCAACAAGACCGGCTTCTTCGAGTTCTACATCAACAATTTCAGGCAGGGTCAATGGTTCGCCGGCCCCGGCTGGTTCATCTGGTATCTGCTGTTTCTGGATCTCGTGGCGATCCCGGTCTTCCTGTTCGCGCCGAGACTTGTCGATGCGATCAATCGGTTGTCGATCCGTGCCTTCGAGCGCCCCTGGCTGTTCGTCATCGCGCTCGCGATCGTCGCAGTTGTCTCCTATGTGCCGTTCCTGTTCACCGTGGGCGCCGTCCGCTGGTTCAGCCTTGGCCCGCTGCAGGTGCAGTTCAGCCGCATGGCGATCTATGGCGTGTTCTTCTTCGCCGGCATGGGCATCGGCGCGGCCAATATCGATCAGGGCTTGCTCGCTCGCACCGGCGCGCTGGCGCGGCAGTGGCTGTGGTGGACCATTGCGGCCGCCGTCTCCTTCGGCTCGCTGGCCTATCTCATCAACTTCCGACGCATGAAACTTACCAACCTCACCGGTGCACCGCCATTCTGGTGGCAGTCGAGCTATGGCGTCATCTACGCGGTGGCCTGCACGCTGATCTGCCTTGCAGTGCTGGCGCTGTTCCTGCGCTTCGGCCAACGCGAGAAGAGCATCTTCGATCCCCTGCGCGCCGATGCCTATGGCATCTTCGTGATCCACTATCTGCCGATGCTGTGGCTGCAATGGGCGATGCTGAAAATGCCCTGGGGCGCGCAGCCCAAGGCACTGATCGCTTTTGCGGGCACGCTCGCGATCAGCTGGGCAGCAACACGGGCGCTCCGGCAGATCCCCGGTATGACACGCGTATTGTAGCGCCCACCTTTCTCATAGATATGATCGACGACCCGCAGGAGACCAGCATGCGCGCGCGCAACGGCGACAAGATCAATCTTCTCTTCAACGTCACGCCGGCGGTGCTCGAGGAATATCGCCATCCCATTCTGGTGGCCCTTCAGCGGAAGAATATCGACGCACACGTCGGCCTCCTCGGCGAGATCGCACCGGCGGATGTGGACTACATCATCCACGCCACCGGCGGCCCTATCACCGATTTCGCGCCTTTCACCCATACCCGCGCCGTCCTGAGCCTGTGGGCCGGCGTCGAGAAGATCGTCGGCAACACAACGCTGACCCAACCGCTGTGCCGCATGGTCGATGACGGCCTGCGGCAGGGCATGGTCGAATGGGTGGTCGGCCACGTCCTGCGCGCGCATCTCGGGATGGACCGCTATGTCTGCGAGAAGCCCGTGACGTGGGAACAGCACGTCCCGCCGCTTGCCGCCGATCGCTCGGTCACGGTGCTGGGCCTTGGCGAATTGGGATCGGCTGCAGCGACAGCGCTCGCGCAACTCGGCTTCCGCGTCTCGGGCTGGAGCCGCAGCCCGCGCGATGTCGCCGGTGTTCGCTGCCTCGCGGGAAAGGAGAACCTCCCGGACGCACTGTCTTCGGCGGAAATCCTCGTCGGATTGCTGCCGCAGACGCCGGAGACCATCGATCTCCTCAATGCCGAACGACTGGCGTTGCTGCCCAAGGGCAGCTTTATCGTCAATGCCGGCCGCGGTACGCTGATCGTCGATGATGCGTTGATCGCTGCGCTGGACAGCGGACAGGTCGCGCAGGCAACGCTGGACGTGTTCCGCACCGAGCCGGTGCCGTCAAATCATCCGTTCTGGTCGCATCCCGGCGTGACGATCTCGCCGCACATTGCGGCGGCGACGCGCGCTTCAACAGCGGCAGAGAAGATTGCGGAGAATGTGGTGCGGGCGGAAAACAACGAGCCGCTGCTGCATGTGGTGGATCGGGCGTTGAGTTATTGAACCCGACATTCATGGACTCCCTCCCCCAAGCGAAGCGCAGTGGGGAGGGTCCGCCGATAGGCGGGGGTGGGATCTATCCCCATGTGACGCTGGAGTTTGGGGAAGCACCCCACCCGTCCTTCGCTGCGCTCAGGCCACCC
This sequence comes from Tardiphaga sp., assembly GCA_030147505.1. GTDB lineage: Bacteria > Pseudomonadota > Alphaproteobacteria > Rhizobiales > Xanthobacteraceae > Tardiphaga. The sequence continues at coordinate 11,122 of JASBVG010000061.1, forward strand.
TCCCCACGTCGCGCAGCTACGCTGCGCTTGGGGGAGGGAAAGAAGATTACGCCACCTTGCCGCTCATATAGTTCGGCAGCCAGCTCTCATGCGCGTGCACGAGGGCCTTGATATCGACCGCGCGCTCGCCGTCGATGGCGACCGCGTGGCCGCCGGTCTTGCCGATCTGCACGCAGGGCACATCCACCGCCTTCAGCTTCGACAGCACGGTGAGTAACTGATCTTCCGCCACGGTGACGATGTAGCGCGCCTGATCCTCGCCGAACCAGAAGGCATGCGGCACGAGGGACGACGGCGCGGCATCGAGCTTGGCGCCGATGCCCGAGGCCATCGCCATCTCGGCGATCGCCACCAGCAAACCGCCATCGGCCACGTCATGCACGGCCGTTGCCGTGCCGGCATGGATCATGCCGCGCACCACATCGCCATTGCGCTTTTCGGTGGCGAGATCGACCGGCGGCGGAGCGCCCTCTTCCTTGCCGCAGACATCGCGCAGATAGACGGATTGGCCGAGCCAGCCTTCGGTGGCGCCGATCAGCAGGATCGCTTCGCCTTCCTTCTTGAAGGCCAGCGTCGCCGACCTGGTGAAATCGTCGAGCACACCGACGCCACCGATCGACGGGGTCGGCAGGATGCCGCGACCGTTGGTCTCGTTGTAGAGCGAGACGTTGCCAGACACGATCGGGAAGTCGAGCGCGATACAGGCTTCGCCGATCCCCTTCAGGCAGCCGACCAGCTGGCCCATGATTTCGGGCCGCTCGGGATTGCCGAAGTTCAGATTGTCGGTGACCGCCAGCGGCTTGCCGCCCACCGCGGTGATATTGCGCCAGGCTTCGGCGACAGCCTGCTTGCCGCCCTCGACCGGATCGGCCTCGCAATAGCGCGGCGTCACGTCCACCGACATCGCAATGCCCTTCGGGCCATCCTCGATGCGCACGACTGCGGCGTCGCCGCCCGGACGCTGCACCGTGTTGCCGCCGATCACGTGGTCATACTGCTCCCACACCCAGCGCTTCGAGCACAGGTCCGGCGAACCGATCAGCTTGACCAGCGCGTCAACGAGCGAGGTCGGCGCCTTGACGTCGCGCGCAGCGATGACCGGCAGTTTCGGCGACGGCACGTGCGGACGATCATAGAGCGGCGCCTCGTCGCCGAGCTCCTTGATCGGCAGGTCGGCCATGGTCTTGCCGCCATGCTTGACGACGAAACGCAGCGTCGGCGTGGTGTGGCCGACAATGGCGAAGTCGAGGCCCCACTTCTTGAAAATCGCCTCGGCCTCTTGCTCCTTCTCGGGTTTCAGCACCATGAGCATGCGCTCCTGGCTTTCCGAGAGCATCATCTCATAGGCGGTCATGCCCTCTTCGCGCGTCGGCACCGCATCGAGATTGAGCTCGACGCCGAGATCGCCCTTGGCGCCCATCTCGACAGCCGAGCACGTGAGGCCGGCGGCGCCCATGTCCTGGATCGCGATCACGCAATCGGCCGCCATGATTTCGAGGCAGGCTTCCAGCAGCAGCTTCTCGGCGAAGGGATCGCCGACCTGCACGGTCGGGCGCTTCTCTTCCGACGCATCGTCGAATTCGGCCGAGGCCATCGAGGCACCATGGATGCCGTCACGGCCGGTCTTGGAGCCGAGATAGACGATGGGCATGTTCACGCCCGACGCCGCGGCGAGGAAGATCTTGTCCGCGTCGGCAAGACCAACTGCCATCGCATTGACGAGGTTGTTACCGTCATAGCGGGTGTGGAAACGCGTCTGGCCGCCCACGGTGGGCACCCCGAACGAATTGCCGTAGCCGCCGATGCCGGCGACGACGCCCGACACCAGATGGCGGGTCTTCGGATGCTCCGGCGCGCCGAACGAAATGGCATTCAGGCAGGCGATCGGCCGCGCGCCCATGGTGAAGACGTCGCGCAGGATGCCGCCGACACCCGTGGTCGCGCCCTGATAGGGCTCGATGTAGGACGGGTGATTGTGGCTCTCCATCTTGAAGACGATGGCCTGGTTGTCGCCGATGTCGATCACGCCGGCATTTTCGCCGGGTCCCTGCAGCACCCAGGGCGCCTTGGTCGGCAGGCCGCGCAGATGGATGCGCGAGGACTTGTACGAGCAGTGCTCGTTCCACATGGCCGAGAAGATGCCGAGCTCGGTGAAGGTCGGCTCGCGCCCGATCAGTTTCAGGATGCGCTCATACTCGTCGGGCTTGAGGCCGTGGGAGGCGACGAGTTCGGGAGTGATCTGAGGCTCGGTCATGGGGTCCAGTCGTCGGGGTTCTTCTCTGGGAAGGCATCTTCATAGAAAGATCGGACCAGCCGGAAAAGGCCCTTTTCGGGCCTGTTCCCTGCATGTCCCAAGCTTTGCCGGAATATTGCCTTTGGGGCCGACGATCGGCCCGCATATCGCCCTGCGCGGAGGCCGGATTGCGCCCGCCGGACGGATCGGATTTAACACTTTTTGCCGACAATCCAAGGAGTTCGCCGCCGTGAATGTGCCCGCCGACGCTGTCATCCCGTTCAGTTCCGACGTCTATACCGAAACCGAGGGGGAATTCGCGGGCTGGTCGACCTGGAAGCGGGATTCCTTCGAATCGCTGTCCGGCCCGTTCTGGCACAAGGTCGAGACCGACGGTTCGATCCGCTGCGCCTTCCGGGTCGAGCCGCGGCACCTCAACGGCATGAAGAACGTCCATGGCGGCTGCTTCATGACCTTTGCCGATTACTGCCTGTTCGCCCTCTCCTCGCGCGAACTGGCCGGCCCCGGCATCACCGTCTCCTTCGCCTGCGAATTCCTCGATGCCGGCCGTGTCGGCGACCTCATCGAATGCGATGGCGAAATGACCCGTGTCGGCGGCTCGCTCATCTTCCTCCGCGGCGTGCTGCATACCGGCGGGCGAAAACTGTTCACCTTCTCCGGCACCATCAAGCGCGTCAAGAAGCGCGACAAGCCGGCGGCGCTGGCAGCGGAGTAAAGCCGGGGGACAGATTGAGCCGGGGAACACCGGAGTCTCGATGGTATTCTTGCGCTGAACAAAATCGGCCGCGCATGCGTGAAAGAATGAGATCATGCCTCTCCACCTCGACACACCGCTGATCCTGTCCCGCCAGCTCAGTCTCCTCGCCGACCGGCGCATCTGGCTGAAATTTGACGCGCTTCAACCTTCGGGCTCCTTCAAGCTCAGAGGAATTGGAGCGGCTTGCGAAGAATACAAACGACAAGGCAAGACACGCTTCGTTTCATCCTCCGGCGGCAACGCGGGGCTTGCTGTGGCCTATGCAGGACGTGTCCTCGATATTCCCGTCACCGTGGTCATTCCGGAGTCGACACCTGTCCACGCGAAAAAACTGCTGGAACAGGAGGGCGCGACCGTTATCGTTCACGGCGCGGCATGGGTTCAGGCAAATGAACTCGCGCAATCCCTGCTGGATGAAACGACAGCCTTTCTCCACCCTTTCGACAATCCGCTGCTGTGGACCGGACACGCAACCGTCATTGATGAGGTGGTACGCGCCGGCGCCGAGTTCGACGCGGTGGTCCTCTCCGTGGGCGGCGGCGGCCTTCTCTCGGGCGTCATCGAAGGACTGGGGCGCAATGGTCTGAGCCACGTTCCCGTCATCGCGATCGAAACCGAGGGCGCCGATTGCCTCGCGAGAGCCCTGGCGGCAGGCGAGAACATCCCTATTTCGGCGATCACCAGCGTGGCGACGTCGCTGGGTGCAAACAAAGTTGCTGAGCATGCCTTCAGGATCGCGCAAAGTCGTGACGTGCGTAGCGCGACTGTCTCGGACCTGGAGGCGCTCAACGCCTGTGAGCAGTTTCTCCATGACCATCGTGTACTTGTCGAACCCGCCTGCGGGGCATCGCTGGCCACGATCTATAGTCCGCAGCGTCGAGCGATTCTGGACGACTTCCAATCGCCCTTGGTCATCGTTTGCGGCGGGGCAACAGCAACGATCGACAAAATACGGGAATGGCGGGCTGCGACTGCACCTTCCGGGTCGAACGGCGCCATCACAACGGCATGAAGAATGTCCATGGCAGCTGCTTCCTCGCCCTCGGCGCTGGCGGCGGAGTAACACGGCACCAATTGCCGGGTGCGGGTGCATGCTGCTAGCCTCACCCGCAACAGATTGGGCATGGACATGCTGAGTTCATTCGAACGGCTACGCCATCCGGCGAATCCGGACATTCTGATCGCCGCGGACGACGAACATGCGAGCATCGCCGGCGGCGGCGACTACGCCATGCCGTGGCATTGGCATGATTGCATGATGTTCATTCTGCCGAGCCGCGGGACCATCGAACTCAAGCACGAAGCCCGGCGCGAGGGAGCCTGGCTGTCGAAGGATCGGTTCGCGGTCGTTCCTGCAAACCAGGCTCACGAGACCCATGCGGGCATCGGCCCGCACAGCCATCTGGCGATCTACGCAACCGGCGCGATGCTCGCCAGGGTCGAAAGGCAGAACGGATCTCTCACGGAATTTCACCGAAGGACATCGAAGACCACGCTGTTTCGCCGGACGCCGGCGCTGTGCGCTCTGCACGAGCTTTTGGTTCGCAACAATGCAGGCGCATATGGCAATGCCGAGATTCGGCAGGCGCTGTCGTCCGCCTTTCTCGTCCAGTGCATCGCCGAGGCCCTTGCCGGGGAAGCCGCCTCGAATGCGTCCCATCGTGAGCACGGCATGGTCGTCGTCGAGGAGCTGAAGGACTACCTCACCCTCAATGCTGACCGCGATATCCCGCTCGACGCGCTGGAAGAACGTTTCGGCGTATCGCGACGTCACATCACGCGGTTATTCCGCGCCGGTACCGGCGTTTCCATCGGTGACTACCAACAGCGCATTCGCCTGACCAATGCGGCCGAACTGCTGACGGGGACCGATCTTCCGGTCGGAGAGATCGCGCATCGTGTCGGCTTCGAAAGCGGAGCGGCGCTGGCGCGCGCCATGCGCCGGACGGACGGCCTGTCGCCCACCGAGATGCGCAAGCGCATGGCCCGATCGGCCAAGCAATAAGGCCTGCAGGAACGCGCCCAAAAGCGGCCCCCGACCTAACCTCAGCCTATCAATTGCAGGCGCCCCGGATTTGTCCGGGCTGATCCGGCCGTGCGCAATCTCGCGCCGCAGGCCCGCGTAAAACCGACCGAGGAATGGACGACATGACGACGATAAATCGTGAACCGGAAGTCCAATTCGTCAGTGTCTTCGGTGCTGGCCCCAATGGCGGCAATCCGGCGCCCATCGTCATCGACGCCGCGGGCATGACCGATGCAGACATGCAGAAGGTCGCCCGGACTTACGGTCACGAAAGCGGCTTTGTGCTGCTGCCTCCGGCCGGCTCGGATGACGATTTCGAATTTCGCTTCTGGGTGCCCAATCACGAAATGTCCATGTGCGGGCATGCCACCGTCGGAACGGTTTGGCTGCTCCATGAACTAGGCAAACTCCACAAGGATCGCCTTTCCATCCTGACCAGAAGCGGTCGCGTGCATGCGCGCATCGGTGTATCGGCCGACCGGGATATCTCGGTGGAGGTCTCCCAACCTGCCGGCGTCATCGAGCCCCTCCCCGACGCCGCGCGAAGCGCAGATGAAATTCTGGAGGTACTCGGCATCGACAAGGACAGCCTCGCACCCTTCCCGATCCAGAACGCCCGCACCAGCCGGATCAAGACGCTCATACCGCTGAAGAGCGCCGCCATCCTCGATGGCCTGAAACCCGACTTCGCCAAAATCGAACAACTGTGCAACCGCATCGACTCGACCGGGCTCTATCCCTATGCCGTTGTCGATCGGGACGCCCAGATCATCGATGCCCGCCAGTTTCCGAGCTCGTCCGGATATCCGGAAGATGCAGCGACGGGCATAGCAGCATCCGCCCTCTCATTCGGCCTTCTGGCGAACGGGATCGTCGAGGCATCGGAACGCCTCATCACCATTCGGCAGGGACGCGCAATGCAGCGCCCGTCCGCCATCCATATTCGCTTCAGCTTTGACGGCACGGTGCCGAACGGCTGCTGGCTCGGCGGCGCCGTGCAGCGCACCGAATGCGAGACGATCGCGTGATGACGATGTCGGCGCACCCAACCGTTTTCGAATCCGACTACGGCTTTCCGAGAACCGACGTACATCTCGGCAACTGGCGCCAGGCTCCGTGGAATGCGTGGGCGTTTCGCCATGTGTCCGAACTCATTCCGACGGCACGCATCGCGGCGACACCGGGACTGACGGAGGATCCCCTCGTCGATCCGTCCAGCCTCATCGATCAGGCGTTCCCGTTCGACGGGCAACGAATGACGCTCGCAGACGCCTTGCGCCTGACGTCGACCGACGCGCTTGTGGTGATGAAATCCGGCCGCATCGTTGCCGACTGGCATGCGCCGAATTTCACCCTGCAATCCCGGCACATCCTGTTCTCTGCCAGCAAGTCGGTCAGCGCCATCGTTGCCGGGATCGTGCATGGCGACGGCCTGATCGATCTCGACCGCACCGTCTCGCACTATATTCCCGAGCTGGCGTCCTCGGCCTTTGCGGATGCGCGTGTCCGTGACGTCCTCGACATGCGCGTGAGCCTCGATTTCTCGGAAACCTATCAGGACCCAAAAGGCGATTTCGCAAGATACCGCCGCGCCGGACTGCTTGAACCGCGAGCGACCGGAGGGATAGCAGAACCGCTAATCGCGTTCCTTGCGTCGCTGCAAAAAGCAACGGGCGATCACGGCGGACCATTTCACTATTGCTCGCCGAACTCGGATGTCCTCGGGCTCGTCGTCGAACGTGCCACCGGGCGACGTTTCGTCGACATCGTCACCGAACGCCTGTGGCAACCGCTTGGCGCCCGGCAGGATGCCTACATCACCGTCGATGCCACGGGCATTGCCCGCACGGGCGGCGGCTTCTGCACGACACCGCGCGACCTCGCGCGCATCGGCGAGATGATGCGGCAGGGCGGCGTCGCGAATGGCCGCCGTATCGTCCCCGAGGCGTGGGTTGAGGATACGAGCGCGAACGGCTCTACCGAGGCGTGGCAGGCAGGACCAGCGGTCGAATGGTTACCGACGGGGCGCTATCGCAACAAATGGTATCAGACCGGCAAGGCCAGCGGCGCATATTTCGCCCTCGGCATTCACGGACAGTGGCTCTATGTCGATCCCGTGGCCGAAATGGTCGTGGCAAAATTCTCGTCGCAGCCCGAGCCCGTCAACAATGCATTGAAGGGCCTCAATCTCGCGCTGTTCGATGCGCTCTCAGGTCTCTCCGGAGCATGACCTCGAAGATCATGCTCCGATAGAAACAACGCGCGCGCGCAGCATTCACGGACGGCTCACATGCACCGTCGGTACTTTGCCGGCATTCCACTTGCCATCGATCGCACGCTCGATCTGCGCCGCGAGCTGCAGCAGCAGGTCGTCATTCGCCTGACGCGCCTGCGCCTGGATGCCGAGCGGCAGGCCATGCTCTTGGCTCGCCAGCGGCAGTGAGATGCCGGGAATGCCGCACAGATTGGCGAGCGGCGTATAGGCGAAGAACTGCCAGAGATTGGCGAACCAGTCATGTACCGACGGATTGTCGCTCATGGTAAGATATTCGGTCGTGCCGATTTTCGGCGTCGGCTTGGCGGTGATCGGCGTCAGGATGATGTCCCACTGCTCGAAGAAATTGCCGAAGGCGCGCGATGTCGTGTTGAACACCGCCTGCATCGCCGCACGCTCGGTGTAGGAGGTGTTCAGACCGCTTTCCCAGATCTTGATATTGATCGGCTCCAGCAGCTCTGTGGTCGGCTCTTTCAGTCCGAGCCGCGCCAGATGGCCCGCGATCACCTGCGCGAAATTGCTGATATAACAGGTCGTCTGCGCCGCGAAGGCAGCGCGGAAGTCGACCTCGGGCACGACCCACTCGACATGGTGCCCAAGCCCTTCGAGCAATTTGCCGACGCGCTCCAACTCGGCCACGAAATGCGGCGGCGCTTTGTAGTCGCCCCATTCATGCGAGAGAGCGATGCGCAGTCTGCCCGGATCGCGCTTGATCAATTCGCTATAGGGTTCGGCCGGCGACCAGAACGGCATGAACTCGCCCGGTGCGCCGCCGCGGCAATTGTCCACGAAGGCAGCGGTGTCGCGCACGCTGCGGCTGGTGCAGCCCTGGATCGATACCAGTCCGGAGAGATCGGACAGAGCCGGCGCCAGCGAATAGACACCGCGCGACACTTTCAGGCCGATGGTGCCGCAGACGCCTGCAGGAATTCGGATCGATCCACCGCCGTCGGTGGCGTGCGCGATCGGCAACGCACCGGCCCCAACCATCGCCGAGGAGCCCGCCGAAGAGCCGCAACTCGTGTAATCCGCATTCCAGGGATTGCGCGTGACATAGAGCTTGTTTTCGGCGGAGCTGCACACACCGAATTCAGGCGTGGTGCTACGACCGATGATGTTGAGGCCGGCATTGCGGATCTTGCCGGTCAGGAAGCTGTCCTGCGCCGGGCGATGGCCCTGCATGATCATGGAGCCGAATTCCTGCAAGCGCCCCTTCAGCGTCGGACCGAGATCCTTCATCAGATACGGCACGCCGCCGAACACGCCGGCAGGATTCATGCCGTCCTTCAAGGGATCGGCCACCACGTCGTCGAACACCTCGACGACGGCGCTCAGTTCGGGATTGGTCCTGGCAACGGCGGCAGCGGCCTGCGCAGCCAGTTCGGCCGGTGTGAGCTCGCCTTTGCGCACACGCGCGGCCAGCGACACCGCGTCATGCTTCGCCCATTCGTCCCAGCCCATCGCCAATGTCATGTCGTGCATCCGTCCAACAGGGTTATTTGCCGAACGAAACTAGGCTGCCCGCGCTGCCGCTGTAAACCGGCGGCGCGCGGCTGCATGGACACTATGCGAAGGAGGACAGCCGGTGAGCGGTCAGCGCGTCACCGGCCCACTAATCGGATTCAGGAACGCCTTGATGTCGGCGGACGCCTCGTTGAGCTGTGCATCCTGATCGTAGACGTCGTTGCGAAACTGCACGACCCCGTCACGCGCCATCCAGGCGGTCAGATAGATCCACGCCACCGGCACGCTCTTGCTGAGCCTGATGTCCTGGCGCAGCCCCGTTGCAATTCCGAGATCGATCTGGGTGCGATCCCAATTTGCCGTATCTTTCAGCAGCCATGCCGCGAGATCGCGCACATTGTCGACGCGCACGCAGCCATGGGAGTCGAAGCGATAGTCGTTGGCGAACAGATTGCGCTGATTGGTGTCGTGCATATAGACGGCGTAGGAATTCGGCATGTCGATGCGCACGCGGCCGAGTGCATTCCACTCACCGGGGTCCTGACGCACGGTGACATCCGGCACCTTGTCTTCGCTCCAGTCGATGCTGGATGGATCGAGCGCGTTGCCGCGTCCGTCCAGCACCTGCATATGCATGCGCGCGAGATAGCCGGGATCTTTTCGCATGCGCGCGGAAATCTCGTGCTTGGTGATAGAGGCCGGCACCGTCCAGGTCGGGTTGAGATTGACGTTGTTGATCTGCGACGTCACCGTTGGCGACGGCTTCTCGCTCTTGCCGACAACGACGCGATAGCGCCGCACCACCTTGTCGCCTTCGATCGCTTCGGCATAAGCGGCCGGGATGTTCACCACCACATAGCGCTCGCCGAATTTGAAGCCGATGGCCTGCATCCGCTGCAGCGAAGCTTCCAGCTGCTGGACACGCTTCTCCACCGGCATGTTGAGCGCGGCCAGCGTACGCGGACCGACCAGACCGGTGGCGAGCAATCCGTTGCGAAGCTGGAAACGCTTCACACCGGCGATGAGTTCGTCGTTATAGGGACCGGAGCTTTCCACCGTGAACAGATCGCCGGTGACCACGAGGCGCCGCCGCAACAATTCGACATCCGCCCCGTCCGCGTCCGCAGCATATTTGGCTTCCGCGGGAATGAGCGGCCAGCCGCCCTTGGCGGCGATCGCCTTGTAACGTTTGAGCGCTTCTTCGGTGCGCTGCGCGGATTCCGGATCGAGCACCGGCTCGCCATATTGCGCGAGAATGGCGGCGGAGCGCTGCTCCGGCGTCATGTTCTTGGCATCGATGATCGCATTGGCATTGGGCGATTTGGCCGGCGCCTGTGCAGGCGCCTGTGCCAATGCCGCCGATGCCCCCGCCGCCACGGCGACGATCATGATGGTGAAGCGCAATGTCATTGTTCAAATCCGGTGTTGCCGCAGCAATAATCCGAGCATGAAACGAAATGTTCACGCTTTGATTAAGATCTGAACAAATGCGGTTACCGGAAAGTTAACATCCATAACGCTGGTGCGATCTGCGTTATTCCCACCAGCCGCGCTGCATCCGCGGAACTTCATTCTGGCCGCTGCGACGGCGCACGGCATTGCCCTGCGGGGCGCGCTCGCGCGGGAAGAACATGCTGAAGCCGTCGTCATAGCTGTCATCCCCGCTGACCATCTCCATGTCAGGCCGCGGCGTCGGCTTGCGAGTGACGAAGCCGCCCTGCGGCTGGTTGCTGAGCACGGCGACGAACTCCGTGCGATAGTTGGTCTCGACGCTCAGCGGCTCGTCGGAAATCACGATGGACGATCGCGGCAGGGCCGTCGGTCCGATCCGGTCGAGCACTTCCTGCGGAATGGTGATGCGGTCGAGCGCGGCCTTGGCATTGTCGCCATCATCGATGGTGACGGCGCTCCAGCGCAGGCCGGCTCCTTCCTGCGCCATGGCGGTGAACACATGCGTGCCGATCGGCCTGTCGGGATCGCGGATGGTCACCAGCACTTCGATGCTGGAGTCGAACACCTCGCCGCCGCCGTCCGGTGCCGGCTTATGCGTGTTGCGACGGACATAGAGTCTCTGCGTCTCGCGGCTGATATAGATCGACACGGGCTCATTCGCGAGCTTTGCATCGAGGGCTGCGGTCGCAGTGGCGGCCTTCTTCGCCTCGGCAGCCTTGACCGCATCCTTTGCTGCGGTGGCCGCATCGAGCTTGGCCGTCGTATCGGTCCTGGCGGCCTCGAGCTGTGTCCCGAGGTCGGCGGCTTTCGCAGCGGCCTTCTGCTGCACGGCCTCGGCCTTTGCTTTGCCCTCATCCGTCGTCGCGGCGGCCAGAATCTTGTCCGCAGCTGCCAGCTCGGCATCGGCACGCTTCTTGGTCAGCTCCAGCTTGCGCAGGGCCGCCGGCAGCGGCTTCGCCTCGCGCGCCGTCGTCGTGGCAAGCTTCTTCGCCTCGGCCGCCGCCGTCGCAGCCTCTGTCGCCTCGCGTGTCAGAGTCTCGGCGCGCGCCGGCGCGGCCGCGATGACGTCCGGCTTCGGCACCAGCAGCGCCGGGTGCGCAATATCGACCGGTGCCGCATCGATCGGCGAGACGATCACCCGCATCCCGATCCGGGTCTTGTCGAACATCTTGTCGGCGAACCCATAGGGCATGCGCACACAGCCATGGGACGCAGCGTAGCCGGGCAGCGGGCCGCCATGGAGCGCGACACCGTTCCATGTGATGCGCTGCATGTGCGGCATGTGCGCATCGTCATACATGTTGGAGCGATGATCCTTGTTCTTCTCGAGGATCGCGAACACGCCGGCAGGCGTCTCGCGTCCGGACACGCCGGTCGACACCGGCGCGCGTGCGATCCAGCCATCAGCGTCGTAGAACGTCACCTGCTGGCTCTTGATCGACACGATCGCCATGATTGGCTCGCCCGCCTCACGCGGCGCCACCGCCTCGACGGTCCGCGCCGGCCGTCCCTGTTTGGCCGCCATTGCCGGGATCGGCATCGCCACCACTGTGCACGCCACGACGGCAGAAGCCATCCAGCACCGCACCGCGATGGAGGATCGCGCAGTCGCCAACCGAATTTTCATGCAATGCCCCAAATCGAATCTCTGGCCGGATACCAGTCTCGCAAATGTTGATTGCGATTTCATCAACTCGCCCCGGTGCCCACGGAAGGTACGAAGCCAAATCACGCCAGTGTCCTCATATCCGACAGAGCGCGTCGGCGGAAGATGGCCAGCTGCCACACCGGGATCTGATCACGGCCGCGTGGCCGAATGCGAAATCGCCTATTTCTCTTGCAGCAGCTTGTTGTACTTTGTGACGTCGCGCGTCACCAGTTGCTGCAAGACGTCCGGCGCGTGCTCATTCGCGCCCGGCGCCACCGTGGAGAGATCGCGGAACCGCTTCTTCACCGGCTCGCTTTCCACCGCCACGCGCGCCGCTGCATTGAGCTTCGCAATGACTTCCGGCGGCGTCCCCTTCGGCGCGAACAAGCCGTTCCAGCCCTGCGCCTCGAATTCCGGCAAGCCGGCCTCTGCCGAGGTCGGCAGATCGGGCAGCGATCCCAGCCGTACATCGGAGCCGACCACAATCCCCTTCACCAGCTTGTCGTCGATCGCCTGCGACACGGATGCAGCGCTGTCGCAGACGCCGTCGATCTGGCCGCCGATCGCATCGGTCAGCGCCGGCGCCGCGCCCCGATAGCCGACCAGCGTGACATCGATGCCGGCCGCCTGCACGAAGCTCTTGCAGATCAGGTAATTCGACGAGCCGACACCGGCATGGCCGAGATTGATCTTGCCAGGATGAGCCTTGGCATAAGCAATGAACTCTTTCAGATCCTTGGCCGGAAAGTCCTTGCGCAAGGCCACGACGCCGAACGTCTTCGCTACCATGCCGATGGTGACGAAGGAGTCCGGCTTGAACGTCAGCTTCGGATAGATCGTATAGCTCGCAGCGCTGGTGCCGGCATTGCCGATGGCGATCGTATAGCCGTCCGGCGCCGCATGCGCCGCACGCGCCAATGCGGTCGACCCGCCGGCGCCGGTGACGTTCTCGATGATGATGGTCTGGCCGAGCGGAATGGCCATCTGCTCCGCAACGACGCGCGCGATGACATCGGATGTGCCGCCGGCGGCGAAGGGCACGATCATGGTGATCGGCCGCGAGGGATAGGTCTGCGCCTGGGCGCCGGCGACGAATGACACTGCCATCAACGAAGCGGCCGCACGTCCGATCCAGCTATAGATGGCATTTCTCACGTCGCGCACTCCGTAATCATAACGGCACATGACCGCGAAGATTGCGGCCACGCCTTTCAGGCCGCAAGCGATTTCTCGGCGATGGATAGCCATTCGGCCTGCGCCTTGCGGGCGAATTTCGGCGCGCGCTTCATCTGCACCACGAGTTCCGCGAACACGACCTTCGCCTCGGAGGTGCGGCCCATCGCATGCAGCAGCTGGCCGTAGCGGACACTGGCTTCGGCACTCGGGGCATAGCTCAGCAGCGCTTCGTATTCGCCCAGCGCCTCCTCGTTGCGCCCGGCTTCCGACAGCGCCCGCGCATAAAGCAGATGCGCTTCCGCGGATTCGAATTCAGGCCACTGCTTCTGCAAATGGTCGAGCGTCGCGATCGCGTCCAGCGGACGCTTTGCACCGAACTGCGCCCTCGCCTTGGCCAGCGCATATTTCGCGTCATGCCCAAGCGGCAGCGCGAGGATGTGCTCGTAATGCTGTACGGCTTCATCAAAGCGGCTGATTTCGAGACATTCGGCCGCCAGTGCGGCGCGATTCGCGATCGTATCAGCGGATGCGAGCTGATCGGCCAGCCCGCGATAGGTCTTTTCGGGATCGATGCGCTTGGCGACATTGCGGCGCGCCTGCTGCGCGGTGCGGCCGCCGAAAATCTCCGGCAGCAGTTCGATCACCACATAGGCAACCGCGCCGGCCACCGGGACCATCAGGATGATATAGGCCCAAGGCTGCATCCGGCCGGTGCGGGCAGCATGATAGACCAGCATGATATCGAGCAGAACAATAACCAGAGCCAGCGGCATGAGCGTCCCCTCAAGCGAGCAAATGAACTGCACGCGCCTGCCAGTAGCCGGCGACGTGTCATCCTATGCCGTGATGGACGCAGCGAGATGACGCTGGGTTCAAACGCGCGGTGCAGTTATGCAGCGCGCGCCAGATGGGCGGCGAGGCCGACAAAGAGGCCGCGGCCGTCGGTATTGCCCATGATGTCTTCGACGTGGTTTTCCGGATGCGGCATCATGCCGAGCACATTGCCGTTTTCGCTGACGATTCCGGCAATCGACGCCGCCGCTCCATTGATATTGTGGAGATCGCCGACGTCGCCGGTCGGCGAGCAGTAGCGATACAGCACCCGGCCGTCACCTTCGAGACGCTGCAGCGTCTCGGCATCGGCGGTATAGTTGCCCTCGCCATGGGCGACGGGCACGCGGATCACCTGCCCGGCATTGTAGCCGCGGGTGAAGGGCGTATCGGAACGCTCGACGCGCAGATGCACATCCTGGCAGATGAATTTCAGCCGCGCATTGCGCATCAGGATGCCCGGCAGCAGCCCGCTTTCGCACAGGATCTGGAAGCCGTTGCAGACGCCGAGCACGAGCCCGCCATCGGCCGCGAATTTGCGCACCGCATCCATCACCGGCGAACGCGCCGCAATGGCGCCGCAGCGCAGATAGTCGCCATAGGAAAAGCCGCCGGGAACGACGACGAGATCGGTGCCGGCCGGCAGCGAAGTGTCTGTGTGCCAGACCATGCTCGCTTCGGTGCCCGACGCCAGCTTGAGCGCCCGCGCCATGTCGCGCTCGCGATTGATTCCGGGGAAGACGAGGACGGCGGATTTCATGTCAGGCTCGGTGCTTCATAAAGTTCAATACGACGCTCGATATGATCGAGCCGACAATCGTGGTGGAGACCGCTTCACGCGAAAGCCTTACCCCTGAACCTCGACCTTGTAGTTTTCGATCACGGTATTCGCCAACAGCCTGTCCGCTGCCGCCTTCAGCGCGTCTTCAGCCTTGGCCCGGTCAGCACCGTTTGCGAGTTCGATGTCGAACACCTTGCCCTGACGAACCGAGGCGATGCCATCGACGCCGAGCGACTTCAATGCGCCTTCGATCGCCTTGCCCTGCGGATCGAGGATGCCGTTCTTCAATGTGACTGTGACGCGGGCTTTCACGTTATTTCCTCAGCTCTTCACCAATACCGGACCGGTGCCCATCGGGCGCTCGTTCTCTGCCAGAATGCCGAGACGCTTGGCAACCTCGGTATAGGCCTCCAGCACGCCGCCGAGATCGCGGCGGAAGCGATCCTTGTCCAGCTTCTCGTTCGACTTGATATCCCACAGCCGGCACGAATCCGGCGAAATCTCGTCGGCGACGATGATGCGCATCATGTCGTTCTCGAACAGGCGGCCGCATTCCATCTTGAAGTCGACGAGACGGATGCCGATGCCCAGGAAGAGACCGGTCAGGAAGTCGTTGACGCGGATGGCCAGCGCCATGATGTCGTCGATCTCCTGTGGGGTCGCCCAGCCGAACGCGGTGATGTGCTCTTCGGAGACCATCGGATCGTTGAGCTGGTCGTTCTTGTAATAGAACTCGATGATCGAGCGCGGCAGCTGGGTGCCTTCCTCGATGCCGAGGCGCTGCGACAGCGAGCCGGCGGCGACATTGCGCACCACCACTTCGAGCGGCACGATCTCGACCTCGCGGATCAACTGCTCGCGCATGTTGAGCCGGCGGATGAAATGCGTGGGCACGCCGATATCGTTCAGGTGCTGGAACAGGTATTCCGAGATGCGGTTGTTGAGGACGCCCTTGCCCTCGATCACCTGATGCTTCTTCGCATTGAACGCGGTCGCGTCATCCTTGAAGTGCTGGATCAAAGTGCCGGGCTCGGGGCCTTCATACAGAACCTTGGCCTTGCCTTCATAAATGCGACGTCGACGGCTCATGGGGATGTACCGTGTGTTGTTGAAATCCATGGATTTGGTTGCTCCGGAGTAACGGGATTGACCCACG
>JASBVG010000053.1 GCA_030147505.1 Tardiphaga sp.
GCCTCGGTGCTGCAACGGCTGCGGGCCAACGCCTTCGTTCCCGGCGAGCGCCGGATCATAAGCAACTGGTTCCAGCAAACGATCTTGGCGCCCGGCAATTTCGGCCGGTTCAACGATGACGTGATCCAGGCGTCGCTGCTCCGTGCAGCCTACCCTTACGAGCTCAACTTCGCCGACTCGGCCGACGAGAGTCGTGAACTGGGCCGGTTGCTGCGACGTGTCGTCGCAGCCTGCCAAAGCCCGCGCGGCGGGGCGGCAAGCGAGTTCCTGCTCGCGCTCGCCACGCGCCGCCTGCAGCTGCGTCGGGAGGATGCCGATCTGGTACTGGCGAGTACGGCCCCCGATGTCCCGATGGTGCGGTTCCTACTAGAGGTATGCCGCCTCCGCCTTGCGTGATGCAGCCGAGTATCGGTTACCGACGGCCCGGGGGAGCAGTCTCTGCACGGTCAGTTCCAAGACGTGTCGGCATGGAGACGGTGCAGCAACCGCAATACGGAGCGGCGACTAACAATGCTGTCGTTCATGGTGAACCGCTCGAATGGCAGCTCCTTCGCAGATGTGGCCATTCGTCTGTCGGTCGTTGAACGTCTTCAACTGGGTCGGAAGCAGCGGTGAACGATGTTCGGCCGGAGACGGCAGCTTTCTTGTGTCCGACACCCGAAAGCAGGCAGTCCGCTTCCGGCCCTATTCTGTTGAAAAACTCGGCCTTGAAGTCGTGCTGAGGGTCTGATTCAGTCTTCGCGGGTGAGCGGAGACGGGCCGATGATGGGCGAGCGGACGGTGGCGCAGGAGGCGCTGTTCTACAGCTTCAGCTTGGAGCGACATGTGCCGGCGGATCACCTGCTGCGCTCGATCGATCGGTTCGTGGACCTGTCGGACATTCGCGAGCACCTGCGGCCGTTCTACAGCGAGACGGGCCGCCCTTCGATCGACCCTGAGCTGATGATCCGGATGCTGATCATCGGCTATTGCATGGGCATCCGCTCCGAGCGGCGGCTGTGCGAGGAGGTGCATCTCAACCTCGCCTATCGCTGGTTCTGCCGGCTGGGGCTGGAGGGCGACGTGCCCGATCACTCGACCTTTTCGAAGAACCGGCATGGCCGCTTCCGCGACAGCGATCTGCTGCGTGAGTTGTTCGAGATGACGGTGGCGCGCTGCATCGCGGAGGGGCTGGTCGGCGGTCACGGGTTCGCGGTCGATGCGAGCCTCATCCGCGCGGACGTGCATCGCCAGCGGTCGGTGCCGGGCGAGCAGGGCCTGCCGCCTGAAGCGGTCGGCCGTGCGGTCGCTGAGTATCTGGACGTGCTCGACGATGCCGCGTTCGGCGGCGCGACGCCGGTCACGCCCAAGCGCATCAACCTTACCGATCCGGCCTCGCGCTGGACTGCGGCGACGCGGGAGGCTGCCTTCTATGCCTACAGCAACAACTATCTGATCGATCTCGATCACGCGGTGATCGTCGACGTCGAAGCGACGACCTCGGTGCGGCAGGCCGAAGTGACCGCCCAGCGGCGGATGATCGAGCGAACGCAGCACCGCTTCGGCATCTGGCCCGAGCGCCTGGCCGCCGACGCAGCCTATGGCTCGGCGCCGAACCTAGCCTGGCTGGTCGAGGACATGAGCATCGAACCGCACATCCCCGTGTTCGACAAGTCCGCGCGGAACGATGGCAGCTTCGAGCGCGCAGACTTCATCTACGACCATGATGACGACAGCTATATCTGCCCGGCCGGCAACCGCCTGCGGCGATCCAATCGCAACTTCAGCACACCGCGCGGCGGCGTCGATAAGGACGGGTCGATCCGCTACCGCGCGCGCCAGCAGGACTGCCAGACTTGCAGTCTGCGGCAGCAGTGCACGCCGAACATGCCCGCGCGCAAGGTGACCCGCTCGATCCATGAAGGCGCGCGCGACATGGCCCGTGATATCGCCATGACCGACGCGTACCTCGTGTCACGCCGCCAGCGAAAGAAGGTCGAGATGCTGTTCGCTCACCTCAAGCGCATTCTGAAGCTGGATCGCCTGCGCCTGCGCGGCCCCAACGGCGCACGAGACGAATTCCACCTCGCGGCAGCCGCCCAGAACCTTCGCAAGATGGCCAAGATCATACCGATGACCAGGCCGGCGCCGGCCTGATCAGCAAAGGGGGACCACTCGCCTCCGTCGCCAAGCTCCGCCCGAACGATGTCGCAGCCGACTTCTTCAACAGAATA
>JASBVG010000083.1 GCA_030147505.1 Tardiphaga sp.
GCCGTCAATGACCTGACCCTCTTCGAGGTTCTGGACGAGTTCCTGGCGCTGTTCGGCGCGGGTCTCTTCAAGAACGGTACGACGCGACACGACGATATTGCCGCGGCGACGGTCCATCTTGAGGATCTGGAACGGCTGCGAGTTGTTCATCAGCGGGGCAACGTCGCGGATCGGACGGATGTCGACCTGCGAGCGCGGCAGGAAGGCCACGGCGCCGTCGAGATCGACGGTGAAGCCACCCTTGACCTGGTTGAAGATAACGCCGTTGACCTTCTCGTTGGCGTTGAACGCCTTTTCGAGCTTGCCCCAGCTCTCTTCGCGGCGGGCCTTGTCACGCGACAGCACGGCTTCGCCGAGCGCGTTTTCGATCCGGTCGAGGAACACCTCGACTTCGTCGCCCACCTTCAAATCGCTTTCACGGCCCGGGCCGGCGAATTCGCGCAGCGCCACACGGCCTTCGGTCTTCAGGCCGACGTCGATGACGGCCATGTCCTTTTCAATCGCAACCACACGGCCCTTGATGACCGAGCTTTCCTGAAGGTTGCCGCCCGAGAAGGACTCGTCGAGCATTGCCGCGAAATCGTCGCGGGAGGGATTGTAGGAATCAACAGAAGCCATTGGTTCTCCAGATGCGGTATCTTGCCGGCCGTTCGGGTTGATGGGCACAGCACTTTCGAAGGGTCAAAGGTCCGCAACCTCTGACGACCGCACTGCATGGAGGTGCAGGAACGGGCCGGCAGGATGCCTTCGCAAGCGATGCGTATTTCCAGGTAAATGTCCGGAGCCAGAAAAGAGCGTATCGCAGCTCGAGACCGGGAGCGGGCGCTCCTCCAATGACGGCGGCGGTTTCGCCTGATCTCCGTTTAAAGGAGCTGTCCCTTCGAAGGAAGGGATCGATCAGACCCGCTGCCGGCCCGCTCGGACGGCCTCGACAATGTCGATGGCGGCCCGGACGCCGCCTTCTATATCCAAATTGGAATTATCCAGCAAGTATGCATCTTCTGCAGGCTTTAAAGGCGCCACCGGGCGGTTCTTGTCGCGCTCGTCGCGCTTGAGGATATCGGCCAGCACCAGCGCCTCATCGGCCGCCTCACCCCGCGCCTTGGCCTCCAGAGTGCGGCGTCGGGCGCGCACCGCGGGATCCGCCACCACAAAGATCTTCACGTCGGCATTCGGGCAGATCACGGTTCCGATGTCGCGGCCGTCGAGCACCGCGCCGGGCGGTTCCTCGGCGAAATGGCGCTGGAAATTCAGGAGCACCTCGCGGACGCGCGGAAACGCCGAAACGATGGAGGCGGCGTCGCCGGCCTGCTGGGTCTTGAGCGCGGGATTGCCGAAATGCTCGGGATCGAGGCTTTCGGCGGCATGGACGGCCTCGATCTCGTTGTTGAGATCGATCCCACGCTCGATCAGGGCGAAACCGACTGCACGATAGAGCACACCGGTATCGAGATGACGGTAGCCGTAATGCTTCGCCAGGCGCTTGCCCAGCGTGCCTTTACCGGATGCGGCGGGTCCGTCGATGGCGATGATCATACGTGTGCAGTACCTGAGAAATTGCGTCCGTGACGCTTAGGCAAAATCCGCGCCCAGCCGGCGCATCATCGGGATGAAATCGGGGAAGCTGGTTGCGATAAACGTCGTGTCGTCGATGGTGACAGGTGCGTCGGAAGCGCAGCCCATCGCCAGCGCCGACATGGCGATGCGATGGTCCATATGGGTGGCGACGGTACCGCCCCCGGGAACCCGGCCCGTGCCGTGGACAATCAGGTCGTCACCGACGATCTCGACCTTGACGCCATTGACGCGGATCATCGCGGCGGTGGCTTCCAGGCGGTCGGATTCCTTGACGCGCAGCTCCTGCAATCCACGCATGACGGTGGTGCCCTCGGCGAAACTCGCAGCCACCGCCAGCACCAGATATTCGTCGATCATCGATGGCGCGCGCTCGGGCGGCACCTCGACGCCGCGAAGCTTGGACGCCTTGATACGGAACCGGGCCATCGGCTCGCCGGCATCGCCGCGCACATCTTGCTCCTCAATGTCCGCGCCCATTTCGCGCAGGGTCGTGAACAGGCCGGTGCGCAGCGGATTGGTCATCACATCCGTCAGCTCGATCTCCGAGCCGGGCGTAATGAGCGCAGCCACCATCGGGAAGGCGGCGGAGGACGGGTCAGCCGGCACCACGACATCGGCGCCCTTCAGTTCGGGCTGGCCCGTGAGCATGATCTTGCGGCCGTGGGCGCCTTCTTTCTCAGACACGATGTCGGCGCCGAAATGCTTGAGCATCAGCTCGGTATGATCGCGGCTCGCTTCCGTCTCGATCACCGTGGTGGTGCCGGGGGCCGACAGGCCGGCGAGCAGCACGGCGGACTTGATCTGCGCCGAGGCCACCGGCGTCCTGTAGACGATCGGCAGCGGATCGCGGGCGCCCTGCAGGGTCAGCGGCAGCCGGCCGCCGTCCTGGCTGGATACCACCTTGGCGCCCATCAGCTCCAGCGGATCGACGATGCGGCGCATCGGGCGGCTGCGCAATGAGGCATCGCCGTCGAAAGTTACGGTAATCGGACAGCCGGCGACGGCGCCCATGACGAGGCGGCTGCCGGTGCCGGCATTGCCGAAATCCAGCGGTCCCTTCGGCTGGGCAAAGCCGGCAACGCCCACGCCATTGACCTTCCAGGCGAAATCGCCGGTGCGCTCGACCTTGGCGCCGAGTGCCTGCATTGACTTGGCGGTATTCAGGACGTCCTCGCCTTCGAGAAGACCGGTAATCCGGGTTTCGCCGACCGCCAGTGCGCCGAGAATGAGCGCGCGGTGCGAGATCGATTTGTCACCGGGAACGCGCGCAGAGCCGCGCAAGGCGCCGCTTTTGCGCGCGGTGAGGGGCGTCGGCTGGGCGGCGGATGTGTCTGGATGGCTCAAAACTGTGTTCCCTTGCGCAGGCGGGCTCGTAGCATATGGGCCACGGCGCGTCACCCGCCCGTCATTCTCGTGCAAACCGCTATTGACATGAGCGTCTCAACTAGCCAAGTGAAGCACCGTTTTTCAAGAAATCCCCAGGACACCTGCACGTGGCCAAATCCGACCTCGGAACCAAACGCATTTGCCCGACCACGGGCAAGAAGTTCTACGACCTCAACAAAACCCCGGTGATTTCGCCTTATACCGGTGAGGTGGTGCCGATTGCTCCTGTCGCTCCGACGCGTGGTCGCACGGCCGAGCGCGCCTCTGCCGCCAATGCGACGGACGAAAACGAGACAGTCGACAACGAGGAGATGGTGTCCCTCGAGGAGGCCGATGCCGAAGAGAACACCGGCAAGAAGGCCGCCGTACTCGAATCCGAAGACGATATCGAGGTCGACGATTCGCTGGGCGATGATGACGACGACGATTCGACCTTCATCGCCGACGAAGAGGAAGGCGATGACGATGTGACCGACATCATCGGCGATCATTCGAACGATGAAGAAGGTTAAGTGACAAGAACCTGACAAGAACCCGACTTGGGGACTTGTGATCTGCCCGAACATGTGGTTTTGGTTTGCCGCGCGACGACCACCCAGTTCGTCGCAGGTTTCGGGGCCATAGCTCAGCTGGGAGAGCGCTTGCATGGCATGCAAGAGGTCGGCGGTTCGATCCCGCCTGGCTCCACCACGCTTCGCCAAGTGGCTTCGCGTGGCGCAGCCGCGCAGAGCCACTTGGCGAAGCGTGGTGTCCGGCGAAGCCCGCAGGGCGAAGACGGACTGAAATTGAAACTCCGCTTCTTTATTCTCTGAACCTCCGTATCCGCCCCTCCTTCGACGATCCCAGGCGAATGCCGTCATGTGGTACGTCTACATCCTTCGGAGCATTCCGTTTCCTGACCAGGAATACATCGGAGCGACCGCCGATCTGAGGAAGCGAGTCGCCGAGCACAACGCCGGCCGGTCAGCACACACCTCGAAATTCATGCCGTGGCAACTGGTCTGGTATTGTGCATTTCCCGACAAGCACCGCGCACTAGCTTTCGAGAAGTATCTGAAATCCCATTCCGGCCGCGCCTTCGCAAAGAGGCGCCTCTAACCGCTTACTCTCCAAGCGCCTTGTTCAAGCGGTCCCGCAGCGCGACGATCTCGTCTTTCATTGCCACCAGCTCATCCACCGTGCAGCCCGTCGCGCCGAGAATGCCCTGGGGGACGGCGCCGGCCTTTTCCCGCAACGCCCTGCCCTCCGGCGTCAGTGCAACGATCACCTGACGCTCGTCCTTCGCACCACGCGTGCGCTTTACCAGCCCTGCTGCCTCCAACCGCTTCAGCAACGGTGTCAACGTGCCGGAATCGAGGAACAGCTTTTCGCCGATCTCCTTCACCGGGACATTGTCGCGCTCCCACAGCACCAGCATCGCGAGATATTGCGGATAGGTGAGCCCGAGTTTCTCCAGCAGCGGCTTGTAGACGCGGTTGAAGGCATGACCTGCGGAATAGACCGCAAAACAGATCTGGTTATCGAGCTGCAGAAGCCCCGTAAGGGCTGGTTTCTTCGCCATCGTCATCTCCAGGCTGTATCTGGCCACGGGACGCTCCCGCGGCCAAGCCTCTTCACGATCAGTTGAGCACAAATTAATCGCGCGACCATCTTTTTGTATTGTGCACAATCTATTTGTGCGCAATATTGACGACGTTAACAACCGACGCGCAAGCGCGCCACAGCCTGAAGGAGACCACCATGTCCGTGAACGTTCTCTACAAGACCAGCGCCAAAGCCACCGGCGGCCGTGACGGCCGCGCCGCCACCACCGATGGCACGCTCGATGTCAAACTCGTCACTCCCAAGGAACTCGGCGGCGCCGGCGGCGAGGGCAACAATCCCGAGCAACTGTTCGCCATGGGGTATTCGGCCTGTTTCATCGGCGCGATGAAGTTCGTGGGGTCGCAGGGCGGCCCGAAGGTACCGGCTGACGTATCGGTGACCGCGACCGTCGGCATCGGCCCGCGCTCCGCCGGCGGCTTCGGCCTCGATGTCGAGCTCGCAATCTCGCTGCCCGGCCTCGCCCGCGCCGACGCGGAAGCGCTGGTCGAGAAGGCCCACCAGATCTGCCCGTATTCGAATGCCACGCGCGGGAATATCGACGTTCGTTCGGTCATTCTCTGAGCTGTCACCACTCAGGTGAAATGCATCAAGGCCCGGCAACCGCCGGGCCTTTTTGCGTTCGCACTTCGCTCATATCCGCTACCCGAAAACGCCATTGCCGCTCGCGCCGAAGCCCGGTAGCTCTGACAGCCTTCACGATGCTCTCCGGCATAATAACAACGACACTAGAGAGAAGGCTGATTGAATGAGCTTACCCGTAGCCCCCGGCGCGATTGCCGGCCTGCGCGTGATCGATCTGTCGCGTGTGCTCGGCGGCCCCTATTGCACGCAGATCCTGGGCGACCATGGCGCCGACATCGTCAAGGTCGAGCCGCCTGCCGGCGACGAGACCCGCGACTGGGGTCCCCCGTTCCATGATGAGGACGCGGCCTATTTCGTCGGCGCCAACCGCAACAAGCGCTCCATCGGTCTCGACCTTGCTTCCGAGGGTGGCCGCACCGTGCTGATGCGGATGCTCGAAGACGCCGATGTGATGATCGAGAACTTCAAGCCGGGCACGCTCGACAAATGGGGCATCGGCAACGAATTCCTGCGCGAGAAATTCCCGCAGCTGATCCATTGTCGCATCTCCGGCTTCGGCGCCGATGGTCCGCATGGCGGCCATCCCGGCTATGACGCCATCATCCAGTCGATGGTCGGCCTGATGGCCTCCACCGGCTCGCAGGACTCAGGCCCAACGCGTATCGGCGTGGCACTGGTGGATATGTGCACCGGCCTCTATGCCTGCGTCGGCATCCTGATGGCACTGCAGGAACGAGCGAAATCCGGCCTCGGCCAGTTCGTGGAAGCGACGCTGTACGAGACCGGCCTCGCTATCATGCATCCGCACACCTCGAACTACTTCTACAATGGCGGCAAGCCACCTGCCCTCACCGGCAACGAGCATCCGAATCTGGTGCCCTATGCCGTGTTCAAGGCGCGCGACGGCAACATCTTCATGGGCGTCGGCAATGATGGCACCTTCCGAAAACTGTGCCGCGAACTCGGCAAGCCGGATCTCGGCACAGATGAGCGCTTCGCGCGCAATCGCGACCGCGTGGTGAATCGCGACGCACTCAGGGCCGAGCTGGAGGCGATCCTCGCGCAGCACGATTCGGCGCCGCTGTGCGAACGCCTGCTCGGTGCCGGCCTGCCGGCTGGCCCGGTGCAGTCGATCGACAAGGCGCTCGCCAATGCGCACACCAAGCATCGCGGCGATGTCATCGAAAAGGATTGGTACAAGGGCGTTGCTTCACCGGTGCGTTTCGACCGCACCAAAGCGAGCCTGCGCCGCGTGCCGCCGAAGTTCAACGAGCACTTTGACGAGATTCTGACCGAATTCGGCTAC
Source organism: Tardiphaga sp. (assembly GCA_030147505.1). Lineage (GTDB taxonomy): Bacteria > Pseudomonadota > Alphaproteobacteria > Rhizobiales > Xanthobacteraceae > Tardiphaga. The sequence goes on from JASBVG010000083.1 coordinate 6,458, forward strand.
TCGGCCGAGGAAATCAAGGACCTCGTTGCCAAGGGCACGGTCAGCGGTGCCGAACGCAAGCGCTGACGAATTTGCGGGGCTGCGCGATCTGCAGCCCCGCACCCCTCCGACTTTTTGCGGCTTCCCAACGCCGCCATTTCCCGCCTAGCATCGACACTGTCAAAATGTCGCATGCACGTCATCCGGCGCAGCTGTGTTGCGTTGAGACGATGACGGCACCCGGGAGAAACTGAATGAATCGCACGCATTTCGCGATTGCCGCCCTGTTCGCATCCTCGCTGGCGCTTGCTGCGCCGGCACAGGCGGTGACCGAAATCCAGTGGTGGCACGCAATGACGGGCGGCAACAACGACATCGTCAACAAGCTCGCCGCTGACTTCAACGCCTCGCAGAGCGACTACAAGGTGGTCCCGACCTTCAAGGGCGCCTATCCCGATACAATGAATGCCGGCATCGCCGCGTTCCGCGCCGGCACCGCACCGCATATCCTCCAGGTGTTCGAAGTCGGCACCGCTACCATGATGAGCGCCAAGGGCGCCATCAAGCCGGTCTATCAATTGATGAAGGATGCCGGCGAGCCGTTCGACCCGAAGGCCTATCTGCCGGCGATCACCGGTTACTATTCGACGGCGAAGGGCGAGATGCTGTCGTTCCCCTTCAACTCGTCGTCCATGGTGATGTGGGTCAATCTCGACGCGCTGAAGAAAGCGAATATCGCGGAGATTCCGAAGACCTGGCCCGAGGTGTTCGACAGCGCCAGGAAGCTGAAGGCGGCCGGCTATACGACCTGCGGCTTCTCCAATGCCTGGGCGACCTGGGCCAATATCGAGCAGTTCTCCGCTTGGCATGACGTACCGATCGGCAGCAAGGCGAACGGGCTCGACGGTTTCGACACCGTGCTGCAGTTCAACACCCCGCTGCATGTGAAGCATCTGCAGACACTGACCGAACTGGTGAAGGACAAGACCTATGACTATTCCGGCCGCGCCAATGCGAGCGAGGCGCGCTTCGGTTCTGGCGAGTGTCCGCTGTTCCTGACATCGTCAGGCTACTACGCGACGGCCAAGAGCACGGCGAAATTCGCCTTCACCTCGGCACCGATGCCCTATTACCCCGAGGCCAAGGGCGCACCGCAGAACTCGATCATCGGCGGCGCCTCGCTGTGGGTGATGGGCGGCAAGAAGCCGGACGAATACAAGGGCGTGGCGAAGTTCTTCGCCTTTCTCTCTGACACCGATCGACAGGCCAAACTGCATCAGGAGTCCGGCTATCTGCCGATCACCAAGGCCGCCTACGAGAAGACCAGGGCATCGGGCTTCTACGAAAAGAACCCGACACTCGAAACGCCCTTGAAAGAGCTGACCAACAAGGAGCCGACGGAGAATTCACGCGGGCTTCGTTTCGGCAACATGATGCAGTTGCGCGATATCTGGTCGGAAGAGATCGAGGCGGCGCTCGGCGGGCAGAAGACGGCGCAGCAGGCACTGGATGCGGCCGTGACGCGCGGCAATGCGATGTTGCGAACGTTTGAGAAGACGGTGAGGTAACTCGTCATTGCGAGCGCAGCGAAGCAATCCAGAAGCCACGTGAAGAAAGACTGGATTGCTTCGTCGCTACGCTCCTCGCAATGACGGCGGATGGCTCGGGGCTCGGCATCACATGGAAAAATCCGCGATCTTCGGCAACAAGGCGCTACCCTATGCGCTGCTGCTGCCGCAAATCGTCATCACGCTCGTGTTCTTCTACTGGCCGGCCAGCCAGGCCGTCTGGCAATCCTTCCTGCGTGAAGATGCCTTCGGGCTGAACTCGGACTTCGTCGGACTTGAAAACTACCAGGCGCTGTTCGCGCAGCCGGAATACTACAAGTCGATGGCCACCACGCTGGTGTTCTCGTCGCTGGTTGCCGCGCTGTCGCTCGCCATCGCGCTGCTGTTCGCGACACAGGCGGACAAGAACATCAAGGCCGCGCCCGTCTTCAAGGTCATGATGGTCTGGCCTTATGCCGTCGCACCTGCGGTGGCCGGCGTGCTGTGGCTGTTCATGTTTCACCCGACGCTCGGCACGCTGGCGCGCCCGATGCGCGTGCTCGGCTTCAACTGGAATCCGCTGCTCGACGGCAGCCACGCCATGGCGCTGATTGTGATGGCCGCGGTGTGGAAGCAGATCGCCTATAATTTCCTGTTCTTCCTCGCCGGCCTGCAATCGATCCCGCGCAGCGTGCTGGAGGCGGGAGCCATCGATGGCGCCGGGCCGCTGCGGCGGTTCTGGACGATCACCTTCCCGCTGCTGTCGCCGACCACGTTCTTCCTGCTCGTCGTCAATGTCGTTTACGTCTTCTTCGACACTTTCGGCATCATCGACGCCGTGACCTCGGGCGGCCCCGCGGGATCGACCACCACCATGGTCTACAAGGTCTATGCCGATGGCCGTCTCGGCGGCGATCTCGGCGGCTCCGCGGCGCAGTCCGTCGTGCTGATGGCAATCGTCATCGCGCTCACCGCGATCCAGTTCCGCTATGTCGAACGCAAGGTGCAGTACTGATGGTCGAGCACCGCCGCTGGAACGATCTCATCGCCTATCTCATTCTGGCGCTCGGCGTGCTGCTGGTCGTCTTCCCTGTTTATATCGCGCTGATCGCATCGACTCATGACGCCGCCACCGTGGTCAACGGCAACATGCCGATGCTGCCGGGCGGACATGCGATGGAGAACTACTATCGCGCCATCTTCGTCGGCGGATCGCGCGCGAGCCGCGAACCGGTCGGACATATGCTGATCAATTCATTCGTCATGGCGATGGGCATCGCGCTCGGCAAGATCTTCATCTCGATCCTGTCGGCCTATGCGGTCGTGTATTTCCGCTTTCCATTCCGCATGACGGCGTTCTGGATCATCTTCGTGACGCTGATGCTGCCCGTGGAAGTGCGCATCTATCCGACCTACAAGGTGATCGCGGATCTCAAGATGCTCGACAGCTATGGCGGACTGATCCTGCCGCTGATCGCGTCGGCCACCGGCACCCTGCTCTTCCGGCAGTTCTTCATGACCATTCCGGACGAATTGCTCGAAGCATCGCGCATCGACGGCGCCGGACCTTATCGTTTCTTCAAGGATACGCTGCTGCCGCTGTCAATAACAACCATGGCGGCGCTGTTCGTGATCCAGTTCATCTATGGCTGGAATCAGTATCTATGGCCGCTGCTGATCACCACGCAGGATTCCATGCAGACCATCGTCACCGGCATCAAGAAGATGCTGACAACCACTGACGAACTCGCCGAATGGCAACTGGCGATGGCGACAGCGATCCTCGCGATGGTGCCACCGGTGGCCGTGGTCATCTTCATGCAGCGGCTGTTCGTGCGCGGCCTGGTCGAGACGGAGAAGTAACATGGCCGGCGTGACGCTGCGTGACGTGAAGAAGACCTATCCCGGCGGCTTCGAAGCCATCAAGGGCATCGGGTTCGAGATTCCGGACGGACAGTTCTGCGTGTTGGTCGGCCCCTCCGGCTGCGGCAAATCCACGCTGCTGCGCATGGTGGCGGGGCTGGAAACGGTGACATCCGGCGAGATCGATATCGGCGACCGCATCGTCAATCAGGTTGAGCCCGCGGATCGCGATATTGCGATGGTGTTCCAGAATTACGCGCTCTATCCGCATATGACCGTCTACAGCAACATGGCCTATGGCCTCCGCAATCGCGGCATGGCGAAAGACGAGATCGATACGCGCGTGCGCGAAGCCGCACAGACACTCGAACTCGCCACGATGCTCGATCGCAAGCCACGCCAACTCTCTGGCGGCCAGCGCCAGCGCGTTGCCATGGGCCGCGCCATCGTACGGCAGCCGAAGGTGTTTCTGTTTGACGAACCGCTGTCCAATCTCGACGCCAAGCTGCGCGTCGCGATGCGCGTCGAGATTCGAAAACTGCAACGGCGGCTGAAAACGACGTCGATCTATGTAACGCATGACCAGCTCGAGGCGATGACGCTGGCCGATATTCTCGTGGTCATGAATGGCGGGGTGGTGGAGCAGATCGGCAGTCCGCTCGACATCTACAGCAAGCCGAAGACGACTTTCGTCGCCTCCTTTATCGGCGCGCCGCCCATGAATCTCATCAAGCTGCGTGACGATGCGCTCAGCGCTGCCGTCACGGGCACGGGCGCCGGCATTCTCGGCGTCCGCCCTGAGGACCTCGCGATTGCTGACGCCGTGCCAGAGGGTGGCATTGCGCTCGATCTCACCGTCGAGACGATCGAGCGGGTGGGTGCCGAGACCTATGTCTATGGCGCGCGCGCGGGCCGCGAGGCGGCCGTCAGCACCACGCCGGGCGAATTGCCGGAGGGAGAGATGATCGTCCGCATCCCCGGGCTGGAGGCCCCCGCCATCGGTGCCCATATCCGCGCCGTGGCGCCGCGGGCCAAGCTACACGTGTTCTCGGCCGACGGCCGGACGCGGATTGAAAACTGATCCTTTTCAGGCTGTTGACACTGTTTACCCTGCAATCGCCGGGTGCTTGAACCGGCCCCGGTGATCCCCATATCTTTGGCAGACCGGTTGGCACAGTGCTGATCGGCCAGGGGTGCCGTAAGGGCCCCTCAAAGTCGCTTCGAGAGGGCTTTGTACCGATGTCTCGTGTTCCTTCGTTGTCCAGTCCGTTCCTTTTGGGGTTCGACGAGATCGAGCGTGCGCTCGACCGCGTCGTCAAAGGTGCCGACGGCTATCCTCCCTACAATATCGAGCGGTGTGACCGTGAAAACGGCCAGCCCGAAAGGCTGCGGATCACGCTGGCAGTCGCCGGCTTCACCCGCGAACAGCTCGATGTGACCACCGAGGAAAACCAGCTCGTCATCCGCGGCCGCCAACAGGACGACAAGACCCGGCAATATATCCATCGCGGTATCGCCGCGCGCCATTTCCAGCGCACCTTCGTGCTGGCGGAGGGGATGCTGGTGCTGGGTGCGGATCTGAAGAACGGGCTGTTGTCGATCGATCTTGCAAGGCCTGAGCCTGAAAGGGTCATTAAGACAATCGCCATCAATGAGCACGACTAATTGTATGGAACGAGTAGCGGACTCGACCGCTTGAGTCAGTTGAGGAGTCGAGACGATGACTGAAGTTGAAATTACTGCTGTTAAGAACGCCGCCATCACGACCGAAGCGCTGGCGCATCTCGGCGAAGGTTTGATCGCCTATGTGAAGCCTGTGCGCTCCGAGGACGTACCCGGCCTGTTCCCGCAAGCGCCGCAGATTGCACCGGGACTGCAGTTGTTCGCGCTGCACGCCGCCGATGGCACTCCGATCATGCTCACCGACAGCCGCGAAACAGCAATCGCGAATGCGTGGAGCCAGGAATTGCAGGCCGTCAGCGTTCACTGACGCAGGTCTCACCAATCCGTTGGGATATGCGGGCCATGCCCGCATATCTTCCGTACGACCTTCGAATTCCGGCGACATGGCGTTTATTTAACCGGTCGCCAACCTTCGGGTTGTAGTACTTGCGTAGTCGAATCGATCATTCGCGCAGCGGGTCGATATCACCGCGATTTATCCCCCCATCATATTCAATCTAAGCATTCTTCGCGATGCCTCCATCGCGGTTGATTGCATCGAGCTTCTGCTCGAAGCGAATGGTGACCACGCATTCACCATGACTTGAGAAAATCAGGTCATGACGAGATTCGAGGTCACCATGACTGGATCGGTAGTTGGATCACCCCAGGCTCATATCGTTCAGATCGAAAGCCTGCTGCATAGCTTCAGCACGACGCACGCCAACGACAATATCGCACCGCGAAACAACCACCGCTTCAATGGCCGGCCGGTCGTCGCGGCCTGTCTCGCATTCTTCGTTTTCGCGCCGGGCTGCGCCGCAGCGGCAGCTTTCCTCCTGCGCAACGACGGTACGTTGCCGCCGCTGGTGACGCCGGACAACAATCCCCCCGTAATCGCGAAATCCGATCGTCTGCCGCTCGATCAATGGAGCGCCGAAGCGACCGAGCGTCTCGGATCGCAGCAAGACTTGCGCGCCGCTGCTGCGATCATCGCCGACGACGCACAGTTTCTCCTGCCTATGGCGATCCGCGGCAGCCTCGACGACGGCACCATCACGGCTTTTGCCTCTGCAACGCCGCACGAAACGCCGATCGCCGAGACACTCGCGACAGTCGAGCCGAGCACCGCTTCTGCAACACCTCGCGTCAAGCGACATGCACGGCGCCCTCAACCCATTCGCATGGCTGAAGCCGCGCCGATGCCTGAACCACCGGAACCAACCTTTCTAGAGAAGCTCTTCGGGACGCGGTTCAACTAACTCTGCCACCATCCAAACAAGGGAGCATAGAAATGCAAAACACTGCAGCAATGAATTCGGACGTCAAAGCCCTCCTTACTCTCCTCGCCCTCAAGACCGGCACCAGCTCGCCGGAAATCCATCATGCGTTGCAGCTTGCCGCCGCGTCGCGCGTGATGATGGCGGAAGAACATGCAAATCCCTCGCGCAGCCAGGCCGACACGACAGCAAGCAATGTCGCCAAGCTGCGCCCGAACACGAACAATGTGCCCGAGACCTCCGCATCCGTGCGCCGAATGAAGCAAAGCGCAGATGCCATGAACTCCGACATCAAGGCGCTGATCACGCTGATGCTGCTGAAAAACGGCGCCGATGCGAACGAAATACAGACGGCGCTGCGCATGGCCGCTTCATCGCGCGCCACCGCTGCGGCCGAAGAAGCCGAAGCGCTGCGTGCGGAGCAGCTGGCAGATGGCAATCCGGAAATGGTAGCCGAATTCGCATCGCTCGCCGGCGGTCGACAGAGCGGCAACAAGGAATTTGCGGCTTAAGTTGCAGGCCTCAGTCGCCACTAGCTCATCTGTCGTCACCCGGCTTGACCGGGTGATCCAGTACACTCTGAACTTATTGAGATTACTGGATCGCCCGGTCCTAGCGCGCAATTGCGCGCACGGCCGGGCGATGACAGTGAGAGGCTGTTGCAAGCGTCAGCGCTTGCGCCTCAAGCCGCTGTCGCGGGCGGCAGGGCCAGGACCGAATAGATCGCATGCGCGTCGCGCGAGGCCCGCAGCTTCTTGGCTACATCCTGATCGCGCAGCAGGCGAGCGATGCGCGCCAGTGCCTTCAGGTGATCGGCGCCCGCACCTTCCGGTGCCAGCAGCAGGAAGACGAGATCGACCGGCTGACCATCCATCGCCTCGAAATCGATCGGACGCTCGAGACGCGCAAACAGGCCGAACAGCTTGTCGAGCTTCGGGAGCTTGCCATGCGGAATCGCGACGCCATAGCCGACGGCTGTGGTGCCCAGCTTCTCACGCTGCAGCAGCACTTCGAAGATCGTGCGCTCGTTCTGTCCCGTCAACGCAGATGCGCGCGCTGCCAGCTCCTGCAGCGCCTGCTTCTTGCTATTAACTTTCAACGCCGGGAGGATCGCCTCGGGCGCTACCAGATCGGTAATTGTCATTGACCGTTCCGAGGAAAAATTGACCGTCCGCGGTGAGTTTGGACCAAGACCGGCAGCGTCAAGAAAAACTGGAAGTGGACATCGTTCCCGGTGACGGATCACATGCCAGGCAGTCGCCACCCGGAACGTATTCTAGCACCGGAAACCCCCATGCGAAATCCATCGACCGGTATAACCCGTCAAAGGCGGCGGACCATATGCATGGCCCGCCGGGGCGTCAATGGCATCACGACGGTTTAATCACCGGAGGATCGACCCAGCCGACGTTCCCATCGGTCCGGCGATAGACAAGGTTCACCCGCCCGGTGCTGCCATGCTGGAATACCACCACCGTTGCACCGGTGAAGTCGAGTTCCTGCACCGCCTGGCTGACTGACAAACGCTTCAGCGACTTCGTCGATTCCGCGATGATGACAGGCTCGTATCCGTTAATTACCTCATCTTCGTGATCGGGCGCTTCGATAATGTAGCTCGGCGCATCCAGAGTCGGCGCGGTGAGTTCGGCGAGCGCTGCAGCCTCCGCATGCGCCTTGCGCGCGGAGCGATCCTTCAGCCGGCTCTTGTAGCGACGCAGGCGCTTCTCGATTTGCAGCAGCGCCTGATCGGCGCTCGCATAGGCATCCTGTGCGTTGGATTCGGCTTCGAGTGTCACCCCGGAATCGAGATGCAGGGAACAGTCGGTACGGAAACCGAAGCCGTCCTTGCTCAACGTAATGTGACCCGAATAATTGCCGTCGAAATATTTGCGTAGCACTTCATCCGTGCGCTCGGACACACGGCCGCGCAGAGCGTCTCCAACGCTGATGCTTTTTCCCGAGATGCGAAGGGTCATGACTGATACCTCGATTCCATCTGAGTAGAGCCAACAGTATCCCGTTTCCACGGGAGCGCAATCAAGCTGATGCAGTGTCGCGGGATCGGTCGGTTGGCTTTTCAGCAAACGTCCTGTCGGACGTGCTGGCGGGCGCCTTGAGAGCATTGCCAAGCATGCTCTGCTTGTCACGGCGGCGCTGCACCGACGACGGAATCCGCATGGCTTCGCGGTATTTCGCGACGGTACGGCGCGCAATATCAATGCCGGTTGCACGCAAGCGTTCCACGATCGTGTCATCGGACAGAATGGCTGACGGGCTTTCGCCATCGATCAATTGCTTGATATGATGACGCACGGCTTCAGCCGAATGCGCTTCGCCGCCATCGGCCGAAGCGATCGACGCGGTAAAGAAATATTTCAATTCAAAGATGCCGCGATTGGTCGCCATGTACTTATTCGCGGTCACGCGCGACACCGTCGATTCATGCATCTGGATCGCTTCGGCAACAGCCTTCAGGTTCAGGGGACGCAGATGCGCGACGCCCTGAGTGAAGAAACCGTCCTGCTGACAGACGATTTCCGTTGCTACCTTGAGAATGGTACGCGCGCGCTGATCCAGCGCACGAACCAGCCATGTCGCGTTCTGCATGCAATCGGAGAAATACGACTTATCGCCATCCTTGCGGATCGTCTTCGACAGTTCGGAATAGTAGGTCTGGTTGACCAGCACGCGGGGCAAGGTGTCGCTGTTCAACTCGACCAGCCAGCCGCCGTCCGATCCCGGACGCACATAGACATCGGGCACAACCGTCTGCGCGCGCGATGCACCGAACTTGTGGCCGGGCTTCGGATCGAGCCTGCGAATCTCGCCGATCATGTCGGTGAGGTCTTCATCATCGACGCCGCAAAGTTTACGCAGCGATGCGACGTCACGTTTCGCAAGCAGATCGAGATTCTCGATCAGCGCCTGCATCGCAGGATCGTAGCGGTTCTGCTCACGCAGTTGAATGGCGAGACACTCGCTGAGATTTCGCGCGCAGACACCGGGCGGATCGAACGTCTGCAATGTGGCAAGCACAAGCACGACATCTTCTGCCGATGCACCGAGCTTGTCGCCGACATCGCCGAGGTCGGCGGGCAGATAGCCGGCTTCATCGACAAGGTCGATCAGGTACTGCCCGATCATGCGCTGCGCCTGCGACGTGAAAGCCGTGGCAAGCTGTTCGGCAAGATGATTGCCGAGCGTCACTTCGGCCGCGACGAAGGCTTCGAGATTGTAGTCGTCGTCATTGGAGGCGCCACCGCCCCACTCGGTATAGGCGGTCGGCGCCGCGTCCTGCGCATTGCGCGCGGCGATGTCCGCCGGCTCTTCCGAGAACACATTGTCGAGACCCGTATCGAGGGTCTGCTCGATCTCGCGCTGCGAGCCGAGATCGTTGCTCATCCAGTCTTCGGGAGCCGGGCCGTCGAAACTGTTGTCGCTACCGCGGTCCGCGAAATCGGAACTCTCGCCGCTGGCATCGGCCAAGGACCCGTAGTCGTCGGAACGTTCATAGTCGGAACGCTCAGCGCTTTGCTCGCCCGCCACCGGCGCTTCTGGCCCATCGCTGGCGCGTTCCAGCAACGGATTGCGCTCGAGTTCTTCTTCGACAAAGGTGGAGAGATCGAGATTCGACAGCTGCAACAGCTTGATCGCCTGCATCAGCTGCGGCGTCATCACCAGCGACTGGGTCTGCCGAAATTCGAGTCTCTGCGTCAGCGCCATCGCGGCAAAAACCGATCCAAGAAGAAACTAACCCAAAATTGGTCCGTTTCTTGCTTAGACCTTTCCCGGTCCGATGTACACGTCTTGACGAATGAGAAATTCGGACTAGAGGCGGAATTCTTCACCAAGGTAAAGACGCCGCACGTCCGGGTCCGCGACGATCTGCTCCGGCGTTCCTTCCGTGAGGATTTCGCCAGCATAGACGATATAGGCACGATCGGTCAGCCCGAGCGTTTCGCGAACGTTATGGTCGGTGATGAGCACGCCGATGCCACGATTGGTGAGATGGCGCACGAGATCCTGAATGTCGCCGACCGCGATCGGATCGATGCCCGCGAAAGGCTCGTCCAGCAGCATGTAATTTGGCCGTGTCGCCAATGCGCGCGCGATTTCGACGCGGCGACGCTCACCGCCTGACAGCGCGATCGATGGCGACTTTCGCAGCCTGGTGACGTTGAATTCCTCGAGCAATGCATCGAGTTCGTATTCGCGTTTCTTCCTGCTCGGCTCGATCACTTCGAGCACGGCGCGGATGTTCTGTTCCACCGTAAGACCGCGAAAGATTGACGCTTCCTGCGGCAGATAGCCGATTCCGAGGCGCGCGCGCTGATACATCGGCAGCTTCGTGACGTCGTGGCCATCGAGCTCGATGGCGCCGCTATCCGCCGCGACCAGACCGGTGATCATGTAAAATACCGTGGTCTTGCCGGCACCGTTGGGACCAAGCAGCCCGACGGCCTCGCCGCGGCGGACATAGATGCTGACACCGCGCACGACCTGGCGCGAGCCATAGGTCTTCTTTACGCCGTGGACGGCGAGATAGCCCGATCGCGGCGCCTGGCGCGGCGCGGCGGCGCCATTGCTGCGCTGGCGCGGCGGCTGCGGTGGCGGGACATCGGGACGGCGGGCCGGAGCAACCGGCTGCTGCTGGGTCGCCTGCGGTGCAGCCGCGGGCGCCGTGCGTGACATCGGCGGGGCGTCGCGCATGGGCTGGCCGGCCAGCGCGCCGATATCATCCTGCAAAGCAGTAATATCGACCGGCGCCCGCGCAAAACCTTGCGGGCCGCGTTTCGGAGCGCGCCGACGGAACATGCCGAGGAGATCAACCATTCGCGCTACGATTTACCTTTAACGATCCGTCTGTGACGTCCGAGTGTCCGATCAAACAATGGCGATAACGGGTTAACGGGCAGGATTCAACGGCGGCGCGTGGCATCGACCCCCCCCGACCACCTGCACTATTTTTTCGACCCCGGAATGATGGAGGTGGGTCCGCCCTGGCCCGAACCGGACGACTGAAACAGGCCCTGGACCCGGCCCGAGCTGGATTCGACACGAGACGTTCCCGTCGTCATGTCGACGATCAGCTTATCGCCCTTCAGCACGTTCTTGCCCTGGGTCAGCACCACGCCACCCGACCCGCCTAACATGGTGACGAGATTGGTGCGGGTATCGAACACCGCCGTCTCGCCGGTCACGACCTGATCCTTCTGGGTCACGACCACACTGCCGCGCGCCTCCAGCCGCCGAATCGATGACGACCCGCCCGGACCAGGCTGCGCTGCCTTGATCTGCCCCTTTTGGGCACCCTTGGCCGGCGGGGCATTGGCTGGCTGCTCCGCCGCCTTGCCGCCGTCGTAAAACACCACCAGCGACTTCGATTTCATGGTCGTGTCACCCTGCACGACTTTGACGTCGCCGGTGAAGGTGGCTTCCTTCTGCTTGTCGCGTACTTCCAGCGAGGCCGCCTCGATCTGGATCGGCTGGTCGCGGTTCTGCGAAAACCCCTGCATGGCATTGGGCACACCGGACACGGCGCTTTGAGCAGCCACCTCGCCGATTGCCAGCACGGCCAGCACCGAGAGACCTGCTCCCATGCAGCGATGGCGCGGAAAAAGACGTTTCAAAAGCATGGTTGCATTCATTTCGCGTGGGCGCGCTTGCCGCCATTGGCGCGCGGCTTCTCGGCTTCCGCGGGCGCCTTCATTTCGGGTTCGGGTGTCGCCTCCGGTTGCGTCGGCGGCTGATCCATCACCAGATTCATCGACACGCCGCCCTCGAATCGCACCACTTCGCCATTGTCCGTAATACGCATCCGCTGCCCGAGCAAAGTGCCGTTGAGCAGCTTCACATCCACCGGCTGGTTGGAATCCACCGTGCCCTTGGCGATATCGACGACCGCATCGGTCAGGCGGGCCTCGTAACCGGTGGTCGTCTGCAGGAAGATGTCCTTGGTGAGATGCAGCAACTGCGTCTTGGAGTTAAACTGGCCGCTCCGCGCATCAAGACTGAGCGTCGATTTGTCTTCCATGACGACTTTGGCGCGCAGGATGGACAGTTCGAGATTATCGGGATCGGTGAGATCCTGGGTCGCCGCCTTGGCCCATAGTTCATAGGGCCGGCCATCCGGCGAGAAGCCGGCCAGATGCGGCGTCTCCATGGTAATCTTGGTGCCGGAAACGACGAGATTGCCAATATCGACCGGCAATTTGGTCAGGATACGGAACGGATTGAAGATCGAGATGCCAACGATGACCGCCATCGACAGCAGCACGATGGCCGGGACCGCGATCCGCAGCAGGCGCACGAAGCGGCTATGGCGCGCAGCGGCTTTGAACCGCGCTTCCATGGTCACTTCGTAACGATCAGCTTGGATTGAACTCACCGCCGCTCCAACGGGCCAGCAACATCAGGCCGCCCGGTATCAGCCGATATTCTACGCTGAATTGTGCCGTTTTGCAGCCCCACGCACCCAGAACGAGGAGTTTGGCCGAAACACGGCAGCGCGATCGGTCACAGGCCTGCCGGTGTCACAGTGCCGCAGGGGTGTTAGGAATGGGCGAAAATGTCCTCTTCCTCCCAGCCCGACAGATCGAGCCGGGCGCGGCTCGGCAGGAATTCGAAACAGGCCTGCGCGAGGTCGGTACGCCCTTCCCGCGCCAGCATCACATCAAGCTTTTCGCGCAAGGCATGGAGATGCAGCACATCCGATGCAGCGTAGGCCAGTTGCGCCTCGCTCAGCGCATCGCTGCCCCAGTCGCTCGACTGCTGCTGCTTCGACAGATCGACACCCAGAACTTCGCGTACGAGATCCTTGAGGCCATGACGATCCGTATAGGTGCGGCACAGGCGCGAGGCGATCTTGGTGCAGTAGACCGGCTGCGGCATCACCCCAAGCGCATTGTAAAGCGCAGCGAGATCGAAGCGGGCGAAATGGAAGATCTTTGTGACATTGGCATCGCCGAGCAGCTTCTTCAGATTCGGCGCATCGGTGTGGCCCATCGGAATCTGTACCACATCGGCACTGCCATCGCCCGGCGAGAGCTGCACGACGCAGAGCCGGTCGCGATGCGGATTGAGCCCCATGGTCTCGGTGTCGATCGCCACCGACGAAGTGTAGCGACTCAAATCCGGCAGATCGCCGCGATGCAGGCGGATGGTCATGGTCTAAAAGGCCTCTGTAAGCGCCCACGATTCGAGGGCTTTGGGCGACTTTATCGCGGAAACCTGCCAGACTGAAACCTGTCATTGATCCGCAAGCGGAACGTGCAGAGGTCGCATATGAACGTCGCCCAGCAACGCCTGCCCCGTTTTGCCGTCCTGATCGATGCCGACAACACCTCGCCGCAGATCGCCGGCGGGCTATTCGAGGAAATATCCAAGTTCGGCGAGGCCAGCGTTCGACGGATCTATGGCGACTTCTCCAGCTCGCAGCTCCGCTCCTGGGCCGATATTCTGCAGAAACACGCCATCGATCCCTACCAGCAATTCGCCTACACCAAAGGCAAGAACGCATCGGACATCGCGCTCGTCATTGACGCGATGGACTTGCTGCATAGCGAACGCTTCGACGGCTTCTGCCTGGTATCATCCGATAGCGACTTCACCCGCCTCGCCTCCCGGCTGCGGGAGCAGGGCGCGGATGTCTATGGCTTCGGGACGCGCAAGACACCCGAAAGTTTTCGACAAGCCTGCCGGCGCTTCATCTATACGGAAAATCTGATGCCCGAGCGTGCGGTGGCCGCGACCGAGCAGCGGCCTGTCACCGCGGCGTCGAAGAACACCGCTGCCGCAATTCCGATTCTGGAAAGGGTGATCGCCCAGCTCGGCAGCGAAGAAGGCTGGGTCAATCTGGACCGGTTAGGCGAACAATTGCCCAACTTCGTCTCCGACTTCGACACGCGAACCTATGGTTTCAGGAAGTTGAGCGATCTCGTGCGCAAGGCCGGAACATTCGAGATCGAAAAGACAGACGCCGGCCGCTTGCGGGTTAGGGTCAAACCCGTGGTGAGGCCGATAAAGGCAACGACGCCCAAGCCAGACGCGGCAGGAAAAAAAGAGGCGCCGCGACAGAGAAAAGCAACGCGGCGGAGAGCGAAAGCCAGTGAAGCGAAGGAGGAAGCCGCCAGCGAGGAGTGACGGCTTCACCTAGGGACCGGTCTGTGAGCTCAGGCCGGATCGAAATAGTGGATTTCCATCAGCACGCAGCCGCCGACCGACTTGAACGGGCCGTGAAACACGCCCGGCGGACGGACAGCATAGGTGTTCGGCTGGAAGCTCTCGCCGCCATTGCCCTGCTTGTCGTTGCCGACGATCAGGTCACCCGAGAACAGGAACACTTCTTCCCAGTATTCGTGCACGAACGGCTCGGTGGTGTAGACACCGGGATCGAAGCGCAGCAGGCGGGTACGGCTGCCCTTCTTGCCCGCTTCGTCGAGCGCACCCGACAGGATCTTCTGCTGGATGCCCGCGGGATAGCCGGGCGGCGTTTCCCAGCCCGACGACATGTCGACGGTGCGGAATTCATCGTGAATCTTGTTGACGGCCATGATCGAAATCCTGGGTTGGCAGATTAGGCAACGGCTGCGGCGGGCTTGCCGCCGGTGGTGAGTTCGTCGGCAAGGTCATAGCTCGCCAGCATCTTGTCGAGCAATGCGGTGGACTTGGCCCAGTCATATGTGCGGAACGCATGGCCCTTGGTCACGAAAGTCGCACCGGCGAAGAACATCTCATACTGCGAGTGGCGCGAGGCGAATTCGGAGCCGACGGCATCCCAGGCGAGCTTGTAGAACTTCACCTTGTCGACGGCGTTGGCAGCCGGCGACTGCTGGGTCTTGCCGATCAACGCTGTCAGTTCCGGATTTTCGAAGTCCTTCACCGAGGATGGCAGCATGATCATGCCGCCACCGGCGAGTTCGCGCAGCGTGTTGATGACCTTGGCATAGAGCTGCTGGGTCAGCACCTGCGCCCCGTAAAGCAGTCCGCGATCCGGCACGAAATATTCGCCGCGCCGGGAGCCCTTGGCTTCCATGCCGAGCACGAAGGCTTCCACCATGGAGACCTCGGCGGCGAGCTGACCGAGCATTTCCTTCACCTGCGGGAAGCCGATGATGCCGTTGACCTCGGCGGTGCGATGGGCGATGCCGACCAGGAAGCGCAGCTTGACCGACAGGCGGATCATCGCCTGGTAGTTCTGATAGGAATGCGCCGGCGTCGCGTGGAACTGCT
Organism: Tardiphaga sp.; assembly: GCA_030147505.1. Classification (GTDB taxonomy): domain Bacteria; phylum Pseudomonadota; class Alphaproteobacteria; order Rhizobiales; family Xanthobacteraceae; genus Tardiphaga. The sequence continues at coordinate 22,020 of JASBVG010000083.1, forward strand.
TCTGGCACATGGCGATGTCCTGATCGATGAAGACGCGATTCCATGGCACTTTCACGTCATCGAAATACAGGACGGCGTCGTTCTCGTCGAAGCGGCTGGCGAGCGGATTGTCGAACACCGACGTCGCCGACGCTTCATACGACTTGCGGGACAGGATCTTGAGGCCCTTGGTGTTCATCGGGATCGCGAAGGACACCGCATATTTCTCGTCGCCTGGCTGCAGCGGCTGGATGCAGGTGACGAAGACTTCATTGGCCATGATGCCGCCGGTGGCCAGCATCTTGGCGCCGCGGATCACGAGACCGTCGGCATCGCGCGAAACGACACCCGCCGACAGGAACGGATCGGCCTGCTGGGCCGCACTCTTCGAGCGGTCGGCCTGCGGATTGATGATCACGTAAGTCAGATAGAGATCGTTGTCGCGGGCATGGCGATAATAATCCGCCAGTGCCTTGGCGCGCTCGGGATTATAGGCCTCAAATACATCGAGGCCCATGAACATTCCGGCGATACAGGAGGCGACGTGATCCGGTGCACGGCCCATGAAGCCGGCATGCAGCTCGGTCCAGGCCTCCAGGCCGGCGCGACGCGTCTGCAGCGCGTCATAGCTGCCCGGCAGTTCCCAGATGCGGTTGGCACGGGTGCCGGTTTCGGTCTCGAACGTCATCAGATCGCGATTTTCCGGCGCGCTCTGGAAATCGAACATCCGCCCGATCGAGGCCACCGCGCCGCGATAGGCGGGATGAGTAGTGACGTCGGTCACCAGTTCGCCGTCGAGGTAAACCTCGCGGCCATCGCGCAGGCTGGCAATATGCTGTTCGCCGGTCTTGATCATGCTGTTCCTCGACTTCCCAATTTCAGTAGTGCATCGGCAGCGGCCATTCCGGGCTGCGCTCGGTATCCTTGAGGCTGCGATACGCCCCGCGAAAGAAAACCAGTGGCTCATTGGCCGGGTAGGCCGAAAACTTGACGACGCGACCGACAAAAATCACGTGATCGCCGCCGTCATATTGCGCATAGGGAGCACACTCGAAATGGGCCAGCGCACCCGCGATAAGCGGTGCGGCCTCGTGACCCAGCGTATGCTCGACCGCCTCCCATTTGTCGCCCAGCGCCCTCGCGAACTTGTTCGACAGATGCTCCTGGTCGCGTCCCAGAATATTGACTGCGTAACCCTTCGCTTCAGTCATCGCCTGCAGACTGAACGCCTTGCGGTCGATGGAAAACAGGATCAGCGGCGGATCGATCGAAACCGAGTTGAAGGAACTCATGGTCAGCCCGATCGGCTGGCCACTGGCGCCTTCGGCGGTGATGACAGCAACGCCTGTGGCGAATTGCCCGAGCGCCCGGCGGAAGGCGCGGGGATCCACGTCCGCAGTGGCGCTCATGAACCCGTCTCCTGAACGAAAGCCATTAGCTTTGATACAAAGCTATATTATCGAGCAATAAGACCCTGTCAAGCATGGCAGGGCTGCTATCAAAACGCCGATGCGAACTTGTTTGCTAGCAAGCTGCCCGCTATACGACTCATAGGTGTGCGGGGACCTGATGGCGACGAAAAGCAAATCAAAGAAAATTCGAGCCGAACTGACCATTTCACGGCCACAATTGATGGTCGACGGGTCGGATCGTGCGTTTCGGCAATTCTTGCACGATACATTGGCGTTCTCGGCGCGACTGCAAGCCGTGCGCGGCCAACTCGGTGCCGTGGTCGGCCTGTCCGGCACGCAGTACACGGTGCTGATCGCTATTTCTCACTTGAGCAGCACCGATGAGAAGATCGGCGTCAATCAGGTCGCCGAGCATCTGCATTTCAGCGGCGCCTTCATCACCATCGAGATCAACAAGCTCGTTGCCGCTGGCCTGGTCGAGAAGGAAACGGACCCGGAGGATCGCCGCAGGGTCATCCTCACCATCACGCCGAAAGCCCGCACGCTGCTCAACGATCTCGCGCCCGTGCAGCGCCCTGTGAACGACATGCTGTTCCGCGCCATGTCGGGGGCGGATTTCGAGCGTACGAGGAAACTGATGGCCGATATGGTCGACGCGGCGGACGAAGCGATCCGGCTGCTGGACTACCACGCACCGAAAGGGCCGGGGAAAGCTGGCAAGTAACTAATCCGGGGCGCGCAGCCGATAGCCGATGCCTGTTTCGGTCAGCACGAATTGGGGACGTTCCGGATCCAGCTCGATCTTCTGGCGGAGCTGACGGACATAGACGCGCAGATATTGCGCATCCGTCAGCTCATCCCACAATTCCTTCAGCAGAAAACGATGGGTCAGAACCTTGCCGGCGTGCTGCACCAGCACACGCAGCAGGTCATATTCTTTTGGTGACAACTTCACCTCGCGCTCGCCGACCTTGATGATGCGGCGGACGAGATCGACGGACAGATCGCCGGTCTTGAACACCGGCCGCTCACCATGCGCCTGCAACTGGTGCCGCAGCGCAGCGCGCAACCGGGCGAGCAACTCATCCATGCCAAACGGTTTTGTCAGATAGTCATCCGCTCCGAGATCGAGCGCCTGCACCTTGCCGGCTTCATCCCCCCGGCTCGACAGCACCACGATCGGTACGCTGTCATTACGGGCGCGGATCATCTGCAGGAGATCGTGGCCCTGGATATCGGGCAGCCCGAGATCGAGGATGATCAATGCCGGATCCTCCGCCAGTTTTTCCAGCGCGAGCTTGCCGTTACTGGCCTCGACGATGTCGTAACCTTGCGTGCTCAGGCCCATCCGGAGCAATTTCCGGATTGGCGGTTCGTCATCGATGACCAGGACCTTGATGGCGGAAGCATTCATGCGGCGGTGTCCAGAGCTTCGGGCGCAGGCGGGATCGGGAGCCGGATCGTCAGCATCGCGCCCGGACGATCCGCGCGATTGGCAGCGGTGATGGTGCCTTGCATGGCTTCGATGAAGCCGCGCGAAATCGCGAGGCCGAGGCCGGTACCCGCACGGACATGGTCGCCCTTGTTGGCGCGGTAGAACTTGTCGAACACCTGCTCGAGATCGGCGGCGGGGATGCCTGCACCTTCGTCCATGATCTGCAAGATCACGGCGTCGTCCTCACCTTTGGCGCGGATGGTGATCGTCGTATCCGGCGGGGCATATTTAGCGGCATTGTCGAGCAGGTTGAACAGAACCTGCTCGAACAGCACAGCGTCGAGCTTGAGCATTGGAAGGTGAGGTGCCAGATCGAGCACCACACGATGATGACCCAGAATCTTGCCGGCACGGCGCAGTGCGCTTCCGACGATCTCGCCAGGATCGAGCAGCGCCGCATTTGGCACCACGGCGCCCGATTCGAGTTTGGTCATATCGAGCAGATTGGCGATGAAGCGATTGAGTCGTTCGGATTCGTCGATCACCGTGGCGAGCAGATCGGCGCGTTCGGCTTCGCTCAATTTCGGCGACAGGTCCCGCAATGTCGAGGCCGCGCCGAGCACGGAGGCCAGCGGCGTCTTCAGATCGTGCGAGATCGAGGTCAGCAGCGCCGCTCGCAAGCGGTCGGATTCGACGTTCCGCTGGGCGCGATCCATGTCTTCGACAAGTTGCACACGCTCGATGGCCAGTGCGCTCTGGTCCACCAGCGCATCAAGCAGGCGGCGTTGATCAGGCGTCAGCAGCGGCCCGGTACGATCGTCATCGATACCGATGACGCCGATCGGCCCGCGCCCGGTGCGCATCGGCAGGAACAGACGCTTTGCCCCCGGCAGTGTGTCGGAGCCACGGCCGGCCGGATGATCGTTGCTCCAGGCCCAGTTAGCGGCGGCGAGATCGGCCTGGTCGAGTTCATCTTCCGGCGGATAGCCGGCCTTCACGGTGATGATGCCGTCATCCGGCAGCAGCAGCACGACGCGCACCCGCAGCATGAGCGCGATCTGATAGGCGGATGCCCACAACACATCGTCCAGCGCCGCGGTGCCGGCGAGCTTGCGGCTGAAAGCGTAGAGCGATTCGGTCGTGCGGACGCGGCCGAAGGCCGACATCGCCTGGCTGCGGACCCGCGCTGCGAGATTCGACACCAGAAGCGCCACCAACATGAAGAAAAAGAAGGCCGCGATATTGGTCGGGTCGGTGATCGTGAACGTATAGACCGGCGGCAGGAAAAAGAAGTTGTAGGCCAGCGACCCGATCAGACTGGCCAGCAGCGACGGACCGAGCCCGAAACGGACGGCAATGCCGACGACCGCAGTCATGAAGACGAGATCGACATTCTCGACGCCGAAGGCCGGATACAGCAACTTGGCGACACCGAGCGCAGCGGCCGTGATACCGAGCGAGAACATATAGGGCTTGGGATCGAACGGCTCGACCCGATCGGTCATCTGCGCGCGCTTCGTGGCCGGCTCGGCCGGCAGCACATCGCCGGCGATCACATGCACGCTGATATTGCCGGCCCGGCGGACGAGATCATGCACCACCGAGCCGCGCAGCAGCTCGAACCACCACGAACGCGACGCCTTGCCGATCACGATCTGGGTAACATTGTTGCCGCGGGCATAAGCGAGCAGATCGTCCGCGATGTGGCGTGCCGCTGCGGGGATGGTCAGCGCCTCGGCCCCCAGCGCTTCGGCAAGACGCAGCGTATCGGCGAGGCGGTCACGCTGCTCTTCGGAGAACTGGAGACTGCGGCGCGTCTCGATGCTCACCGCCGTCCAAGGCGCGTGAAGGCGATCCGCCAGGCGTTTGGTATAGCGCACGAGGCCGGCCGAACGCGGATCTTCGCTGATGCAAACGAGAATGCGCTCGCCGGCCGCCCATGGGCCGGCTATGGCGTTGGCCTGCATATGCGTCAGGAGCTGTTCATCGACGCGATCGGCCGTGCGGCGCAATGCGAGCTCGCGCAGCGCCGTGAGATTGCCCGGCGAGAAATAATGCTCCAGCGCCCGCTCGGCCTGTTTCGGCACATACACCTTGCCGTCCTTCAGGCGCTGGATCAGGTCGTCCGGCGTGAGGTCGATCAGTTCGATCGCATCGGCGCGGTCGAACACCGAATCCGGCACCGTCTCGCGCACCCGCACGTGGGTGATCTGCGCGACGACGTCGTTCAGGCTTTCGATGTGCTGGACATTGACGGCGGTGTAGACATCGATACCGGCGGCAAGCAGCTCGGCGACATCGAGGTAACGCTTGGGGTGACGCGAACCCGGCGCATTGGTATGCGCGAGTTCATCGACCAGGACGATCCTGGGGCGGCGTGCGAGAATGGCATCGAGATCCATCTCGTCGAGCGTCTGCCCCTTGTGCTCGATCATCCGCCGCGGAACGACCTCGAGCCCCGACAGCAGCGCTTCGGTCTCGGCGCGGCCGTGGGTCTCGACCACGCCGACCACCACATCCACCCCCGCCTTGCGCTTGGCATGGGCGCTCTGCAGCATCTCATAGGTCTTGCCGACGCCGGGGGCGGCGCCGACAAAGATCTTCAGCCGTCCGGCCGCACCCTCCTCACGCCTTGCTGTCTCCAGCAAGGCTTCCGGCGAAGGGCGTTGGTCGGGGTCGCGGCTCTGATGTGCCATGAAGCTATATATAGCCTCCGCAGGATAACCGGCCTAGCGGCTTACCTGGCCGCGGTCGCATCCAGCGCCAGATTCAGCGCGAGGACGTTAACGCGGGGTTCGCCCAGCAGACCGAGCAGACGGCCCTCTGTCTTCTCGCTCACCAATGCACGAACCCGCTCCTCCGGTATGTTGCGGGCCTTGGCGACGCGTGGCACCTGAAACAGCGCACCTTCCGGCGAGATGTTCGGATCAAGGCCGCTGCCCGATGCGGTGACGAGATCGACCGGCACCGGCATCGACGGATTCTCCGCCTTCAGCTTTTCGACATCTTCCTTGACGCGATCGTTCAGCGCCTTGCTCGTCGGACCGAGATTGGAGCCGACCGAATTAGCAGCGTTATAGGGCTGCGGCACGGACTTAGTGGAATCCTGCGGATCGGTCCCCGTGGTCGCCGAGGGGCGGCCATGGAAATAGTTGTCGCCCTTGAATTCCTGGCCGATCAGCGCGGAGCCGATCACCTTGCCGTCCCGCTCGATCAGGCTGCCCTCTGCCTGCGCCGGAAACAGGACACCGGCGATGCCCGTCATGGCCAGCGGATAGACGAGGCCGGTGATGGCGGTGAGCAGCACCAGGACGGTGATGGCGGGTCGAAGTTCTTTCAACATGATGTTTCTCCTCAGGCCAGACCGAGTGCGGTGACCGCAAGATCGATCATCTTGATCCCCATGAACGGAACGATGAGGCCACCGACGCCGTAGATCAGCAGGTTACGGCCAAGCAACGCACCGGCTCCGACAGGCTTGTAAGCGACGCCTTTCAGCGCCAGCGGGATCAGCGCGACGATGATGATCGCGTTGAAGATGATCGCCGACAGGATGGCGCTCTGCGGGCTGGCGAGGCCCATGATGTTGAGCGCACCGAGCTGCGGATAAAAGGCGATGAACAGCGCCGGGATGATCGCAAAGTACTTCGCCACGTCATTGGCGATCGAGAAGGTCGTCAATGCGCCGCGCGTCATCAGCAGCTGCTTGCCGATTTCCACCACCTCGATCAGCTTGGTCGGGTTGCTGTCAAGATCCACCATGTTGCCGGCTTCGCGTGCTGCCTGGGTACCGGTGTTCATGGCGACGCCGACATCGGCCTGCGCGAGCGCCGGCGCGTCATTGGTGCCGTCGCCGCACATGGCCACCAGCTTGCCCTTGGCCTGCTCGTCGCGGATCAGCTTGAGCTTGTCTTCGGGTGTTGCCTGCGCCAGGAAATCATCGACGCCAGCTTCCGCCGCGATGGCCGCAGCCGTCATCGGATTATCGCCGGTGATCATGATGGTGCGGATGCCCATCTGGCGCAATTCGGCGAAGCGTTCGCGGATGCCGCCCTTGACGATGTCCTTCAGATAGATGACGCCCAGCAGCTTGCCGTCGCGCGCGACGCCGAGCGGCGTGCCGCCGGCCTTCGCCACTTCATCGGCAATGGCCTGCAACTCGCGGGCCGCCTGCGACATGGTTGCCGGCGCGATCGCCCGCGCCGTATTGCCGGACGCGATCGGCGCATCGCTCCCGCTGACATAAGCGAGGATCGAATCGACCGCCCCCTTGCGCACGGATACACCCGATGCATCGATACCGCTCATGCGCGTCTGCGCGGTGAAAGGCACGAACGTGGCGGACAGTTCTGCCATGTCGCGGCCGCGGATGCCGTATTTCTCCTTCGCCAGCACGACGATGGAACGGCCTTCCGGCGTCTCGTCGGCCAATGATGCGAGTTGCGCCGCATCCGCCAGCTCCTGCTCGGTGACACCGCGCAGCGGACGGAACGCCGTCGCCTGGCGATTGCCGAGCGTGATCGTGCCGGTCTTGTCGAGCAGCAGCGTATCGACATCGCCTGCGGCTTCCACGGCACGGCCGGACATCGCCAGCACGTTGAAGCGCACCAGACGATCCATGCCGGCAATGCCGATGGCCGACAGCAGCGCGCCAATGGTGGTCGGGATCAGCGTCACGAACAGCGCCACCAGCACGACGACGGAGATGGTGCCGCCGGCATAGGCGGCATAGCTCGGGATCGTCACCGTCGCGAAGACGAAGATGATGGTGAGGCCGAGCAGCAGGATGTTGAGCGCGATTTCGTTCGGCGTCTTCTGACGCTCGGCGCCTTCCACCAGCTTGATCATGCGATCGATGAAGGTGGAGCCCTGCGCCGCGGTGATGCGGACGCGGATCCAGTCCGACAGCACCTGCGTGCCGCCGGTGACCGCCGAGCGGTCGCCGCCGGATTCGCGGATGACCGGAGCCGACTCGCCGGTGATCGCAGCTTCGTTGACCGACGCAACGCCCTCGATCACTTCGCCGTCCGACGGGATGAGGTCGCCGGCCTCGACCAGCACGATATCGCCGACCTTCAGCGTCGTGCCCGCGACCATGCGATAGCTCCTGTCGCTGGCATCGTTGCCCGTGAGCAGCTTGGCCTGGCTTTCGGTCCGCGTCTTCTTCAGCGTCTCCGCCTGCGCCTTGCCGCGGCCTTCGGCGACGGCTTCGGCGAAATTGGCGAACAACACCGTGAACCACAGCCACAGGATGATCTGGAAGGTGAAAGCGAGATCTTCGCCGCCGGTCATCACGTTCTTGATGAAGATGATGGTGGTGAGCGCGGCGACGATTTCCACCACGAACATCACCGGATTCTTCACCATCACCCGGGGATCGAGCTTGGTGAAGGACGAGGCGATGGCGGGCAGCACGATCTTCGGATCGAGCAGCGCCGAGCCAGCGCCGCGCTTTTGCAGTTTGAGGGTTTCCATGGAGATTGCTCCGATCAGAACAGGTTGCCGGCGATCATCGCGAGATGCTCGACGATCGGGCCGAGCGCGAGTGCCGGGAAGAAAGTGAGACCGCCGATGATCAGGATGACGCCGATAACGAGGCCGACGAACAGGGCGCCGGTGGTCGGCAACGTGCCGGAGGAGGCCGCGATGGACTTCTTCTCGACCAGCGAGCCCGCCATCGCCATGGCCGGAACGATCATGAAGAAGCGGCCGATCAGCATCGAACAGGCGAGCGTCAGGTTGTAGAAGAACGTATTACCGGTGAGGCCGCCAAAGGCCGAGCCGTTATTGCCCGTCGCCGAGGTGAAAGCGTACAGCACCTCGGTGAAGCCATGCGGTCCCGCATTGGCCATCGACGCCACGGCCGAGGGCAACACGACCGCCACTGCCGTCCAGCCGAGATACATCAAGGGCAGGATGAGAATGGCCAGCATTGCCATCTTGACCTCGTGCGCCTCGATTTTCTTGCCGACATATTCCGGCGTGCGGCCGACCATCAGGCCGGCGACGAAGATCGCCAGCACGACGAACAGCAGCATGCCGTAAAGGCCGGCGCCGACGCCGCCGACGATGATTTCGCCGAGCTGCATGTTGATCAGCGGGATCATGCCGCCGAGCGCGGTGAAGGAATCATGCATCGCATTGACCGCGCCACAGGACGCCGCCGTGGTCACGACGGCAAACAAGGACGATGCAATGATGCCGAAGCGGACTTCCTTGCCCTCCATGTTGCCGCCTGTGAGACCGAGCGCGCTGAGGCCAGTGGTGCCGCCCGCTTCCGCCCAATAGGTGATGGTGACGCCGGTGATGAACAGCACGCCCATCACCGCCAGAATGGCCCAGCCTTGCCGGGGATTGCCGACCATGCGGCCGAACACATTGGTCATTGCCGCGCCGATGGCGAAGATCGAGATCATTTGCACGAAGTTCGACAGCGCCGTCGGATTCTCGAACGGATGCGCCGCGTTGACGTTGAAGAAACCACCGCCATTGGTGCCAAGCATCTTGATCGCCACCTGCGACGCCACCGGGCCGACGGCGATGCTCTGCTTCGCGCCTTCCAGCGTGGTCGCATCGACATAGGCGCCGAGTGTCTGCGGCATACCCTGCCAGACCAGGAACAGCGTGTAGACGACGCAGATCGGCAGCAGCACATAGAGCGTGCAGCGCGTCACATCGACCCAGAAATTGCCGAGCGTACGCATCGACGACCGCGAGAAGCCGCGGATCAGCGCAACAGCCAGCGCAATGCCGGTAGCCGCCGAGAGGAAATTCTGATGCGTCAGGCCGAGCATCTGGGACAGATAGGACAGCGTGCTTTCGCCACCGTAATTCTGCCAGTTGGTATTGGTGATGAAGGAGGCCGCGGTGTTGAAGGCGAGATCTGGCGCCACTGCGGACTGGCCCTGCGGATTGAACGGCAGCACATCCTGCACTCGCAGGAGCGCATAGAGGATGGCGAAGCCGCCGACATGGAACAGCAGCATGCCCACCGTATAAGTGAGCCAATGCTGCTCGCGCTTCGCATCGATACCGCCGAGCCAATAGATGCCGGCCTCGACGGGCCGCAGCACCGGCGACAGCCACGTATGCTCGCCACTGAATACGCGCGTCATGTAGCCGCCGAGCGGCTTCGTGAGCGCCAAGATCACCGCACAGAACAGTGCGATCTGAACCCAGCCGATGAGTGTCATCGTGTTTGACCTTTTTGACGCGCGCTCAGAACCGCTCGGGGCGAAGCAGGGCGTAAGTGAGATAAATGAGGAGAGCAGCCGACACCGTGCCGGCGAGCACATAATCGAAGATCATGATCCATCTCCTCACAAGCGCTCGCAGGCATAGGCGTAGCCCAGCGTGAGAAGGAAAAAGCCAAGCCCGAGGCCCAGCATGAGAACGTCCAGCATGGAATGCTCCTGATGTACTGGCGACGATGGCGCAGAAGCTGCGCATGAGCGCAGAGACCGCGCCCGATCGTCGATCAGGTGCCATTCGGGACGTAGGTTTTCGAGACGAGGGAAACCGCGAACTTATAGGAATTTCATAAAGGCACGGACGATCACTGCCGCGGCAGGGATCGCTGATGCTTATGGCGTCCCTATATCTTCGGCCTGTGGACCGTCTCGCATTCAAATGGCCGGACAGGCAGATGATGGGCTGCGGTCGCTCGATGACCGGTCCGCTTATGGAGTCCTGCCATGTCGCGCATCTCGTTTCGTCATACTACCGGTGCGCACGCTGTGTCGGATATCGCCCCGCTCGACGCCGCAATGTTCACGGTCATTTGCCTTGCTTGTTGCAAGCGCCTGCCGGCGATGCGCCGCTCGGCCGACGCAAGGCGTCTCGACCGCCTCGTCGAAGCCGGCGCCTGGACCGACGCCGCCCTCGCCTTGATCGCCATCGAGCTGCCGGCCTGGCAACTACGCCGCCTTGTATTCGATGAGGGCGAATGGCACTGCGCCTTGTCCACCCGGCGTGACATGCCGGACTGGCTCGACGACGCGGTGGAAATGCATCACCCGGACATGGCGACCGCGATCCTGGATGCGTTCCGCGTCGTCGTCAGCCGTGAAGGCACATCGCACCTCGCACAAGTGCCCAAAGTCCGCGCGACGGAGCGGACCGATTTTGCACCGATCCCCTGCGAGAATTACTGCTGACCACAAGGCTTTCGGCTATGCTCGGCATGAATTCGTGCCGAAACGAGCCGGAGCAAAATGTGACATCGAGGAAGCCGGCTTTCGTTGCCGTCGATTGGGGCACCAGCAGTTTTCGCGGCTGGCTGATGGCCGCCGATGGCAACGTGCTTGCGGAGACCCGTGGGCCGGAAGGGATGCTGCATTGTGCGACAGCCCGCTTCGCTCCCGTGCTCGCAAATCATCTCGACAGACTTGGTCCGGCCCAAGGCTTGCCGGTGTTGATCTGCGGCATGGCCGGCGCCAGGCAGGGCTGGATCGAGGCGCCCTATTTGCAGGCGCCGACGCGACTCGACGCCCTGCATGACGGCGCGCAGCGTGTCGATACGGCCGGCGACGTGCGCATCCTGCCTGGCATCGCCCAGACGGATGCTACAAGGCCGGACGTCATGCGCGGCGAGGAGACTCAACTGCTCGGTGTCACCGAACCTGATTTCACCGGCCTCGTCTGCATTCCGGGCACTCACAGCAAATGGATCCGGATCGAGTCCGGCAGCGTCGTATCGTTCACGACCTACATGACCGGCGAACTGTTCTCGGTCGTTGCCCAGCACAGCATCCTGAAACACGCCGTGATTCACGATGCCCATGCCCCCACCGCGAATGAGGCGTTTCGCTATGGCCTGCAGCGTGCACTCAATGCGCCGGCCGGTTTGACCGCCTCGCTGTTCAGCCTGCGCGCGGCGCAACTGCTTGGTTTCCAGCAACAGGCTGATGGTGCGGCACGTCTGTCCGGCTTGCTGATCGGTTCGGAGATTGCCGATGCCGGATCTCGTTTCGGCAAGCAGCATCCGGTGCGCCTGATCGGCGCCGGCGCCCTCAAGGATCTCTATGCAGCCGCTCTCGCCGATGCCGACTTAGATGTTACCCTTGTGGACGCCGAGCATGCGTCGCAACGCGGCCTGACCAAGGCCGCCATCCATTTGTGGGGAGACCTGTTCGCATGACTCAGCCGATCCATTGGCCCGACGTGAAACGTCCGCTTGTCGCCATCCTGCGCGGCGTGCGCCCGGATGAAGTGGAGGGCATCGTCGACACGCTGATCGACACCGGCTTCGAGATGATCGAGGTGCCGCTGAACTCGCCCGATCCGTTCGATTCCATCGCACGGATCAGCAAGCGCTTCGGCAAGGACGTCTTGATCGGCGCCGGCACCGTGCTCACCGCGAACGACTGCGTCCGGGTTGCCGATGTCGGCGGGCGCCTGATGGTGAGCCCCAATGTGGATGTCGAGGTGCTGGCGATGGCCGCGCATCGCGGCATGGTGACGATGCCCGGCGTATTCTCGCCGACGGAAGCCCTGCTCGCGCTGCGCGCGGGCGCGTCCGCACTGAAATTCTTCCCGGCGTCGATCCTCGGTCCGTCCGGCATCGCCGCCATTCGCGCGGTGTTGCCCGGCGATGCCGTCATCGGCGCCGTTGGCGGCGTTTCCGACAGGAATTTCGCCGACTATATCGCCGCCGGCATCCAAGCCTTCGGCCTCGGCAGCAGCCTCTACAAGCCGGGAATGAGCACCACAGAGGTGAAGGCGACCGCGCAGGCATCTATTGCGGCCTACGACCGGGCGGTCGCCCGATAGAAGCGAGGCATATTTAACGCCACGCTCGCACCGCGCGCGCCGATCAATCGTCGATTTTCTGAAAATGCTCTGAAAATCAGAGACTTAAGAGCACGATGGTGCCCAGGAAAGGATGGGCTGTTTTGCAGCACCAGCCTTGCTCGCGGGGCGCAGTCTACAACGCGATCAACGCTGGCTGGCGGTCTATTCGGCCGGGGCCAGCCGTACCGCGTAGGCTCCGCTCTGTTGACGGATGCGAGCTGCCCTCTTGCGATACCAGATATATACGCCCGTGACGGACAGCATGGCCACGACGATTCCCATGATCGAAATCAGGATGCGCCCCGGTAAGCCCAAGATGCGACCGGAGTGGAGAGGAAACTGAGCTTGAAGAAAGATGTCCGCCGCAGTGCCTTTCCAAGGCGTCCTGTCGCCTTCTAACGCGGCGGTGCGGCTGTCGTAGTACAGGGCAGGATTGCCTACTCCGCCCACTCCGTGGCCGTCCTCAGGCTTGAAAAAAGTGACACCGTATAACCCAACTCGGCGGGCGTAGAACATGCTGCCCACCGGAGCGGTCCAGCCTCGCGCCTGAGCCTCCGCCTTTGCTAGAGCCAGGATTTCCTCATACGTGGCAACGGGTGCGATAGGCGCTTCTATCGCTGTAGGCGTTCGCTTCATGAAGGCGCTTGGCGTTACCTGCGAGACGGTCGCCATGATAGGGTAGAACACCTCGCGGTACAGGTTCAGGGAGAAACCTGTGAAGGCAATTACGAATAGAAGAACCCATGTCCAAAGACCGAAAGCTCGATGCAGATCGAAATTGATGCGATAGGCACTGCCAGTGGTCTTAACCCTCCAAGCGGGTTTCCACCGCTGCCAAAAGCCTTTCCCAAGCTCTCGCTCCACCGATGCAGCGCGGGCTGCTCGCGCCTTACGCCTTGCTGGTAAAGTTAGGTAGAAGCCGAAGAAACAATCAACCGTCCAAACAAGGGCTATCACGCCCATGAGCCAGTAACCAACCCGATCGGTCCCCCACATACGCGGGATGTGAAGCGTGTAGTGCAATCTGTACAAGAACGAGACGAAAGTTTCCCGGGTGATAGGCCAGACCGCGCCCCATTTCCGTCTCCCAAGTTCAGCGCCGGTGACCGGATCGAAGTAAACTTGGTTGTAGTCCAGATCGTAAAGCTGGCCGCTTGCCGGATTCACTCTCGGCTGAACGGCGAACATGCCGCTCTCGCCTTTCTCATTCGCTAGCCGGAAAAATGTGACCTGCGCAGCAGGGTTAGCCACCTCGAACCGCTTCACAACCTCGAACACGGAGGTGGCTTCGCCAGACGAGCTGGCATGCATCAAGTGGGGATTGAGCGCATCGTCAAGCTCATGGTCCCAAGAAATTACCGCACCCGTTAATCCTGACACGAAAAGAAAGACGGCCAGGGCAAGGCCAACCCAACGGTGAAGAAGACCTATGATCGTGCGCATAGATACCTCGAAATCGCAATCATCATTTGTAATGCGACTTGGAACAAGTCCGCCTAAACATCCCCACGCTTCGTGAGCGTGAGGATGTAACAATTACGCGCTTTGAGGCAACTACCACTTGTATGAGAGCGTCGCCAAAACAGTTCTGCCTATACCTTGGCTACACTGAATGATCGAATTGCAACCTGCCACATGCCATGTATCGAATAGATTTGTTGCGTTGATCCTAAGGTTCGTGCCTTTCATAGCGGGTGACAGATAGGCGAAGTCGTAGCTGACCATCATATCGAATAGAGTGTAGCCAGGCGTAACCAAAGTAAATGCTGGTACATTGCCTACGACACCTCCGTAGTTCACAGCAGGTTGCCACGCCTCGCGCGAGCTGACGTACCTGACCCCGCCGCCGACTGTGACGCCACGTAAATCGCCGTCGAGCTTATACTGCCCCCAAACCGATGCGGCGTTGCGAGGATTGTAGTTAGGCGTAGTCCCGACTTCCCCCGGACGATTTGATACCGTCACGGTGGCATCGAGATACGTGTAGGCTGCAATCAGACTGAAATTATCCGTGAGCTCGGTGCGAGCCTCGAACTCGGCGCCGAGCGTGTGAATTTCGCCGGTTTGGATCGAGAAGCCAGCGTTTACCGGATCAGGCGTCAATACATTCTGCTGCGTTAAATCGAACACTGCGGCAGTCAAAAGTGTGCGGGTTCCGGGAGGCTGGTATTTTACACCACCTTCGTATTGAGCGCCCGTTGTAGGCCGCAGCGGAACGCCTCCAAATGCGGTACCAATGATCGGCTCGAAGGAAGTGCCATACGTCACATAAGGCGTAATGCCGTTGTCGAACTGATACGCAAGCGCCGCACGGCCCGTGAATGCCGAATCATCAGGCCCACGAAAACCCAAATTGCCCAGTTTATTGTTGGTGAGAGATTCGGCCCAATCCTGCCGTCCGCCCAGCGTCAAAATCCATCGGTCGAATTTGATCTGATCCTGGAAATAGATGGCGGAGTGCTGCTGCTTATACGCATCGTTTTGCAGGAAGCCAGTTGGCGGTTGCGTTGCAGCGATGTTGTAGACGGGATTGTAAAGGTTCAGCGTGAATGCCGTGCCGCCACCACTGAGGAACAGGTACGTCGCATCGACGTCCCGATAGTCATAGCCGACAACCGCCGTATGCGAGAATGGACCGGTCGAAAAACGAGCTTCAAGTTGGTTATCAAGTGTGAACTGCTCGGTATGAGCATACTGAGCGATCGTTCCAAGTCTCACCGTTTGGAGCGAGGCGTCTCCTAATGCCAGACCTGTTCTTGGATCATTGCCTGTCGCCAAACTGTTCGATGGCCTGGCGATGGCGGAGGTGAGCAAATCGTTGTCCGTCTGAACGAACCGGAAATTCTGCCGGAACGTAAGCATCTCGTCAAAGCGGTGCTCGAAAGCGTACCCTGCGGTGAACTGCTCGCGCTTGATGCGGTCATAGTTCGGATTGCCTAGATAAAGCGACTGGCTCAGACGCCCGTTCTGATTGGGCAAAATCATGCCCGACGCCGGGAGGTAGTTGAACAGATTGAACCGGTTGTCCGCGTGGAAATAGCTAGCCATCGCGGTGAGCGAGGTCTGCTCGTTTCTTACGGTAATCGACGGAGCTATGAACTGGCGACTGTCTTGCAGATAGTCGACCTGATGATTGGAATCACGTGCTAGCCCCACAACCCGGAATAGAGCGTCAGGGTTTCCATTGATGCGGTCAGAGAAATCAAACTGCACTTGTTTGCGGTCGAAGCTTCCGCCTTGGACAGCAATTTCATGAAATGGCTTATCAAGCGGTCTCTTGCTGACCATGTTGATGATGCCGCCCGGCCCGCTTGCGCCATACAGCCCTGAAGATGGCCCGCGAAGGCTCTCGACCCTTTCCACATTGTAAGGCTCAACTTCGGCGTATGCGGCACTGGCGGGTGGGCGGGGCAGTCGAAGGCCATCAAGATATAGGTCGGCTACGTAGCCACGCTGGCGGATAAAAGTACTTGTAAAGTCACCGACGCCCAGCGTCTCCGATGATACGCCCGGCGTGTAACGCAAGGCTTGTCCGATGCTCTGCGCACCCTGCGCTGTAATCTGGTCGGCTGTCACCACACTCACGGATTGAGGAACCTCAACGAGTGGCGTGTCTGTCTTCGTTCCCGATGCGCTTCGCGTAGCTACAAGACCTCGAACAGGGCCGGTGCCACTCTCAAAAGCGTTGGTGGCAATAGGAGCCGTAGGAGCAGGCTCCGCCACGCGCGACCGAGCTGGTATGGCACGTCGAACCTGCGACTGCCGCGAAGGCGTCGCTCGTCGGACGACTGTTTGGCGCGGAGCCGGAGCATCAACGGTGACGGGCGGCAGGTTAGTCTGCGCCGACTGCGCGGAAGCGAGGTCGGAAGACGCACCGAGAACGAGATAGCTGGCGGCACACACGAAAAAAGACCGCGATGCCTGAAAACCTTTGCCCCAAAGCATATTAGATAGCCCCAATAGTTATTCCCCAAAGAGGCTCTAGTCAGCAGTAGCAATATTTGCACTCACTACTTCTTCGAGGCGTTCTAAGAAGGCGCGGAACAAGGGCCTGCGTTGCAGTTGCGTCACATTCGTGCGGCAGCTCGCCGCAGGCGCTGGTTGCCAGTATAGGCCCAGAGCCATGCTACCCAACGCTTGGCCAGATATAGCTTAAACTTTCTCTCAGGTTCCTTTGAGAGCTGTCGGCGGCCTTAAGAAGGACTTCACCTTGGCGGCTCGGATGCTGGCAGCTTGCAGCTCGCGAGCTATCAACTTGCGGCTTGGAGAAGCAGGATCGAGCCAAAGCTCAATTCCGTCCCATGACAGAACTCGTCTACCTCGCTGAGGAAGAAAGCATCGGCCTGCCCCGAGCAAAGCCGTGTCGGGCGCTGGCGTCGAACTCTGCGCAGTCCACGACGTATTCCTCAAATGTAGGCGTCGGATCGTCAGGAAGCTGCTCAGGGGCACTGAACCCTGCGATGCGCTGCTCGTCATCCTCATCCACTAAGTGAACATAGTACGCTTCACCAATCCGCTTAATGGTTGCGGCATCCAATTCGATAAGAGGCAGTGCCGAAAGAGCGCCGAGCATCGGCCCACTCACGGTCCACGTCCACGGCGGCAAGCGCATGCAGCCGCTTCGCCTCAGCGCCGTCCTTGGTTCGCAAGGACCGCTTCTCCTCCCACTTGCCGATGACCGCCTTCAAATCATCCGGCACAGCTTTACGGAAATAACAAACGCCCGTGTCGGGATGCTCCCAAGGCCGAGACATGATGAGAATCATTCGTACCACTCGCTTGTACCAGCGAGCAGCCAAGAACCATCGATTTTCAAGGATTTGTAGAGCAATCAATGCCTTAGAAAGGCAATGGTGCCCAGGAAAGGACTCGAACCTTCACGGCCGTTAAGCCACTGGCACCTGAAGCCAGCGCGTCTACCAATTCCGCCACCTGGGCACATGCTTTGCAGCACGTGGCGCGGTGTGTAGGGGGCCGTTACGCACTTGTCAAATTGCTTTGTGCAATTCCTTTCCGCTGTACAGGCATCACAGCTTGGCGTATCGCGAAACGGTCTAAACTGCCGCCGTTTTCCGTCTGACTTATGCAAGGAACTGACCCCATGGCTGCCCCCATCGACACCCTCGTCACGGTTTTCGGCGGATCCGGCTTCGTGGGACGGCATGTGGTCCGCGCGCTGGCCAAGCGCGAATACCGGATTCGTGTTGCCGTGCGCCGGCCGGAGCTGGCCGGCCACCTGCAGCCGCTCGGCCGTGTCGGCCAGATCCATGCCGTGCAGGCCAATGTCCGCAACCCCGCCTCCATCAAGGCCGCCATGCGCGACGCTTCGATCGTGGTGAACCTGGTCGGCATCCTCAGCGAAGGCGGCAGGCAGAGCTTCGACGCCGTGCAGGCCGAAGGCGCCGGCGCCATCGCCCGGGCCGCCGCCGAGATCGGCGCCCGCATGGTGCATGTCTCGGCCATCGGCGCCGATGCCGATTCCGAATCGGCCTATTCCCGCGCCAAGGCCGCCGGCGAGCGGAATGTGCTCGCAGCCGTGCCGTCGGCCTCGATCCTGCGTCCCTCGCTGGTGTTCGGCCCGGAAGACAGCCTGACCAACCGCTTCGCCTCGCTGGCCCGCATCGCGCCCGTGATGCCAGTGTTCGGCGCCGAGACGAAGATGCAGCCGGTGTTCGTCGGCGATGTCGCCCAGGCCGTGGCCGATGCGGCCGCGGGCAAGACCAGGCCGGGCGCCGTTTATGAGCTCGGCGGCCCGGAAGTGCTGACCATGCAGGAGATCGTCGAGATCGTGCTCAAGACCATCGAGCGCGAACGCATGATCCTGCCGGTACCGATGGGCATCGCCAGGCTGAAGTCCTATTTCCTGCAATTCGCGCCGGGCGATTTCAAGCTGACCCCGGATCAGGTGGCGATGCTGAAGATGGACAATGTCGTCTCCGAAGCCGCCAAGGTCGCCGGCCTGACGCTGGAAGGCCTCGGCATCGCACCGGATTCACTGGAAGCCGTGGCCCCGCAATATCTCTGGCGCTTCCGCGCCACCGGCCAGTTTGCCCATAACGGCGCGAACTGAGCTCTTCGACTATCAAAAACAAAGGCCCGCAACGATCGGTGCGGGCCTTTGTCGTTACGGACCCGCCTCACTGATGCCGCAAGATTTGCCGCAACAATGACGCAAGAAATCACGCCAGATCGAGCTTGGAAGCCACCGTCGCGTCGGCATTGAGCTTGTAGATGATCGGCGCGCCCGTGCCGAGTTCGCGGGCCAGAATGCCCTCCGGCGACAGCTTTTCCAGCACCATGATCAGCGCGCGCAGCGAATTGCCATGCGCGGCCACCAGCGTGCGCTCGCCGCGCAGGACGCCGGGCAGGATCTCCTGCACATAGTAAGGCAGCGTGCGCGCCAGCGTGTCCTTCAGACTCTCGCCGCCGGGCGGCGGGACGTCATAGGACCGGCGCCAGACATGCACCTGCTCCTCGCCCCACTTGGCCCGGGCGTCATCCTTGTTGAGACCGGAGAGGTCACCGTAATCGCGTTCGTTCAGCGCAAGGTTCCTGGTCACGGGAATGCCGGTCTGGCCCATTTCCTCCAGCGCCAGCTTCAGCGTGTGCTGGGCGCGGGTGAGCGCCGAGGTGAAGGCGACGTCGAAGGTCAGGCCCTGCGCCTTCAGCTTGCGGCCGGCCTCCCTGGCTTCGGTGACACCTTTCTCAGTGAGGTCCGGGTCTTTCCAGCCAGTGAACAGGTTCTTCAGGTTCCAGTCGCTCTGGCCGTGGCGGACAAGCACGAGAAGGCGGTCAGTCATCACAGATTCCGTTGCTGTTTCTTTTTCAGAATTCGCCGAGGCCGAGCACGTCGGCCATCGAATAGTGTCCGGGCGGCTTGCCATGCGCCCACATGGCGGCCTTCAGCGCGCCATGGGCGAAGATCATGCGGTCCTCGGCCTTGTGCGTGAGTTCGATGCGCTCATGCGGGCCGGCGAAGATCACCATGTGTTCGCCGGCGACGGTGCCGCCACGCAGCGAGGCGAAGCCGATATCGCCGGCCTTGCGCTCGCCGGTGATACCATCGCGGCCACGGGCCGAATGCGTATCGAGCGACACCTTGCGGCCGTCCGCTGCAGCTTGGCCGAGCATAAAGGCGGTGCCCGACGGCGCGTCGATCTTGGCCTTGTGATGCATTTCCAGCACTTCGATGTCGAAACCGTCGTCCAGCGATTGCGCGACACGCTTCACCAATGCGGCGAGCAGGTTGACCCCGAGGCTCATATTGCCGGACTGCACGACGATGGCCTGTTTGGTGACGCTCTTGATGACCGCATCGTCGGAGGCCGAAAGACCAGTGGTGCCGATCACATGCACGATGCCGCGCTGGGCGGCGATGGCCACATTGGCGATGGTCGCGGCCGGCACTGTGAAATCGAGGATGCCGTCGGCCTCCTTCGACAGCGTCCACAAATCGGCCGAGAGTTTGATGCCGTTTTCCGGCAGACCGGCGAGCACGCCGGCGTCCTGGCCGAGCAGCTCCGACGTCGGCGCTTCCAGCGCTCCGGCAAGCACGGCGCCCGGCGTTTCGGCGATGGTGCGGATCAGCGCGCGACCCATGCGGCCGCCGGCGCCGGCAACGATCAATCTCATATCGGACATCTGGCGTTCCTTCGTATCTCACGCGGTATAGCGGCGCAGTGCCTCCACGGCAACACGCGCACGTCCCCGAAATCCTCAGATACCAATCAGATCAAGCACATGCTTAAGGTTAGACGGTTGGCTGCGGCCCGTCGTACCCCTCGATGATCACGAGATCGCTCTCGCCATGAGGTTTGCGTATCTCGACGAGGCGCTGGTATTCCGGCGAATTGTAGCAGGCGAGCGCGGTCGGATAATCCTTGAATTCGAGTACGACATTACGCGTGCGCGAAGAACCTTCCTTGGCCTCGAACTGGCCGCCGCGGACGATGAACTTGGCGCCATACTTGGCGAAGACCGGGCCGTTCTCGGCCACATACTGCTTGTAGCCGTCCATATTGTGCACATCGACGCGTGCGATCCAGTAAGCTTTCGGCATTCGCTCTCTCCCTGTTGTTGATTAGCCGCGCGTCTGCGCGATCTCGGCGACGATTGCCTCCGCCGCCGCTTTGGGATCGGCTGCCGCAAGGATCGGGCGACCGACCACGAGATAATCCGAGCCCGCTGCAATCGCCCTGGCCGGCGTCATCACGCGCTTCTGGTCGCCGAGGTCGGCACCAGCAGGGCGCACGCCGGGCGTCACGAGAACCATCTCCGGCTTGATGAGCTTGCGCAGATTGCCCACTTCCTCCGGGGAGCAGACGAGACCGTCGACGCCGAGCACCTGCGCCTGCTGGGCGCGTGTGGTGACGAGATCGCTGACGCCGAGCTGATAGCCGGCAGCTTTGAGGTCCTCATTGTCGTATGAGGTCAGCACGGTGACAGCAAGAATTTTCAGGTCGGAACCTTTGCTCGCATTCGCCGCCGCCTGCATGGTTTGCGGATAGGCGTGCACAGTGAGGAAGGTTGCACCCAGCTTGGCAACGCTCTCGACACCCCGCGCCACCGTGTTGCCGATGTCATGCATTTTGAGATCCGCGAACACCTTCTTGCCGGCGTCAGCGAGCTCGCGTACCAGCGGCAGGCCGCCGGCATAACCGAGCTGATAGCCGATCTTGTAGAACGTCACGCTGTCGCCAAGACCTTCAACCATCGCTTTGGCCGACGCGACATCGGGGACGTCGAGCGCGACGATCAGGCGGTCGCGAGGATCCATGACGGTCATATCAAACTCACTTCATTTGCTGGGCGACATCGATCAATTGCCGCACCATGGATTGCATCGCCGCGATATCGGCGGGGTGTTTGAGACGATCCATCTCGTCATAGGCCTGATCGGCATGCGACAGCGCGAGCTGGCTCGGAATGACGAGCGCGCGGCAGGCGGAGAGCACGAGCCGCAGCGCTTCGAGGCAGCGCGTGCCACCGAGACGTCCGTTGGATGCGGCAGCGATGGCGAAGGCACGACCGCGGAACACATGGCCCCGGCCCTCCTGCCCATCATTGACGCGTGAGACCCAATCGATCGTGTTCTTCACCAGGGGCGGCAGGGAGGAATTGTATTCGGGCGTGACGACCAGCACGCCGTGATGCGATCCGATCATTCGCTTCAGATTGAGCGCGTGTTTCGGTACGCCGGATGATGCTTCGAGATCGCCGTCATAGATCGGCAACGGATAGTCTCCGAGCGAAATGCGGGTCACCTCGGCATCGGCGCGCACCAGTTCGTCGACAGCCGCAGCCGCAAGCCTGGCGTTCAGCGAGCCAGTGCGCAGCGAGCCGGGAATGACAAGAATCTTCGGTGCAGCCATATGTTCGATCGCGTTGGTGACAGAGCCGCCGCGCGATCGCGAACGGCCTCAGCCCTTGCGATACACCCAGACGCGGGCGGGCGGAAGGTTCATCCAGATCCGCTCAGACGCCTCGGTGGACACACCAGGCAGCGATTTCGGGATCGGCGGCGCCACCGAATAGGTGAACTGCACGAAGGGCGCATGCGGCGCGAGCGCCGCAAAGGCATCGCGGATCAGCTTCAGGCGTGTCAGCATTGGCTTGGTGACCAGCGGCAGACCGGAGACGACGGCAGAGGCCGGCTCCTTCAGCACGTCCCAAAGCGTATCACGCAGCGTATAGGCATCGCCCTGCACTACGGTCGCCTGCGGATAGCGCTCACGCAGCAACGCGCAGAAGGTCGGATTGAATTCGACGAGCACCAGACGCTTCTGATCGATCCCATGCGCCACGAGCGCCGTGGTGATTGCGCCGGTGCCAGGGCCAAGTTCGATGACGGGGCCGGTGCCTTTCGGATCGACATATTGCGCCATGGTACGGGCAAGCGCTTTGCCCGATGGCATCACCGCGCCCATATGCAGCGGTTTATCGATCCATGAGCGGATAAAGCGGACTTCGTCATCGAGACGAAGCGGCTTTTTCAACGTACGCGCGGACGATTGCAGAGGCATTGTGCTTCCAGGCCGACCGCGGAACGTGCGGAACGTCAGATTTTCGTCATAAAGGGGTATCGCCAACCGCGGAAACGGTCAAGCATTGTAACGTCAGGACGCGTTGCGTGTTCCGAAGAAGTCCTTGACCTTGGTGAAGAATCCCGCTGCCTCTGGTTGCGTT
>JASBVG010000094.1 GCA_030147505.1 Tardiphaga sp.
TTGGCGTTGCCGCCCTGATCGAAGGTCAGCGTGGTGCGCGCACCGACATTGAACGACTGCCAGTTGAGGATTGCCTGCTGGGCCTGCTGACGGATATTGACCTGCGTCTGTCCATTGCCGTCGACGCTCTGCGTCGGCGCAGAGGCGCCGTTCCAACCTGCGGGCACGTTCGGCAGCAAGCCGCCGGCGCCGAGGCCATTGGGAACTGCGATCGGTGCCGTCACCGACGCCTGTGCCGCCGCCGCGGCCGCCCGCGCCGCGGCTTGCACCGCCTGAATGTCCTGCACGGCCCGCGCCGCGCGCGCGAGTGAATCCTGGGTCTGCCGCGCCGCCGCAGCAGCCTGCCGTGCAGCCTGGGCCGCGGCATCGGATGCAATGTTCGGAGCCGAAACAGAACCACCCGCGCCGCCGCCGTTCAACGCACGCCCATGTGCCGCAGGAGACATCGTCAGGATGGCCAGCATGCTGGCAGACGCCAGCATCACGCCTCTGGAAACCCGAAGCGCATCGGCAGTGCGACCACGCGTGACACGCTGCGAAGCGGACGACCTGGAGGAGAGACGCTGCGAGGTGCGGAGGGACTTCAGGCTGGACATCGAGAATCTTTCACGAAGGGATCGGATGAACCGATCGCAGACGTCGGTTGCCCGCGATCCCCCCTTAGATCGTCGAAGGTGCCAACGACCGAAAAGATTTTTTAACGGCTTCGTCGATCACGCTGTTTGTGTCGCTGAGCACGTTGCGTCAGCTCAGCAGCACGATGCCATGTGGCAGAGTCGTGACAGATGCACCGAACGCTTCCTGGATCTGCGTCACGATGCCGTCGATGTTCTTGATCCGGAACCGCGCATTGAACAGACGCTGCCCCAGAGCTGCATTGGTCAGAATGATGCGACCGGACCTGTAGCGATTGATCTCTGCGACCGCCTCCGCGAGCGGGGTCGAGTGGAAGATCAAAAGCCCGTCTTTCCATGCTGTGACCACGGCCGGGTCAATCGTCCTGATCGGCCCCAGTCCATCCGAAGAATACGCCACTTGCTGATCGGCGCGGAGCTGCGCCGAATGTTCGCCGAGCCGAATATCGATGGCGCCGCTCAGACAGGTTGCGACGACCCTGTCGCCGTCGCATCGCAGGTTGAATGTCGAGTCGGTGGCGACAACACGGCCGCTCGCAGCAGAGATCTCGATGGCTTTGGTCATCTCGGGCGTCACCGACACGGCGGCTTCACCGGAAATCAGCTTCATATGCGCGGAACCGCCTGCTGCCGGATCGAAGGCGATGCTGGTGCGGGTGTTCAACTCCACCGATGGACCGCCGGCGAGCGCCACCCGGCGCTGCTCGCCGATGCCGGTCCGGTAGTCGGCGCGCAGTTCCGACACCGATGGCCACAGATCCAGGGGAGGCCGGACCGCGAGATACGCCGCGCCCGCCGCGGATGCCGCCAGTGCCCCGCCCAGGAAAGCGCGGCGGCGCATCAGTGCTCCCGTCGCCGCACGCGGATGCGGCTGCACGGCAGCAACCTCGCCGGCAGGTCCGAGGGCCTCCCATAGCCGGCAGGCACGGGCGAATGCCTCGGCATGGGCAGGATTTTGCGCCGACCACTGCTTGAAGTTTTCCAGCTCGGAGCGGTCCGCATTGCCGGCAGCAAAGCGCATCATCCAGTGGCGCGCTTCGCGCTCGACCGGGTCGAGATGTGCCGATGTCTGCTGCGAGCTAGCGCTCATCGTCATGCTTTCGTGTCTTCAGGGTGCCGAACGGCAGAAGGCGGGGTCTGGTGGCGGCCTTCTCCCTAGATCGTTCGGCAGGCTTCGGACCGAATCTTTGGACGACATCGCGATCGAGCCGATACGCACAATGGTCGAGCGCGTGCTTGAGTTCAATCTCGACGAGCCGCTGCGACACGCCGAGCTGCGTCGCCGTTTCCTGCAGGGATTGCCCGTCGAGGCGGACGGCCAGCAGGATCTTGCGGCGTCGCGGCGTCAGTTCGCCGATCGCCTGGACCAGCGCATCCATTTCCGACCGGGCGACGGCCGCCTGCTCCGGATCGGGCGCGTCATCGGCGATGCCGATGGCCATCTTGGCGTCGGACAATGTCGCGAAGCGGTTCTCGACCTGCCAGCGCTGCAGCACGACATTCATGGCGATCCGGAAGATGTAGCCCTTCGGACTGTGAACGGGACCGGACGGAGTCGCGCGATTGATCCGCAGCCAGGTCTCATGCAGCGCATCGTTCGCAATCTCGCTCGATCCGGTGCGGTTCACCAGCCGCATGCGCAGATCGTCATAGCCGAGTTCGAACACCCGGCGCAGCACGTCGCGTCCGGAGTCGCTCATGGGCGGCGCTCCATCATCTCACCGAACACCGGTCGCGACCTCGCGACAGGCCGATGGCACGCCGGCCAGAATGGCCATGACGACCGGCTGCGGCATCCCCGCCGGCGGTGGGCCGACCGGGAGCCCGCGCAGATGCGTCTCGCCGACGTCGCGTGCCGCCGCCCGTTCGTCCGACAGATTGACCAGCTGCGCGCGTTCGACGGCCCCGTTCGGAGCGACCCATAGCCTGACCAGGCGGTCCTGACTGGCCGGACGCGTCTCCGCGTGTGCGCAGAGCGCATGCGCGACCGTTGCCTGAATGCCGGCGAAATAGGATTGAAACGCGGCGTTGCCGACGCGGGCGGGAGTCGCAGCCTTCAAGGTAAAACTGGTGTCCCCGGTTGCCCTCGCGGACAAACCGGTGCCGACGAGAAGCTCGCGCAGGGCGGCATCGGGCGCCAGAGCACCCTGCACGCGATTCGACCGGCGTCCCGCCGCGAGGGCGCCGTCGTAGAAGATTTCACGCCCCGTGACGGCGCTGTACTGGTCGAGCGCCCCGATGATCGGCTGCGACGCGATCTCGAATCTGAGGATCTCGCTCGGATAGGCCGCAACGCCCTGCTGAAGCAGGCACGCACAGACGCCGAACGGAAACAGGACACACGAGCGCCAGCGTTCGTAACGCGCAAAAATCGGCGCATCTGGCGTCAAAACGCACGTCCCCACGTTCATGCAGCTGTCACAAATCAGACCGCCAACCTAGCGGGGCTCTATTACAGCTGCATGTCAGTCTGCGGGCGAAGTCACCGCAGCCCTTGGACGTCGATCGACAGGGAGGGCGTCCGTTGCAAACGAACGCCCTCTCCCATGTCCCGATTCACGATGAGGCGTATTCCTCCGTCCCAGCTCACCGGCCGGCGAGCTGTTTCCGTTCGGAGTCCGCGAGCGCCCTCATCTCCGTCTCGTTCAACTCGCCGACGCCGACCACCTGAAACGCGCTGTCGTGGTTATAGCTGCGCTCGGAGCGCTGCGATCGCTTCTCGTCCTCTTCCGACGGCTTCGGCGCCTCGCCGCCGCCATAGCCGAGCACTTCGACGATGATCACCGATGGCTGGGTGTTGCCGGCGCCCTGGTTCGGCGTCGCCGTCTGCTGGGACGCGGCCGTTGCGTTCGAGGTCGAGAGCGCCGCGCTGATGCTCGGCGCCTGCACGGTGGGAATGCCCGTGCTGGTGCCCTGCACCTGGATGTTCGCGGCGTTGAGGATTTGCAGCGCTGCGAGATTGACATTGCCGGAGACACGGATGCCCGCCTCGCCCGCGTCGATGGTGCCTTCAGGCGCGATCAGGTCGACGTTGCCCGGCGGTACTTCGGGGATCGGGTTGAGCGTCGCGATGCCGGCACCGCTGGAGGTCGCGTCCGTCGACAAAACGATATTGCCGTATATGTCATAGACACGCTTCGGCGGCGTATAGACGGTCGTTGTCTTCGAACCGCGGCCGGCGTTGATGTCGCCGGTGGCCGACCAGGCAAAAATGTTGCCGCCATAGGTCGTCATGATCCGCGACAGACCGAGCAATATACTGCCTTGCGAATAGAGCTGGATGTTGCCGCTCCCCTGAGTGATCAGACCGGCCTTGGCCGGCGGCACCAGTGCCTCGACGCCGATGATGGTGCGACCGCCTGGCGTCAGCAGTTGAATGTCGCCGCCGGACTCCGTCCGCGCGCCGGATGCACCGAACATCGTGAGGTCGCCGCCATAGGAGGCGTCGTTCGGGAATAGCGCTGCGATGGCCTCGCGGCCGCGCAGATAGCTGCCGTGACGCGAACTGCTCGCGTCGTTGTATTCCCGGCCGCCTGCGGTGAGTTCGGCGAAATAGACCTGGCGAAGGAACGCACGCTGCTGGATGTCAGGCAAAGCCCGGAACGACGACAATGCACCGGCCTCATTGCCGCTGTAACTGTAATTCTCCTGCATCCAGGCAAACAGCATGCCGCCATAGGTGAATGTCAGGCCGTCCTTTGCGTTTTTCTCCAGGTAGTAAACGAGTGCGCTCCCTCTATCGCCGGTATATCCCTGGCTCTTCAACCAAGTGAAAAGAAGAGTGTTGGACGGATAGCTCGACCGTTGTTCGGGCGTGAGCGATTTGTTGAAGTATTCGACTGCGCCGGCATCGTCGCCGGGATAGCCGAATTTGCTCTTGAGCCAGCTCGAAAGGTCGCGGCGCGACGTGAATGCGTCTGCTGTCTGCACCGCCTTGCCCGGCTGATCCGCCAGCGAGCCTGCGCCTGCCCGATTGGCCGGATCGAGATAGAGCGCCGCCAAACCTCGGTAATCCGGACCGGACGCACCGACACCGGCCAGCATCGCGATACTGGCGCCGGGCCTGTTGTCGCCGGAAACAATCCCCCCCTTGCTGACGATGGCGCCCTTGTCGCCCTGATACAGATTGCGGCCTGCAGAGATTTCGATCGCACCGGGACCGACGATGTCGAAATTGGCATACATGACGTCACGGCCTGCCGAGATCACCGACACATCGTTCGGATCGCTGTGCACGATCAGATTGCCGCGCGACTTGCTGTCGAGATAGTAGCTCGCATAGGTCGCCTCCGGCGCGAGGCCGGCGCCGACGATGTCGCGACCGGCGCGCACCATCAGCGGTCCCGAGCCGCTATACCATGTACGAGCGCCCCCCATATTCGTGATGATTTCGCCGGTAGAGAGACCGACGACATCTCCCGTGAGCGCATAGAAACGGACCGGATCGGCGTCGGCCGCGCGGCCGACCGGCGTTGCCGAGTTGTTTGGACCGAAGAAGAAATAGGACAGCGCCACCGGATTGCCGTTGGGATCGACACTGCCTGTGCCAGAGCCGTTGGTGAATCTCACGACCTCCCTCGCGCCCACGATATCTGTCTGAGCGCTCATGAAGGCCGGATTGAACGGTGTCGGCGCAACGCCGCCCGCACCCGACAGCGTGAACCCGTATTGGCCGCCGAAGATCGTCGTGCCCGCCAGCATCTCCAGCGTGCCGTGCTGCGACGGCGCGAGAGTCACGAGGGGATACGCGTTTTGGGTGCGATCGAGAGAGTAGAGCTTGGGCAACGCATTCTGACCGTAATAGATGCTACCGCCAAGCGCTGCGGCCCGCAACGTCGGCGGATAGAGATAACTGCCGTCGAGCAGGCTTTGATCGGTCTGGAGATTCCGATCCTTATCCAGCATCCTCTCCGCCGCTGAAGTGGACGGTGTGAGATTGCCGCCGGCCGAGATCAGGTTGATCGCGGTGTGTTCGGTCCACAGCGAGAACCAGCTCTGACCGCCGCCATCATAGATGCCGCCGCCGGCCTTGTAGGGCGTGTCATTCAGGAGCACCGAGCGGCCGGGATCGCCGGCGCCACCGAGCACGAGATCGCCACGGGTCTGCACCGTCATCGTTGCGTCGCCGGGCACCAAAGTGATGCCAGAGCGCGCATCGGACGATGGCGCGATGAACGGATCGATTCCGCGCGGATCGAACGGATAAACGAAGCCGCCATAGCTCAGCTTGATGCCGCCGACCGCCTGCGCGGACAGATGCAGATCGCCGCGGAGGTCGATCAGCGAGCCGGTCAGCGCATGCCGCTCATTGGTGGCCACCAGCGACAGCTGCGGATTGAGCGTGCCTGCGATACGCAGGTCGATATCGCCGCCGCCGGTCAGGGTCAGCGAACCGTCGGCACCGACACGGCCGGTGCTGCCGACTGCAACAACCAGCCCCTGGCTGCGATGGAGGCCCGTATCGGTTTCGCCCTGGCCGCCGCGCAGCGTGATCGCACCCGCCTCGCCGCCGACGCGGATCGCCACATTGCCGCCGCCGAGCGCACCGATGCCGGTGAAGCCGACGAGATTCGCCAGCCGCGTCGGATTGTTAAAGTCCTGGTTCGGCACATAAGCGCCGAAATTGATCCACCACGCCGTCGGGATCGACTCATCCACCGCCGTAGTGCCGGTGCCCTGACGCCACAACCAGTTGCCGGCGAGCACGGTCGATGGACTCTGCTGTTTCGACTGACCGTAGATGTCGCCCATCAGATTGCCGCCGGCGGCGATCAGCACGTTGCCGCCCTGTTCGGGATACCAGGCCTGATAGAGATCGGTCGCGCTGGCATAGTCGCCCGACGACGGACCAAGCAGCGAACCGTCCGCCATCTTGCCGCGCGGTCGCGTATAAGCCGCATCGACCGTGGTGGCGGTGCCGGCGGTGTAGATGCCATAGAGCGAGTCCATGCGGATGTTGCCGGCGGCGCTGAGCGCGAGATTGCCGGTGCCCGTGCGAACCACACTGAAAGATGGTGTGGCATGAACCGTCGTCGGCGGCATGCTGATGAGCCCAAGATTGAGCTTGCTCGGATCGCCGAAGTCGGCGTCTCCTGTGATGTCGCTCCACGTATAGTTCGGGTCGCCATAAAGGGTAGCGAGTTGCTTCCGCGTCAGATAGAGCAACTGGCTGCTATCGCTGATGCCGGGTGGAAGGCCATTTAGCCCGACGACCACATCCACACCCTGTCTGGTCAGTCCCAGTTCGATATGGCCGGTCGATATGTTCCAGAAATTGGGAGACAAACCGTAGGCATCGACGAAATCCTGCCAGGTCATACCCGGCCCGGCGAGCATCATGACGATCTCTGCTTCCGACTTTCCGATCAGATCGTTGATCGTAAGACCGGGATAGTCGAAGCCGAGCGCCGCCAGAAGCGCTGCGGCACCCACCTCGTTGAGATTAATAAAAGTGCCGCCGGAACCGGTGCGCGAGGCATAATGTGTATCCGCGAGCACGATATTGCCCTTGCCGAGCGTGTTGCGCGCGCGCACATCCGCCGAGCCGAGATCGGCGCCGGCTGTAAACTGCATATCCCATGACATCGCGCCCGCGCCGAGCATCGGCGCGACCGCCCAGTTCGTCCCCTGTCGGCCACCGGTGGGCGCACGCAACTGAATGCTCGCGCCGCCCGGCAGCTTCACATCCGTCATCGATGGGATCAGCGATCCTGCGGCGAGAACCAGCGACGTCGTGGACGCCATATAGGTCGGGAGCGGCACGCCCTTTGGCCAGACAAGAGCCGCAAAACTCGCCGGTGCACGCAGAACAGTACCGGCATCGAGCTGCATGCCTGCCGACAGCGTGACATTGGCTGTCAGCACCGTGCCTGCGGCGTAAGCGACCGTTCCATTGGCATTGTAGATGGTGGCATCGACCACCGAGCCCGCGGCCAGCAGGAGCACGCTCGACAGCGTCGCGCGCACCGGCAGCACGGTGCCGACCGGCAACTGATCGGATATGCCCCCCGCGACGACAAAGCGCGCCGGCAGATCGTAGTTGAGCACGGCGCCCTTCTTGAACACGGTGCCGGCTTCGAGCGTGATCGCGATCGGCAGCGTGAGATCGCCGCCATAGGCCAGCACGCCCTGATCGAGAATCCAGCCATTGTCGCCGGTTGTGGCCGGCGGCGGCGCGAAGCCGTCATTGACGGAGCCGCGAATGTTCAGATTGCCGCTCGCACGGAAATTGATCGCGCCGGGCTCACCATAGCCACGTGAAGGCGAATTGGCATTCGGGCCATAGCGATACCCCGAAAGATCGAGGTCCCCCGCGATGGTGAGGTCGCCGTTCGGATTCGTAGCGGTGACCTTGCTGATGATGTCGACGCCGGGACGCAGGTGATAGCCGCCGAGACCGGCAAGGCGCGCGCTCAGCGCGTTGTTGCCACGCGCGGCATCGACGAAGGCCGTGCTGTCGCCATGGATGCCGTCGAGATAGCTCTGCGTGATTTCCTGCGGTGTGTGACCGGTGACATCCGGAACCGCCGCCTCCGGCGCGTTATCATAGGTGCGATAGCCATAGACCGCAACGGTTCGCGCGCCCGAGATCGGCGTCGTGCCCTGCACATTGATCGCGATGTCGTCGCCGCCGACGCGCGGCGCGTTGAGCGAGAGTGTGCCGCGAGCGACGCCATCGTTCTGGCGTCGGCCGGGTCCGACCGCGACATCGGTGCCGGCGCGCAAATCGACCGCCGCATTGCCCGTCAGCGTAAGCATGCCGTTACGCGTCGTCAGTTCGACGCTGGCGCGGTTCGGCGCATCGATGATCAGACCATAGCTGTCGAACCGCATGCCGGTGGCGTGGGCATCGAGCAGGCCGTTGATGACGAGATCATTCATCGCCGCGAGACGAATGCTGCCGACCTGCGCGCCGCTGGCATCGATGGTGCCGTTCACCGTGAGGCTGCCGCCGTCGACGACGATCTCGACATTGCGCGCCTTGACTTCGCTGCCGACGACGAGACTGCCCTGCTTGATCTGGAAGCGGCGAGCGCCAAACACCTCGCCGGCATTGAGCCGCGCATTGAGCCCGGCGAAATCGGACAGCGTCTGCGCCTGCACGGTAAGTTCGGCGGCATCGTAGGGCACCAGCGTGCCGCTCGCATCGTACTGCCCGGTGGCGCCGCCGCGGATGGTGCCGTTCAGTGCCACCGCGCCCGCGCCGCTGCCCATCGCCGCGACCGTCGCCGTGCCGCCGCGATTGTTCCGCGCGGACAGATCGATGACAGAGCCCGCGTCCTGGCGGATATTACCGGCGCTGCTGGAGAGGGCGAGATCGCCGCCCCAGCTATATTTGGTGACGTCGAACATCGTGACGGCGCGCCCCGAAAGGTCGAGGCGCGAGCCGGCGCCAAGCACGATATCGCCGGTCGCCGTGACGGCGAGCCGCCCCGACGGCAGCACGACACTGCTGTCGATGATGACATTGGTGCCCTTCAGCGCCAGCGCGGCGCCAAGCTGATCGACCGATGTGGCGGCGGCTCCCGTTCCGAGAATACGAATATCGCCGCCGGCGGTAATCGTGTTGCTCGAGCCGGCCGCGCCGGTGAGCAGCGGTGCGACCACGGTCAGGTTGCCGCCGGTATACTGATAGCCCGAGCCGGTCACATAGGCGCCGCGGCGGTGATAGACGCCGAGCGTACTCTTGTTGTTGGCAGTGACATATTCGCTCGCCGAGATGTTCACATCGGTGAAGCCGAGCGCGATGCGGTTATCGGCAACCTGCGTGTTCGGCTGGGTGTTGGGGCCATAGCCCAGCACGACGCGGTTGGCGGCGATGTTCAGCCGGCTGTCGCCGAGCAGATCGACGATCGGCGCGGCTGGTGCGTCGGCGAGACCGGTCCAGACGAATTCGCTGGCGCGGATGGTAGCGACGTCACCGCTGGCGCCATAGCCGTAGATCGCGGGCGTGCCGAGGACGAGGCGACCGACCTTGGACGCATCGATATCGACGGCACCGTAGACATTCACCGAATTGCGTGCGTTGAGCGCGAGCGTTTCCAATGCGGGAGCGCCGATTGCCCTGTTGCCCGCGAACAGATTCGCGAGCACGGCCTGGTTGAGCGTAAGGCCCGGCATCAGACGGCCCGCCGCGGCGGCGGCAGCGAGCGCCGCGTCGTCACCGAGATTGACGGCGGACATCGCCAGCACGAGATTGCGCGTGCCGTAGGCAACATTGCTCGCGATGGAGAACGAACCGGCCGTCGCAGCGGCGATGGTGCCTTCCGAAACGAGCGTGGTGGTGCGATTGCAATCCACGGTGACGCAACTACCGACCGAGATCGCAACCCGGTCAAGTTCCGTGACCGGCTTCAGCTCGGCTTGCATCAGATTGATGAAGCCGTTCGACACGATCAGAACGCCATTGCCGACGAAAACGTAGCCGTCGCGCGAATCGTAGCTGCCGCGGCCACGGCCGATGGTGCTGATCGACGCCCCCTCCTCGATGGTGACGCGTCCGGCCTCGCCTATATATCCTGTGCTCGCCAGAATGACGTCCGCGGCCGTGAGGTGAGCGCCGCTGCGCAAAACCGTATCGTAGCCATCGGAGATGATGAAGGCGCGCCGCCCGTCCTGGCCGTAGGTGACGCTGATTTGGCCGTTCACGACCAGGCGCGGCGCATCGAGCCTGTTGATCTCATCCGCATAAACCGACGTCCCACGCGGGCCCGGCCTGGCGCTCATACCGGCGGCCATGATTTCGTTGACGCCGCGCAATTGCACGGTGCCGTCATAGCCGCCCGAGCCCTCTTGCGCGCGAATGCGCAGATCACCGCGGAAAAGGAATGACGAACGGTTGTCGCCGCTGAGCGGCGAGCCGAGCTGGATATCGAGCAGGCGCGCATCGTCGGTCATCGCCGCACGCGGCACGCCGATGCGCACCGCGTCCGCCAGCGCGAAGGCATTGTAGCCCATCTCGTTATAGAACGAATGGCTGCGCACGGCGCTGCCCGGCGAGACGATCAACCGGTTCGGCAGCGACGCGCGAATGTCCGTATTGGCGGTGCCGAGATAACCGTTGGCGATGTAGGAGCCATTGCCGGTCGGAACGACGCCGGCCGCATTCGGCAGCGTGCTGGCGCCGATTTCGACGCGATAGGCGCCGGGCAACAACGCATAGGTCGCCGGCATCAGTGTGTAGGTGCCCGCCGCGAGACCCGGAACGCCTTCGGGAATGCTGATCTGCTGACCGACCTTCGGCAGACCGAAGCCCGCCTCCTGCACGACCGGCGCATAGGCACCGGCATTGCCGGGAACGATGGCGTAAACCTGATTGCCCTTGGCGCTGTATGTGTAGCCGGGATTGGAATTGATGAGGGGCGTCGTGAGCACATTGACCGAACCGCCGCGGCCCGACAGGAAGCCGGCGCCGGTCAATTCGCCACCGCCGGACAGATCGAGCACGGAGCCGGACTGCACGTCGAGGTGACGCGCGAAGACGATCACCGTGCCGAGACCACCCGCGCCAACCAGCCGTGCAGCCGTGCCGTTGTAGTTATAGGCGATGCCGTCCACGCTGCCGCCATAGGGCATCGTCAGCCCCTCGCCGCTCACCGACGTGATGCTGCCCGGCAGCAGATTGACGCTATCCACCCGCGCGATGTAGCCGCCGACGGAGAACCGGAGCGTGCCAAACGGAGCGCGCACGATGCCGCCCTGATTGACGGTTTCGGCCGTGAGTTCGAGGACACCGAATGCCGAATACGGCATGTCGGGAACCGCGTCGCCATAGCGGCGGATGTCGAGCACGCTTCCTGCCACCAGGTTTTGGTCGGAGCCGGACATATAGCCGGCACGGATCGTCGCTCTGGCGCCGGTCACGGGATAGATCTGCGCGGCGGTCAAGGCGATGTTGCCCGACGACAGCAGCGCGGTATCCGTCGTATTGGTGGGCGTCGCCGCAAGCAGGCGAATATCGCCACGGCTGACCAGATCGACCAGCGCAAAACCGCGGCGATCGAGCGTATAGTTCCGTTTGACGTCATCGACGTCGATGGCCTGGCGGACACCGAAGCCGAAGCGGTCGCGGATGTCGATCAGGTCGGCGGTGACGCCGAAGACCGCATTGCTGGATCGCGCTGTTGGATCGCCATAGCCTTCGGCCCAGCGCACAGCAGGAATTACATAGCGCTCGTCGGGAACACGCGTGCTCGCCGCCAGTCGCACATAGGGTGCAGCGAGTGCAACGCGCGCATCGGCAGCCGCGGTATCCGTCAGCCCGTAAACGCCAGCATAGAGGCTGAGACTCTGCCGCATCGACAAGGTGACGCTGCCATCAAATGACATTACGCCATTGACCAGCACCGACAGTTCGTCGAAACCGCCGGCCCGGATACGATCGACGCCGAGCCGCGCGGTGCCTGTGACCAGGTTGGCGCGCGCCGCCGTCATCGATGTCGTTCCGGCAATTGGGCTGTCGCCCTGCACATTGGCGATGACAAATTCGCGATGCCGCAGCACATCGCCGGCCATCGTCCGTTCCGGATAGATCGGCGCCTCGAGCGCAAGCGCCAACGTGCCGCCGGCTGCATTGGCTCCGCCGGCCACGGCGCGCATGGTGCCGTCGAGATAGAGACCGTGACCGGACTTGAGAACGATGGCGCCGCCATTGCTGGCGACAGCAAGCGGCGTATTCGCCTTCTGCGGCCCGCCCTCCGGCAGATCGAGCACGGCGCTCGCGCCGGACGCATCGAGCAACGCCCCGGGGCGGATCACGACGAAGGACGTCGGCGTGATGGCCTCTGCAGTCTGGTCCCAGTCGCGCGCGCCGCCGATCAGGATCGAGCCGCCATTGGCGACCACGCCATAAGTCCGGCCGCGAAGATCCGTGGCCGTGACAGCACGCGCCGCCACATCGAGCACCGCTTTCTCGCCGATCCAGATCAGGCCGGCCTTGCCGCCGATGTCCGGCGTGGATGCCGCGACCGGCTGGGTCAGGTTGATCGTTCCGCTTGGCGCGATCAGCGCGCCATCGATGATGAAGTCCCTGCCTTGCAGATTGATCGACTGGCCCTGATCGACGCGAAGCAGCGCCCCCGCCCGGACATCGACCAGAGCGCTCGGCAGCATCAGCGCTCCCTCCCCCTCGGTGGAGCGCAGGGTAATGCCGGCGCCGCCGCGCTGGGTCAGGCGCGCATTGCGAGCGTCCTCGGTCCACTCGGGCGGCATCCAGACGTCAAGCGCACGAGACGGATTGGCGCCGGTCGCCACATTGAAGGCGTCGTCGTTGAGGCGATAGACCGGCATCGCTACATCGATACGCGCGCCGTCCGCCACCACCACACCGTGACGGCCGTTGACGTCATAAGCCGAGAAGCCGGATTGGAACAGCGACGAATGCAATTGCAGGATCGGCTTGATGCTTGCTGCACGTTCGGGCACAGCACCCGCAACAATCCGCGTGCCTGCCATCAGCGTCAGATCGTACGGCGCCAC
The DNA here is from genome assembly GCA_030147505.1 of Tardiphaga sp. Classification (GTDB taxonomy): domain Bacteria; phylum Pseudomonadota; class Alphaproteobacteria; order Rhizobiales; family Xanthobacteraceae; genus Tardiphaga. The sequence continues at coordinate 13,113 of JASBVG010000094.1, forward strand.
CGTCCCGGCCGCGATTGTCCTGTAAAACGGCGCGGGTACCCACTGATTGATCCCATCCTGGTATTTAAGCGCCGGAATTCCGTCGGGAAAGACGTCGCCCGGCAAAATGTAACCTGCGATATTGCGAACATCGCTTCGACTGATTGAAATGACCGTGCCTGCCGGAATGACACGCGGCGCTTCACCGGCCGCCGTAATCTTGTTGGGGATCAGGAATGACTGCCCCGTACTCGTGGTGATTCTGTACTGCTCGGTTCCATTTGCGAAAGGCACCGTCCAGTCTGCGGCCAGCCGGACGTTCGCGAACGTCGCGGCTTCGGTCAATCGGTCGCCATTGGTGAATGTGGTGGTTTGATAAGTATAGGCACCCGGCAACATCTCGCCGGCCCTGACGAGATAATCCTGCAGCAGCACCAGATCGGCCGGCGCCTTCTCGCCGGCGCCGAGCACGCCGTCGGTCTTGAGGATGTTGCCGCCAATGGCGATTGCCGTGCCGGATTCCAGCTTCAGCGTGCCGCTGCCAGAGACGCCGTAGCCGCGGACATCGCCGTCGAGCGTGAGCAGCCCGTCGGCCTGCGTGCTCAGAATCGATTGATCGGCGATCAGAGCGACATCACCGCCGCGACCGCCCTTGAACTTGCCATTGGGCAGCACCGCGCCGCCCGACGACACGTCGATCGTGCTGCCCTTCTGCAGCGTCACGTCATGGGTCGACTTCAGCGTGACCGAACCGCCATTGATATAGGCCTGCTTGTTGATGTCGGCCGGGTCGCTCGCCGCATTCACCCACTGGCCGCTGAGATCGAGCGTCACGCCTTCATGGATCGTGATCGATGCCTTGCCGTCCTTCAGCAGCGCGGCTGCGATACCGCGCCCTGCGAGCAGATCTTCGCGGGTATAGTTGTCCACCGTCAGTGCGCCGCCGCGCGCGGTAACGTTCGCCTTGAAGTCCACGACAGGTGCCACCAGCGAGATCCGGCCGCCTTCGGCCAGCATGACCGGACGTTCGAAGGTGATCGTCTCCGTCGTGCCGAAATCGAGCCCGCCGAGCTTCAGCGAATTGATGTAGCCGGCATCGAACCAGGCCGTGTCCTTGCGCGCCGAAGGGACCGCATCGCCGGCCTTCATGCCGGCCGTGATCGCGGCAACGTCGCCGAAGCGAACATCCGATCCGTAGAAGCCGACATCGCTGGTCGTAATCGCATCATAGCGGCCGAGGCCGAGCGTGCCCTGGAGCGGCGCGGCGTTCTGCACCTGCTTGTAGCCATCGGCCACGTTGGCGGCGCGAGCGCTTGCCTGCCGCTCGCCCTTGATGACATCGGCGATGATGTCGGCTTCGAACAGCGGTGTCGGCGTCGCGAGATTGAGCCGGCCGGCGTCGCGGCCGACGGTGTAGCCGTCCTCCCAGCGACGCGAGGTCGAGCGGTCGAACACCGAACTCCAGACTTCCGTGAGCTGATCGGAAACCTTGCCCTGGATGTTGTGCGTGCGCGCGAAGCCGCCGGCAGCGCCGATGAACTTCATGCTGGCCGATGCATCGTCGAAGCTGTAGATGCGGCCGTCGGTGCCGATCAGCTTTGTCGAATAGATATAGCCGCCGTCATAGCTGACCGAACCGCCGGAGATGTTGAAGCGTGCGCCCTGCTGCGCGATGACTTCCGGCCCGGCCAGCGTGATGGTGCCGCCCACCGCGGCCCATTCGCCGATCGTGTGCTTGGTATTGGCGAGATAGCCGCCGACTTCGAGCAGGCCGCCCTTGGTGTAGTAACGCTCGCTGGCATAACCGCCGGTGCCGGCTGCGACATAGACGAGATCGCGGATGTCGATCCAGACATTCTTGTTGACCAGCGCGCCGCTGTCGCGATTGATCGGCGAGTCCCTGAGTTCGTTGCCCTGGACGTTGACCAGCACCTGATTGGCCGACATCGCGAGCCGCGCGCCCGCGACGCCGGAAACATCGATCACCGCACCGGTCTCGGTGAAAACACGCACGGCCGCGCTGACGGACACCTGACCGCCTTGCGCCAAGGTGAGCGAGCCGTTCTCGAAATTCGCGATACCGCCCGTGACGATCTCGACACGCGACTGGTCGCGGCGATCGGTCAGCTTGGAGAGATTGTCGAACTGGTCGACGGCAAGCGGATTGCGACCGGATGCCGTGATCAGCGCATCGCGCTGTGAATTCAGCGCGGTGTCCTTCGATTCCAGTTCCGGCAGGATGGCGCTGAAGCTGCGGCCGGTGAGCGTCACGCTGCCAGCGGTGTCGCGGGCAGAATTGATCAGATGGATCGTGCCACGCTGATTGACCGAGGTGGTCGAAACCAGCACGCCGTCCTGAACCAGCGTGCGGCCGGCCAGCGTGATGTCGCCCTGAGACGAGAGGATTTGGCCTGTATTGACGACACGGCCACTGGTCGCATTGCGAACGATCGGCGCGATCTCGCTGCCGCGCGTCGTCGACGACTGATTGAAGTCGGTACCGAAGCCGCGGCGCAGCACGAAATCGTCGCCGGCGGCGAGGATGGTCTGGCCCTTCGGCGTCGTGATCGCGCCGGCATTCTCGACCTGCGAGCCGATCAGCAGGACGTAGCCGCCGCCTGACTTCTCTGCCGGCGTCGTGGGGGTCGAGATCGAGGCGCCCGCCTCCACCACGACCTTGCCGCCTGCCGCCAGGAAGCTCGGCGCAAAGCTCGTGCCGGTCTGTACGCCATAGATGCCGTTATTGAGGAACTGGCTTTCGGTGATGACCGCCGTCGAGGCGATCAGCGCGCCGACATTGACCTGGCTGTTGCCGCCGAAAATGATGCCGCTCTGGTTGATCACATAGACCTGACCGTCGGCATTGATATTGCCGAGGATCTGGCTGGGCCCCATGGTCCGGTCGACGCGGTTGAGCGCGACCCAGTCGCGCCGGCCCTGCTGGTCGAAGGTCAGCGTCGTGCGGGCGCCGACATTGAAGCTGGTCCAGTCGAGGATCGCCTGCGAACCGGTTTGGCGGATGCTGACCTGGGTCTGGCCGTTGCCATCGACGCTCTGGGTCGGCGCATCGGCACTGCGCCAGTTTTGCGGCGCGTTCGGCAACAGGCCGCCTGCCCCCAGACCGTTCGGCACGGCGACGGGCGCCGTCAGCGACGTCTGTGCCGCCGCCGCTGCTGCGCGTGCCGCCGCCTGGACGCCCTGGATGTCCTGCATGGCGCGCGCCGCGCGGGCGAGGGATTCCTGCGTCTGCCGCGTGGCTGCCACGGCCTGCTGTGCCGCCTGCGCCGCGGCTTCCGAGGCGATCGTCGGCGCGGCCGAGCCGCCGCTGCCGCCATTCAGCGCGCGGGCCAGTGCCGCCGGGGCATTCAGGGTCAATGCCAGAAAGCTCGTTCCCGCGAGCAAAAACGCAGTGGCGGCAAAACCTTGAGCGGAGCGGGAAATGGACATGACGGGCCTTCCGGGCAAACGACGTTGACGAAGAAAACGCCGCGCCTGCGCGCCACACGTTCTCTCGACCGGTAAGGACGTTCGCCGCTGCGCGAGACCGAAAAGATTTTTCAGGAATTCGGAAAGTTTTCGGGTTAGCTCAGGATCACCAGACCGCCGGGCAGCGACGTCACCTTGGCGCCAAACACCTGTTGCGCCAGCGTCATGATTTCATCGATGTTCTGGACGCGAAACCGGGCATTGACGGTGCGCTCGCCAAGACGCGCATTCATCAGCACGATCTTGCCGGGACGATAGCGATTGACCTCGTCCACGACGGCGGCGAGCGGCGTGCGCTGGAAGACCAGCAAGCCGTCCTGCCACGCCGTTGCGACCGCCGGATCCGCCGCCCCCGCCGCGCCGGTCCCTCGCGCGCCATAGGTATATTGCTGCCGCGCCTCGAGCCGCTGCGTCGCGCCGAGGCGATGGATGTCGATCGCGCCGACGAGGCAGGTGATGCACGAGGTTGCGCCGTCATAGCGGACATTGAAGCGCGCACCGGTGGCGCTGACGCGGCCGTTGCCGGCGATGACGGTCAATGGATGACTCAGGTCCCCGCCGGTGTCGATCAGCGCCTCGCCGTCGATCAGCTCGATGCCGTTGCCGGCATCGGTCGATGTCCGGAGCGCCACGCTGGTGCGGGTGTTCAGCTCCATCGATGCACCGCCCGCAAGCGCCACGCGGCGCTGTTCGCCAACAGCCGTGCGATAATCCGCCGCGAGTTCGGACATCGACGGCCACAGCTGCAGCGGCGGGCGCACCACCGCATAGGCCGCACAGGCGGCGAGCGCGCCGCCGATCACCAGCCGCCGGCTCGGCCGATAGGACGCCGTCCGCTGCGCCGCCACCGGCAGGCGTTCGTCGCTGCGCATCAAGACATTCTGCCCGGCCGGCCCGAGCTGCCCCCACAAGCGGCTGGCAAAAGCGAAGGCTTCCGCGTGTTTGGGACTCTGCGCCTGCCACCGCTTGGCATCCTCAACATCGGCGATCGTCGCTTCGCCGGACACGAGCCGGCGCACCCTGCCCAGCGCTTCGCGCTGCAAGGCACTCAGATCGTCGTCATTCGGGAGAGCTGCGATCACGGTCGTCGGTTCGATTGATGGCGGCAAAAATAGCTGTCTCTCACCCTAGGACGCTTCCCGGGGCTTCGGACCGAATCTTTTTACCACCTGACGCTGCAGGCGCTGCGCACAATGATCGAGCGCCTGCTTCAGTTCAAGCTCGACGAGGCGCTGAGAAACCCCCAGCCGATGGGCGATTTCCTGCAAGGTCACGCCCTCGACGCGCGACGCCAGCAGGATCATGCGCCGCCGCGGCGTCAGCTCCTGCAAGGCCAGTTCGAGTTCCGCCACTTCCTGGCGCGAGGCGAGCTCCCGCTCCGGCGACGGCGCTTCGTCCGCCATGTCGAGCACTGCCATCACCTCGGTCCGGCGCGCCAAACGCGACTGCTGACGGCCGCGATCGGTCGCGATGTTGAACGCCATGCGGAGCAGATAGCTCGGCGGGCTGGCGATGCTGCCGGTCGGCGCCGCCTTGTGGAGATGCAGCCAGGTCTCGTGCAGGGTTTCGCGCGCCAGTTCGGCGGAGCCGAGACGACGCGTCAGACGCTTGCGATAGTCGTCATAGCGATCCACCAGCAATTGGCGGAGCCCGATCCAGGCCGAATAATCCGTCATGGCCGCACCATGCGCGGATCTCCGCCCGGTCCGCCGAGCCTGACAGCACAATCGCCGGTTCGCGCGGCCGCACGCGGCGCGACCATCATCGTGACGGGCTGCGGCATGTGCGAGGGCGGCATGTCGAACACCATGCCGCGCAATTCGTCCGTGATGATGGCGTCACGGCGCAGGTCGCCGGTCGAATTCAGCAGGCGGAGATTTCGCAGTTCGCCGGACGATCCGATGGAAAAGCGGACGATCGCGCGAAAATTCCCGGGAACGGTCTCTGCATGGCGACAGAAGATTCGTGCGAAGCCGGCCTGGAGATGGCTGTAATACGGACCGAACTCGGACAGCCGGGCTCCGCCGTATTGCTGCCCGCGCGGTGCATCGACGACGGCAAACGCGTTGCCCGCCGAGATCTCGGACAGGCCCGTCCCCTCGAGCAGCACCCGCAAAGCAACGTCAGGCGCAAGGATGCCTTTGACCGCCGTGGATCGCCGCGCTGCCATGAGTTCGCTGTCGTAAATCGTTTCCACGCCCGTCACAGTCATATAGGCCGCGAGCGCGGTTTCGAGCGGCTGCGCGGGAATATCGAAATGGAAACGGGTATCCGCAGCCTGCGCACCGGTCGCAACAATCGACCAGAGGACAAAGACGATCGCGCGGACAAAAGCGGTAGCAATCGGCGCAGCGAAGCGCGCGATGCGCTCATCGAGCACGACCAGACATCCGCACATGGCAAGGCATTCACGAGCGCCACACGGCACAACTTCCGCAACGCTCCATCGCGACACGGAGATATCTGCCCCCAACAGAAATACTGACCTGCTCTTAGAGCCGGTAGATGACGTTCAGACGACAGATGCGAACCGAACGAGTGCGCCGTCCCCCGTCTCGCGAGGGCCCCATCGCCCGGCCCGTGGGCTCCCGTCGCGAGCGACTGCCGCCTCTCGCCGCGCTGCCGGCGCCGGGGAGAACAGACCATTTAAATCGTATTTTCAAATATTTACGGTAATTGAGTTCAGTTTCCTCATGCTGCATCCGGGCCGTGCCACCCCACCCCAATCGGTCTTAATTTGGTTGAACTTCGCCGCGAGCCTGCGATCTCATGCACGTCCTGGGATTCCCTCACCCGGCTGGAACGATCGCCGGCCAGAGGACTTTGAGTTTCATGGTCGATATGACGACAAGCCATTCGCAGAGCCATCCTCTGCCGCCGATGGAGGACAATGCGCCGGCGCGCAGCCGGCAGCGGCGTAGCGACCATTCGCCCCTGCAAGAGATTGGCCGGCAACCGATCCTGATCACAGCGATAGCGCTGGCACTGGTCATCCTCGGCATTGGTAGTATCTTTATCTGGCGCGCCTATAGCGGCAGCACGCCGGAGCCGGAGCGCCTCACGGCATCGCGGCTGCAACAGGCCCGTGTCGCCCAGGCCTCCGAACAACTGATCGAAAAGACCAAAGGTATCGAGGCCACGCAGCAACAGTCCGTCGACCAGCTTCAGGTGGTGCAGGACCAGTTGCTGACCATGCAGCGCTTGCTTACGGCACAGCAGACTGAAACGCGAAAATTGACCGAACAGGTCGGCACTCTCACCTCCACCCTCGACAATCTGCGCCAGTCGTTCGCCAGCACGACCGCCAGCGATGACAAGCCTTCGGCCCGCGAGACGCCGCGACGCTCGCGCTCCCGCGCCACCACCAATAACCGCAATCGCTCAAAGGCCGCAGCCGTCCAGCGTAAACGCAGCCGCTAGTCGTCGTCTTTCATCAGAATCGTTCAACGCCGGCAGATTGCGGCTGGCTGCGCCTTGCACCCTCTGATATTCAGACCAGCCCCTATCGGCCTATTCCAGAACGGCAGTCATGAGCACGTCCGCAAGCAAGAGCCCGGTCGCTGAAATCCTCATTGCCTACTGGAAGTCCGACTGGCGCGCGCTGCTTTCGGTCGTCGCCATCGTGTTGCTGTCGAGCGCCAGCAGCATCGCCGCGCCCTATCTGTTCTCGCGGCTGATCGACCGGCTGCCAAAGGAGTCCGTCGCCATCGATCTCGCCTGGGCGTTCATCGCCTATGCCGCGTTGGTTGGGCTCGCCTCGGCGCTGCTGCGGATCGTGCAGTTTCTGTCGGTGATCACTGCCGAGAATCTCGGCTTCATCACCAGCACGCAGTTCTTCGACCGCATCCTGAAGAAGCGCGCCGACTTCTTCGTGACGCATAATCCCGCAGAAATCCAGAACGCCGCCGCGCAGGGGCGCGGTGCGCTCGTGACATTCGTGCAGATCGGATTGATCGTGCTCGTTCCGAGCGCGCTGCAGATCGCCCTCACGCTGCTCACGCTCGGCGCCCTGCTCAATCTGCAGGTGGTCGCCACCGTCATCGCCTATGGCACCGTCGCGATCGGTCTGGCGGTGATCGTGACACGCCGCTCCAAGGGCCGCCTCGATGCTGCAATGACCGCATCCCAGGACACGGCGCGCTTTGTCGGCAATGCGATGAACGCGATGGAGACGCTGCGTCATCTCGGAAGCCATCGCTGGATGAGCCAGCGTTTCACGGAGAAGGCACGCGCCGTCAGGGACCACTGGCACGCCTACATGCTCCGCGGCATCGCCATGTCGTCCATGCTTGGCGTCAGCCTCGCCGCCCAGTTCGCCATCAACTTCGTGCTGCTGCTGCCGAACTATCAGGCCGGTACCCTGACCATTGGCGATCTCGTGCTGTTCAATACGCTGCTGCTGCAGCTCAATCATCCCTTCGAGATGATCGCCAATACGATGGATAATTTTGCCCGCGCCCGCGCGCAACTGACGCCGCTCTCGGCCATGTGGCAAGCGCCGGAAGAGGCAGATGCCCCGCACGGAACGGGCTTCGCGCCGCGGGACGGCACAATCCATTTCGAGGATGTCGGCTTCGCCTATGGCAATGGCCGCGGCATCAGCGGAGTGACGTTCACCGCACGCCGCGGAGCGATCACCTTCATCGTCGGCGACACCGGGGCGGGAAAGTCGACCGTCTTCAAGCTCGCGCTCAAATCCATCGATCCGCAGCAGGGCCGCATCCTGGTGGACGAGATCGATTTTGCCGGCATCTCCCGCGCCGATTGGTACCGCGCCGTGGCGGTCGTCCCGCAGGATGTGGTGTTGCTGAACGAAAGCCTGGCGGACAATATCCTGCTCGGCCGTCCGCGCGACAATGCGCGTTTGCGCAGCGCCGCGGCGAAGGCCGCCATCCTGTCGTTTATCGACGAATTGCCAGGCGGATTTGAAACCAATGTCGGCGAGCGCGGCTTGAAACTGTCGGGCGGTGAGCGCCAGCGCATCGCCATTGCCCGCGCGCTCTATGGAAATCCCAGTGTACTATTTCTCGATGAAGCCAGCTCAGCGCTCGATGACGGTACCGAACGCGACATCATGAGCCATGTCCGCGCCCTGTCTGCCGAGGTCACTGTACTGGCCATCACCCATCGGCGTTCGGTCATCGCCGGCACCGACACGGTGGTGATACTCGCGGACAGACCCTCACCGGTCAACCAACCTGCGTTCCTCGGTGCCTAGCGCCGCCGTGCTACGGCGACGCCAAGCAGGAAGGCCACCAGCAACGATCCCAGCGGCGCTTCGCGCGCCACATTGGCAAGGATGCTCAGCGGCATGCCCGGCTTCTTGCCGGCCTCGATCGTATCGCTGACGCGATGGGCAGCGCCCTTCACCGTATCGACCACCTCGGACAAAGTGGATTTTTCCTCGGGTACGAGATCGACGCCTTCATAGATGAAGGGCGGGGTCGGTGTATCATCGGACATGGTCGGTCCCAGTCGTGGCGATGGTTTTCAGGTCCAATCGACCGGGCGGCATTTGGTTCCCAAAGGTGTGCCCTGCGACGGCACAACCCTTTCCCAGGGCACGAGCGCCCTATACTTAAGCCATCATGGACAGCCTCGAATCGCTCCCCACCGTCATCGGCATTGCCGCCGTTGCGCCTGCTCTGCTGGTGCTCTGGCTGGTTATTGCCGCGGACGAACGGCCAGGCCCGCCAGGGCTTGTCTGGGCGTCGTTTCTGCTCGGCGCGGCCAGCATCTCGCTGCTCGGCTTTTCACGGGCGCTGTTCGCGGCCATCCCCGGCCTCACCGACGATCCCACCTGGACGATGGTGCTGCATGCGGTGTTCGGCATCGCCGCGCCCGAGGAAATAGTGAAAATCCTCGTGATCGTCGCGGTCTCGACCCAGCGCGCGCGCACCGCCGACCCCATGGATACCGTGGTCTATGGCGCCGCCGCAGGTCTTGGCTTCGCGGCCTATGAGAACCTTGTCTATCTTCTGAGCTATCCGGAGATGTGGCGCACGCTGGCGGTGCTGCGCAGCGTCCTCACGGTGCCGTTCCACGGCGCACTCGGTGTCATCGCCGGCGCCTATATCGCGATCGCGCGTTCCGGCCGCGCGCTCGGCGCCCATCGACGTGACCATCTCGCTTTCATTCGCACGCCGCTGCTGATCGTGCTGGCGCCGGTGACGTTGCACGCCTGTTACGACCTGCCATTGCTGACCCTGCAGCAGCATCCGGAAATCGTCGGCCTCGGCCGCCGTGCACTGGAGGGCACGGGCATGCTGTTCGGCTTCGGCACCATCGCGCTTGCCGCCCGGCTGGTGCGCCGCATCGGCGCTCATCATGCCCCGCATACGAATGTCTCCCGCGCGCGCCTCGCACATCTGCGCAGCATGTGGGCGCTGACCTTCGCCGGCGGCGCCGCCGGCTTTGCCGGCACGGCGTTCCTGATCTCGTCGCTGCGGCACTGGTACAGCAATCCCGAGCGCACCGTGACCATGGTGCTGGTACCCATCGGTTTCACCTCCATCGTCATCGGCGTAGGGCTGCTGGTGCTGACCAGCGCCGCCTATTTCCTCGGCCGCAACCGCATGCGCACGGCCGCCCCGGCGATGCCCGTTCAGCAGTAACATTCAATAAAATTGTCTGCGATCCTGACGGAGGGCCGGACGGCGTTCGCGTCCCGGCCGTCTCGTGGTTATAATGAACTCATATCCGACAAATCAGGATACCACACCATGACCCTGCCTCCCGATTTCGCCGACCTGCAGTCCAAGATGAGCGACACCGTGCGCAGCCATTGGAAGGCCTTTCTGATCGAAGGCATCGTGCTGGTGGTCCTCGGCCTCGTCGCCATCGTCCTGCCGCCCATTGCCAGCGTGGCAGTCACGGTGATGCTCGGCTGGATGTTCCTGATCTCCGGCGTTGCTGCGTTGACCATGACATTCTGGGCACGTCAGATCCCGGGCTTCTGGTGGGCGCTGATCTCGGCGCTGCTCGGCATCGCCGCCGGCATCGTGTTGCTCGCCCGTCCGCTGGAAAGCACCCTGACGCTCACCGTGGTGGTCGGAATCTATTTCCTTGCCGAAGGTGTCGCCACCATCATGTACGCGCTCCAGCATCGCAAGGAGCTATCCGAGCGCTGGGGTTGGCTCGCCGTTTCCGGCCTGATGGATATCCTCATCGCCTTCTTGATCATCTCCGGCCTGCCGGGCTCGGCTGCCTGGGCGATCGGCATCCTGGTCGGCATCAACCTGTTGATTGGCGGCTCGTCGCTGATAGCCATGGCGCTGGCAGCCCGCAACAAGGCGTAAAACCGTCGCCAGGATGGAGCGCAACGAAATCCGGGGACCGGTGCTTCAACGATCTCGATAGTCCCGGATCGCGCTACGCTCCATCCGGACTACAAGAATCGCTACTCAGCAGCCCTTGCAGATATTCTTGATCATGCGATCAAGTTCGCGGTCCTGCGCATCGATCCGGCCCGGATCGTTCTTGCCGGTCTCCGGCGGCAAGTCCGAAGGACGCGGCTGGCGGTGGCCGATCGGCGCTTCCGGGATGTTTCCCGTACCGCTTTGCGTCGTCGGCTGCGACCGCAGATTCTTCGGCGGCAGATTACGCTGCGAATCCTGTGCCAGCGCCAATGAATGTCCGAGCACGAACAGGCTCGCCATCATCACGAACAGTGTTTTCATCTGATGTCTCCAACACCGAATTCCGTGAAAACCAAGGCTCACGCCTTCGGTGGATAGGTATGCACGTCGCCGCAATAGTCCACAACACGATAGCTTGATTCCGATGACGTGGCATCGGTCGCCTGCAGATTTGTCGTACCATCCTGCGACAAATAGCCCGGTCCGATTGGCGCCTTGCCGTACCCCCCGGGAATATCGAGCACATAATCGGGCTGGCACAGGCCGGACACATTCCCGCGCACAGCACGCATCAGCGCCTGCCCTTCGGCGATGGTGGTGCGCAGATGCGCGGTGCCGGGGGCGAGATCGCCGTGATGCAGGTAATAGGGTTTGATACGGTTTTCTACAAAACTGCGCATCAGCGCCGTCAGCGTCGCCGCATCGTCATTGACCCCGCGCAGCAGCACGGACTGGCTGACCATGGGGATGCCGCCGTCGATCACGCGTGCACAAGCAGTACGCGCGGCCTCGGTGAATTCGCGTGGATGATTGGCATGCAGTGCGACCCAGGTCGATGCGCCATCCACGCGCAACGCCGAAACCATCTCGTCGCTCACGCGCGCGGGATCGGCGACCGGCACACGCGTATGCAGGCGAATGATTTTGACATGGTCGATGGCGGCGAGATCGGCCACGACCTCCTTGAGCCGCCGGGACGACAACATCAGGGGATCGCCGCCGGTGAGGATCACTTCCCAGATCTCGTCATGGGAGCGGATGTAGTCCAGCGCCCTGTCATAGGCCTCGCGCGAGAGTGCCGTCTCCTTGCCCGGCCCCACCATCTCGCGGCGGAAGCAGAACCGGCAATAGACCGCGCAGACATGAACGAGCTTGAGCAACACGCGATCGGGATAGCGATGCACGATGCCATCGACCGGCGCATGGGCGTGATCGCCGATAGGATCGTCGCGCTCATTGGACTGCGCATCGAGTTCGCGTGTGTCCGGAATATACTGCCGCGCGATCGGATCGTCGGGATCGTTGCTGTCAATGAGCTCAGCCACGGCCGGCGTCACCGCCACGGCATAGCGCGCAGCCACGCGTTCGAGCTCGGCCAGCGCCTGCTCCGGCGCGAGACCTTCGGCGACGAGCTCGCTCGCCCGCCGCAGCGTGACCGGGATTTTCGCGATCCTGTTCATGCCGGCGGCGTCCACACGACCTGATCGATCCTTGTCGCACCGGCCGCCAGCATCACCAGCCGGTCGAAGCCAAGCGCAACGCCGGATGCCGGCGGCATCGCCGCGACGGCGGCGAGAAACTCCTCGTCGATCGGATAGCGCTCGCCATAGCGCCGCGCCTTTTCCTCCATCGACTCGCCGAAGCGACGGCGCTGCTCATCGGCATCCGTGAGTTCGCCAAACCCATTCGCCAGTTCGACGCCGCAGGCATACACCTCGAAGCGCTCGGCGACATCCGGACTGGACGGTTTGGTGCGCGCGAGCGCGGCTTCCGGCGTCGGATATTCGTAGAGCACGGTGAGACGCCCCTGGCCGAGATGCGGTTCGACATGTTCGACGAGGATCTTGCTGAAAATGTCCGACCAGCTGTCGTCCTGGACGACCCGGACGCAGGCCCGCGCGGCATCCGCGAGCGCATCGCGGTCTCCAGTGCTCTGCCGCACTGTTGCCGCAAGATTCACGCCCGAAAAGCGCTCGAAAGCGTCGAACACCGTGAGGAATTCCGGTGGCAAACTTGCGTCGGCCGTGTGGCCGCGGAAGCTGAATATCCGCGTCCCCGCGGTTTCGGCCGCAAGCTTGATGATCTCGACCGTATCCCGGATCACCGCCTCGTAATCCTCATTGGCGCGATACCATTCCAGCATGGTGAATTCCGGCAAATGCCGATCACCCCGTTCGCGATCCCGAAACACCCGCGCCAGTTCGAAAATGCGCGTTTCGCCGGCCGCCAGCAGCTTTTTGCAGGCAAATTCCGGCGATGTCCGCAGATACCGCTCGCGCTTCACCCCATCCTGGCCGGTCAAATCCGCCCGCGGCGCATGCAGATGGGTCTCGTTGCCCGGCGACACCACCAGCGCCCCGGTTTCCACCTCTGTGAACCCCTCCGCCTCGAACCACGCCCGCACGGCACGCGTGATGTTGCTGCGCGCGGTGAGGAAACCGCGGCGGTCGACATGCCGGTTCGGGCTCCACCAGGGCGAGATCTGGTCGGTTTCGGGGGTCAAAGCGGCACCTTTTTCGGTTGCAAGGTGCTGGCATTCCGACCGCAAATCAGTATGTTGCCCCCCGAAATCGCTTCGCAGGCCGCGCGGCAATCGTGCCCAGTCCGGCCTCGGCCGACAAATTCAGGAAAATTCACTGTGAGAGTCATCGCCAGTTCTATTCGCAAGGGCAACGTCATCGAGCAAGAAGGCAAGCTCTATGTCGTTCTGTCCGCCGAAAACATCCATCCCGGCAAGGGCACCCCGGTGAGCCAGATCGAAATGCGCCGAATCAGCGACGGCGTGAAGATCTCGGAGCGCTACAAGACCACCGACCAGGTGGAAAAGGCGACCATTGAGGACCAGAATTTCACCTATCTCTATCAGGATGGCGACGGCTTCCACTTCATGAACCAGGAAACCTATGACCAGGTCCAGGTTCCGCCGGATGTCATCGGCAATTCAGCACCATACCTGCAGGAAAACATGGTCGTGAAGCTATCGCTCCATGACATGGTACCGGTCGCCATCGTGCTGCCGCAGCGTGTCACGCTCGAAGTCGTCGAGACCGAACCAGTGACCAAGGGCCAGACCGCCTCGTCGTCCTACAAGCCGGCGATCCTCTCGAACGGCATCCGTTCGGCGGTTCCGCCGCATGTCGGCACCGGGACCCGCATCGTGGTGCTGACGGAAGACGGCTCCTATGTCGAGCGCGCCAAGGACTGATATCTGTCCTGTCGCCGAGTGAGATCAGCCCCGGATGCGGCAACGCATCCGGGGCTTTTTCTTTGATCTGCTCGCTCAAGCTACGAAACGAGCTCAAGCCGAGAAGCTGACGCCCTAGTATTATCAATCAGATATCTAGAAATCTTAATGTACAACCGAAACGCCTTGAACTGTTACATGGAGAGGAATGCCCTCCGTGCGCCAGCGGCGCAATGCCTCTGCCTCACGCTCTCCGGTGGCGGTAGACTGTCCGCCATGGCCAAGATCGATTCTCGCATCTCTCGCCGCATCCTCCTGCAGTCTGCTCTCGGTGGCGGCGCGCTGCTCGCGATGCCTGCCAGAGCTCTCGCCGCGCCTGCCGGCTTCGATGCCTGGCGCGATGGCTTCCGCGCGAAGGCAACGGCGAAAGGCATCTCTGCCGCCACCTATGACCGCGTGATGGGCCGACTGGAGCCGGACATGTCCGTGTTCCAGAAGATGAAGAAACAGCCCGAGTTTCACGAGCAGGTCTGGCAATATGTGAACCGCCGCGCCTCCGACTGGCGCATCACCGCCGGCAAGGAAGCGCTGCGCAAAAACGGCGCGCTGTTCGATCGTATCGAGCGCGACTTCGGCGTCGAGCGCGGCACGCTGCTGGCGCTGTGGGGTGTCGAGTCCGCCTATGGCGATCCCCTGGTGCAGCAGAACCACATGCGCCCGGTATTTCCCTCGCTCGCCGCCCTTGCCTGGAACGAGCCGCGTCGCCGCGCCTATTGGGAGACCGAGCTCATCAACGCGTTGCGCGTGGTGCAGAACGGCTGGGGCACGCCCGACGAGATGCGCGGCTCCTGGGCCGGCGCCATGGGGCATACGCAATGGATGCCGGAAGTCTGGCTCAATGTCGGCATCGACTACGACAAGGACGGCCGCGTCTCGCCATTCGGCAAGCCGGACGATGCGCTCGGCTCCAGCGCGCGCTTCCTCGTCAACCGCGGCAAGTATCCGCGCGGCGAGCACTGGGGCTATGAGGTGCGCACCAATGGCGCGGCGGCATCGGATGCGAAGCGCTCTTACACTTCATGGGCCGAGGCCGGGGTGACGCGCGCCGATGGGCAACCGTTTCCACAACCGAATGCAACGGCGAAACTGTGGACGCCCGTGGCGGGCGGACCGAGCTTCCTGCTCGGGCAGGGTTTTTACGCCGTGCGTAGCTACAATCCGTCGATGAACTACGCTCTGGCGATCTGCCATCTCGGCGACCGCATCCTCGGCGCACCGCCCTTCATCCAGCCTTTCCCCGGCTCCGAGCGCATCCTGACACTGGCCGAGGTGCAGGAGTTGCAGACGCGGCTGACGCGCGCCGGCTTCGACACCGGCGGCACCGACGGACGTGTCGGCAATGACACGATGCAGGCGGTGCGGGATTTCCAGACCAAGGCTGGACTGCTGCCGGCGGATGGCTATGGCGGGCTAAAAGTGCTCGCACGGCTACGACAAGGCGGGTGAGCTGTACCTTCGCTGTGAGGACGATGGCGCGAGCGTCCCCGTGGTACAAAATAGACATCTGGCTTTAAGCCGTTCGAATATTCAGCGAGGGGCATCATGCATTTCCCAGTGAGCAAGTTCGCGTTCTATCCGTTGACGCTGATGATCATTACGTTCTCTCTCTCGACGACCGCTCTGGCCATCACCGTCGAGGTCGCGAGAAAATGCGGCACTGCGGCAGCGAAGGCCTTCCCGCCGCGCGTACCGGGTAACCCCGCGGCCGGTAGTGCAGCCGGATCGGGAAGCGATCAGCGTGCCTACTACAACAAATGCGTCGCTGATGCGGAAGCGTCTCAGGGCGCGGACAAGGCGAATAGTCCCAACCGCCCAGCCGGCTCACCCAAGTGATGCGTGTAGAACGTTAGATCCTGGCCATCCGCTGCGGATCGACATAGCGATCATAGTCTTCACCTGAGAGCAGCCCCAGCGCCATTGCGGCTTCCCGTGGCGTGATGGCTTCATCGAGCGCCTTGGCCGTAATCTGCGCGACCTTGTCGTAGCCGATCACCGGATTGAGCGCGGTCGCAAGCAGCGGTGCATTCGCGACATTGGCGGCGAGCTGGCGGCGATCAACGTCGAGATCGCGGATCAGACGGGCTGCGAAGACTTCGATGCCGTCTGCCAGGACGCGGATCGACTGCAGGACGTTGTAGATGATCACCGGCTTGGCGACATTGAGCTCGAAATTGCCTGACGCGCTCGCTGTCGTGACGACAGCGTTGTTGCCGGTCACCTGAAAGCAGACCTGCGCCAGCATCTCGGCGATGGTCGGGTTGCGCTTGCCGGGCATGATCGAGGATGTCAACCCGTCATGCGGGATAACGAGTTCACCAAAGCCGCAACGCGGGCCGGAACCGAGAAAGCGCACATCGTTCGCGACCTTGAGCAGCGTGACGGCAAGACCGTTCAGCGCGGCCGAGACTTCGACGAGCGCGTCATGGGCGCCCATGCCTTCGAACTTGCTGGGGTTCGGGACGAAACTTTCACCGGTCGATGCGTTCAGGTGTTCGCAGAACGCAACGTCAAAGCCCGCGGGTGCGTTAAGGCCGGAGCCGACGGCTGTGCCACCCTGCGGCAGCATCAGCAAGCGTGGAAACACCGCTTCGATGCGGTCGATGGCATGATCGGCCTGACGCGCGAAGGCATCGAAAGCCTGCCCCATGGTCATGGGGACCGCATCCATCAGATGCGTGCGACCGATCTTGACCACATCGGCGAAGGCGTCGGCTTTGGCCTGCAACTCATCGTGCAGCATCTGCAAAGCCGGGAGCAATCGGCGGCGCAGCTCAAGCGTTGTCGCGATATGCATCACGGTCGGGAAACTGTCATTGGACGACTGCGAGCAGTTGACGTGATCGTTGGGATGCACCGGCGACTTGGCGCCGAGCGGCTGACCCAGCAGCTCATTGGCGCGGTTCGCGATCACCTCATTGGCGTTCATGTTGGTCTGGGTGCCGGAGCCGGTCTGCCAGATCGGCAACGGGAAATGATCGTCGAAACGACCCTGCTGCAATTCGCGTGCAGCCGTCTCGATCGGCGCGGCAAGCTCGGACGCGATCACCCCCAACTGCAGATTGGCGCGCAATGCGGCGATCTTCTGCAGGGCGAAGGCGCGGATCAGCGCGACCGGAAAACGCTCGTCGCTGACCTGAAAGACCTCAAGGGCGCGCTGGGTCTGCGCGCCCCAATAGCGATCCTTCGGCACAGCGACGGTGCCGAAGGAGTCCTTCTCGATGCGGGTGCCAGTCACGTCACGCTCACTGCGCGCCGACGACGCCGGCGTTCTTGATGATCGGCGTCCACTTATCGATCTCGGACTTCAGATGTTTTGCGAGCGCATCGGGCGTCGCGCGTTCCGGCGTCACGGGCTGCGCGCCCAGCGCGGCCAGACGCGTCTTCACTGTCTCGTCCTTCAACGCGATATTCAGCGCCGCGTTGAGCTTGTCGAGTACCGGCTTCGGCGTCCCTTTCGGCGCGAACAGGCCGTACCAGACCGTGTACTGGAAATCCTTCAGGCCAGCTTCGGCTGTGGTCGGCAGGTTCGGCAGTGCCGGTGCGCGTTCAGTGCTCGTGACGGCATAGCCCTTGATGGTGCCGCCATCGACATTACCGACCACATTGACGATCTGGTCGCACATCACATCGACCTGCCCGCTCATCATATCGTTCATTGCGGGACCCGCGCCGCGATAGGCGATCTGCGTCGGCTGCGTGCCGGTCGCGGCATTCAGCAGCAGGCCGCACAGATGCGAGGCCGAGCCGATGCCGGCATGGGCGTAGTTCACTTTCTCCTTGGTGGTCTTCATCCAGGCGATCAGCTCTTCGAGATTCTTGGCCGGCAGATCCTTGCGGGCCACGAAGACCGAGGGCAGATCGACGGCGAGACCGATCGGCTCATAGTCCTTGATCGGATCGTATTTGAGCTTCGGATACAGTGCGGGATTGGTGGCGTGGCTGATGTGGATCAGCAGCAGATTGTATCCGTCCGGCGCCGAGGCGGCGACCTTGGCGCTGCCGATGGAGCCACCAGCGCCGGTGGTATTCTCGACGATGACCTGCTGCTTCAGCGGGCCGCTCATGGCCTGTGCCAGAAGACGCGCGATGGTGTCGCCGGGACCGCCTGCCGAATACGGCATGTTCATGGTGATGGTGCGCGTGGGGAATTCCTGCGCCGTCACCGGAGCAGCAAGCAGAGCGCCGGCGAGCACGACTGCGGTCGTCAAAATCGTTCTGGTCATCGAAATCTCTCCCGTTTAATTTTTGTTTCAGCGCTTGCTCAGACTCAGCACGCGATCGACCATCGGGCCGCACAGGCCGAGATAGTTCGCGGGGTCGCAATGCTTACGGATGTTGTCTTTGCCGCCGAGCGCATCGTGGATCTCAGGCACCTCGGCGAGAATGTCGGCGAGCGTGCCGCCGCCCTCGATGGCCTTGCGGCAGGCGTCATAGACGACGTCATGCGCATGCTGGCGGCCGAGCTTTGGCGCCGCCGCCATCATGACCGCTTCGGCAACGATGAGGCCGTGGGTGAGATCGAGATTGTCGAGCATGCGCTTCTCGTGCACGACGAGACCGCCAAGCATGAACTTTGCGTTTGCCAACGATGATGCGGTGAGCAGAAAGCTCTCCGGCAGCGAGGCCCATTCGACATGCCAGGGGCCGGTGGCGCGCTCGA
Organism: Tardiphaga sp.; assembly: GCA_030147505.1. Classification (GTDB taxonomy): domain Bacteria; phylum Pseudomonadota; class Alphaproteobacteria; order Rhizobiales; family Xanthobacteraceae; genus Tardiphaga. The sequence goes on from JASBVG010000094.1 coordinate 31,840, forward strand.
GATCATGGATCATGCCATCGAGCATGGTGGCCACATGCTGACGCACCGCTTTTGCAGCGGCGAGCATCAGTTCGCTCGAAATCGCGTTGCGCTTTTGCGGCATTGTCGATGACGCGCCGCGTCCGGGCACGAAAGGCTCCGACACTTCACCAAATTCGGACGATGACAACAGCATCACGTCGGTGGCGATCTTGCCGAGGGTGCCGGTGATCAGGCCGAGCAGCGTCACGGCCTCGGCGATGCCGTCGCGCGCCACATGCCAGGTGATCGACGGCTGATGCAGGCCGAGTTCTTCGCAGAACAGCCTTTGCATTTCGAGGCCGCCCTCGCCCACTGAAGCCAGCGTGCCCGCAGCGCCGGAGAACTCGCCCAGAAGGATTCGCGGCAGCGCCTGATCGACACGCTCGATGTGGCGATCGATCGAGGACAGCCAGACCGCGGCCTTGTAGCCGAAGGTTACCGGCAGCGCCTGCTGCAGATGGGTGCGCCCGGCCATCGGCGTGTCGCGATACTTCTTGGCCATGGCTTTGAGGATGTCGCGAATCTCACGCAGGTCGCGCGCGACGATAGCGAGCGCGGCGCGGATCTGCAGGACATTGGCGGTGTCCATGATGTCCTGGGTGGTGGCGCCCCAATGGACGAAGCGCCCTGCCTCACCGGCGGCAGCAGAGAGCTGATGCACCAGCGGCAGGATCGGATAGCCGACGATCTCGGTCTCATGGCGGAGCTTGTCGAAATCGATCTGGATGGACTTGCCGGCGGCTTGAATGGCTTCGGCGGCGGACTTGGGCACGACGCCCATGCGGGCCTGCGCACGGGCCAGCGCAACCTCCGCCTCGATATAGCGGCCGACCAAGGCCTCATCCGTGAACACGGCCCGCATCTCCGCTGTGCCAAACATGTCCCGGAACAGGACCGAATCGAAAACCGTGCTGCCCATGGCGCCTCCTCATTATGTTCGTACATATTAAATTGTCCGAACATAAAAGATAAGTCAACCAGCTTCCTTGACGGGATGGCGGCGGATCAGGCTTCCCTTATTGGAACAAAGACTCAGGGGCTGATGTGGCAACGGTCGAAAAGCGATACGCATTCGTCGCCCGGGCGCTGACCGAGGCGATAGCCGACGGGCGGCATCCGGTCGGTTCGGTACTGCCGACGGAGTTCGAGCTGGCGGAGCAGTTTGCCGTGAGCCGCTCGACCGTGCGTGCGGCAATGCAGGAGCTGCAGGCATCGGGACTGGTGAGCCGCAAGCGGAACGCCGGAACGCGGGTCGAGGCGGCATCGCCCGCGCGCGGCGGCAGTGGGTTCACACAGGCGCTGAACACCATCGAAGCCGTGCAGCAATTCGGCACGGAGACCGAACGACACGTGCAGCGGGTGGTGGATGTGGTCGCGGACAGCGAGCTTGCGGCGCAGCTCGGCTGCCGGCCAGGCCGGCGCTGGCTGTGTATCTCCAGCCTGCGCATGATCCCCGGTGATGCCACGCGCACGCCGATCTGCTGGACCGACGTCTATATCGACGGGGCCTTCGCGGATGAGGTGCGCACGAAGATGGACGGGCATCACGAGATTTTCGGCACCCTGGTGGAGAAGATTTCGGGACGGCGCTTCGTGGAGATCCGTCAGGATATTTGGGCGGTCGGCGTCTCGCAGACGATGGCCGAGCCGCTGAAGGCCGAGGCCGGCGCGCATGCGCTGTCGATCCGGCGGCAATATCTGTTCGCTTCAAACGAACTTGCGGAGGTTTCGCTGAGCATTCATCCGGCGGATCGCTATCGTTATTCGACAAGGCTACTACGCGGCTAACGAATCATCCTTGGCTCGGATGACGGCAATGCCACGTCGATCACGCGCATCTGTACCCGCTCCTGCCCCTGCCAGCGATCGACGGTGAGCGAGCCGGCCACATGCACCTGCTGGCCGCGATATTCCTGCAGCGCGTTGCCGAGCTTCTGGCCCACCGAGCGGAAGGCGATGCCGTTGACCATGGCGCCGTCGGACGACTTCAGACGCAGACGCAGATGCGCCTGCCCGACTTCATCGACATAAGCGAGCTGATGCGAGAGCAACGCGATGACCGGCTCGGGATTGGCCTGGCCGAACGGGCCGGCGCGGTTGATTGTGTTGACGAGATCGACGGTGACGCCGCGCGCGGTGACGGCGCCGTCGATGAACAGTTCTTTCTCATTGCGTGATTTAGCGACATCGGACGCGAGGCGCTCTTCGAGAAAGGCACGGAATTCGCCGAGCCTTTCCTTCCTCAACGTGACGCCCGCGGCCATGGCGTGACCGCCGCCCTTGATGAGCAAGCCATCAGTCACTGCCTGCCGCACCGCCTTGCCGAGATCGACGCCGGAGATCGAGCGGCCGGAGCCGGTGCCGATACCGCCGGGCTCCAGCGCGATGGCAAAGCTCGGCCGCGCGAACTTCTCCTTCAGGCGCGAGGCGACGAGGCCGACAACGCCGGGATGCCAGCCTTCGCTTGCGGTGACGATCACACTGCCCTTGTCCTCAAGGCCGAGCGAGGCAAGCGCCTCGGCTTCGGCCTGCGCCTCGGCAGCCTGTTCGATGGCACGACGCTCGATGTTGAGACGATCGAGTTCGGCTGCGATCCTGGCGGCCTCGGAGACATCGCCTTCGAGCAAGAGACGTACGCCGAGATCGGCGCGGCCGATGCGGCCGCCGGCATTGATGCGCGGGCCAAGCATGAAACCGAGATGCCAGGCTTCCGGCGGGCCGTTGAGGCGCGCGACGTCCATCAAAGCGGTGTGACCGACATGGTCGCGGCGACGCAGCGCGATCAGGCCCTTGGCGACGAAGGCGCGGTTGAGGCCGATCAGCGGCGCGACATCCGCGACGGTGCCGAGGGCCACGTGATGCAGCATGTCGAGCAGGTTCGGCTCAGGCCTCTGCGGCGTCCAGAAACCGCGCTGGCGCAGCTCGCGGTTGACGGCGACCAATGTGATCAGCACGAGGCCGACGGCAGCGAGATGGCCGAGGCCGGAAATGTCGTCGAGACGGTTGGGATTCACCACGGCATCGACGTCGGGCAATTCCTCATTGGCCTGATGGTGATCGATGACGACCACGGACATGCCGAGCTTTTTCGCCTCCGCCAGCGGCTCGAAACTGGTGGTGCCGCAATCGACGGTGACCAGCAGCGTATTGCCGTTCCCCGCCAGCGCGCGGATCGCATCCACGTTGGGGCCATAACCTTCGAAAATGCGGTCGGGAATGTGGATTTGCGGATCGAGGCCGCAATGGCGCAGGTGCCAGGCGAGCAGTGCGGAGGATGTGGCGCCGTCGACGTCATAGTCGCCGAAGATCGCGACCTGCTCGCGCCGCTCTGCGGCATCCGCAATGCGTTTGGCCGCGGCTTCCATCTGGGTGATGGTGAACGGATCCGGCATCAGTTTACGGATGGTCGGATCGAGGAAATCCTCGACGGCATCGATCTCGATGCCGCGGCCGGCGATGACCCGGGCGAGCATCTCCGGCAGCTTGAACCGCTGCACCATCGCCAAAGCCCGCGCGGCGCCGCGCTGATCGACACGGTCGCGCCAGATACGGCCGGTGGCGGATTGGGTCACGCCGAGAAAGGCGGGACGGACGAGTTCGGGGATGTCGGTCGACGGGGACATGCGCGCACATAAGCATGATGCGCGCGGGAGGCAAATAATGAAGTCTTATTTTACTCTCGGAATGACGGGCGAAGAACGCTTCCGGTGCTAACCGCGCGATAATTTAAGCGTTACTCGACAGGTCTTAGTATAAGTATCCGTCACGTTGCGCTCCTCCATCTCGGAGGACGATAATTTAACTAGCTCAGCTATTGTTTTATTGCTGCGGAAATAGCGTGTTTCGTTCGAAACGTTCCCGCTCACACGACATTTAACCCAACTCGGCAAACCGGAACATAGCGATCTGACGTCGCCTACAGCTTCTTTCACCACTCTTGGCTTGTCGATTGGCGGTCCCAGAGATTCCACGACTACGCTGAAAAATTTATCAAACGACGTAGAGCAAGCTTTGTCCTGCAGATCCGACGAGCCGCTTTTCTTATCACCATATTTCTCCGAGTAAGCGATGGCATACTGGTAGCTGTACTCAACTATGATCTCACTAAACTGACTTTGATCAATCACGTTTTTCTTGTAGTACTTCGCGATCAAGTCAAAGCCATCAAAGGCCGTTCTATATTCAAAGAACGCCCCTTGTGGATCCGCTTTCCAATTACCCGAGGGAAATTTCGCTTTGATTTCTGAAGCCCCCAAATTGATTGGAGGGATCGCTAGATCGGCCAAGGTTTTATCGGCCTGAACTGAAGATGAAGATTCTAGCGTTAGTTTGTCTAGCATCTTGCCGAACACACGCTCACGGCAATTTCGATCGCCAGTCAAAGCTTCGGCGGTAGCTTCTCGGGAAAGACCTTCAAACTCTTCGCGAGAAAGCGAGCCTCGACTAGAGGCGCCGACATCAACAAGCTTCCCAATTAGCCCATTTAACTGAGCTTTTACATCGCCTTGGAGCTGAGTCTCGGTTTTCCGCCCTTTGGCCTCCACCGTGTTGCAAATCGAGGCAGCCGTTTCTCGAATGATCAGCATCTGCTGCGAATTCAATGTCTGAGACAGGGCAACTTTCGCAAAACAAAAAACGCTGATGAAAATGAATAAAACCGCGAGCACGTCGGCTTTCGTTTGTGCGATCATTCCCAGCTCCATGCAGCCTTACAAGAGCAAAGGCAGCAGCCTACCACGAAGACTGTATATTCCACACAAAACAACCGATAGATGCAAGCGCTATCGATAGCGATTTGCCATCTTCAACACCCCAGCTGCTTCGCCATGTCTTCAAAATCCTCCGCCACCACATCCCAGTCGCCGTCGGCCTTGAAGTCACGGTTCTGGTGCGGGCCGTATTCGGTGATGCGGGGAACGAAGCCGGTCTTGAGGCCGCATTTCTGGGCGGCGTCGAGGTCGTTGTTATGGGCGGCGACCATCATCACTTCGTGCGGTTTCAAGCTCAAGAGTTCGCAGGCGCCGAGATAGCTTTCGGGATCTGGTTTGTAATGCTTGAACAGCTCCGCGCTCATGATGAGATCCCATGGCAGCCCGCCGAACTTCGCCATGTTCGTGAGCAGCGCCACATTGCCGTTCGACAGCGGGCTGATGACGAATTTCGTTTTCAGCCGCGTCAGACCGGGGACGGAATCCTTCCACGGATACAGGCGGTGCCAGCCGAGGGTGAGATGATGCAGGTCGTCGTCCGTGAGGCTCTTGATGCCGAACTTGTCGACCAGCCCTTCGAGGGACTGGCGATGCAGCTTGTCCAGCTTCAAGAAGCCGCGCTCGGGATGATGGCGCACGCTGTCCATAGAGGGCACATAGGCTTGGCGCCACGCATCGACGAGTGCGGTCCAGTCGGCGCTGATGCCGCGAGTGGCGCTCCAGGCGGTAAAGTCGTTGATCAAGCTGGTGCGCCAGTCGACGACGGTGCCGAACACGTCGAAGATCAGGGCCTTGACGGCGGAGGTGTCGCTCATGGTCTCGCTCCCGTTTTGTTTTTTATCGTTGTAGCCCGGATGGAGCGAAGCGCAATCCGGACTACGAGGTCAGAGTATCTTCCGATACTGCATGAAGCCCGAATTGTCCGCGACCTGATCGTAGAGGATACGCGCCTGCGCATTCTCGTTCTGCGTCAGCCAGTGGACGCGGCTGCAGCCGTCGGCTTTCGCCTTCGCATAGACGGCTTCGATCAGCGCACGGCCCAAGCCGAGGCCGCGGGCGCTGCTGTCGACGAACAGATCCTGCAGATAGCAGTAATCGCCCGTTGTCCAGGATGAGCGGTGATACAGGAACTGAACGATGCCGGTCAGCTTGCCGTCCACATAGGCGCCGAGCAGAAACATCTGCTCGTTGGCATCGTGAAAACGCTTCCACGCGGTGTCAGTGGCAACCTGCGGCAGCGTGGCTTTGTAGAAGGTCAGATAGCCCTGCCACAGCGGCTCCCAGGTGGTCCGCTCATCGGGGCCGACGGGGCGGATCTCAATATTCTCGATTTTCGGCATTTGCGCGCGCTCAATCGAGGTGGAATTTTTCGAGCTGGCGGTGCTCGCCCTTGATGATGCGGACGGTGCCGGTCACCGAGCGCATCACGATGGTTTCAGTCTCGATCACGTCGCCGCGGAATTTGACGCCCGACAGCAGCGCGCCATCGGTGACGCCAGTGGCGGCGAACAGGCAGTCGCCCTTCGCCATGTCTTCGATGCGGTAGATCATCTTCGGATCGTTGACGCCCATCTTCCTGGCGCGTTCACGCTTCTCGTCGGTGTCGAGGATCAGGCGGGTCAGCATCTGGCCGCCGATACAACGCAGCGCCACGGCCGCGAGCACGCCTTCCGGCGCGCCGCCGGTACCCATATATATATCGATGCCCGACTTGTCGGGATCGGTGGTGTGGATGACACCGGCGACGTCACCGTCCGGGATCAGGCGCAGCGAGGCGCCGGTGGCGCGGATCGCGTTGATGAGCGGTTCATGGCGCGGACGCTCCAGCACCAGTGCGGTGATCTCCGACACCGGCACACCCTTGGCCTTGGCGAGACGCTGGATGTTCTCGGCGGGAGGCGCATCGAGATCGAGCAGGTTCTTGTCGTAGCCCGGGCCGATCGCCAGCTTTTCCATATAAACGTCCGGCGCATGCAGCAGCGTGCCGCCATCGGCCATCGCAAGCGTGGCAATCGAGCCCGGCATGTCCTTGGCGCACAGCGTGGTGCCTTCGAGCGGATCGACGGCGATATCGACCTTGGGGCCGGCATTGATGCCGACCTTCTCGCCGATGAACAACATCGGCGCCTCGTCGCGCTCGCCCTCGCCGATCACGATGGTGCCTTCGATCGGCAGCTTGTTGAGCTCGCGGCGCATCGCGTCCACGGCTGCCTGATCGGCCGCCTTTTCCTTGCCGTGGCCGCGCAGGCGCGCTGCCGACACTGCCGCACGTTCGGTGACGCGGACGATTTCGAGCGTGAGGATGCGCTCAAGGAGCTGCTGCGGCGGGACGGAAATATGGGTGGACATCGATGGCTCCTTTAGTTCAGCGGGGGCGTTCACTCCCGATAACGCTTACGCGGTCGTTCAGTTCTTTTCGATGCGGATGACCTGCGGCTTGCCCGAAATCACCTTGTCTTTCTGCACAGCCTGCAGCGCGCGGCGCATCGCGTCTTCGGACGTCGCATAGGTAATCAGGATAACCGGCACGGGTGACGATTTCTTGGTGCCGTCGATCGGCTCTAGCTGGCCATTCGGGTGCTTCTGCACAATGGATTCCAGCGAGATCTTCTGCTCGGCCAGACGCGTTGCGATACGCGCCGCAGTGCCAGCGAGATCGCGCGCCATCAGGCGGATGTAGTAGCCGCCTTCATGACGTTCCATCGGCGCCTTGGTCGTGGTGGTAAGCTTGGCGACCGGCTGCGCAAAGGGCAGCGCGCGGACATTGCGCGCGACATCGGCGATATCGGCCAGCACGGCGGAGGCCGTGGCAGCACCACCTGCCCCCGGGCCGACCAGCGTGATCGGGGCGATGCCGGCGCCGTCGATAGTGACGGCGTTGGTGACGCCCATCACCTGAGCGATGGATGAGGTTAGCGGCACCATGGTCGGATGCACCCGCTGCTCGATGCCCGTCTTGGTGCGCATCGCAACGCCAAGAAGCTTGATGCGATAGCCGAGTTCGGCGGCCGCTCGGAGATCTTCGGCAGCAATGGTCGAGATGCCTTCCACCGATACGGCGCTCTCGGCGACTTTGGTGCCGAATGCAAGGCTGGCAAGGATCGCGAGTTTTTGCGCGGTGTCGTAGCCGTCCACGTCGAAGGACGGCTCGGCTTCGGCATAACCGAGGCGCTGCGCATCCTTCAGGCACTCCTCGAAGGACAGGCCTTCCTGCTCCATCCGTGTCAGGATGTAGTTGCAGGTGCCGTTGAGAATGCCATAGACCCGGTTGATCGAGGTGCCCGACAGGCCCTCGCGGATGGTCTTGATGACCGGGATCGCACCGGCGACGGCGGCTTCATAATTCAGCGCGCCGCCATGTTTCTCGGCAGATGTCGCCAGCTTCAGGCCATGCTTGGCGACCAGCGCCTTGTTGGCGGTGACAACGGACTTGCCCGAGGCAAGCGCAGCGGAGATCGACGACAGCGCAGGATCGCCTGCCCCGCCCATCAATTCGACAAAACACTCGACCTCGGGATGGGTGGCGACCGCCAGCGGGTCCTTCATCCAGTCGATGCCGCGCAGATCGATGCCACGCTTCTTGGCCTTGTTGCGGGCGGTGACAGCCACGACCTTGATGCCGCGTCCGCAGCGCGCGGCGAGGATGGACTGTTGCTGTTCGATGAGACGGACGACTTCGGCGCCAACGGTGCCGAGACCCGCGATACCCACTTTGAGGGGTGCGACCATAGAATTGTAACCTGTCGGATTTTCTTAGTGAGCCGGGGGATGCGCGGAAGCCTTGCGGCTCCCGCACTGGCCTTATCGCCGGTTGGCGAGCGGAACCACGTTGTGCAACGTTTCCAGCCCGCTTTCAAGGAAGCGGCGGACACCGCGGGCAGCCTGGCGAATGCGCTGCTCGTTTTCGACCATGGCGATGCGGACATAGCCCTCGCCATGCTCGCCGAAGCCGATACCGGGCGCCACCACCACGCCGGACTTTTCGACCAGGAGCGTCGCAAACTGCATGGAGCCGACCTCGCGGAACTTCTCCGGCAGCGGCGCCCAGGCGAACATCGAGGATTCCGGCGCCGGGATCGTCCAGCCGGCCCGGCCAAAGCTCTCCACCAAGGTGTCGCGGCGCTTGCGATAGGTGTCGCGCATTTCCTTGATGCAGTCTTCCGGGCCGTTGAGCGCAGCAGTCGCCGCCACCTGCACCGGGGTGAAGGCGCCGTAATCGAGATAGGATTTGACACGGGTCAGTGCCGAGATGATGCGCTCGTTGCCGACCGCAAAGCCCATGCGCCAGCCGGCCATCGAGAAGGTCTTGGACATCGATGTGAACTCGACGCAGACGTCAATCGCGCCCGGTACCTGCAGCACCGAAGGTGGCGGGTTCTTGTCGTTGAAATAGACCTCGGCATAAGCGAGGTCGGACAGGATGTAGATCTCGTGCTTCTTCGCGAAGGCGACGAGGTCCTTGTAGAAATCGAGGCTGGCGACCTTGGCGGTCGGATTCGACGGATAGCAGACCACGAGCGCGATCGGCTTGGGGATCGAGTGCTGGATGGCCCGCTCCACCGCCGGGAAAAAATCCGGCGTCGGATCCGACGGCACCGAGCGGATTACGCCGCCCGCCATCAGAAAGCCGAAAGCGTGGATCGGATAGCTCGGATTGGGCACCAGCACGACATCGCCCGGCGCGGTGATCGCTTGGGCAACATTTGCAAAGCCTTCCTTGGAGCCGAGCGTGGCGACGATCTGGGTGTCGGGGTTCAACTTCACGCCGAAACGGCGGGCGTAGTAACCGGCCTGGGCCTTACGGAGGCCGGGGATGCCCTTCGAGGACGAATAGCCGTCTGTGCGGGGCTTGCCGAGGGTCTCCTTGAGCTTCTCGAGGACGTGCGGCGGGGTTGGCAGATCCGGATTGCCCATGCCCATATCGATGATATCGGCGCCCGAATTGCGCGCGGCGGCCTTGGCCCGGTTGATCTGTTCGAACACATAGGGCGGCAGACGGCGAATTCGGTAAAAGTCTTCCATGGGTCTCGGGCTCCGGCGGAACCGCCTTCAAGGTGCGGTTGAATCGCTTCTTTTTAGCATGGGGGCCGGGTGACACCAGTCACGACCGGGTGGAATCGCTCAGCGGGCCGAGGTTTTTGCCGCGGCATCGGCCGGGGTCACGACGGCCTGACGGTCGCGGGCCTTGATCAGATCGGCCTCAAGCTTGGCCTGATCGGCCGGGGCCAGCGTGGAATCCTTGCTGCGGGCCGTCGGGATATCATGCACCGGAAGGTATTCGCCAGGCTGGGCCGGGCGCTGAGGCAGGTTCGCGGGCGCACCCACGACCGGAAGGTCAGCCACGGTGGAGGCACAGCCACCCAGAACAAGCGTAAGCGCGAATAGTGCTGCCGCAGCCCCCGCCCTGTAGCCCGCCTCTCCATCCGCTGTTTCCAAACGCTTCACGCCACAACCTATCATTCCGGACAGCCTCGTCCGCCGCGCCGCACCATCTAGATGACAAATCTTTAACACCGTCAGAATGGCGCGGGCTTTCCGGCAGGCTTGGGCTTTCAATATGACGGAAGCAAGACGGATGACGCGCTGCAGCACATTGAATCCTGCGGCGATCTGCGAACTGTGTCATCATGCTCCGGCGTGGCGACGTAGCGTCGCCGCATTGGAATGAAGCCGCAGCCGTGCCATGACCGACGTCGCCGATACCAAAACCTCCCCGAGCCCCACCAACAGTCAGACCAACGGCAAAGCCGACGACGGGGCGGCGAAGCCGTTCAATCCGGAAGCCTTCGCGCTCAACATGGCCAGGGCGATGGAGAGCGGCGGCAAGGCGCTGGCCGCCTATCTGCAACCGCGCCAGACCGGCGAAACCGTCGACAAGCCACCGAATGAACTGACCGAGATCATCAAGACGTTCAGCACGGTGGCAAATTACTGGCTGTCCGACGAGAAGCGCTCCACCGAGCTGCAAATGAAGCTCGGCAAGGCCTATCTCGATCTCTGGGGTTCGGCCATGCGCCGGATGACCGGCGAAACGTCGGAGCCTTCGGCACAGCCTGATCTAAAGGACAAACGCTTCAGCGATCCCGAATGGAAGTCGAACCAGTTCTTCGACTTCGTGCTGCAGGCCTACCTGCTCGGCACGCAATGGGCATTCAACCTCGTCCGCAATGCGGAGGGGCTCGACGCGCATACGCGAAAGAAGGCCGAATTCTATGTCACCCAGATCACCAATGCGATCTCGCCCTCGAATTTCGTACTGACCAACCCTGAAGTGCTGCGCGAAACCGTGGCCTCCAATGGCGGCAACCTCATGCGCGGCATGTCCATGCTCGCCGAGGACATGGAAGCCGGCCGCGGCTCGTTACGCATTCGCCAGTCTGACGCCACAGGTCTCCAGGTCGGCGTCAATATGGCAACGACACCGGGCAAGGTGATCTACCAGAACGAGATCATGCAGCTGATCCAGTACACGCCGGCGACCGAGAGCGTGCTGCGCACGCCGCTGCTGATCGTGCCGCCATGGATCAACAAGTTCTACATTCTCGATCTCAAGCCCGAGAAGTCGTTCATCAAGTGGTGTGTTGATCAGGGCCTCACTGTGTTCGTGATCTCCTGGGTCAATCCGGACAAGGCGCTCGGCGCCAAGACCTTCGAAGACTACATGAAGCAAGGCCCGCTCGCGGCCATGGATGTGATCGAGAAGGTCACCGGCGAACTCACGGTGCACACGATCGGCTATTGCGTCGGCGGTACGCTGCTGGCCTCGACACTGGCTTGGCTCGCTGAACACCGCCGCGTGCGCGCGGCCTCCGCGACTTTCATGGCGGCACAAGTGGACTTCACCCATGCGGGCGATCTCATGGTGTTCGTCGATGAAGACCAGATCTCGGCGCTGGAAAAGGACATGCAGGCCGCCGGCGTGCTCGAAGGCGCCAAGATGGCCATGGCCTTCAACATGCTGCGCTCGAACGACCTGATCTGGTCCTACGTGATCAACAACTATCTCAAGGGCAATATGCCCAGGGCATTCGACCTGCTGCACTGGAATTCAGACGCGACGCGGATGCCGGCCGCCAATCACTCGTTCTACCTGCGCAACTGCTATCTCGAGAACAAACTGTCCACCGGCAATATGGTGCTCGACAACACCCGCCTCGATCTCTCCAAGGTCAAGGTGCCCGTCTACAATCTGGCGACGCGCGAGGATCACATCGCACCGGCGGAATCGGTACTGTATGGCTCGCAATTCTTCGGCGGCCCTGTAAAATATGTGCTGTCAGGCTCCGGCCACATCGCCGGCGTGGTCAATCCGCCGGCAGCGGGCAAGTATCAATACTGGACCAATGACAGCAACCACGCAGCGAATGTTGCCGAATGGATGAAATCCGCGACGGAGCATGCCGGTTCCTGGTGGCCGAACTGGCGCGAATGGATCGGCAGCATTGACAGCGAGCAAGTGCCGGCACGCGCGACAGGCACCGAGATGTTCCCTACACTTGAAGACGCGCCCGGTAGTTATGTGCGCGTGCGCGCTTGAGCCAATTCACCTGCCAGCTAGCAACGATTTCTCTATTGCAATGTTACTTTGTTATCACACGCCAAGTAGTTGACTGCAGGGCCTTGCAAAGACTTGCAGAAATACGATTTGCGAATCATTGTTCGTAAATGAGTTCCATTATTTGTGCCCTGCTCTGATGCAGTGCAGATTGACGGAGGGATATCTCCGTTTCAGTTTATTTCTCAAGAAACCGCCAGAACATTCGATTCGAATAAAATGGAATTCGAATATGTTCAAACGCGCGTCAGCTGGCCCTCTCGACAATACAGCACGATACTGCTTTGCCGATACCAATACGCCACGCAGCCCCAAGAAGAACACCCGCCAATTTTCACCCGTCATCGCACTGTTATCCTCGAGCGTTATCGTAACCGGCTCGCTGCTGCTTGCTTCAGATGCTGCACTGGCCGCCTGCAGCAGCAGCGCCCCTACATCGGGACAAACTGTTACTTGCGATTCATCTGCGCCAAATCCAACCAGCTCGGCCGTTACGGCAGCACCCGGCAGTTCGAACGTTACCGTCAACATTCAGAGTGGAAGCGCGCTGACCATCACCCGCGCCACCAGCGTCACCGGTGTAAACGTTGGCGATGGCAGTACGATCAATAACGACGGCAATGTTTCCCTCTCAGGCGGTGGAGGCAGTGGCCTTAACCGGGGCGCCGGCCTACTTGGCCTCGGCAACAACAATGTCTTCACCAACGGCGCGTCGGGCATCGTCAGCACGACTGGTGCGTTCAACGATGGCATGGCCGCCAACGGCAGCGGCAATACATTGATCAACAACGGATCGATCACGACCACGGGGCCGAACGCCTATGGCATGACGGCAAGTTGGGGACAAAGCGGGGGCGGACAGCCCAATAATACCTTGATCAACAGCGGGACGGTCACCACCAGCGGCAGCAACGCTCGCGCAGCGTCAATCCTCGGCCAGAGCGGTCTCATCAATAATTCCGGCACGCTGCAGACGAGCGGTACAAGCAGCACCGGGGCCTATATGCAAGGCACCAATGATCAACTGATCAATTCCGGCACGATCCATGCCAGCGGCGCCGGCTCGGAAGGCGTGTTTTCAAACACCGCCGGTTCGAGCTTCACGGCAACCATAATCAACCTTTTCGGCGGCCAAATCATTAGCGATCAGGGACCGGCGATCCGAACGTTGAACGGGGCGACCACAATCACCAATGCCGGCCTGCTCAGCGGTGGCAACGGCACCGCGCTAGGCGGCGGCAACGGCAACATCACCTTCGTGCTGCAGACCGGCTCGCAGATCATTGGACTCGCCAATGGCGGGGCCGGCAACAACGTGGTGCGGCTGCAGGGCACCGGCACGGTCAGCAATCCCTTCGCGAATTTCCAGACGCTGTACATGGAGGGCAGCGCCTGGACCTGGAGCGGCAGCGGGGATTTTCACGACACCTTCGTCAACAGCGGCGCGCTGCAACTACAAAGCTCGCTGACCGGCAACGTCAACATCGCAGCTGGCACCGGCCTGCTCGTCGGCAACAGCGCCAATCCGTCGATTACGCCGTATCCCGGCGGCCCGGCCATCACGGTCACCAATGCCGGCCTCATCGATCTCACCAACGGTTCTTCGCCCGCCACGAACAGCCTGACCATCGCCGGCAACTACGTCGGCAATGGTGGACAACTGAATGTCCGGTCGGTACTTGGCGCGGACAATTCGCCGTCCGACAAACTGGTGATTTCCGGCGGCGCGGCATCGGGAACGACGAGTATTGGCGTGACCAATACAGGCGGCTCCGGCGGCCTGACCGTCAATGACGGCATTCTCGTCGTTCAAACCACCAATGGCGCGACCACGACGACAAACGCATTCGCGCTGAACGGCGGGATGGTGATGGCGGGGGCCTATCAATACTATCTCTTCCATGGCGGCATCACAGCAGGCACGAGCAATAACTGGTACTTGAGATCAAGCGTACCGCCCGCCTCCGTCACCGGTACAACCCCGCCCCCGACTCCCGCGCCTGATACGCCCATCCTGCCACCCGCGCCTGTTGGCGGAACGGCTCCTGTCCCGCTCTACCGTCCCGAGGCCGCACTGTACTCAGCGGTGCCCGCGATGGCGCGGCAGCTCGGCATCACCACGCTCAGTAATTTTCACGACCGTCAGGGCGATCAGACGCTTCTGACGGGCGGCAATGGCATCGCTTCCGGCGCATGGGGCCGCGTGTTCGGTGAACATACCAGCCAGCAATGGTCCGGCATGACCAATCCGTCATTCAGCGGCACGCTCAACGGCCTTCAATCGGGCCTCGACCTGTTCGGCTGGGACAACGATGGCCATCGCGATCGTGTCGGCTTCTTTGCCGCTTACGGACGCGCCTATGGCGACGTCCGCGGCTTCAGTAGAGGTTTTCAGAACGTGCCGGTTGGCACGCTGTCCGTCGACGCCACCAGCGTTGGCGGTTACTGGACCCATATCGGACCAGGCGGCTGGTATGTCGATGGCGTCGTCATGAACAGCTGGTACACGGGATCACCGAGCTCCATCGGTGGCCTCTCGGCAGCTACAAGCGGCACCGGTTTTGCGGCCTCCCTCGAAGGCGGCTATCCCTTCGCGCTGACGTCCGGTCTCAGCCTCGAACCGCAGGCGCAGTTGATCTATCAGCACCTGTCATTCGCAGCCACACAGGATCAGGTCTCGAGCGTGTCCTATGGCGGTGCCGATGCCCTGAGCGGACGGATCGGCCTGCGCTTGCAGGGCAACTATCAGGACACGATGGCGCTGCTGCAACCTTACTTCAAAGCCAATCTCTGGCAGGATTTCGGCGGTCGCGACACCGTCACATTCGCCGGGGCCGATATCCTCGATACCCGCCGCCTGGCGACGGCGTTTGAATTCGGTGGCGGCGTTGTCGCGAAATTTTCCAGCGCAGTCGGCATCTTTGCGGGCGCCAGTTACACCACCAACCTCAGCGGTAATGATCGACAAACAATCCAGGGCAATGCTGGCATCCGCGTGACCTGGTGAGGGCCGGAGACATTTTCACCAACAGCAGACCGTCACCGTCGCAGCTGACGCTAGGTGCTTCGGCTAGCCTACTGTCCACACGCCATATGTAAGACCTGTAAAGCGGCGGTATCCGTCAACGCCCGCGCGGCCTGCACAAAGCGCCGGGGCAAAAGCCAGTCAGCCTATCGACAATCGCCCCTCCCAACAGGCATAAAGCTGTTGAACAGACGTGCGTCGCGCGGGATGAGTTTGAAAAATATGCTTTCATTCGCTCACCTTCGGGAATTGCAACACTGAAAGGATAACGCAGATGACGCGCGAATTGTTCTGGCTGACGCTGACGGTGATTCTCACGGGGATCATGTGGGTGCCCTATATTCTCAACCGCATCATGGTGCGCGGTGTCGGCGGCACCCTGGCCAATCCCTCGCGCACCGACAAGCCGCAGGCCGAATGGGCCAACCGCATGATGTTCGCCCATGACAATGCGGTCGAGAATCTCATCATCTTCGCACCACTGGTCATTGTCCTGAATCTCGCCGACGTCTCGACGCCTGCCACGGTCATGGCCTGCATGGTCTATTTCTGGTCCCGTATCGCGCACCTCGTCGTCTACACGCTCGGTTTGCCGGTGCTACGCACGTTGGCCTTCGTCATCGGCTTCATCGCCCAGGCCGTGCTCGCCGTCGCGATCCTGCGTATTCCGGTCTGAGGCGGGATGCGCTAGTTCTGCCCGCATGAGCCACGCTGAGCCCGATCTTCAAACCGTCGTCACAGAAATCGCCGAAGAGATGGCGCAGCGGCCCGACCGCGGCGAGGTCGCAAGCTATATTCCCGAACTTGCCAACGTCGATCCCAACCAGTTCGCGCTGGTGGTAGTGGATGCCGACGGAAATATCGCGGCCGGCGGCGATGCCGACGTCCGCTTCTCGATCCAGAGCATATCGAAGGTCTTCACCCTGACGCTGGCGCTCGGCATGGTCGGCGACCGCTTGTGGAAGCATGTCGGGCGCGAGCCGTCGGGCAATCCGTTCAACTCCATTGTCCAGCTCGAGCGCGAACGCGGCGTGCCGCGCAATCCCTTCATCAATGCGGGGGCGATCGCGGTGACCGACGTGATCCTGTCGGGCCATCAGCCGCGCGAGGCAATCGGCGAGATCCTGCGCTTCATGCAGTTCCTGTCGGGCGACAGCAGCATCGTCATCGACGAGACCGTGGCGGCCTCGGAGAAGCGCACAGGTTTTCGCAACACGGCACTGGCGAACTACATGAAATCGTTCGGCGTGATCTCCAATCCCGTGGATTTCACGCTCGGCGTCTATTTCCACCACTGCGCGATTGCAATGTCTTGCCGGCAACTGGCAATGGCAACGCGCTTCCTCGCCTATTCCGGGCGCAATCCCTCGACCGGCCTATCGGTCGTCTCGAGCGAGCGGGCACGCCGCATCAATGCACTGATGCTCACCTGCGGCCATTACGACGGTTCCGGCGAATTTGCCTATCGCGTCGGCCTACCGGGCAAGAGCGGCGTCGGGGGCGGCATCACTGCGGTCGCGCCCGGCAAGGCGTCGATCGCGGTGTGGGCGCCGGGGCTCGATCATCACGGCAATTCGCATCTCGGACGCATTGCGCTGGAAGAACTGACCCGGCGGCTCGGGTGGTCGATTTTCGGGATGTGAGGCTTCAACAAAAAGGGCCGAAACATTTCTGTTTCGACCCTTTGTCTCGGTTGCTCGCCCGCCAACTCAATGTTCCACCTTCCGCTTATCCGCCTCGATGGCGTCGTCGTGGTACCAACCCGAGCCGAAATCGACGGCGGGGTAATCGTTAAAGTCCATCGGTTTGATTTCGGCGTGACGCCGGGCAACCGAGGCGCGCCCGCCAACAGGAAACTGATAGATGGTTGCAGTCGGACGATTTTGATCGGAAAGATTGGTGTTTCTCATCTCCTGGATCTCCTGCCTGACGCGTTTTTCTGTCGGTTTGGCCGTCAGGTCTTTAAAATGTAACAGGCTCGCTCGCGCTTTGTGCCGGATGCCTCATAAAAAGCAGGCAATTGCCACTAATATGCGCAGTACAGCCGCATGCGCTTTACGCACGCAGGCTTCAGCTGCGCCAGACAGTCCCCACAGCTGACGAATGAGCGTCCGAAGGGCAGAAAAGTTCCTGAAAAACTAGCCCTGCAACGGAAATGAGCAGGGCGGTATTCAGGTCTATGAGCAAAAAACCGAAAAATTCAGAAATTCCCGACCGATTCTGGTGACGGGCCCGGCTTCCTGAGACCCTTCGGCCGGACTGCTGGGGACGCTTCCGACATTCTCGTCATAAAACCGTTGCACCGCGACAAGTTGGCATACTACGTGCTTATGAAGACGCGCCGCCGGGGATGGAACTCCCGATCCCGGCATTGTCCAGAGTTTACTCCTGCCGGGGTTCACTCCTTTCGCCAACTCGTGAGAGACCTGAATGACCAAGTATAAGCTCGAGTATATCTGGCTCGACGGCTACAAGCCGACGCAGAACCTGCGTGGCAAGACCCAGCTCAAGGATTTCGACAGCTTCCCGACCCTCGAACAGCTCCCGCTCTGGGGTTTTGACGGTTCGTCAACCGAGCAGGCCGAAGGCCGTTCGTCGGATTGCGTGCTGAAGCCGGTCGCCGTGTTCCCGGACGCTGCCCGTGTCAACGGCGTGCTGGTGATGTGCGAAGTCATGATGCCCGATGGCGTCACCCCGCATCCGTCGAACCACCGTGCCACCATCCTGGACGATCCCGGCGCATGGTTCGGTTTCGAGCAGGAATACTTCTTTTACGAGAACGGCCGCCCGCTCGGCTTCCCGTCGGAAGGCTATCCGGCTCCGCAGGGCCCCTACTACACCGGCGTCGGCTACAAGAATGTCGGCTCGGTCGCCCGTGAAATCGTCGAAGAACATCTCGACCTCTGCCTCGCCGCCGGCATCAACCACGAAGGCATCAATGCCGAAGTGGCCAAGGGCCAGTGGGAATTCCAGATTTTCGGCAAGGGCTCCAAGCGCGCCGCCGACGAAATGTGGATCGCGCGCTACCTGCTGCTCCGTCTGACGGAAAAGTATGGCATCGACATCGAATTCCACTGCAAGCCGCTCGGCGATACCGACTGGAACGGTTCGGGTATGCACGCCAACTTCTCGACCGAATATATGCGCACGGTTGGCGGCAAGGCCTACTTCGAAGCCCTGATGGCCCAGTTCGACAAGAACATGATGGACCACATCAATGTTTACGGTCCGGACAACCACATGCGCCTGACCGGCAAGCACGAAACCGCGCCTTGGAACAAGTTCTCCTATGGCGTTGCCGACCGTGGCGCCTCGATCCGCGTTCCGCACTCGTTCGTGAAGAACGACTACAAGGGCTATCTGGAAGATCGCCGCCCGAACTCCCAGGGCTGCCCCTACCAGATCGCTTCACAGATCCTGAAGACGATCTCGGAAGTGCCGACGGACAAGAAGGCCGCAGCATAAGCTGCGCCTGACGCCAAATGAGAAACGGCCCGAACGCGAGTTCGGGCTGTTTTGTCTTGATCTCTTCCTGTCGTCACCCGGCTTGACCGGGTGACCCAGTACGCGCCGCTGCGGGTGATAGAAACGTGGAGCTGGTGTTTACTGGATCGCCCGGTCAAGCCGGGCGATGACAATGAGCCCTTACGGAAACATCGCCGGCTGATCGATGCCCAGCGTCTCGGCGAAGCCCAGCACCAGATTCATGTTCTGCACCGCCTGCCCCGACGCACCCTTGGTGAGGTTGTCGAGGGTCGAGACGATGATCGCACGGCCGGGGATACGATCCGCGGCAACGCCGATGAACGTCATGTTGGAGCCGCGCACATGGCGCGTATGCGGCGTCTTGCCGAACGGCAGGACATACACGAACGGCTCCTTCTCATACTGCTTCACCAGAATCTCGTGCAGTTCCTCGGCGGTTTTACCGCGCCGGCCGCGCACATAGATCGTCGAGAGAATGCCGCGGTTCTGCGGCAACAGATGCGGCGTGAAGGTAACGATGACCTCCTTGCCGGCAGCTTTCGAGAACTGCTCATCGAGCTCGGCCATGTGGCGGTGTTTGCCAACCCCGTAGGCGTTGAAGCCATCGGAGACTTCCGAGAACAGCATCTCTTCCTTGGCCGAGCGGCCGGCGCCGGTCATGCCGGATTTGGCGTCGATGATGATCTCGTCGGTCTCGATGGCCTTGGCCTTGATCAGTGGCACCAGCGGCAATTGCGCACACGAGGTGTAGCAACCGGGATTGGCGACAAGCCGCGCCTTCTTGATGTCGCGTCGATAAACCTCCACGAGGCCGTAGACGGCTTCTTTCTGTAGCTCCAGCGCATGATGCTCGTGCCCATACCACTTGGCATAAGCGGCGGGATCGCTCAGCCTGAAGTCGGCGGACAGATCCACGACCTTGGTCGCCGGTGCCTTGGTGAGCAGATCCTGCAGCACCTTTTGGGTCGTCGCATGCGGGAGCGCACAGAAGACGAGGTCGAGGCCAGCGGTGGCCCAATCGATGCTGTCGATGGAGACCAGGGTCGGCAGATCATAAGGCGCAAATTGCGGGAAGACGTCGCCCATCTGCTGGCCGGCGCGCCGGTCGGCGGTGAGGATCGTCAGCTCGACCTTCGGGTGGCGCAAAAGCAGCCGCACGAGTTCGGCGCCAGTATAGCCGGAGGCACCCAGAATGCCGATTTTCTTCTTGTTGCTCATCCCATAAATCCTTCCGCCTCGGCCATAGCAGCCAAATGTGACGTCTCTTCCGCAAACAAATGCGGCCGTAATTTGCGCATCTCGTTCGCGATTTCCACCGCTGCCGGCTCGGGCCGCATGGCCAGCGCGCTCATGACCGCCAGATGATCGGCATCGGACTTGTGCTGGTTGAGCTTGAAGCTGCCCTCCACCCCATCCACCGCCATTACCACGCCGACGATCGCTTTCCGCATCGCCTCGAGCCGGCCTGCCGCCATCTTGTCGGAAGTCCAGGGCTTCTTCGGCGCGAGCCAGCTTTCGAACCTTGCGCTGAGCGCGTCAAGATGCAGGCCGAGCTCGCGATCGGACAACAGCCGTGCGGGACCGGTGAGATGCACCGCCTGATACAGCCAGGTCGGCACCTGATCAGGCGATGCATACCAGTCGGCGGAGACATAGGCGTCTGCGCCGGTGATCGCCATGGCCCATGGCGTCACACCATCAGCGAGCTTCAGCAACGGGTTCTGCTTTGCCAGATGAAAGGCGAGATGCGGCGTGCCGTCATTGCCATATGTCAGACAAAACGGGACGGCTGATCCGATCGGCTTGCACCCGTCGAAGGCGCAAATCGTGCCAAAGCCACGCGCGTCCGCAAACGCGAGTGCGTTGCTGCGGTCGGTCTGGAATCGTGGCGGGATATACATATCAGGCTCCTTCCGAGTGAAGGCCGCCGGATGATCGATCGCGCTGCTGTTCGGGAGAAGACTGCCGCGGACCGTATCCGGCGGCAGTGAGGCGATCTTTAGAGACGAGCGCCTGCTGCCGCGGGAATGCGGCGACGGCGGGCGATGGCGCTGGTCACGAAATGGATCATGGGCGCCCACATAGAGCGGCGCCCACGAAACGTCAAGGTTGTTTCGCGTCAGGGCATCAGCCCGATTCAGACCGGGCTCCACGGCGCCGGGGCAATGCGATAGCCATCGCCGTCCTTGACGACGTGGCCATTCGCCGGGAACGGATAGTGGAAGCCCTGCACACGCATCTTCTCCGCCACGAGCATGTCATAGACCTTGCGACGGGTGGCTTCGGCCTGCGCCGCGTCCTGATCAAACATCAGATGCCAGCCGGGATTGGCTGCAAACAACGCCGGCAGGTTGGTAATGTCGGACTGGATGAACAGCTTGTCGCTGCCCGACGAGAGGACGAACGACGTGTGGCCAGGCGTATGGCCGATGGCCTCGACTGCAAGCAGGCCCGGCGCGACGTCCTTCCCCCATTCATAGGGCGTGACCTTCTTCTTCAGGCCTTCGTTGAAGAGTTTGCGGTTGCTGGCGAACAGACCCTTCATGCGATCGCTCGAGGCTTTCGCCATCTCGCCATCATCGTTCCAGTACTTCCACTCGGCGGCTGGCACGAGCACTTCAGCGTTCGGGAAAGCCGGCGTGCCGTCGGCGGCGAGCAGACCGTTTACGTGGTCGCCGTGGAAGTGCGAAATCACGACCATGTCGACATTCTTGGCGTCGATGCCGGCAGCGGCCATATTGCTGGCGAACTGACCGACATTGCCTTTGGTCGCAGCGAAGGCACCAGGACCGTTACCAGTGTCGATCACTACCAGCTTGCCACCGGTGTTGATGACCAGAGGCGCGAAATGGATGGTAACCTTGTCCTTCGGCAGGAAGGACTTCTCCAATTGCGCGTTGACCTCCTCCTTCTTCGCATTGAGCACGAAGGTATCGGCCAGCGGGAAGGTGTTGGCACCGTCCGAGATGACATTCACCTGGGCATCGCCAACCCTGTAGCGATAGAAGCTCGGTGCCTGTTTCTCTGCAAGCGGCGCCGCAGCTTTGGCGGGAGCGGAAGCAATAAGCGGCGACGCTGCGAGCGCGGCGGCACCGGTGAGAGCCTGACGACGAGACAAGTCCATGGTCGATCCCTCCAGTGAAATTGACCGGCATAATGCCGGTCCAATGTTGCAGCGATCTTTATCAGCGGTTTGACAACCGCGCGAGATGACAGATCGCCATGCGCGAGATCAACACCCTGACGCTTCGATTATTCCAATATCGCTATTTGTACTTCAGCGCCCATTCGGCAACGACCGAGAGTGCATCGCCGCACATGATGAGGACGCTCGCCCAGACAAACGCCGAGGTGAAATTGGCCAGTTGGAAGCGCCAATACGGCATCTCGAAAATGCCGGCGACGAGCGGGACCGAGGCGCGGAGCGGACCGAAGAAACGGCCGATGAAAATGCTCGGCACGCCCCAGCGGATAACGAAGGCTTCTCCACGCGGCAGCAAGTTAGGGTATTTCGACAGCGGCCACATCTGGGCGACGCGGTCCTTGTATCTGTAGCCGAACCAGTAAGACAGCCAGTCGCCCAGAGCGGCGCCGATAGCGCCGGCAATCAGTACCGGCCAGACGCTGAGATCGCTGGCGCCGACCAGTGCGCCGATAGCAACCAGCGCGCCCCAAGCCGGGACAAGCAAGGAGATGAATGCGAGCGACTCGCAGAAAGCAAGGATAAGGACGATGGGCGCGGCCCAAGCCTGATGCTCCCTCACAAATTCGGTGAGGCCGTGGAAAGCGTCTGCCATGGCGTCACGTCTTGCCAGAGCCGCCGATCAAATGCCAGCAGCCGCCCTGCGACATCATCATCACGGTTTGCGGAGGAAATAGTCATCGCCGCCCAGCGAGCCATAGACAAATGGCTCCTGGGCATTGGCTGTCGCAGCCATCACATCATCGCGAACCAGTCCGAAAAACTTGCGGATTTCGACGCCCGGCTTCTGCATGTTCCGGATCAGCGCAGTTGCGAAAGGACTATTGGCCTGCCCGGACACGCCATCGGACGCCACCTGACCGGCTTTTGCCGCATAGGCCACGAGAGTAGCGCTCGTTTCCGGCTCGATACGGGCAAGACCCCGGCCCACCGACCTGCTTGCGACCGTCTTGGCCATATCGCGCAGGAACGGATTGTCGCGGCACGCATCGAGGATGACCAGGCGCAACTTGCGCGCGCTTTCCACACTCGTCAGTACCGACTCGAGAGGTACCGCCTCGAACTGAACGGACCGATCGGTCTTCAATTTCGCATCCACCGGGATCAGATAATTGACGCCGTTCACCTCGATCCCGTGGCCGGCATAGTAAACAACGGCCCAATCAGCCCGAGCCGCCTCGGTGGAAAATGCATTTAGCGCCTCGCGCATGGCCGCGGCGCTGAGATCCTTGTCGAGATGGACGGCTTTGAAGCCGGCGGCGCGGAGTGACTCCGCGACAGCCTTGGCATCGCCGTTCGGGTTCGGCAGCTTCGGCACCGATACATAAGCGCCATTGCCGATCACCAGTGCGACGCGAGTTTCGCCGCCAGGCGCATCCTGCGCGATCACCGGCGGCAGGGGATCGGCAGCGGGATTCGGTGCGGTCACTACAACTGGCGACACAGCTTTGGACGCAATTGCGAGACCCATGGCGCGTTCGCGCGCCTCCGCCATTTCGCGCGGGGTGACGGAGGCTGGATCGACCCGAGCGGCGTGCGTGAAATCCGCCTTCGCCTTGTCGCTCTGCCCGATCTGCTCATAGGCCATGCCGCGCGCGACAAAGGTCTTGCCGGCGCGCGAATCCATGCGCGCCGACTCGTTCAAACTAGTGAAGGCGCGCTCGACGTCGCCCTTGCCCTGATAGGCCACGCCGCAGACACGATAAGCCACCGCATTGCGCGGATTGACACGGATGATCGCATTGCAATCATCGAGTGCGAGATCGAATTCGCCGTTCTTGGAATAGGCCGAGGCGCGATTGAGAACGGTGACGGTGTCGTTCTGGCCGAGGCCGATGGCCTGAGTGTAATCCTTGATGGCCTCGTCATACTTCTTGATCTGAAAATAGACGGCGCCACGGTTGGAATAAGCAAGCGCGGAATTGGGATGGCGACGGATGATGTCATCCAGCGATGCCAGCGCTCGCGTGTAGTCGCCTTTCCGGAACAGTGCGATGGCCGCGTTGTTGGCGCGGGCGACGGATGCGTTGCTCTCGGGAACGTTTCGGATCGTCTGCGCGGCGGCGGGGGATACAACAGGTGACAAAGCAAGCGCCGCTGCGATGATCATCCATCGAAATATCGATTGCGTCATAGGCTCCCCTGCTGCTTTGCCGCCCTGTGTCATAATCATCGAATATTCATGGCATCGTCAGGGCATGTCGACAGGACTACGCCTTCGCGTAGTGACCGGCGATTGCGTTGGATGTCGTACTCTTCTGACGAATTGACAGACGCACGATCTGCCGATTTAGTTCACGCAACGGGGACCAGCGATCTCCCCGTCAGGCAACATGCCCAAGAATCGCGTCCTGTTTCCACCAAGGGCGCCGCATGTCTGCTATTGAGCCAAAGCTACTCGGCGTCGCGTCGGGCGATCCGGCCATCGATCCCGTCCGCTCTCACGGTATCTCGTTTTCGGAGGCCCTGTGCGTCTGGCTCCGCATTTCCCTGCTCTCCTTCGGCGGGCCGGCCGGCCAGATCGCGGTGATGCATCGCATCGTTGTGGAGGAAAAGAACTGGATCTCCGAGGCGCGTTTTCTGCACGCGCTCAACTACTGCATGTTGCTGCCCGGCCCCGAGGCGCAGCAGATGGCGACCTATATGGGCTGGCTGCTGCATCGGACCGTCGGCGGCATGGTCGCCGGCGTTCTCTTCATACTGCCAGGCGTCATCGCCATCATGGCGCTGAGCCATATCTATGCGGCCTATGGCAATGTCGGCTTTGTCGCGGCGCTGTTCTTCGGTTTGAAATCGGCGGTTCTTGCCATTGTCATCGAAGCGGTGATCCGGGTCGGCCGGCGTGCGCTTGGCAATTCCGTAATGTATGCGATCGCGGGCATTGCTTTCGTTGCAATTTTCTTCTTCGCCGTCCCGTTTCCGATCATCGTGCTGAGCGCCGGTGTCGTCGGCCTGATCGGGGGCAACTTGGGATCTCAACACTTTGCCGCGGTGTCTCACGGCAGCAAATCACAGGCTGCGATCGACAGTCTCCTTGGTGACGGAATTCCCGATCACGCCCGCCCTAGCCTGCAGCGGACGCTTCGGGTGCTCGCCATCTGGCTCGCAGTCTGGCTCGTCCCGGTGGTCGCCATCGTCGTGCTTCTAGGCTGGGCCAGCGTCTTCAGCCAGATCGCGGTCTTCTTCAGCAAGCTGGCCATGGTGACCTTCGGCGGCGCCTATGCGGTGCTGGCCTATGTCGCGCAGCAGGCGGCCGACCACTATCACTGGGTCACCGCCCGCGAGATGCTCGACGGCCTCGGCATGGCCGAAACGACGCCGGGGCCGCTGATTATGGTGGTGCAGTTCGTGGCCTTCATGGCAGCGTTACGCGATGCCAGCGGCCTGCCGCCCATGTTGGCCGGAACGCTCGGCGGCTTGCTCGCGACCTGGGTGACTTTCGCACCCTGCTTCCTCTGGATCTTCGTCGGCGCGCCCTATATCGAGGCGCTGCGCGGCAACCGCGCGCTTGCAGGCGCGCTGGCGGCGATCACGGCGGCCGTGGTCGGGGTCATTCTCAATCTGTCAATCTGGTTCGCGCTCCACACGCTGTTCCGGCAGAGCAATCCGATTGAGAACTACGGCTTCAACTTCGACGCCCCCGTGCTCGCCAGCGTCGATCCCGCTGCGGTTGCGTTATCTGCTGCCGCGGCCATCGCGATCCTCTGGTTCAGGATCGGGATGCTTCCAGTGCTCGGTGCGTCCTGTGTGGCAGGAGTGCTGATGAAACTCGCCGGATTGATCTGAGCTCCGGCTCGCATCCGGGTTATTCCATCGCGCATCCCGAAGTCGTGACCGGTATAGATGAACCATCCAGGAGGTGCGGAGCCTAATGGGCTCCTCACCGGCCCGCCAATGCGGCCAGACGCCGGCCATCAAAACCCGGGAGAATAAATTGATGATCGGATCATTGATGATCTGTGTGAGCACTGTCGTGTTGCTGGTCGGGATGGTGGCGGGCATCGCCATGGGGATCAAGCAGGACTTCCTCCTCTCGCCCGCCCATGCCCATCTCAATCTGGTCGGTGGCGTGCTGCTGTTCCTATTCGGACTGTATTACCGCGTGGTTCCGACGGTCGGCCGCAGCCCGCTGGCGAGGATTCAGGGCTGGCTGCATATCGTCGGCGGCCTGATGTTCCCGATCGGGATAGGCATCACATTGCTGGCCAATCACACCTATATGGCCGTTCCCATCATCGGCTCGCTGATCATGCTCGCGGCCATGGTGCTGTTCGTGGTGATCGTGCTACGCACCGAGCGCGCCGCCGCCGTGGCCTGACCCGGCGCTGCCGGCTGGTTAGCCCATGGACAGCCCAGTCGTGGCATAGTCATCGCAACGATTCGCCGCGGAATACCACGGCGACACCTCAGACAAGACTTCAAGACATATGGCCAAGGCACTGAAACCGAAAGACAAAGCCGATCTCTTTGGATCGGACGCCGCGAAATCCGCTACGCCCGCCAAGGCAGCCCCGAAGGCCGCCAATGCGGAAGCCGGCTACACCGCCGCCGACATCGAGGTCCTCGAAGGCCTCGAGCCCGTACGTCGTCGCCCGGGGATGTATATCGGCGGAACGGACGAAAAGGCACTTCACCACCTGTTCGCGGAAGTGATCGACAACTCGATGGACGAGGCGCTGGCAGGCCATGCGACCTTCATCGAGGTGGAACTTACAGCCGACGGCTTCCTCACGGTAACCGACAACGGCCGCGGCATTCCCGTCGATCCGCATCCGAAGCAGCCGAAGAAGTCAGCGCTCGAAGTCATCATGTGCACGCTGCATGCGGGCGGCAAATTCGACTCCAAGGTCTATGAGACCTCGGGCGGCCTCCACGGCGTCGGCGTGTCGGTGGTCAACGCCCTCTCCTCGCTGCTCGAGGTCGAGGTCGCGCGCAACCAGCAGCTCTACAAGATGACCTTCGCCCGCGGCATTCCGCAGGGCAAGCTGCAGGAGCTCGGCAAGGTCCATAACCGCCGCGGCACCCGCGTGCGCTTCAAGCCGGACACCGACATCTTCGGCGCCAAGGCCCATTTCAAGCCGCAGCGCCTGTTCAAGATGGCGCGCTCGAAAGCCTATCTGTTCGGCGGCGTCGAGATCCGCTGGAAGTGCGATCCCGAACTGCTCAAGGGCATCGAGGATTGCCCGGCCGAGGCGACCTTCCACTTCCCCGGTGGCCTGAAGGACTATCTCGCCGCGGCGATCCATGCAGACACGCTGGTGCATCCGGAAATCTTCTCGGGCAAGTCCGGCCGCAACGGCTCGCACGGCGCCTGCGAGTGGGCGGTCGCCTGGACGGCGGATGCCGATGGCTTCATGGCCTCCTACACCAATACCGTGCCGACGCCCGACGGCGGCACTCATGAAAGCGGCATGCGCAGCGCCATGCTGCGCGGCCTCAAGGATCACGCAGAGCGCGTCGGCCAGGGCAAGCGCGCCAGCAACATCACCTCGGAAGACGTGATGGTCGGCGCCGCGGTCATGCTCTCGGTCTTCGTGCGCGAGCCGGAATTCCAGGGCCAGACCAAGGACCGCCTTGCCACGGCCGAAGCGCAGAAGATCGTCGAACAGGCCATCAAGGACCCGTTCGACCACTGGCTGTCGGGCAATCCGGTGCAGGCCAACAAGCTGCTCGAATTCGTCATGGAGCGCGCCGACGAGCGCCTGCGGCGGCGCGCCGAGAAGGAAACTTCCCGCAAGACGGCGGTGAAGAAGCTGCGTCTCCCCGGCAAGCTGGCCGACTGCACCAATACCGCGACCGAAGGTTCGGAACTGTTCATCGTCGAGGGAGACTCGGCAGGCGGCAGCGCCAAGCAGGCACGCGATCGCAAGACCCAGGCGATCCTGCCCCTGCGTGGAAAAATCCTCAACGTCGCCTCGGCGACCAAGGACAAGCTGACGGCCAACCAGCAGCTCGCCGACCTGATGCAGGCGATCGGCTGCGGCACCGGCGCACACTACCGCGAAGAGGACCTGCGTTACTCACGTATCATCATCATGACCGACGCCGACGTCGATGGCGCGCATATCGCATCCTTGTTGATCACGTTTTTCTACCGGCAGATGCCGAAGCTGATCGACGAGGGCCATCTCTATCTCGCGGTGCCGCCGCTCTATCGCCTGACCCATGGCAGCAAGACGGTCTATGCTCGCGACGAGGCGCATCGCGATGCGCTGCTGAAGAGCGAGTTCAACGCCAATGCCAAGGTCGATATCGGCCGCTTCAAAGGTCTTGGCGAAATGATGCCGGCTCAGCTGAAGGAAACCACCATGGATCCGTCGCGCCGCACCCTGCTGCGCGTCCAGCTCCTGCCCGACGATCGCGAAGGGACGGCGGATTCCGTCGAGCGCCTGATGGGCACCAAGGCGGAAGCCCGCTTTGCGTTCATCTCCGATAAGGCGGAGTTCGCCAGCGAGGACTTGCTGGACGTTTGAGGCTTCGCCTCGCAAAACCAGACGGCGTGCACGCACGTATATCGCTCATGCGTGCGCCCCTTCTCACTCTCGGCATACTCTCGTTGCTGATAGGCCTGCTCTGGATCGGCCAAGGCACTGGTCTCGTGCCATGGCCGCGGTCGAGCTTCATGATCAACCAGATGCCATGGGCCTACTGTGGCGCTGCACTCGCTGCTGCCGGCCTCGGATTGACCGGCTACGCGCTGTCGCGGTCTTGATCGCAAAGCCCCTTTCCTCTCGTTCCCACTCTTGCAATGATCGCCTTCAGGCGCGCCGCAGAATGCGCCCGCGACGAACGGGGTGGATCGTGTGACCAATCAGCTTTTCGATCTCAAGGGCCAGGTGGCCATCGTCACTGGCGGAAATGCCGGCATCGGGCTCGCGATGGCGCGCGGACTGGCGGAAGCCGGTGCGACGATCACGATCGCCGACCGCAATGCGGACAATTCGGCGCAAGCGCAAGCGTTGCTCGAACGCGATGGTCACCGGGTTCACGCCGCCATTACCGATGTCACCGATGCCGCTTCAGTCGCTGACATGGTCGCGGCAACGCGCGAACGCTTCGGACGCGTCGATATCCTCGTCAACAATGCCGGGATCAGCATCGCTGCGCCTCTCGAGGAGATGGCGCTCGCCGACTGGCAGACGGTGATCGACGTCAACATGACCGCGCCGTTCATATGCGCACAGGCGGTCTATCCTGCAATGAAGCAAGGCGGACGCGGCAAGATCATCAATATCGCCTCGGTGCTGGCGCAGCTCGGCGCGGGGGGAGCTGCGAACTACGCCGCCAGCAAAGGCGGCATCCTGCAATTCACCCGCTCGCTGGCAACGGCGTGGGCTGCGGACAACATCCAGAGCAATGCGATCCTCCCTGGCTGGATCGATACCGACCTGACCAGCCGCGCCAAGGAACGCGTGCCGGAACTGCATGACCGCATCGTGTCGCGCGTCCCCGCCGCGCGCTGGGGCCGGCCGGACGACCTCGTCGGCGCCGCCGTGTTTCTCGCCAGCGCGGCATCCGATTTCGTCAACGGCGCGGCACTGACTGTCGATGGCGGCTTCTCCATTCAAGGCTGATTGCGTGCAAAGGACGACACCATGAACAAGGCACTGTTCGATCTCACCGGCCGCGTGGCTATCGTCACCGGCGGCAATGGCGGCATCGGGCTTGGCATGGCGCGCGGCCTCGCAGCAGCCGGCGCGTCGATCGTCATTGCCGGGCGAAATCAGGCGAAATCGGAAGCGGCCGTGGCCGCGCTGGCAGCAAGCGGCGTGAAGGCCATCGCGCTGGCGGTCGATGTCAATAACACCGCGGATCTGAAGGCGATGGTTGCCGGCACGCTCAAGGCGTTCGGTCGCATCGACATCCTCATCAACAATGCCGGCATCAATATCCGCAAGCCACCGCACGAGATCGCGCTGGAAGAATGGAATGATGTGATCAAGACCAATCTCACCAGCGCCTTCGTCGCATCGCAAGCGGTGCACCCGGCGATGGAAGACGCCGGCGGCGGCAAGATCATCAATATCGGCTCGATGCTTTCAATCTTCGGGGCGAGCTTCGCGCCGGCATATGCAGCGAGCAAAGGTGGCATCGTGCAGTTCACGCGCTCATGCGCCATCGCCTGGGCGCCGGACAACATCCAATGCAACGCCGTGCTGCCGGGCTGGATCGATACCGAACTCACGCAGAATGCGCGGCGCGAAGTCGATGGCCTGTATGATAAGGTACTGGCGCGCTCGCCGTCGGGCCGCTGGGGTGCGCCGGGCGACTTTGCCGGCATCGCGGTGTTCCTCGCATCGCGCGCGTCGGACTTCGTCACCGGCGCAGCCATTCCCGTCGATGGCGGCTTCTCTGTGCAGGGCTGACCGCGGAGCGCATCACTTCTCCGCGAACAACGCCCTTGCGTTGCCATGGGCGATCTTCTTCGCGATCGCCGGCGGCAATTGCGCCAGCCAGGCGCGATAGCCGGCCATGATATCGTCATAGCTCGCCCAGCGCTCCGGCACCCAGGTATCGGAGCCGACGAGGAAGCGATCAGGATAGGTCTCGAACAGGCGACGCCATTCCGGCGTCAGCTTGCCGCCGCCGTCGACGATACCGCTGCGATAGGACAGCTCGCCCCAGAGTCTCGGGTACTTCGCGAGCATCGCGGCGACGCGATCGGGCCCGAGGCTGAATCCCGTATGCGCCCAGATGATCTGCGCCTTCGGATTATGACGCATCAGGATTTCGACGGCTTCGGCATCGGCGTGAGCGTGCAGATAAAGGTTCTTCTCCACCGCGAAATCGACGGTCTTCTTCACCATCTCCGTATCGGCCGCCTTGCCGGTCAGATGGAACTCGCCGACGCCGCGATAGTAACCGCGCTTGTACTCTTCCTGAACGAGATCGAAGATCACGGGATCGTTGAACCACGAGCCGATATCGGCCCGGATGCGATAAGGCCGGATGAACGGCACCACCTGCAGACCGCCCGCCTTCCCCTCCGTTTGCTTGTCCATCAGGACATGCGTGCCGGTGTTCGGACGGCTGGTGGCGAGGATGCCGGTGACGCGGTTGCGCTTGAAGACATCGAGTACTTCGTCCGGCTGATAGTACGGCTTGGGCTCCCAATTATAATGCATATGGGCGTCGAAGATCTCGATAGGCTCATTGGCTCGAGCAGGCATAATGAGGGATGCGGCCAGAACAATCGCCGCGCTGAAAGCTCTGATCGACATCGCGACGCTCCTATTCCGCCGCAACGGCGTGCGGACGGCCATCGATCTCGTCGTCCTCGATCTGCGGCTGCAGCTTCCGCTTCAGCTTGCGATCGATGCGATCGAGATAGATGTAGATCACGGGCGTGATGTACAGCGTCAAGAGCTGCGAGAGGCAGAGGCCACCGACCACGGCGACACCGAGCGGCTGGCGCAGTTCCGCACCGGCGCCTGCGCCGATGGCGATGGGCAACGTGCCGAAGATCGCCGCGAAGGTGGTCATCATGATGGGGCGGAAACGCAGCAGCGCAGCTTCTCGGATGGCATGTTCTGCCGACAGGCCGACACGTCGGCGCTCGAGCGCGAAGTCGACCATCATGATGGCGTTCTTCTTAACGATGCCCACCAGCATGACGATGCCGATCATGGCGATGACCGACATCTCCATCTTGAACAGCATCAGCGTCAGGATGGCACCGATGCCAGCCGAAGGCAGGCCGGAGATGATGGTGATGGGGTGGATGAAGCTCTCGTAGAGGATGCCGAGGATCACGAAGGCCGCGAAGACGGCCGCGAGGATCAGCACGCCCTGTCCGCGCAAGCTATCCTGGAACACCTGCGCAGTGCCGGAGAAACCGGTCGCGATCGTCACCGGCAGCTTCGAGTCGCTCTCGATCTTCGTGATCTGGTCCACCGCATAGCCAAGCGAATAGCCGGGTTGCAGGTTGAACGAGATCGTCACCGCCGGCTGCTGCCCCTGATGGTTGATCTGCAACGGGCCGACCGTTGGCACCAGTTTCGCAACCGCGCTAAGCGGAATGGTCTGGTTGGCCGCAGTCTTCATATAGAGCTTCGAGAGATCGCTCGGATCGATCCGGAATTGGGGCTGAGCCTCGAGGATGATCTGATAGTCGTTGGTCGGCGTATAGATCGTGCCGATCTGTCGCGCGCCAAACGCGTTGTAGAGCTGGTTGCGCACCTGATCGACGGTAATGCCGTAGACTGCCGCTTTCTCGCGGTCGATATCGACCGTCATCTGCGGATTCTTGATGTAGAGGTCGGTCGTGACGTCGAGCAGACCCGGCACCTTCGAGATCGCCTCGCGCATTTCCGGTGCGAGCCGGTAGAGCTGTTCGGTGTCGCTGCTCTGCAGGACGTATTGATACTGGCTCTTCGACGGGCGGCCGCCGATATTCAGATTCTGGATACTCTGGAAGAAGGCCTGCAAACCCGGCACCGCCGTCGCCTTCTGGCGCAGACGCGCCATCACCACCGGCGCCGCATCGCGTTCCTTCTTCGGCTTCAGCGCGACGAACAGACGACCATAATTGGCGGTCGCGTTGGGGCCGCCGGATCCGACCGTGGAGTTGATGTAATCGACGGCCGGATCGGATTTGAGAACGTCCACCAGCGCCTGCTGGCGCACCTTCATCGCTTCGAACGATGTGTCGGTGGCGGCTTCGGTGATGCCGGTCAGAAAGCCCGTGTCTTCCTGCGGAAAGAAACCTTTCGGCACGACCATGTAAAGCCAGATGGTGCCGCCGAGGGTGGCAAATGTCACCATCAGCATTACGGCCTTGTAGGCCAGCACGCGGTCAAGAGTCCATTCGTAGCCACGCAACCAGGCGGCGAACATGTGTTCGAACATACGCAGGACGATATTGTCCTTGTGATCGGGATCATGCGCCTTGAGGACGCGCGCGCACAGCATCGGTGTCAGGGTCAACGACACGAAGCCGGAGACGATGATGGCCACCGAGATCGTGACGGCGAATTCGCGGAACACGCGGCCGACGATGCCGCCCATCAGCAGCACCGGGATGAACACCGCGATCAGCGAGAAGGTGATCGAGATGATCGTGAATCCGATCTCGCGCGCGCCCTTCAGCGCCGCTTCGAACGGTTTCATGCCGTGTTCGATATGGCGAACGATGTTCTCCAGCATGACGATGGCGTCATCCACCACGAACCCGACCGACAGCGTCAGTGCCAGCAGCGTCATGTTGTTGATGGAGTAATCCAGCATGTACATGACGGCACAGGTACCGAGGATCGAGATCGGCACCGCCAGCGCCGGAATGAACGTCGCCGAGGCCGAGCGCAGGAACAGGAAGATCACGATGATGACCAGCACCACGGCGATCAGCAGCGTCTCTTCGACATCGGCAACGGCCTCGCGAACCGAGACCGATCGGTCCATCATTGTACTGACCTCGACCGAAGCCGGGATCTGCGCCCGCAGCGAGGGCAGGCGCTCGCGCACGGCATCGACCACGGCAACGGTGTTGGCGTCGGGCTGCTTTTGGATCGCCAGCACGATGGCACGCTGGCCGTTCAGCCATGTCGCGACCTTGTCGTTCTCGACTGCGTCATAGACCTTTGCGACCTCGCATAGATTCACCGGCGAGCCGTTGCGCCACGCCACAACGATCTGGCAGTAGTCCGCCGCCTTGGTCATCTGCCCCGAGGCCTGCAACGAGATATCCTGTTTCGGCCCGTTCAGCGTACCGACCGGTGTCGAGGAATTCGCGCGCGACACGGCGGTCCGGATATCCTCCAGTGACAAGCCGCGGGCCGCAGCCGCTTCCGGATCAGCCTGGACGCGGATGGCAAATTTCTGCGTGCCATAGATCAGCACCTGGGCGACGCCTGGAATCTGCGACAGCGCCTGACCGATCGTGATGTCGCCGAATTCGTTCACCGACGACAGCGGCAACGTGGCCGAACTCAGCGAAATGAAAAGGATCGGGAAGTCGCCGGGATTCACCTTGCGGAAACTAGG
This sequence comes from Tardiphaga sp., assembly GCA_030147505.1. Taxonomy (GTDB): domain Bacteria; phylum Pseudomonadota; class Alphaproteobacteria; order Rhizobiales; family Xanthobacteraceae; genus Tardiphaga. The sequence continues at coordinate 65,820 of JASBVG010000094.1, forward strand.
CGGGATCGTCATTTCGATCGGCAATCGCCGCTGCGCGATGGTGAGCGCGGTCTGCACGTCCAGCGCTGCCGCATCGATGTTGCGGTTGAGATCGAACTGAATGGTGATCTGCGTCGTGCCCTGCGACGACGATGATGACATCGACGAGATGCCGGCAATAGTGGAGAGTTGGCGCTCGATGACGCCGGCTACGGAGGCTGCCATCGTATCTGCGCTGGCGCCGGGCAGTGTTGCGGTCACCGCGATGGTCGGAAAATCGACCTTGGGCAGCGCCGATACCGGCAGCAGACGGAAGCCGAAAATGCCGAAAGCGATGATGGTCGCGGTGATGAGGGTCGTCATCACCGGCCGGCGGATACAGAGCTCCGACAGCGTCATGGCGTCAGACCCCGGCCTTGCGGTTGCGGGCTTCGACCTGCGCGCCCTGCGTCAGCAGCAACTGGCCATCCACAACCACATCCTCGTTACCGGACAGGCCGGTGGTGATCACCGATTGCCCCTGGAAGGTACGATCCACCTCCACCGGCTGCATCTGGGCCTTGCCGTCCTTTACGACGAACACGAAATTGCCGGTCTGGCTGCGCTGCACGGCGACGGTGGGCACCGTGACGCCCTCCTCAACCCGTACGATCAGTTTGGTCTGCACAAGAATGCCAGGCCACAGGATCTCGCTGGCATTGTTCATGATGCCGCGGACCGTGACCATGCCTGTAGTGGAGTCCACGGTGTTCTCCACCATGGCGACCTTGCCGGTCTCGGAGCGCTCGCTGTTTGGGATCGTTGCGATCACCCTGGTGGTGCCCGCAGCCATCGCATCGCGCAGATCGGCGAGCACGCGCTGCGGCACCGTGAAGGTCACGTAAACCGGCGCCATCTGGTTGATGGTGGCGAGCGGAGCGGTGTCGGCAGGCCGCACGAAATTGCCGACCTTTACATTGGCGGCGCTGATCCGGCCGGAGAACGGCGCACGGATCGTGGTGTAACTCTTCTGGACCTTGAGATTGTCGAGAGCGGACTGATCCGCCTTGATGGTCCCGGCAAGGATGTCCGATTGGGTTTTCGCATTGTCGAGGCTAACCTGCGTGGTCGCGCCCTTGCCGATCAGATCGGCGAAGCGGCGAACGTCACGCTCAGCGCCGGCGAGCTGCGCCTGATCGCGCGCCAGCGTGCCCTCGGCCTGTTCGATCTGGGCGTCGATCTGGCGCGAATCGAGAGTGAAGAGCAGATCGCCTTCATTGACCTTGGCGCCGTCCTCGAAATGCACGGAGGTGATGGTGGTCTCGAGCCGGGACTTTAGCGCGACCGAGGAGATCGGGGTCACCATGCCAATGGCGTCAACATCGACCGGCACCGGCTTGCGCTCGGCTTTGGCAAGCTCCACGGCGACAACGCGCGCACGGGCTTGGGATGGCGCCTTGTCACCGCCCATCCATTGGGATCGAGTGACATAGCCAGCGACGGCGACGCCTCCGATGAAGAGTAGAGCGATCAGCGTTTGTTTCTTCATGTGGCCTTCGTCACCTGTAACAATCTTTTGGTCGGCGCTCGGGTGTCGCTCCCCGGTTTCCGTCCCTGGCTGTTTTCTCGGCGCCTGTGCGCTTTAGGCTTAAAGCGTATCATGACGCCGCGGGGGATGGTATGCCAACGCGACGCAATTTTGCCATTGTTGTTACCGGAATCCCAGCAGATGAGAATTGCCACCTGGAACGTGAATTCCATCCGCCAGCGGCTGGACCATCTGCTGACCTGGCTGCAGGAATGCCAGCCGGACATCGTGTGCCTGCAAGAGATCAAATGCATGGACGACGCCTTCCCGCGCGACCCCATCGAGGCGCTCGGTTACAACGTCGTCACTCACGGACAAAAGACGTTCAACGGCGTCGCCCTGCTCTCGAAATATCCGCTCGATGAGGCCACCCCTCGCCTCGCCGGCAACGATCTCGACGAGCACGCCCGTTTCATCGAAGGCGTCGTATCGCTGAAGTCTGGCGTGGTCCGCGTCGCCTGTCTGTATCTGCCGAACGGCAATCCGGTCGAAACGGACAAGTATCCCTACAAGCTGCGCTGGATGGAGCGGCTGCGCGAATTCACGAAGCTCCGCCTGAAGACCGAGGAGCCGCTGATCCTCGCCGGCGACTTCAACGTCATCCCCACCGCGCGCGACGTCCACAATCCGGCAGCCTGGATCAACGACGCGCTGTTCAAGCCGGAGACGCGCGAGAGCTTCCAGGCCCTGCTCGGCCTCGGCATGACCGACGCGCTGCGTGCGGTCACGGACGAAGCGCGCCAATATACGTTCTGGGACTATCAGGCCGGTGCCTGGCAGAAGAACTGGGGCATCCGCATCGACCATCTGCTGCTGTCGCCGCAAGCCAGCGATCGCCTGATTGATGTCGGTATCGACAAATATGTTCGCGCCTGGGAGAAACCGAGCGATCACGTCCCGGTGTGGATCGATCTCGATCTGGAAGCGGCATAGGTCATCCAAAATGCTCGTCTATATTTCGGAGTGCGAACTCTACGGCACCTGAATACTGAATCACGGGCGGCAACTGTCCGAACATGGGACAATCGCCCTTCAAGTTCGGGTAATTCAGCACCTCCACGCAAAGTTCATGCTCACCATTGCGTGTACTGTATTGACTTATCAACCGCCTTGAGTGAACGATCTCTGCGTGTGTTTTCGGGAGAGTACGCCCATGCCCGTCTGGCAGGAACTCGTCACGGTCTATCGCGGTCACACCGGCAAGTCGGCCCAGCTGAAGGTCGCATCGCTTGCACAATGGATATTGGAATCCAGTCGCGGGACACGTTCTCTCGCAAAGGATCATCTGAATTTTGCCGGCCTCACCTATCGAGACGAGATGGCCGCATATGCGACCCCGGTGACCTATGCGAGCGCCGATCACGAACCGACTATCTACTGCAAGTTCGCATCGCTCACGAATTTCATCGAAGGCTACTGGCATTTCATCACCAGCCCTGCAGCGCCCTACAATAAGTGGCAGGACTACAGCACCGATTCCGCCGGCTACATCTCGTATATTGCGGACACTGGCGATCGTCCGGTTCCGGGCTACGTCGCCGACGTATCGCGGTTGTTTCCCGAAGCAACAACACTTCTCGGACCCACGCCGGGCGCAGCACCGAGCGGCTTCGCTTCAAGAACGCGCAGATCGACACCCTCACCATCCGCACTGAGATCGTGCAGAAATCGCAATTTCCTGAATCGTCCGATCGTCCGCCCGCCCATGTGGAAGCTGTAGCAGCCTTTATGCTTCGCGCTGCTAGCTTCGATAAGCTTAGTCCCGCCTGCCCTGCACCCAGTGCTCGAGCATCTGGAGGGCCATGGCACGGTCGTCTTCGGAGGCCTTGGCGATGGCCTTCGCGTAGCTGTCGCGGATCCAGGTGTCGTCAGGGCCGGCATTGTCACGGGCAAGCGTCAGCCACATCAGACCGCGGGCCATCTGGCGCGGAAGCATATCGCCATTGAACAGCATCTGGCCGAGCAACGCCTGAGCCTGATGCTGGCCCTTCTGCGCAGCGAGGCCGAGCCAGCGCACGCCATACTTGGCGTCGCGCGGCGTCCCAATGCCCTTCAAATAGAGCCGGGCCAGATCATATTGGGCATCGGCATTGCCAAAATAGGATGCGGCGTAAGAGAACATCTCACGCGCCCGCTCGGTATCCGCCTTGATCTTCGAATTCGGAATGCCGTCGAGATAGTAACGGCCGAGCGCGACGAAGGCATTCGCGACGATCGCCGCCTGCGGCGCCGATGGCGAATCTTCGGCATGAGCATTGGCGATGCGGCTGAAATATTCGAAAGCGCGCAGATCGTCCTGGGCGACCCCGTTGCCATCGGCATACATCCGGCCGAGCTTCCATTGGGCGATGGGATGGCCGCCTTCCGCGGCGTATTGCAGCGCGGTGAGAGAATTGTCCACTTTCGCCGCGGGCTTCCTGGCAATCGGAGCCGACGCCCCCGGCAGCACGGGAACCAGGGACGGCGTGGCGTCACTGCCGCCGACCGGCGAGCCGTCGAATGCCAGAGCAGGTCCGGCCGCAACGGCCGCGCTCAAAGCTAACACCACGAAAACAATACGCTCAAATATCCGCATAACTATGGTTCTCAAGGTCGCCGCCCGAGAGGCTCCAGGCGCCCGCACTGGTAAATTCTACCTGCTTCGTAAAAGTCTCATGAGTTCCCGACGCGTGGTTGGTCGCGCAAGCCACATGTTTGGACGCGCGTACTTCAAATCCGCGGTCAATCAACTTTTCGTTAGAAAATCCGGTTGTGAACGAGGCCGCAATCGTCCGTCCGCCACTCACCTTCACAACATCGTCTTGCATGACGGTCCATTCGTCGGCCGAAAGCAAAATGCTCTGGTGGAAATGTGGCTTCACGGCCGTCGAACTCTCCGCAATCGCCCAGCCCGCACCGGCGAAGCCCTGCGGGACGTCCTGATCGAGTCTTGTTGTTGTCAGCAACGGGATACTGACAAATTCCAGTATGTCTTTGACAACATCACGGCTGACTGAGTGCAAACCGGAGACAAACGGAGTCTTTTTGAAGATTTCGGAAGATCTGGACATCGCACGGCGTCCGGCAACGAACGGCCTTTGCCCACCCGTCGCCCCTTGGCGACCCGGCATGTGCGAATTGATGTTCGTCCTGACGTCCATCACGAACCTGGTTTCTCAGGCCGCTCCAAGGATCCGGGACAATCCCTTTGACATCCCGCCGATCTCGAAGCGTTCAGCCTTCTGGCTGACGAGAAATGATCTCACGAAGGCGTGTGGCCAAATAGCGGCAGCTGCAAGAGCCACCGTCTGACAGGGTTAAATGTTGGGGAACTGTGACAATGGAGACACAGGCGTTGCCCGGTAGCAACCATGGTCAGCCGCGTAGACCCAAGGGCGCTCGCGGACAGCGAGCACCCGGGATAACGGTGTTGGGCCAGATCAGGTGTTCAGCACACGGCCATAGGCGTCCAGCACGGCTTCCTTCATGGTCTCCGAAATGGTCGGGTGCGGGAAGATGGTGTGGAAGAGCTCTTCTTCGGTTGTCTCCAGGTTCATGGCGACCACAAAGCCCTGGATCATCTCCACCACTTCCGCGCCGACCATGTGGGCGCCCAGCAACTGTCCAGTCTTCTTGTCGAAGATCACCTTCACCATGCCCTGGTCCTCGCCCTGGGCGATGGCCTTGCCATTGGCGACGAAGGGGAAGCGGCCGACGCGGATGTCACGACCGGCTTCCTTGGCCTTGGCCTCGGTGAGGCCCACGGATGCGATCTGCGGATGGCAATAGGTGCAGCCCGGGATCAGCGACTTGTCCATGCCATGCGGGTTCAGGCCCTTGATGGCCTCGACGCAGATCACGCCCTCATGCTCGGCCTTGTGGGCCAGCATCGGGGGACCGGCGACGTCGCCGATGGCATAGATGCCGGGCACATTGGTCTTGCCGTATTTGTCGATGACGACGCAGCCGCGCTCGGTCTTCACGCCCAGCTTTTCGAGGCCGAATCCCTCGATATTGCCGACGACACCGACTGCCGAGATCACGCGGTCGAACTCCTGGGTCACCGGCTTCTTACCGTCATCGATGGTCGCAACGACGCTGTCAGCCTTCTTGTCGAGCTTCGTCACCTTGGTATTGGCGAGAACCTTGATGCCCTGCTTCTCGAACTGTTTTCGCGCGAAGGCGGCGATCTCAGCGTCTTCCACCGGCAGAATCTGCGGCAGCACTTCCACCACGGTCACTTCGGCACCGAAGGAGCGATAGAACGAGGCGAACTCGATGCCGATGGCGCCGGAGCCGACCACGAGCAGCGACTTCGGCATCTTGTCCGGGTTCATCGCCTCGAAATACGTCCAGACCAGCTTCTTGTCGGGCTCAAGGCCCGGCAGCACACGCGGGCGCGCTCCGGTGGCGACGATGATGTGCTTTGCGGTGTAGCTGCCCTCGCCCAGCGCGCCTTTCGGTGCCTCGGCCTGCGACTTCTTCACCGAAAACTTGCCAGGTGCGTCCAGCGTCGCCTCCCCCCAGATCACAGTAATCTTGTTCTTCTTCATCAGGAACTCGACGCCGCCATTGAGGCGCTTCACCACGCCGCGCGAGCGCGCAATCACGGCCTTGATGTCGAAGGAGACGTTGTCGGCGGAGAGGCCGTAATCCTTGGCATGCTGGAAGGCGTGATACATCTCCGCCGAGCGCAGCAGCGCCTTGGTCGGAATACAGCCCCCATTGTTGCAGATGCCGACGAAATAGGCCTTCTCGACGATGGCCGTCTTGAAGCCGAGCTGCGCGGCGCGACTGGCCGTCACATAGCCGCCGGGACCGGAGCCGATGACGACGACGTCGAAGGAATTGTCAGCCATGATGTATCACTCGATGTTGTGGTGGCCGTTGAAGATGTGAGGGCGCGCGAAGTCAGCGTGCTCACACCACCATCATCACGGGATTTTCGATCAGCTTCTTGAACGCCGTGATCAGCTCCGCGCCGAGCGCACCGTCGATGGCGCGGTGGTCGCAGGAGAGCGTCACGCTCATCATGGCCGCGGCGACAATCTGGCCATTGCGGACGACCGCCCGCTCCTCACCCGTGCCGACAGCGAGGATCGAGGATTGCGGCGGATTGATCACTGCAGTGAAATCCTTGATGCCATACATGCCGAGGTTCGAGACCGAAGACGAACCGCCCTGATACTCGTTCGGCTTCAGCTTCTTCGCCTTGGCGCGCGCGGCGAGATCCTTCATCTCGTTGGAGATCTGCGAGATGGTCTTGATCTCGGCCTGGCGGATGATCGGCGTGATCAGACCGAACGGCAGAGCCACGGCGACGCCGATATCCGAATGCTTGTGGCGAAGCATCGCAGCCTCCGTCCACGACACATTGGCTTCCGGAATCTTCTGCAGCGCGATCGCCATCGCCTTGATGACGAAGTCGTTGACCGAGAGTTTGTAGAGCGGCTTGCCGTCGGCGTTCTTGCCGGCCGCGGCGTTGATCTCCTCGCGCGCGGCGGTGAGCTTGCCGAGATCGCAATCGACCGTGAGATAGAAGGTCGGCATCGAATTGGTGGCTGCCGTAAGACGCTGCGCAATCGTGCGGCGCATGGAGTCGTGCGGCACGCTCTCGTAGGAGCCCTCCTCGTACAGGCCGAGGATCGCCTGATCCGACATTGCAGGCGCGCCGACCGTACCAGCCGCAGCGGCGGCAGCACCTGCTGCCGGCGCCTTCAGCGCACCGCCAGACTTCGCCTTCTCGACGTCGGCCGCGACGACGCGGCCACGCGGGCCGGTGCCGTTGATGCGCCCGAGTTCGATGCCGGCTTCCTTCGCGAGACGACGCGCCAGCGGCGACGAGAACACGCGGGTGCCAGTGTTCGCAGCGGCCTGGGCGGGCGCAGGCGCAGCGGCCGACTTCGGCGCTTCCTGCTTGGCTTCGGCCTTTGGCTCAGGCTTCGCTTCGGGTTTTGCGTCCGCCTTGGGCTCTGACTTCGCCTCTGCCTTGGCTTCCGGCTTCGCGGCGCCACCGCCGCTGGCGGCAGCCTTCACATCTTCGCCATCGGCAGCGAGGATCGCGATGACCTCGTTCACCGGCACATCGGCGGTGCCTTCGGCGACAAGGATCTTCGCGATCGTGCCTTCGTCGACGGCTTCGACTTCCATCGTCGCCTTGTCGGTCTCGATTTCAGCGATCACGTCGCCGGACTTGACCGCATCGCCCTCCTTCTTGAGCCACTTGGCAAGGTTGCCCTTCTCCATCGTGGGCGACAGCGCAGGCATCAGAATGTTAATCGGCATTGTCAGTGACCTTGTTGCGACCGCGGCGTGGTGGCGCCCATGTCGGTCGGACGAGCTATCTCGGCTTCGAACATTTCGACGATACGCTACAGCGCCTCGTCCTCGGTGAATTCGCTCTCGCGCCCATAGGCGCGCGCAGCGTGGCGCGCGATGTCGACCAGCAGGAGGCCCCACATTTCCGGATCCTCGAAGGCCCGCATGAATGCGATCGACAAACCGCCATCGACAACGAAAGCACGCAACACTTCGGTTGCGTCCTCGCGCCCCTCGACATCCGGCGGCAGCGACTGTTCCTTCGGACCGGCCATGTCAGCCTCCGTGCGGGTTAGCGATAGCAAACGGCCTTGGCGGCAGCGACAACCTCGGCCACCGACGGCAGCGCCAGCTTTTCGAGATTGGCGGCGTAGGGCATCGGCACGTCCTTGCCCGACACGCGCGCGACCGGCGCATCAAGATAATCGAACGCGTTCTCCATGATGCGTGCCGCGAGCTCAGCACCGACACCGTTCTGCTGCCAGCCTTCCTCGATGGTCACCGCACGCGAGGTCTTCTTCACGGACTCGATGACGGTCTCGGTGTCGAGTGGACGCAGCGTGCGCAGGTCGATGACCTCCGCCTCGATGCCTTCCTTGGCGAGTTCTTCGGCGGCCTTGAGCGTGTAGGTCATGCCATGCGACCACGAGATCAGCGTGACGTCCTTGCCGGCGCGCACGATCTTCGCCTTGCCGATCGGCAGCACATAGTCATCGAGCTTCGGCACGTCGCCTGACTGGCCGTAGAGCATTTCATGCTCCAGGAAGATCACCGGATTGGGATCGCGGATCGCCGCCTTGAGCAGGCCCTTGTAGTCGGCGGCGTTCGACGGCGCGATCACCTTGAGGCCGGGGATCTGCGAGTACCAAGACGAGTAGTCCTGGCTGTGCTGGGCGGCGACGCGGGCGGCGGCGCCATTGGGGCCGCGGAACACCATCTGGCAGGTCATCTGGCCGCCCGACATGTAGAGCGTCTTGGCGGCGGAGTTGATGATCTGGTCGATCGCCTGCATGGCGAAGTTGAAGGTCATGAACTCGACGATCGGCTTCAGGCCGGCCATGGCCGCGCCGACGCCGACGCCGGCAAAGCCATGCTCGGTGATCGGCGTATCGATCACGCGGCGTGCGCCGAATTCCTGCAGCAGACCCTGAGTGACCTTGTAGGCGCCCTGATATTCGGCGACTTCCTCGCCCATCACGAACACGTCGGCATCGCGGCGCATCTCTTCCGCCATGGCGTCGCGCAGCGCTTCGCGGATGGTCATGGTGACCATCTCGGTGCCCTCGGGAATATCCGGGTCGGGCAGCAGCGCGGTCTTCGGTGCTTCCGGTGCAGCCTCCGCCTTCGGGGCCTCGGCCTTGGCTTCGGACTTCGCTTCAGCCGGCGCGGCTTCCGCCTTCTCCTGCTTCGCCGGGGTCGGCGCGCTGGCCGCAGAGGCGTCTTCGCCCTCAGCAAGGATCATCGCGATCGGCGTATTAACAGCAACATCGGCGGTGCCTTCCGGCACCAAAATCTTGCCGAGCGTGCCTTCATCGGTCGCTTCGACTTCCATCGTCGCCTTGTCGGTCTCGATCTCGGCGATCACGTCGCCGGACTTGATGGTGTCGCCTTCCTTCTTCAGCCACTTCGAAAGGTTGCCCTTTTCCATCGTGGGAGACAGCGCGGGCATCAGCACTTGAATTGCCATAGTAACTCCGGATTGCTTCTAGCTTGCGCGCTTCTTAACGGTAGATGTCGGTGTAGAGCTCGGACGCATCCGGCTCGGGATCGTTCTGCGCGAAATCGGCCGACGCGTTGACGATGTCGCGCACTTCCGCGTCGATCGCCTTGAGGTCCTGCTCGCTGACCTTGGCTTCCAGCAGGCGGTGGCGCACCTGCTCGATCGGATCCTGATCGTGGCGGATCTTCTCGACCTCCTCGCGCGTGCGATACTTCGCCGGGTCCGACATCGAGTGACCGCGATAACGATAGGTCTGCATTTCGAGGATGTACGGCCCCTTGCCGGCGCGGCACCAGGCGACAGCCTTGTCGGCCGCAGCCTTCACCGCGCGGACATCCATGCCGTCAACCTGCTCGCCGGGAATGTTGAACGACACGCCGCGCTTGGAGAAATCCGTCTGTGCCGACGAGCGCACCACGGAGGTGCCCATGGCGTAGCGGTTGTTCTCGATGACGTAAATCACCGGCAGCTTCCAGAGCTCCGCCATGTTGAAGCTCTCATAGACCTGACCCTGGTTCGACGCGCCGTCGCCGAAGTAAGCGACCGAGACGTTGTCGTTCTCGCGATAGCGGTTGGCAAATGCGAGGCCGGTGCCGAGCGAGACCTGCGCGCCGACGATGCCATGGCCGCCATAGAAATGTTTCTCGCGGCTGAACATGTGCATCGAGCCACCCTTGCCCTTGGAGTAGCCGCCGCGGCGCCCGGTCAGCTCGGCCATCACGCCGTTAGCATCCATGCCGCAAGCGAGCATGTGGCCATGATCGCGGTAACCGGTGATGACCTGATCACCTTCCTTGAGCGCCATCTGCATACCGACGACGACAGCTTCCTGGCCGATATAGAGGTGGCAGAAGCCGCCGATCGCACCCATGCCGTAGAGCTGGCCTGCCTTCTCTTCAAAGCGCCTGATCAGCAGCATGTCGCGCAGTGCGCGCATCTCCTGATCGCGGGTGAAAGCGGGCGGTGATGACTTTGCCTCAGAAGTTTTGGCGTCATTGCTCGATGCCTGCTCAGCGGGAGCGCTTTTCTTCGTTGCGGCCATGAAAATTCCGGATGCGAGAGAGGAAGTGAGTTCTTCCTACTCCAACTGCCAGCGCCGTGAAAGAGATTGCGGCGCGCGGAATGCCACACTCTATTTCGCACTGCAGCGAGAGTGCGAAACTTTAGAACACGGCAGCAGCGTGTTTTGTAATTTGCGGAATAGAAATGAGCATTGCTGTCATCCCATCGCAATATGCGGAAGTGAAGCGCTAACCATCGCATTCATGCAAAGCAGACTTGCTCCACAAGCTCGCGACTCAGGAAGCTTCGCTATGAATCTCAGTTCGGTTTGATGACGCGAACGACATCGCGCGAATGCGCATAGTCAAGTTGCCAGCGAACGCGCTCGTCGAGCATGTCGGGATCGAGACTTCCCGAGCGCAGGAGCGCTACACGCTGCTCGGCCTTGGCACGCTCCTTCTTGAGCTGGACCAGCTCCGAAGTCAGGGCAGTGATCTCCTGATCGAGCTCCTGCCGCGCATTAAGGCCATACTTGCCGGTATAGGCATTCATGCCGAAATAGCTGACCAAGAGCGCGGCCACGGCATAGAGCGCAAGGCCGGTCAGAACCGATTTCAGGCGGGTATGTTTGACCATGCCTGAAAATGCGATGGCCCGGTTAAAGCGAGGCTAACAACCGGGCCGTGCGTGCGACCGAGCGCTTATTTCTTGTGAAGCGCGACCCAGGCTGCGAATGCGTCGATATAGGACTGCAGCACCGGCCGGATCGCGTCCTTAACGATCTCACCGTTCTCGTCGAACGCGTCCCCGATGGCGTTCAGATAGATTTCCGGCTGGCCCATGATCGGTCCGGTAATGCCCGGCAGGGTCTGGCGGAGCGCCAACGCAGCGCCAAGGCCACCGATCGGGCCCGGCGACGACGTGACGAGGCCGGTCGGCTTGCCGAGGAACGAGCTCTTGCCGTAGGGGCGCGAGCCGACATCGATGGCGTTCTTCAGGACGCCCGACACCGAACGGTTGTATTCCGGCGCGACGAAGATCACAGCGTCCGACGCCTGGATCGTCTCACGGAACCTGAGCCAGTCGGCTGGAGGATTGGCTTCCAGATCCTGGTTGAAGAACGACAGGTCGTTCAGCATCACCACGTTGAGCTTCAGCGAAGCCGGTGCCAGTTTGGCGAGCGCCTGGGCGACGCGGAGCGAGAACGATTGTTTGCGAAGGCTGCCGACGATAACGGCAACGCTGTGAGTGGTCATGAAACATCCCCTGAAATGGCCGTCGCTGCGACGCGAACCGACGCGGGCGTTCCTTGGCTCATCCGGCCAGACCATGCAAGTGCATGAATCCATCATTCGAACGCGGGATTTCGCCGGGGCGCGGCATTTGCGTACACAACTGCGTGACAGCGTCCCCGCCCCGACTGCGACCGCCTGCCGTCAGATCGTCCGTGACCTTACGGGCCATGGCCCGATCCGCATCGGACTCCGGTATATCGGGAGGTGTGGCCGAGCTACTCCAGACGTTCCATCAGGCGCAGTGACGGAAACAGCCTCATCCAGATGAGCGCGATCGCGATGGTACCGAGGCCGCCGATCAGAGCCGCGGGCACGGTGCCGAACAGCGCGGCCGTGACGCCACTCTCGAACTGGCCGAGCTGGTTCGAAGTGTTAATGAAAAGATAATTCACCGCACCAACACGCCCACGCATTTCGTCGGGCGTTGCGAGCTGTACCAGCGAGAAGCGGATCACGACGCTGACCGTATCCGCTGCACCAAGGATCGCCAGCGCGGCCACCGACAACCACAGCCATTGCGAGACCGCGAACACCGCCGTCGCCAGTCCGAAAATAATCACGGCCTGGAACATGCGCATGCCGACGCGCCGGCTGATGGACCAGCGCGTCAGCACGATGGTCGTGAGTAACGCTCCTACGGCCGGAGCCGCACGCATGATGCCGAGCCCCCACGGACCGGTCTGCAGAATGTCGCGGGCATAGATCGGCAGCAACGCGGTCGCACCGCCGAGCAGCACGGCAAACAGATCGAGCGAAATGGTGCCGAGAATATTCGGATTACTGCGCACGAAGCCGACGCCGGCGAACACCGTGCGGAAACTTGGCGGGTCCTTTACCGCAACCTCGCGGGCCAGTTTGATCGCGCCATTGAGCACACCGCCGATCAGCCAGAACGACGCCATCAGCACATAGGGCGTCGATGGCGATAGCGCATAGGCGAAGCCGCCGAGCGCCGGGCCGCAGATCATTGCCACCTGAAACACGCCGGTGGAAACCGCGGTGGCTTTCTGCAGATGTCCTTCCGGCACGACACCCGGCAGCAGCGCCGAGCCTGCCGGCGCCTCAAACGCCGTGGCCGCACCGATCACCACGAGCGCCACGAAGATCTGCGGCACCGTGATCCAGCCGGCATAGGTGCCCCAGGCAAGGAGCACGGCGGTCAGTCCCTGCAACATCTGACAGATTTGCACGACGCGGCGGCGGTCGTAACGATCGGCAATGTGACCGGCGACGAACACCAGCGCCAGCATCGGCACGAACTGAGCCAGGCCGACCATGCCGAGATGGAAGGCACTCCCCGTCAGATCGTAGATTTGCCAGCCAACCGCGACGGCCGCGATCTGCGAGGCGAAGCGCGAAAAGCTGCGCGACACCATGTAGTAGAGATAAGGCGGATGGCGCAGCAGCAGGCGCGCGCCATCGCTCACGACTTCGGCAGATTGATCGGCGAGTGTCATCCCGGCATGTTCGGATTGATCAGGTACTTCTCGCCGGTGGCGCGCTTGGCATAGGCGCGCAGATTGTCGAGGTTGAGGACATCCTGAAGAGAAATGGTCTTGGTGTAGTGGCTGGCGAAGGTGGTCTTGAGCTCGGCGACCACGCGCGCGCGCAGCTTCGCCGCATCATCCTTGCCGATCTTCTGCAAAAACGGAAACAGCAACCAGCCGCCCATGCCCCAGGCCATGCCCGGCGGCGTCAGCTCGATCGGTCGCGGCTCGAGACGGCCGTAGACATAGACCTGCTTGTGGGTGGTCGAACCGTAGCGGCTATAGACCTTCATGGCCTTCACGGCCGCAGCTTCCATCGCATGCAGGATCTGGCCCTGCAGCTTGCCGCCGCCGGTGGCGTCGAAGGCGATGGTGGCGCCTGTCGCCTCCAGCGCCGCAACGAGATCGTCGTAGAAGGTCGGCGCCGTGCTGTTGACGACATATTTCGCGCCTATATTGCGCAGCAATTTCTCCTGCGTCTCGCTGCGTACGATGTTGACGAGGCCGATGCCGTCCTTCTGGCAGATCTTGTTCAGCATCTGGCCGAGATTGGAGGCGGCGGCCGTATGCACCAGCGCCGTGTGCCCTTCCCGTTTCATGGTCTCGGTCATGCCGAGCGAGGTCAGCGGATTGACGAAACAGGACGCGCCTTCGGCCGCCGTCGTGCCATCGGGCAGCGGCAGCACGTCCTTCGCCTTGATCACCCGATACTGCGCATACATGGCGCCGCCGATCGCCGCGACCATCTTGCCGAGTAGCGCCTGCGCCTCGCGCGACGAGCCGGCTTTCACCACGGTCCCGGCGCCCTCGTTGCCGACCGGCATCGACTCGTCAAGACGGCCAGCCATCGCCTTCATATTGGCCTGCGCGACTGTTGCGTTGACGACAGCTGAGGCACCCGCACCCGAAACCCTCGCGGTCGCCGGATCGGCAGCGCCGAGCAACAGGCCGAGATCGGACGGATTGATCGGCGAGGCCTCAACGCGCACCACGATCTCGTCGGCGCCGGGCGCCGGGATCGCGACCTGCTGCAGCGAGATTTCGAGTTCGCCGCTGCTCTTGATCAGGGATCGAAGTTCGAGGCCGGTGGTGATGTCCGCAGTCATGTCGCTCTCCCCAAATGCCGCGGTCTCCGCCGCGTCAGTAAATGCCCGGAATGATGCGCTTGGTCTCGCGCATATAGGCCCGGTAGTCGTCGCCGAACGCCTCGACCAGCATCCGCTCCTCATGGTCGATGCGGGTAAAGAACAGGATGGCGACAGCGACCAGTCCGCTCACGGCGGCCATGGCATTCGGCAACAGAAAGGCCTGCGCCAGCGCCCATAGCCAGAACGACGAATACATCGGATGCCGGATCAGGCGATAGACGCCACCGCGCACGATCTGGTGACTGTCGCGGATTTCGAGGCTGGCCGACCATTGCCGACCGAGATCCTTGTGCGAGCGGCGGAACAGCCACAGCGACAGCACATAGACGAGCGCACCGACCAGGACGGCGGCATAGTTCAGTTCGTAGTTCAGCGCAGCCGGCCAGCCCGATGCGAGCCAGATCGCCGGCACCACGAACAGGCCGATGGCGGCGACCGCCAGCAGCACACGCTCGCGGCTCCAGCCGACAGCCCGCACGGTCGCGGTCTTGCGTGCCTTCCGGGCATAGGGATAGCGAATGATGAACCACGCGACGAGCCCAATCGCCCAGACATATTTGCCGAGAAGAGATGCAGTCATGATCTTCCGTTCAGGCCTTCAGGCGGCGTCGATGGACGCCGCCGCCGTTGGCGCAGGAGATACAGGTTTTGCCGGCGCCGCGTCCAGCAGTGCCCCGTCCGGGCCGAAACGCGTGACGCCGCCGCCGACTGCCGTGATCTCGTCGAAGGGCAGCGGCCCACACAGCACCATGCAATAGTCATAGGGCGCGCGCTGCTGGTTGCCCATCACCATCTGATAGTGAACGCGCATGAAGCTGAAGCGATAGCGCTTGAACTGCTCCATGCCCATCATGTCATGCATCTGGATGCGGCGGATATTCGGCCGGCCGTCGCTGCGCTCGCGGCTGACGCGCTTCAGCGTCACCGGATCGAAGCGGTAGAAGCTGATGACGTCGTCGCGGGCGTGATATTCGGCCCAGCGCACTGCCGGCGCGTCGGCGACCAGACGCGAGGCCTCACGCACGCTGGTGCCGGCCGGATGCAGCGCAAATTTCGGTATCGTCGCACTCACGGTGAGAACACAGATGGTCGGGCCATGTCTGGTCAGATCGGGGTCAAGCTGCAGCGCACGCGCCACCGTCTCCATCACCAGCGCCGCGCCAAGGCAGTGGCCGACAATGACGATCTCATCGACATCTGCCTTTTGCGCGCGGGCGACCAGCGTCCTGGCGAAGTCGTCGACGCGCGCCTTCATTTTCGGCCGCTGCCCGTAGACGTATTGGCGCGAAAATATCCAGTCGTCGAACACGTGATTGATCGGCTTGCGCCAGCCATAATATTGCAGCAGCGCCGTGAACACTGCCGCCGCGGCCACAAAGCCCGCGATCCACGCCGCTGCCCCGGTCATGCCGAACAGCCAGGTCAGCCCATAACCGACCACCGCGCCAGCCGCCGCAAAGGCCGCGATCCACAAATACGAGAATAGGAAGAAGCCGGCATACTTCCAGCTCGCATAGAAGAAGCGGAACAGGGTTCCCGTCACCAGCCAGTTACCGAGCGTGATGAAAGCGGCACCGAGCCGCGACAGCATGCCCCGCGAATGATCCTCATTGATGAGATCGTCCCAGCGCAGCATCTCGTAGGTGATATCGGTGGTCCAGTTCGGGCCCGACGCCCGCGCCGGCCACGAGGCACTGACCTCACGTGCATCGGGAACACCGGATGCGCTGGCGGTGACACCCCATGTCTTCTGAAACGTCGTGAGCGACTTTCGGAACCGCTCGAGTTGCGTATCCGGTGCGATCGGATCGTAGCCGCCAATATGGAAGACGTGTCGCCGCGCGATCATCGCTTGTTCGCTCCCGATTGCATCACGCATCGCCATCGCCGGTGCATAGCAAATTCGCCCGGCGTCACAAACCTATCACTGTCCAAATGAGTACCTTCGGGCAGTATTTTGTCGCCCCAGGGTCACACAGAGCCGGTTTCGCAACCGGTCCTATCACAAATCCGGGAATCGATGCAGGACTGTGATTGACGCGACAAGCTTATGTCTGAACATGTCGCGGGTTTCTCCTTGGAAAGAAAGCAAGATGTCGATCGTTCTTCAAGGTCCGCGGCGGCCGTCCCGGCCCCTTTCTTGGGCCTCTCCAGCAGCTGCAATGCTGTTTCTGTGCTCCCTTGTACTTGCGACCTTCGCCGGTTCCAGTGCAGCCGAAGCCGCAAGCCGCCGTCCGGGCCAAGTCTATCTCTATCGCGGCATTCTCAACGTGTTTTCGCTCGGCATGGACCAGATCGCCTACAAGCTTCAGGCAGCCGGCGTCGCCACCTCGGTGAGCAATCACACCATGTGGAGCAGCGAAGCCAATGACATGATCGCCAAGTGGCGGGCCGGTAATCGCGAGCCGATCATCCTGATGGGCCACTCGGCCGGCGCCGACGCCACCATCTCGGTGGCCCGCAAGCTGGCGCAGTATAATATCCCGGTGGCGCTGATCGTGAATTTCGATCCGGTCGCGCCGGAGGCCGTTCCAAACAATGTGAAGCAGATCGTGAACTACTACGTGCCCGCCGGCTGGGGCCGCGCCGTGTCCGCCGATCCGCGCTTCAAGGGCAAGCTCGCCAATGTGAACGAGAGCAGCAGCACCAACCACTTCGCCATCGACAAGGACGATACCCTGCAGCGCCAGGCCATCGCCCGCGTGCTCGCAGTGACCGGTGGCGGCGTCCGCCGCAAGCCGGCCGCACCGAAACCCGCCCAGGTCTCGGCCGTGCCGCAGTAAGCGGATTGTCCCTTCAGACGAAAACGGCCGGGGTGCACGCCTCGGCCGTTTTGCTTTGATCGGATGCCTCTATGAGACGAAAATCGCCGCTCGCGTTTCCGCGAGCGGCGAAGATCGTAACAGCAAGACTGCGGCGCTTACGCGAGCGACTTCAGCGCCTTGCGGCCGGCATAGATGGCCTGCGTGCCAAGCTGCTGCTCGATGCGCAGGAGCTGGTTGTACTTGGCGGTACGGTCTGCACGCGCCAGCGAACCGGTCTTGATCTGCCCGCAATTGGTCGCCACCGCGAGATCGGCGATGGTCGCGTCTTCGGTTTCACCCGAACGATGCGACATCACGGCGGTATAACCAGCCTTGAACGCCATCTCGACCGCGCTCAGCGTCTCGGTGAGCGAGCCGATCTGGTTGACCTTGACCAGGATCGAATTGGCGCGGCCGGCCTTGATGCCTTCCTCGAGGCGCTTGACGTTGGTGACGAACAGATCGTCGCCGACCAGCTGGCACTTCTTGCCGATCAGATCAGTGACTTCCTTCCAGCCGTCCATGTCGTCTTCGGACATGCCGTCCTCGATCGACACGATCGGATAGTTGGCGACGAGATGCGCGAGATACTTCGCCTGCTCGGAGATGCTGCGGGTCTTGCCCTCGCCTTCATAGACATACTTGCCGTCCTTGAAGAACTCGGTGGAGGCGCAATCGAGCGCGAGCATCACGTCGTCGCCGGGCTTGTAGCCGGCCTTGGTGATGGCGCCCATCACGAAGTCCAGAGCCGCTTCAGCGGAAGCGAGGTTCGGAGCGAAGCCGCCTTCATCGCCGACATTCGTATTGTGGCCGGCCTTCTTCAGCTCGCCCTTCAGCGTGTGGAAGATCTCGGCGCCGCAGCGCAGGCCTTCGGCGAAGGTCGAGGCCCCCACCGGCATGATCATGAATTCCTGGAAGTCGATGGGATTGTCGGCATGCATGCCGCCATTGATGATGTTCATCATCGGCACCGGCAGCGTGCGCGCCGAGGTACCGCCGACATAGCGATAAAGCGGCATGTCGAGCGACTCGGCAGCTGCCTTGGCAGCGGCCAGCGAAACGCCGAGAATGGCATTGGCGCCGAGGCGCGACTTGTTCGGCGTGCCGTCGAGCGCGATCATGGTCTCATCGAGCTGGATCTGATTCTCGACATCCATGCCGCCGATGGCGTCGAAGATCTCACCATTGATGGCATCGACGGCCTTTTGCACACCCTTGCCGAGATAGCGGCTCTTGTCGCTATCGCGGAGTTCGACGGCCTCATGCGCGCCCGTGGAAGCACCCGAGGGAACCGCGGCGCGGCCCATGGAGCCATCTTCCAGCACCACATCGACCTCGACCGTGGGATTACCGCGGCTATCGAGAATTTCGCGGCCGATGATGTCGACGATGGCGGTCATGGGTGCCCTCTTGGTGCTGGGGGTGATTGGTTGGCCGTGCTTCTAGCCCATGGTGCGGGGCGGGAAAACCCCGGTTGGGATGACTGCGGCCGGCGGATTGGCTAAGAACCGCGGCAACGGAGACCGAAATGTCAAAAAATCCTCGCAAATCCCCCAAGGCCGCCCCCGAGCTGCAGCTCGGCCGCGCCGTGGAGTGGCCCACCTCCCCCGAAGCCGCCCAGCTCGACAAGGTGCCCAACCCGCAAAAAGGTACCGACTACACGGTGCGCTTCACCGCGCCGGAATTCACCTCGCTGTGCCCGATCACCGGCCAGCCGGATTTCGCCCATCTGATGATCGACTATGTGCCCGGCGCCTGGCTGGTCGAGTCGAAGGCGCTCAAGCTCTATCTTGCCTCGTTCCGCAATCACGGCGCCTTCCATGAGGATTGCACGGTGGCGATCGGCAAGCGTATCGCCGACACCATCAAGCCGAAATGGCTGCGCATCGGCGGCTACTGGTATCCGCGCGGCGGCATCCCCATCGACGTGTTCTGGCAAACCGGACGTTTGCCGAAGGGCGTCTGGGTGCCCGAGCAAGGCGTCGCGCCGTATCGCGGACGGGGCTAGCATCTCATACGCCCGGCGTCTGCCAATGTGGAAAGGTGACATAGGCCGTGACGGCACCCTGCTCGTGCGCGCGGATCGTGACCGACTGGCCTTTCGGCATATGGATGATCTCGCCGGGGCCTGCCGTCACGGTCTTGGCTTGCGACGTGACCGATAGCTGGCCCTCCAGGATCACCATCACGTCATCGACCTGCATCGTCTCGTCGATAGCTTCACCCGGTCCATAGCGACCAAAGCCGATGGTGATCGGTGCTCCATCGCGCTGGTCGACGACATTGCCCGCATAAACCTCGGCATCCGTTCCAGGCGAGCGTTCAAATGTCGCATCGGCGACTGCGAATTTGCGAACCTGCATAAGAGCCTCCGTGATGATTGTCCTGCAGGTCTCCAACGCCGGGGCGGATAGCTGGTTCAACATCACAGAAACGGCGGACAGCGTGGCCTAGCCCGCATCAGCAGGCTTGCGCTGCTTCAAAAATCTCGCGCTGAAAAAGCCCAGTATGAACACCGCGGTGGCTGCGACCAGCAGCGTTGGCACCTTGCCCGCATGCGCCAGCCCGAAGCCATAAGCGATGGGGCCGACCGACTGGCCCATAAAGAAGCAGAATGCGTGCAGCGACATGGCGCTCGCGCGCGCTTCCTGCGACAACTCGGTAGAAAATATCTGCAGCGAGCCGTGCAGCATGTAGAAGCCCCAGCCCATCATCAGCAGGCTCAGCGCCTGGACCTGCCAGTTCGGGCTGAAGCCGGTGGCGGCGAGCTGGATCGCGATCAGGATGCCGCCATAGATCATCATGCCATTGATGCCGAGGCGCGCCAGCATGTGCGACACGGTGAGCGTGTAGAACAGGCCACCGACCGCGAAGCAGGCGAGGACAAGGCCCGCGATCGACAGGCTGGTGACGCCGCCCTCGAAGAGGAACGACGAGACATAGGGAAACAGGCCGAGGATGCAGCAGCCTTCTATGAACACCGCGCTGTAAACGATCAGCGTATTCGGATTGCGGAAGATGACCCTATAACCCTGCACGAGCTTGCCGAGATCGGCCTTCGCCGCCGGCTTGATGATCGCAGCGCCCTTGAAACCGAGCGCGACTGCGACCGAGGCGGCAATCGCCAGCCCGCCGAGGATCACCAGCACGCCGCGCCAACCGAACAGATCGCCGATAATGCCGGACGCCGTGGAGCCGAGCAGGTTGCCGGTCATGGCGCCGGCCATCACACGGCTAAGCGCCACCTGACGGAGCTGCGGCCCCACCAGATCGCTGGTGAGGCTTAGCGTTACCGGAAACACCCCGCCTGCCCCGATACCGGCGAGCACGCGCGTCGCCAGCAGCAGCGGATAGGATGTGGTGAGCGAGCCGAGGATGCTCGCGACGCCGAGCAGCACCAGGCAGACAATCATCAGCCGTGCTTTGCCGAACATGTCGGCGGCGGCGCCGAGCACCGGCTGCACGATGGCAAAGGTGAAAGCGAGCGCCGACGACAGGCCCGCGGCGACGGCAACCGTCACCAGCATGTCGTCGGCCACGTGCGGCAGAACGGGATCGAGCGCGCGCTGCGACAGCGCAGCCGCAAAAGACGCCAGCGCAATGATCTTGATGACCGGCGGCAGCATCAGTGCGTCACGGCAGTCCGATGGGCAAATCGACGCTGCATGATCACGGCTTCGCTTTCGCCGTCTGCTTGGCGAGCGTGTCGAAGCCCATCAGGTTCCTGACCAACGCCTCGAAGTCGCGCAGCGGCACCATGTTGGGTCCGTCGGACGGCGCATTGTCGGGATCGGGATGCGTTTCGATGAAGACGCCGGCAACACCGACCGCCACAGCAGCGCGCGCCAGCACCGGCACGAATTCGCGCTCGCCGCCGGATGACTCGCCCTTGCCGCCGGGCTGCTGCACAGAGTGAGTGGCGTCGAAGATCACCGGAGCCTTTGTGGTGCGCGCCAGGATCGGCAAGGCCCGCATGTCGGAGACCAGCGTGTTGTAGCCGAAGGACGCGCCGCGTTCGGTCACCAGCACGCGGTCATTGCCGCCGCCCACCAGCTTCTTGACGACATTCGCCATGTCCCACGGGGCGAGGAACTGGCCCTTCTTCACATTGACCGCTTTACCGGTTGCCGCAGCGGCAAGGAGCAGATCGGTCTGCCGGCACAGGAAAGCCGGAATTTGCAGCACATCGACGGCCTCAGCCGCTCGCGCGCATTGTTCGTTCTCATGCACGTCGGTGAGAACGGGCAACCCGAAGGTCTCGCGGATTTCCGCAAAGATCGGCAGCGCCTCGTCAAGGCCGATGCCGCGCGCGGCCGAGGCGCTGGTGCGGTTGGCCTTGTCGAAGGAGGTCTTGTAGACGAGCCCGATCCTGAGCCGCTCCGCGATCTCCTTCAGCGCCTGGGCGGTTTCCAGCGCATGCTGCCGGCTCTCCAGCTGGCATGGCCCGGCGATCACCGAGATCGGAAGATCGTTGCCGAAACGGACGGTGCCAAGTTCAACGACGGGCGCGGCGGTGATTGCGGACAAGACGGTCTCCTTCAGGGAACGCGACCATCAACCGCAGGAGCGAAAGGGATGCAAGTCCGAAGGGATTGCATCTCGCCTATTCGGATACCAGGGTTGCAAGCACCGCGGTACAAGCCGGCGGCATTTTCCTGCCGACACACCGCTACTTGAGTGACGAAAACGCCGTCGGCGCCAGAAACTGGCTGGTGATATTGGCGACGATCTGGCCGTCTTCCTCGGATCTCGCACGCGCCGAGATCCAGTCGGGATCGGTCATGAAGGCGGCCCACAGCGTCTCGCGCTCCGCCAGCGATTCCCACTTCAGCATGTAAGTCAGGTCATTGTTCGACTCACCGATCACCGTCGTGAAGAAGCCCGCCTGGCGGATGCCGTGCTTCTCCCAGAGCTTCAACGTTGCCGTCTCGAACCGCTTGAGCAGTGCAGGCAGCCGGCCCGGCAGACAGCGGTAGATGCGCAATTCATAGATCATCGCATTTGGTTCCTTCCCCTTTTGACGGCCTAGACCGGCCCTGGTGCATAGCTCGTCGCGGCATCGTCCCTTGCCCGCGCCGGTACAGGCTTACATCATGGGCCCCTTGGCGCAACCACACCCGGACCAAAGATGCGACACACCGCCCTCTCCCTGTTCTTCACGATCACCCTGACCGCCGCAGCCATGGCGCAGCAACCCGGCCAGATCACGTCGGGGGCAACCGGCGTGACCGTGAATGGCAAGCCCGCCGCGCGCGTCGGCGACACCACCACGGACGGCAAGATCATCGAGGGCGCCAAGGGCGTCTATATCAACGGCAAGCCGGTGGCCGTGGTCGGCGGCAGCACCGAATGCGGCGCCAAAACCACCTCGGGCGCCACCGGCGTCTTCGTCAACGGCAAGCCCATGGCCCGCGCCGGCGACACTACATCGGGCTGCAAGTAAGCGCAGATGACGTCGTTCTGCCAGACGCGCTGGATGGCGGGCGCAAGCCTCGCCTACCGGCTCGCGGTGGCTATCGCCGCGGGCGTCGTGGCGCTGTCCGTCACCCCGCATATCACCCAGGCCCAGAGCCGCAAGACGCCGAGCGAGCGCGAATTCGTCGATCGCATCAATGACGCCTTCCGGCTGCTGCAGGCAGGCGACAGCGAAGGCGGACGCCTGCGCCTGAAAAACACACTGCGCGCCCTTGCCGAGAGCAACTTTACCGAGCTGACGATCCGCGCCTATCTCAACGCGGTCACGCTGTTCGAACGCCGCCGCAATACCGCCACCGCCTCCGAACTGTTTGCCGATGCATCAAAGACCCGCGCCGCGCAGGAGACCGGCAGCGCTGCCGCCACATTCTGGTTCGAATATGCGCGTTTCCTCAACCGCACCAACCAATACGAAGCCGGCATCCCCGTCGCCGCCGAGGCGCATAAGCGCATGCGTGCGATCTATGGTATGAATTCGCAGGAGGACATCGCGGGCGGCGATATTCTCGCCACCGTGCTCACCAATAACGGCGCCGTCGCCGCCGGCCTGAATCTTTCCGAAGAGATTTATCTCAACGCCAAGAAGGCACTCGGCGACCGCGTGCCGCTGACCTGGCGCACCGAGAACAACTATGCCGAAGCGCTGCGCATGGTCGGCCACCCCGATGTGGCGGCCACCATCGACGAGCCCCTGCTAAAGCGGCGCATCGCGCATTACGGCATCGGCAGCATCCAGGCGCTGGTCAGCGCCAGCAATCTCGCGCTCAACCATCTCGCCATGGGCAACGAGGCCGAGACGCTGAAGGCGCTCGATCTGCAGAAGCGAGCCGCTGCCGCGCTCGCCGATCCGACCTCCGAACATGTGGCGCAAGCGGAGGTCTGGATCAAATATACCAAGGCGTATTTTCATCCCGACCGGCGTCTGAGCGATGCCGATCTCGAAGCGATGGCTCGCGTGAAGGACTGGAATGGCGGGCCAGACATCTTGCGCATCAAGACCGCGCAGCTCGCCGCCGATCAATATGAGATGCGCGGCGACACGGAACGCGCCCTCGCGCTGCGCATCGACGCCTATCAGCGATCGCAGGCAACCATCGCCCAACAGCATCCGATGACATTCGACGCCCTGCTCGGCGTCGCCATGACGCGGATGAAGCGCGGCGACAGGGATACGCTCGCCACATTCAAGGACGTCGAGCAACAGTCGTTCCGCTGGATGCTGCGCGAGGTCGGCACCGCCGGCAACCGCTATGTCGCCGAGACCATGCGCAAACTCGCCGATGACATCCTGTATGAATTCGGCCGCTACGCCCTGCAGGAACCGACCGCTGCGCAGGCCTACGCCGAGGCCGTCACGCGCTGGAAGACTATGGAAGACGGTGACCGCACCCTGCTCCGTCTCACCATCGATCGCCTCCCCGACGACGCGACCAGGGCGCTTGCGCAGACTGTGCTGCGCCTCTCCGGCCAGCAGCAGGAGCTGCTGTCATCCGGCAAGATCGACGGCGATGCGCGGCAGGTGCTGACCGAACTCCAGGAGGCCCGCAAGGCGCTTGCCGCGCGCATGGGTGAGAAAGCACCGAACGGCCTCAAGCTGCCGACCATCGAGGACAAGCTCGAACCCGCAGATGCACTGGTGGATTTCTTCGTCAGCGGTCGCCGCAACCGCGTCACGCCCATTGATCCGAAACCGGAGATGCGCCTGCAGGCGGTGATCCACCGCCATGGCAAATCGCCGTCGCTGGTCGATCTCGGCCCGCTCGACAATTTCCTTGGCGCCGATGTGACCTCTGCAGATCGCATGAAGACCTTCCGTCGCCTCTACGACACGTTGCTCGGCCCGCTGAAGCCGCAGCTCTCTGAGGTGAAGCGCCTGTTCCTGGTGCCCGACAGCGAACTTTACAGCCTGCCCTTCGCGATGCTGCAGGATGCCGGCGGCCGCTATCTCGACGAGATTTACGATACCCGCATCCTGACCCGCGCCGACGCGCTTTTCTTCGCCGATCACGACACCAAGCTCGCGGCGGGCAGCAAGGCGCTGCTGGTCGGCGGCCTCGATTATGCCGGCGCCGCCAATCAACTGCCCTCGACCAAAACCGAGATCGACACCGTCGAGAGCGATCTGAAAAAGCGCGGTCTCACCGTCACCAAGCTGGCCGGCGATGGCATCGGTGAGCCGCTCCTTCGCAACGATGCCAAGGGCGCATCGCTGATCCATCTCGCCACCCACGGCTTCTACAAGACCGCCACCGACCGCACCGACGCGCTCTGGCGTAGCGGCCTCGTTGCGTCCCGCCCCAATCTCAGCCGCCCGCCACAGCGCGACGACAATGACGGCGTGCTCTATGCCCACGAGCTGATGAACTGGGACCTGTCGTCGGCTGATCTGGTCGTGCTTTCCGCCTGTCAGACCGCCCTCGGCGATCCCAGCCGCGTCGGCAGCGTGCGCGGCCTCCCGACTGCACTCGCCATCGCCGGTGCACGCCGCTCGCTGCTGACACTGTGGGAAGTCTCGGACGAGGGTACGGCAAACTTCATGGCACGGTTCTATCAGGTGCTCGCCGACGACGGCCTCGATTATGCGAGCGCCCTGCGCAAAGTTCGCATCGAGGCGATGCACGGGAAAATCAAGGCCGCCGACGATCCGTCGGTCTGGGCGGCTTTCGTGTTCTTCGAGAGCTGAGCCGTAGGGCGGACGAGCGAAGCGTAGTACGCCCTACGATGACCCATGCTATTTCTGCCTGAACCCAGTCAAAAACGAATCCAGACAATCCTGGATCGCATCGATGCCGTAGCCGCCCTCCTGCACGACAAGTGTCGGCAGATCGAGCGATCTCATCTTCTCCCCGACGCTGCCAAAGTCCTTCGCATCGAGCTTGAAGATGCCGATCGGATCGTCGCGATGAGCATCGAAGCCCAGTGCAACCACCAGCGCGTCCGCACCAAAGGCACGAACGCGTTCGATCGCCTTATCGAGCGCGGCGTTCATCTCGGCGCCACCGGCGCCTGCAGGAAGCGGAAGATTGAGGTTGCAGCCCTCGCCGGCGCCATAGCCGGTCTCATTCGCAAAACCGGTATAGAACGGCACGAAGTCGATGGGATCGCCATGGATCGAAATCGTCAACACGTCCGGCCGCGTGTAGAAGATCTGCTGCGTGCCGTCGCCGTGATGAATATCCACATCGATGATCGCGACCTTGCCGAAGCGGCTGCGCAGCCGCTGCGCCGCAATCGCGCTGTTGTTGAGATAGCAGAAGCCGGTGCCGCGATCGGCGCGGGCATGATGGCCTGACGGCCGACACAATGCGTAAGCCGCGCGATCACCCGCGAGGATCGCATCTGCGGCCGTTACCGCCGTTTCGGATGAACGCAGGATGGAACGCCAGCTGTCGGGTCCCATCGGCACCGAGAGATCGCCGAGATACCAGCCGACCTGGCCGATGAAGCCGGTGGCCGGGCAATCGGGCCGCGCCGTCTCCTCCACGCGCCCGCTCCAGTACGGGAAATATTGCGGCCACACTTCCGGTCCGTGATCGGGCAATTTCGCCCAGTTGTCCCATGCGCTTTCCAGAAATCGGACATAAGCGGCCGTGTGCACCGTGAGCGCGGGCGCAGTCCCATACTCAGCCGGCATCTCGGGCTTGATGCCGTGACGCGCCAGCGCACCAAGCAAGCGTTCGGTGCGAACAGGCGAATCCTTGATGGGGACGAACTTGCCGTAGCGCATGAATTGCTGCGGCGCGTGGATCGCCTGGTCCGGATGATAGAAAGCACGCATGGAAATCTCCTTCGATCGTGCCGATGAGTTAGCAGACCAGGCCATCATCGCCAACGCTTCCGCCCGACGGAAAACGCGGATGTGCCTCCCGCGATCAACGCCTCTCGACGTCTCCGATGTAAACGGTCAGACTTCGCATCGTCGTTCGCTCTCTGGAGATGTTGCTGATGTCGTCTGCGCTGATGTCCGGTTTTCCGTCCCTCCCGACCGATCAGGTCTCCCTGGCCAACTGGCGCACCGGCCCTTTCAACAAATGGGCGTTTCATCATGTCCGCGATATCGTGCCGTCTGCCGATATCCCGAACGCAGGCGACGACGTCTGGCAATTCGAGTCTCGCCCAAGCGATCTCTCGTCATTGTCCGTCGAACATGATGGCATCAGCTATTCCATCGACGGACTGCTCGACGCGACCGACACGGACGGCGTCGCCATCCTGCATCGCGGCAAGGTGATCTTCGAGCGTTACGCCAATGGCATGAGCACGAACACGCCACACATCCTGATGTCGGTGTCGAAATCCATGACCGCACTTGTGGCGGGCATCCTTGTCGAGAAAGGTGTCCTCTCCCCGGAGCAACCGATCGTCTCGATCATTCCGGAGTTGCGCGGCTCGGTCTATTCCGACGCCACCGTGCGCCACGTGCTGGATATGCGCGTGGGGCTTCGGTTCGACGAGAACTATCTCGCGACTTCAGGCCCGATCGTCGAATATCGCAAATCGACCGGCTGGAATCCGCTCGGCCCCGGCGAGAGCCCGAGCGACCTGCGCAGCTTCCTGACCAGCCTCGGAGATCGCGAAAGTCCGGACAACGGCCCGTTCCACTATGTTTCTCCGAATTCCGACCTGCTCGGCTGGATCATCGAGCGCGCAAGCGGCAAGCGCTTTGCGGATCTGATGAGCACGCATGTTTGGCAGCCGATGGGCGCGCAATATCCCGCCTATGTCACCGTCGACCGTTTCGGAGCACCGCGCTGCGCGGGCGGCATCTGCACCACGGTCTTGGACCTCGCACGCGTCGGCCAGCTCATGCTGCAGGGTGGCAAGCGGAATGGCGCCTCGATCATCCCGTCGCAGTGGATCGAGGACATCTTCACGAATGGTGATCCGGCAGCTTGGTCAGCCGGCGATCTCGCGCCCTATTTCGGCGGCCGCTCGATGCACTATCGCAACAAATGGTATGTGCTCAGAGATCGAAAGATGGCGCTCGGCCTTGGCATTCACGGCCAGAACATCTTTGTCGAGCCGGCGAAGGAACTGGTGATTTCGAAGATGTCGTCGCAAGCGGCCCCGCTGGATGCAAAGCTGACGGAGCTGACGCTGCGTTTCGCAGAGGCGGTGAGCGATCACATCGGCCGGTAGCGGTGGCAAGCTGATCAAATCAGGTGGGCGGATTGGCAAAACGCAATCCGCCCTCAACGATCACACCAGCCGGCTCTGCGCCGCGGCGGCCTTGATGAAGCTCGCGAACAGCGGATGCGGTTCGAACGGGCGGGACTTCAGTTCGGGATGATACTGCACGCCGATGAACCATGGATGGTTCTCATATTCGACGATCTCCGGCAGCACGCCGTCCGGCGAGAGCCCTGAGAATTTCAGCCCGTGTTTCTCCAGCCGCTCCTTATAGGCGGTGTTGACCTCGTAGCGGTGGCGATGGCGCTCGGAAATCTCTAGCGCACCGCCATAGACTTCGGAGACCTTGCTGCCCTTGGTCAGCGCCGCCGGATAGGCGCCGAGACGCATGGTGCCGCCGAGATCGCCGGCATTGGTGCGCTTCTCGAGCTCGTTGCCGCGCAGCCATTCGGTCATCAGGCCGACCACGGGCTCATTGGTCTCGCCGAACTCCGTCGAGTTGGCGTCCTTGATGCCTGCGAGGTTTCGCGCGGCTTCGATGACCGCCATCTGCATGCCGAAGCATATGCCGAAATACGGCACGTTGCGCTCGCGCGCGAATTGCGCCGCGCGGATCTTGCCCTCGGCGCCGCGCTGGCCGAAGCCGCCGGGCACCATGATGCCGTTGACGTGTTCGAGGAACGGCGCCGGGTCCTCGTTCTCGAACACTTCGCTCTCGATCCAGTCGAGATTGACCTTCACCTTGTTGGCAATGCCGCCGTGCGAAAGCGCCTCGATCAGCGACTTATAGGCGTCCTTCATGCCGGTATATTTGCCGACGATGGCGATGGTGACGGCGCCTTCCGGATTGCGGACACGTTCATTGATCGTGTGCCACGACTTGAGCTCGAGCTCGTTCTTGGTGGCCATGCCGAATGCCGCCAGCACTTCGTCGTCGAGCCCGGCCTTGTGATAGGCCTCGGGCACCGCATAGATGTTGTCGACGTCGCGCGCCTCGATCACGGCGCTTTCGCGGACGTTACAGAACAGGCCGAGCTTGCGGCGCTCTTCCGCCGGAATATCACGGTCGCAGCGGCACAGCAGGATGTCCGGCTGGATGCCGATGGAGCGAAGCTCCTTCACCGAATGCTGGGTCGGCTTGGTCTTCAGCTCGCCGGCGCTCGGGATATAGGGCAGCAGCGTCAGGTGGACGAAAATGGTGTCGCCGCGCGGCAGGTCGTTGCGGAGCTGGCGGATCGCCTCGAAGAACGGCAGGCCCTCGAT
Source organism: Tardiphaga sp. (assembly GCA_030147505.1). Taxonomy (GTDB): domain Bacteria; phylum Pseudomonadota; class Alphaproteobacteria; order Rhizobiales; family Xanthobacteraceae; genus Tardiphaga. Next base: position 94,987 of record JASBVG010000094.1, read on the forward strand.
GTCGCCGACGGTACCGCCGATTTCCACCAGCACGAAGTCGTAGCCCTCGTTGTCCGAAAGCACGAATTCCTTGATGGCGTTGGTGACATGCGGGATCACCTGGATGGTGGCGCCGAGATAGTCGCCGCGCCGCTCCTTGGTGAGGATGTCCTGGTAGATGCGCCCGGTGGTGATGTTGTCCTTCTTGGTGGCAGGACGACCGGTGAAGCGCTCGTAATGGCCGAGGTCGAGATCGGTCTCGGCACCGTCATCGGTGACGAAGACCTCGCCATGCTGATACGGCGACATCGTCCCCGGATCGAGATTGAGATAGGGGTCGAGCTTGCGAAGCCGGACCTTGTAGCCACGGGCCTGCAACAGCGCGCCTAACGCCGCCGATGCCAGA
>JASBVG010000111.1 GCA_030147505.1 Tardiphaga sp.
GGTGGCCAGCGCGATGCTCGCCACGATGCCGAAACGGTCGGTCAGCCGGCCGACGATCACGCCGCCAACGCCGAAGCCCACCATGGTGAAAGTGAAGGCCAAAGACGCCGCACCGCGGGTAGCGGCGAAATCGGCCTGGACGGCAGGCAGGATCACGACGACCGACCACATGCCGACGGAGCCCAGCGAGCCGACGACGAGCGCCAGGGCAAGTCGGGTCCATGCCTGACGGCTGTCGGGCTGGAAGGCGGGCGTTTCCGGGATGGCAGTTTCTGGCGTCACATCGGCAACTTGTATGGGGAGTTCCTTCCGGGTCAAGCCGATCTGCCGAAGGATTAGGCATGCGGAAGTGGGGAAGCGGAGAAGATTCTTCCCTCTCGCCCGTGACGGCCTCAGTGTCCCCTACCCCGTCTAGCGAAGTTTGGCTTCGCGCGGGCGGGGAGGGTCAGGGAGAGGATATTTCAACAAACGCCGACGTCACGTGGGGCTCCCTCTCCCCGGCCCTCTCCCGCAAGCGGGAGAGGGCCACATCTGCCTGCGCCAAGCCTGCGTCAGGTCGTCCTGATCTGCCCTCCGGTTAACCGAAATTAACCCTTTGCTAACCATACACACGGCAAAAATTGCCGAGTGATATCGCGTCTCGTCAGCCGATCGGGGGAATGCCCGTGGATGCCAGTGCGGTGCCTCACTTGCGGATCGGTGGCCCTCCGGCCGCCAGGCCATCATTCGGCGCGCACGATCGGCATGCGCGCGGGGAAGCTGTGACGATGACGGATTTGGTGGCGGGTCAAGGCATCGGCAGCCCGGGCGGCGGCGGCTTCGATCTCGAGAAGCTGAAGGCCACGGTCCTGCGCGGCGACATCGCGCTCGCACTCGGCGTCCTGGTCATCCTGATCGTCCTGATCATGCCGCTGCCGGCATTCATGCTGGATGTGTTCCTGGCGATCTCGATCACCATGTCGGTGCTGATCCTGATGACGGCGCTGTTCACCCAGACGCCGCTGGAATTCTCGTCGTTCCCGACGGTGCTGCTGATCTCGACCATGCTGCGGCTGTCGCTGAACCTCGCTTCGACCCGCCTGATCCTGTCGCACGGCCATGAAGGCACCGCCGCCGCCGGCCATGTCATCGAGGCGTTCGGCCATTTCGTGATGGGCGGCAATTTCGTCATCGGCGTGGTCGTGTTCGCGATCCTCTTGATCGTGAACTTCATCGTCATCACCAAGGGTTCGGGCCGTATCGCCGAAGTCGCCGCGCGCTTCCAGTTGGACTCGATGCCCGGCAAGCAAATGGCGATCGACGCCGACCTCTCCGCCGGCCTGATCGATGAAGCCACCGCAAAGGCGCGCCGCAAGGATCTGGAAGACGAAAGCGGCTTCTTCGGCGCCATGGACGGTGCCTCGAAATTCGTGCGCGGCGACGCCATCGCCGGCCTGCTGATCACCGCCATCAATGTGGTCGGCGGCATCATCATCGGCGTCGCCCAGCAGGGCATGCCGTTCTCCGAAGCCGGCCGCACCTATACGCTGCTGACAGTGGGCGACGGCCTCGTCACCCAGGTTCCTGCCCTCATCGTCTCCACCGCGGCCGGCCTGCTCGTCTCAAAGGCGGGCATCACCGGCGCCGCCGACAAGACGCTGATGAAGCAGTTCTCCGGCTATCCGCAGGCGCTGGCCATGTCAGCCGGCGTGATGTTCACGCTGGCTTTGCTGCCGGGCATTCCGATGCTGCCCTTCGTTGCCCTCGGTGGTGGTGCTGGCTGGCTGGCTTACAGCGCCAGCAAGCGCAACAAGAACCAGAGGGCCACCGCCGCACAGCAGGCGGTGCCGGCTCCAGGCAGCCCGGCCGCTGCCGCAGCCGCGCAAGCGGCACAGGCCGCAGCGGACGAACCGATATCCGCGTCGCTGAAGATCGACGACCTCAAGATCGAACTCGGCTACGCGCTGCTGCCGCTGGTCAACGGGCCTGACGGCACCGACCGCCTGACCGAACAGATCAAGGCGCTGCGCAAGTCGCTGGCCGTCGAGATGGGTTTCGTGATGCCGTCGGTGCGCATCCTCGACAATGTCCAGCTCGAGGCCAACACCTACATCATCAAGATCAAGGAAGTCGAAGCCGGCACCGGCCGCATCTGGCCGAACCAGTTCATGGTCATGGATCCCGGCGGCGCCCAGGTGACCGTGCCGGGCATCCACACCACCGAACCGACCTTCGGCCTGCCTGCCACCTGGGTCGATGCGGCACTCAAGGAAGAAGCCTCGTTGAAGGGTTACACCGTCGTCGATGCCGCAACCGTGCTGTCGACGCATCTGACCGAATTGCTCAAGGGCAACATGTCGGACCTGCTCTCCTATGGCGAGGTGCAGAAGCTGCTCAAGGATCTGCCGAAGGAACAGGGCGAACTGGTCAAGGACATCGTCCCGGCTCTCATCACCGTTTCCGGCATCCAGCGCGTGCTTCAACTCCTCCTCACCGAGCGCATCTCGGTGCGCGACCTCTCGACCATTCTCGAAGGCATTGCCGACGCGCTCGCCTATTCTCGCAATCCGTCCACCATCGTCGAACATGTGCGTGCACGCCTCGCGCGCCAGATCTGCGCACAGAACACCTCCTATGCCGGCTATCTGCCGCTCATCGCACTGTCGGCGCATTGGGAGCAGGCCTTCGCCGAGTCCATCATCGGCACCGGCGAGGAGCGCAGCCTGGCGATGCAGCCGTCGAAACTGTCGGAATTCATGGTCGCGGTGCGCAACAGCTTCGAACAGGCCGCGCGCGAAGGCGAAGCCCCGGTGCTGGTCACCTCCGCAGGCATCCGGCCGTTCGTGCGATCGCTGGTCGAGCGATTCCGCTCGCAGACGACCGTTTTGTCGCAGGCGGAGATTCACCCCCGCGCACGCCTGAAGACCGTCGGCAGCGTCTGATCCGGAGTTCCATCGGGGCAAATCACCGCCAAATCGCCGATGCAAATTCGTCACACACAAGAGGCTTGCCGATTCGTAATGTTTCTTGGCCAGCCCGATACAAGCTGCGACAAACCTGACTATCCATCTGTAAATAAATACATATTTGCAAATACCCCTTTCCGACCGACGGCCAGGGCGGTGTGAGATCACGGACTCTCACCGTCTTGTGATCGCCAACCTGGAACGTCAGCCCTCGATTTTACGTTTCTTGCCACACACATGATGAACCTGACGATGAAAGCTCGACACCAACGAGTAGTCAGGAAGTGAACGGCAGGAGCGTTCGATGAACCACTCGATTTACAGCGCGGATCGCATGACCCACCTGAAAGTGGTCGTCGTTGCCTTGGTCGCCGGTATTTTCGTGGCCGGTGTCGGTATCTCGTCGCGCATGAATTCAGACCAAGGCTACACGCAGACCGCGCGCACCATCAAAGCCGGCGCGCCCGTGACGACGGCAACGTCGACGACGAGCATGGTCCGCTAACGAGTTTTACGAATTCGCATGCCGATGTCCCCCAAGGTCGTCATGCGATAACGCAGCAGACCCCACTCCCCCCAAGTGGACTGCTAAATGGAAAACGCCCGCTCCCCACGGGCGTTTTTCTTTTGTGTAGTTCTTTGTGTAGTTGAGCCCCACAGTCCGCCCTCATGGTGAAGAGCCTAGCGGCGCAATTGCGCTGCTGACAGCGCCGTCTCGAACCGTGAGTCGATGAAGCTCGGAGCTTGCGGCCATCCCCCAGCGAATGGCTTCGCCATTCGCAAAGAGACGCCGCGCTTTGCGCGGCTCCTCAGGATGAGAGCAGTGCTATAACCGCGCCGAATATTACTTCGGCGGCGGCACCGTTTCGATCAGCTTGCCGGTGAACACGATCGGGCCTGTCGCGGAGCCGGTGGGCGATCCGCCTTCGGGCTCGAGGGTCACGGCATAGGTGGCCTGATTGACGGTGTCCGGATCGTATGCCGCAAGTGCTGCACGCGTTGTGAATTCATCACCGCCGATCACGCCGAGCGAACGCGGTGCCTGGAACTTGTCGGAGACGATCCAGAGTTCGTAGCTCTTGCCCGTCTGCGGCTCGGCGCCGACACGGCGGACCGTAAAATTCTTGGTAGCTGCATCGACGGTGAGAATGAAGGCCGGCGATGACGCGTCGGTCTGCAGCAGAGCGACATATTGCGACTGGGCCGCAAGTTGCTGCGGAGTCTGAGCAGGCGCCTGAACAACCTGAACTTCAGCCTTCGAACGAAGACCGGCCGGCAAGAGATCGGGACGCGTCACCTGTACACCGATCAGAGCGATGAGCGCGGCAGCGATGGCGCCCATGGCGGTCGCGACACCACGCCAGCGTTGCGCACGGCGGGCGAAATCGATGACATTGGAATTGTCGGCCTGCACAGGCTCGCGCGCGGATTCGGCAGCGGGCGCGGGCGCGGGCTCCGGCATCGACGGCAGCACGATCGGCGCCTGCGGGCCTGACAAGCCGATGGCGGTGCGGATGTTCTCCCACACCTGCGGGCGCGGTTCGACGAGACCGACCATCTGGTTGAGCACGGCGAGCGCGCGCTCCCACGATTCCACGACGGCCGCGTAGTTCGGGTCGACCGTCATCATCTGTTCGACCTGCGCACGCTCATCGGCATCGAGCGTGCCGAGCGCATATTCCGCAGCGAGTGCGATATGATCTTCGCTATAGTCCATCATGCCAGTCCCAGACATGCGCGGATATCCAACATGCTCCGGCGCAGCCACGTCTTCACGGTGTTCACCGGCTTCTCGAATTTCACCGCCAGTTGTTCACGGCTCCAGCCATTGTAGTAAGCAAGCAGCACCAGCTTCTGCCGTTCCGGCTCGAGCTGCCCGACGCATTCGAGCAGGCGCCGCAACTCTTCGGTCATCTCGCGGCGCGCGAGCGGATCGGGCGTATCGGCGGCGACTTCCATGGCGGCCGGCTCTTCCTCTATCGACGTCTCGCCTTTCTTGCGCACGACATCGATCGCGCGATTGCGCGCTATCGAAGCCATCCATGTGATCGGCGATGCGACGCCGGGGTTGAACTGGCCGGCGTTGTTCCAGATCTTGACATAGACCTCCTGGATGACTTCTTCCGCGAGGTCCTGTCTGCGCAAGATACGGAGAACGACACCGAACAGTTTCGCACGCGTAGCGGTATAAAGGCGTTCGAATGCAGCTTCATCGCCCTTTGCCACTGCAGCGATGAGCCAGACCAGTTCTGCCGGCGTGAGCATCCCGTCTCCTCGACCTGAAATTACCTTTCACTGCATGATCAACTCACGCAGCGGTATTCCCGACTCGTAACATGAATACCGGCGCGCAAGCCATGATGCTTGTTCGTGCTGTGGATACACGCCAATGAAAAACCCGGACCTTGCGGCCCGGGTTCGAAAGCTTCGCAGCGAAGTAACCTGGCTTCAGGCCACCGCGCCGATGCGGGCGCGCATCAGGCCGATGCTATCGAGATCGGCCTGCTCGCGGGCATTCTCTTCCTCGCGGGCACGGGCCTGGTCGCGCTCGTCGAGCAGTTCGACCTTCTTGAGTTCTTCGAAGGCTTCGGCAAGCAGCGCCTTGGCGTCTTCGAGCTGACCGCGGAGTTCGTCGGCCGAGCGGGTCAGGTTTTCGCGGCGCTGGATCGCGGCCTTCGCATAGGTCGGGTAAGCGAAGTGCGAGGGATCCTGGATGCCGGCGCGGTCCTGCTCGGTCTGGATTTCGCGCTCCAGATCGACCGACATGCGCTGGAAGTCGGCGATCATGCCTTCGATCTGATTGACGCGGCGGCGCTTCTCGTCGACCTGAAACTTCTTCAGGCGGATCAGGGTGTCACGTGACTTCATCGACTCATACTCCCCAGAAGTCCCAGTCTCAAAGCGGGACAATACCAGCCGCCCGAACGGGGACAGCCGGCTGAATTCCATCTCTGGCGATCATGATGCCGCGACAAAGTTAGCGTTCCGTTGCCAAACTACCAACGATTTGTTGCAGTTGCTGGTAGCCCTCAAGCAGTCCACAGACCTCGTCCTTGCGCTGCCGCAGGAAGGCTTCGAGCGGCTCGTGCAGTGCGATCGCCTCGTCTACCTCCGGGCTGGAACCGGCGCGATAGGCACCGAGGCGGATCAGCTCCTCCATGTCCGAATATGTAGCCATGATCTGGCGCGCGCGGGTGATGGTCGGCAGATAGGCAGGATCGCAGGAGCGCGGCATGGTGCGCGAGACGGACTTGAGGATGTTGATGGCGGGGTAGCGCCCACGCTCGGCGATGCCGCGCTGCATCACGATATGACCATCGAGAATGCCACGCACCGCATCGGCCACGGGCTCGTTGTGATCGTCGCCATCGACCAGCACGGTGAAGATCGCGGTGATGGAGCCTTCGTCAGTGCCTGGCCCGGCCCGCTCCAGCAGCTTTGGCAGTTCGGTGAAGACCGTCGGCGTATAGCCTTTTGCCGTCGGCGGCTCGCCGACGGACAGGCCGATCTCACGCTGCGCCATGGCGAAGCGCGTGACCGAGTCCATCATGCACATGACATCCTTGCCCTCGTCGCGGAAGTATTCCGAGATCGACAAAGTGAGATAGGCGGCCTGGCGGCGCATCAGCGCCGGCTCGTCCGAGGTCGCTACCACGACCACGGCGCGGGCGAGCCCCTCTTCGCCGAGGTCTTCCTGCAGGAACTCCTGTACCTCACGTCCGCGCTCGCCGATCAGGCCGATGACGGAAACATCCGCATCGACATTGCGGGCCAGCATGGAGAGCAGCACCGACTTGCCGACGCCGGAACCGGCGAAGATGCCCATGCGCTGGCCTCGGCAGCAGGTGAGAAAGGTGTTCATCGAACGCACGCCGAGATCCAGCGGTGCGCCGACTCGTCTGCGCGAATGCGCCGGCGGCGGCGCGGCGCGATAGGGCATCGGCGACGGCCCCTGTGGCAGCGGGCCCTTGCCATCGATAGGCTCGCCCATGGCATTAACCACGCGGCCGAGCCAGCCGATCGAGGGCCGCACCATGCTGGCGGCATTGGCGATGACGGCACGGCAGCCGCGACGAACCCCTTCGAGTCCGGCGAAGGGCATCACGACAGCATTGTCGCCGGAGAAGCCGATCACCTCGGCGGGGATGAAACGATTGGTGCCGGTCTCGATGACGATGCGTGCGCCGACCGACATCGCATGAATGGGGCCGGCAATCTCCACCATGAGACCACGCACGCCGACCACGCGTCCGTAGATGTTGATGCCGTCGATATCGGCGATCTGCTCGGCAAGTGCTTTCACGAAATTCGGGCCTTCACTGCCTTACCCTCGCCTTGAAGGTAAATCTTTCGTGGCGAAAGCTTTAAAGTTTCGCCTCATTGCCGCCGGGCCCTTAACCCCGTGTTTACCCGCATCGTTAATCATTCCCACACTGTCTTGAATGACTGAGAGCATTCGCGCCGGCAGAAAGACGGTGTGAATCGATGGAGCAGGTTGCGACCTTCTCCTCATGCGGAACTTGAACGGGCACGGTTACGAAAAGAGTCTTTGACGCAACATCTTACGGCGATTCGACAAAAATTGCACGATTAGCGCTTGCGGAGAAGAATCAGCATTTGTTAACCATATCCCGTCAGGATCCGAATCAGTTGTTCGTAGGCGTTTTTTGGTGCCGCAAGTATGGCGGCCGACCTGACGCCCGCAGCGGCGACCAAAGGGGACTGGCATGCGCGTTTTGCTAATTGAAGATGATAGCGCTGTTGCGCAGTCGATCGAGCTGATGCTCAAATCCGAGAGCTTCAACGTCTACACGACGGATCTCGGCGAAGAGGGCGTCGATCTCGGCAAGCTCTACGATTACGATATTATCCTGCTCGACCTCAATCTCCCGGACATGTCCGGCTACGATGTGCTCAAGCAGCTGCGGGTGTCGAAGATCAAGACCCCGATCCTCATTCTCTCGGGCCTCGCCGGCATCGAGGACAAGGTCAAGGGTCTCGGCGTCGGCGCCGACGACTACATGACCAAGCCTTTCCACAAGGACGAGTTGGTTGCCCGCATTCATGCGATCGTGCGCCGCTCCAAGGGCCATGCCCAGTCCGTCATCCAGACCGGCGATCTCGTGGTCAATCTCGATACCAAGACGGTGGAAGTCGGCGGTCAGCGCGTCCATCTGACGGGTAAGGAATATCAGATGCTGGAGCTGCTCTCGCTCCGAAAGGGCACCACCCTCACCAAGGAAATGTTCCTCAACCACCTCTATGGTGGCATGGACGAGCCCGAACTGAAGATCATCGACGTCTTCATCTGCAAACTCCGCAAGAAGCTGGCCAACGCTTCCGAAGGCCGCAACTTCATCGAAACGGTGTGGGGCCGTGGTTACGTGCTCCGCGAGCCCTCCGATGACGAAATCCGCATCCCGGCTTAAGTCGATCCTCCCCGAACGTTCTCACGAAAACCCCGCCGCAAGGCGGGGTTTTTGTTTTGGGCGATGTTCGCCTGAGCTTCATCTTGGCATCAAGCTTCGATCTCCATGATTGAAGCTTGAAATCAATCAAAGGTTGATACAACATATAAGTATACCCGGTACGTGCTCGCAAAATCCCGGGATACGGAGACAGACGTGCCACCGGCAGAAAATGAAGAAAGAAGCGGAGACACGCCGCCGCCTACCCAGCCGGGAGGTACTCTTCCGAAATCCTCCCAATCCGGCGATAGCGGATCGACGGCCAATGTCGGTGCCCCGCTTCCATCCGCCGCGACCGACCGAGATACACAAACTGCACCCCAGCAAGGTCCAGGAACGGAATCTGCGTCGACCGTCCAAACCGATCCGGCAAAACAGAGCGGTGGAGCATCACAAGGCGGCAACACAACGCAGACTGGTGGCACCGCGCAGAACGGGACTGCTCCGCCATCCGGCGGCGCGCAACCGGAGACGCCAAAGACGCCCGAGCAGATGATAGCGGATCTGTCGAGCGAGAATGCCAGGCTGAAAGCGAGCCTCGCCGCCGTCCCGACCTCTCTCCGACAATTCCTCCTTCAATTTCCCAGCAGCGGATTGTTCTTCATCGTGCTGGGCGCGGCGCTGCTGTACATTGCAAAGCAGGACATGGGCAGCACGCATGCTGCTTTCAGTTTCATTCTCGTGGTCCTCGGCGTCGCGATCCTGCTCTACGGCACAGGCACGCAAAGTTCCGGCAATTTCAACTCCAACAACACGTCCGCGGGATACAACATTGCCATCGCAGGCGGCGCAGGCCTTCTCGCTCTCTGCGTCGCTTATGGCATGCTTTGGAATCCGCAAGGCCTCAAAGACACGTTTCAGATCGAAAGGAAGTATCTTCGGATCACACTGGAAAGCCTGGACGGCTCGTCTCCGCTTGACCAGTATCGCTCCGAATTCACCATCGAAGGCATGCCAATTCCTTCGCTGAAGCGTGCACAATATATCGAAGTATTCGTACCTTACCTGAATTCCGACATCGCAACGGAAAGTGCAGCCTTGGATACCGCCAGCGACGTAACGAATCTCGGCTGCGATGCGGAAAGGGACTCCGACGAAGTAAAGTCTGCAAAGAATTCCGAAAACATCAAAGTGATATCGGCAGTATTCCACAATCTGGGCAACGATACTGCTCGCCCTCTGGAGAAAAGCGTTCCTCACAAATTTCGCATCTGGCTCAACAAGAGCAGCATCAAAAACCGCGACGCAAGTTTTGATTTCCCATCCTATTACAAGCGCAAATGCGTCAATCTACAAAGCACCGCGCAATCTCAAGCTGTACTGCAGCGGACGACAGCAAATGACACACCGCCGCCAAAGCTTGCAGATACCCCGGCGGACAACCCCATCGTAACAGTGGCACCGATGCTGGTGGCGAAGTAATGTTAAAGATCCTGTTCGCGCTCACATTCGCAATTGTTGTGCTGAGCCACAATCCAGCAGCAGCACAGTCGTCGCGCGAGTGTCAACCTTATCACAGCTCGACAACGGGAGCGACCGGCGGGCCTGTCCCGGTGGTTCCGGATAGTCTACTTGCTGATATCAAGATTGCCATCCCATGCCTCATCGATGTGATTACGGGATTGAAGGGGCAGATCATCGAGCCCAAACTACCTGGCGAAGCTGGCAGTAAACTCCTGAGTGCGACCGGCGCGTTGCGCGCGATCATGACACGTCAGAGCAACCTGGATGCCGGCAGTGGCAATCCGCGTGAGACGAAGGCTTTGAATGAGTTTATAAGACTCTTTCGAACGCATGACGGAATCGATGTGACTTCCGTTCTCACTTATGCCGCTCGTAGCGATGTCTATGATGCGCGCCTGAATGCTGTGCTTTTGCTCGGCAACATCATCGACAACACGACGGTCTGCGTGCCGCTCGTTCACCTCAACGATCCAGCTTTGACAGCCACCGACTATGGCATCAACGGACGAGCCAACCTACTCGGCATTATCTCCGTCGTCGCTCCATGGGCTTATGCCGAAAATTATGCAGCGATCAAGGCGACCGTTGCCAAAATTCGCCGAAACACCGAGACTGCGACCGGGGTCGAGACAACACGCAATCTTCTCGACAACATTGACAGCCGACTGGGCTTGCAGACCGAGAAAACGAACAAGAGTGTCGCGCTGCCAGATGCGTTTCGTGCTCCCTGCAAAAGCTACGTCTTGTCCTATCGGCCGTCGATCGAGAATCTTGGCTTTTCCTACTGAAGTATCGGCAAGCCTGATCTTCGCTTTTAGCGTACCGGCGCCGCTACTTTCAGTCCGGCCCCCATCGGCGGCACGATCGACGGTGCAGCGCGCATCGCGGTCGGACGATACAGACCGCGCTTGTCGGCATGCGGCTTGAACGCGTCGGTGAGGCCGACGACGGTTTCGGCGGCGCCGAGCGCGAGGAAGCCATCCGGCTCCATGCATTTGGCAAGGCGGCCGAAGATCTGCGTCTTCATCTCCTGATCGAAATAGATCAGCACGTTACGACAGAAGATGATGTCGAACTTGCCGAGATGCGAAAAGTCGGTCAGCAGGTTCAGCGGCTTGTATTGAATCATGGCGCGCAGTTCCGGCGCGATCTGCCACATGTCGCCAATCTGCTTGAAATACTTCACCAGCAACTGGATCGGCAGGCCGCGCTGCACCTCAAACTGGGTGTAGATGCCCGCCTTGGACTTCTCCAGCACCTGCTGCGATATGTCGGTGCCAATGATTTCGATGCGCCAGCCGGCGAGCTGTGCACTCATCTCCTTGATCACCATGGCGATCGAATACGGCTCTTGCCCGGTCGAGGCCGCTGCGCACCAGATGCGCAGGCTGCGGCGGGCGCCGCGCGCCTGGACCATCTCCGGCAGAACGACATCGCGCAGGTGATCGAAGGGCATCTTATCGCGGAAGAAGAAGGTCTCGTTGGTGGTCATCGCTTCGACCACGTCGCCGCCGAGCACCGAATTGCCATTCTTGATCTTCTGGACGAGATCATCGATGCCGTTGAGACTAGCCTTGCGCGCCAGCGGCACCAGACGGCTCTCGACGAGGTACTGCTTGTCCGCAGACAGATCGAGGCCGGATTTCTCCTTGAGGAACTTGCGGAGGAAATCGTAATCGGCAGGCGTCATGAACGATCTCCAGAGAACAAGCGGGTGATTTTCGCACCGATCTGATTGAGCGGCAGAATGGCAGAGCAGATGCCGGCATTGGCGGCAGCACCGGGCATGCCCCAGACGACGCTGGTGGCTTCATCCTGCGCGATCACATTGCCACCGGCCGCGACGACTTCCTTGCCGCCGCGCATACCATCCGAACCCATGCCGGTCAGCACCAGAGCGAGCACACCGCCCTGCCAGACATCGATGCCGGAAGTGAACAGCGGATCCACCGCGGGCTTGCAGAAATTCACCGGTGGACCGTCATCGAGCGCGATAACGATATTGGCGCCCTGTTTCGCGGCGCGCATGTGTTTGCCGCCAGGCGCGAGATAAATCGTGCCGGGCTTGATGGGCTCACCGTCAATGCCTTCATGCGCCGGACGCTTGCTGGCGCGGGCAAGATGCTCGGCGAGAATCGTAGTGAAGGTCGGCGGCATGTGCTGGGTGATCAGCACCGGCACGCGGTCAATGACCGGACCGATCTCGGCCACCAGTGCCATCAACGCCTGCGGACCTCCGGTCGAAGAGCCGATCAGCAGCGCACGCGGCATGCTCGGGCTGAACGGACGTATCATCGGCTTCGACGATGTGACAGGCGCAGGACGCGCAGCGGAAGCAGGTGCTGCTTGCGCGATCGGAGCGATCGAGGGACTCGCCACAGATTTCAGGCGACGAACGCGTGCACCGAGATGGCGGATCTTCTGCAGCAGATCATGCTTGAAGATATCGGCTGCGGAAATTTCGCGGGTGCTCTCCGGCTTCGGAATGTAGTCGGCGGCGCCGAGCGCCATCGCCTTGAAGCTGATCTCGGCGTTCCGGCGCGTCAGCGTCGAAGCCATGATGACGATCAGATTGCGCTTTTTCGCCAGGAGCTGCGGCAACGCCGTGATGCCGTCCATATCCGGCATTTCGATATCGAGGATGGCGACGTCCGGATTGATGCGCTCGACCTGGTTGACCGCGTCGAGACCAGTGCGCAGCGAGCCGACCACCGTCATGTCCGGCTCAGCCTCGATCCATCGCGCGATCAGGCCGCGAATGACCACCGAGTCATCCACCAGCATGACACGCAACGGCTCATAACGCGAATCGGCCGCAGCCGGACTCATCACAGCAACACTCATCAACTCACCGAACGCAACACACGCGACAAATGCACTTCAACAGAAAGGCATTAACTAAAAAGAATCGCGTCGGTACCTGAATCCGGTACCGACGCGAAAAATCAGATCAGACCGACTTCGGCGAACTTCGCAGAGACGATGTCCTTGTCGAACGGCTTCATGATGTATTCGTTCGCACCGGCATGCAGCGCGCGTGCAATATGCGCGACATCGTTCTCGGTGGTGCAGAACACGACCTTCGGCACATCGCCGCCGGGCATGCGGCGCAGATTGCGCAGAAATTCGTAACCGTCCATCACCGGCATGTTCCAGTCGAGCAGCACGGCGTCCGGAAGACTGTGCTTGCACATTTCGAGCGCTTTTTCGCCGTCCTCCGCTTCGGTGATCTCGAAGTCGAGACCTTCGAGGATACGGCGGGCGACTTTGCGGATGACGCTGGAGTCATCGACAACCAGGCATGTCTTCATGTGAGCCTCACTTTTCATGTCCCTCACGGGACACTTCCTCCGCGGACAGGATCGTCCAGTTTCCGGCCTCTTTTCTGAGCACGATCTGATTCCGGAAAGCGGTAGCCGCTTTCCAAGATCTCTCGCTAGGCGGCCAGCTTGTCAGTCGGAATTTCAAGAACGCGATCGACGTCGAGCACCACCATCAGCTGGCCGTCAAGGCGATGAACACCGTCGGCCATCTTCGCCATGCGCGGATCGAGATTGACAGGGTTCACTTCACGGCTCTCATCGGCGAGCTTGAGAACTTCACCGATGGAGTCGATCAACAGCCCGTATGATTCGCCGCGCAGCTCCACGCCAACCGCCATCGGCGGCTTGCCGTCGTTGTTCTTCGGCAGGCCGAGACGAGAGCGCATGTCAATCGCGGTGACGATACGGCCGCGCAGATTGAGCACACCGGCCACGTCGCTGGAGGCGAGCGGCACGCGGGTCAGGCGTTCCGGCATGAAAACGTCCTGCACGCGCGAAATCGGCATGCCGAACAGCTGTCCACCGATCATGGTGGTGACGTATTCGGTAACGGCGCCGTCGGCGGCATGGGTTACGTTGGTGGTGCGGGTCATGTTCGTTTCCCCTTAAGCCGCCTGCTGCACATCGGCCGTCTGTTCCTTCAGCGCGGCAATCAGGCCGGGCCGATCGAACTTGGCGACATAGTCGTGGAAACCGGCCTGACGACCGCGCTCGATGGCGGCGGGCGAGATCATGGCAGAAAGCGCGATGATCGGCGTCTGGCCATGCTTCTGATCCGCGCGGATCGTCTCGGCGAATTCGAAGCCGTTCATATCGGGCATCTCGATGTCGGTGAGGATGACATCGAATTCCTGACCGGAACGCAGAACGGTAAGACCTTCATGGGCGTTGGTCGCGGTGCGCACTTTGTAGCCGGCCGCCTTGAGGACCGGCGACAGCATGTTGCGGAAGAACGCGCTGTCATCGACCAGCAACACCGACTGGGCCGTGGACGACGCCCGCATCTCCTTGCGCGAAAACCAATCCGCAAAGGCCTGCGGCAGGAAGTGACCGACATCGATGACTTCGGTGGCAAGACCCTTGATGACCGCCGATCCGAGGATGCCATCGCGGCTCGAAGCTACTTCGATATGCAAGCGCTCTTCGACGATGTCGACGATCTCGTCGACCACGAGACCCATGGAGCGGCCATCGTCGGCGAACACCAGGATCGGCTGGGTGCCGGACGAGCGGACAGTGACATTCTCCATCTGCACCAGCGGCATCAGCTGGTCGCGATACTGGACCATGTAACGGCCGTTCGACAATTCGATCTTGTCGATTCCGATCTCTTCGAGACGGGTGACCAGGCCGAGCGGCACGGCCTTCGGTTGCGACGAGCCGGCACGGAACACCAGCAGCGAGGTGAGCTGCTCGGCACCGAGCGCGCGAGCCGCAGCGTACTCATCGGCGATCTCGCCCATGGCGGAGGCCTGCGCACCGAGTTCTTGCGCGATGCCATTGGGATCGACGATCATGATCACCGCGCCGTCACCGAGAATGGTGTTGCCCGAGAACATATTGATATGGCGCAGCTTGGTGGACATCGGCTTGACGACGATTTCCTCCGTGTGGAAGACACCATCGACAACGATGCCGAAGGTCTGGTTGCCGACCTGCGTGACCACGATGAAGCCGTTCTCCGGATCGGCCGACGAGCCGTCATCGATCTTGAGCAGTTTCTTCAGATGCATCAGCGGCAACAGCTTGTTCCGCAGGCGGAGAACCGGAGTTTCCTTGATGCGCTCGATGCGATGTTCGGAATTGGCGCGCGCCCGCACCAGCTCCACCACCGCGAGCTGCGGGATCGCGAAGCGATCGCCGGCAGCCTCGACGATCAGCGCCGAGACGATCGCCAGCGTCAGCGGGATCTTGATGGTGACGCTCGAGCCTTCACCGGCCACCGACTTGATGTCGATGGTGCCGCCGATCTGATCGATATTGGTGCGCACCACGTCCATGCCGACACCGCGGCCCGACACGCTGGTGACGGCAGCTGCGGTCGAGAAGCCCGGCGCAAAGATGAACTTGTGGATCTGCGCTTCCGTCATCTTGTCGATGTCGGCTTCGGTGGCCAGACCATTCTGGATGGCCTTCGCCTTGATGCGCTCGGTGTTCAGACCGCGGCCATTGTCGGCGATGCAGATGAGGATGTGACCGCCTTCGTGATAGGCGGAGAGACGGATCGTGCCCTGCTCCGGCTTGCCGGTGGCGGCACGTTCGGCCGGGGTTTCGAGGCCGTGATCTGCCGAGTTGCGCACCATGTGCGTCAGCGGATCCTTGATGAGGTCGAGCACCTGGCGGTCGAGTTCGGTGTCGGCGCCGTGCATTTCGAGTTCGATCTGCTTGCCGAGTTCGCCGGCGAGATCGCGGACGATGCGCGGCAGCTTCTGCCAGGCATTGCCGATCGGCTGCATGCGCGTCTTCATGACGCCGTCCTGCAATTCGGCCGTGACGGTGGACAGGCGCTGCAGCGGCACCTTGAATTCGGTGTCTTCGTGACGACGGCTGATCTCGAGCAACTGGTTGCGGGTCAGCACCAGTTCGGAGACCATGGTCATCAGATGTTCGAGCGTGTCGACATTGACGCGGATCGACTGGTTAGCGACCTTGTCGGCCTCCGCGTGTTCGATCTCGACCGCGGTTTTCTTGGCTGCCGGCTTGGACGCAGGCTTCGCGGCAGGCTGGGCGTCGGCGACCGGCGCCGGGGCGGGTGCTGCCACGGGTACCGGAGCAGCGATCACCGGGGGTAATTCGATTTCGGTTTCGCGGAAGGCGCGTTCCAGTTCGTCGAGCGAGACTTCGCCCGGACGCAACTCGCGCTCCAGCGTCTGCACGACCAGCGGGGGGGATTCCACGACGGGTTCGGGCGCAGCTTCCGGTGCGATGGGAGGGGCCGGGTTGTTCATCGCTTCCACGCCCTTTTCGACCATGTGATGCAGCTCGTCGATAAGGTCTTCATCGACGCCTTCCGGCTCGGCTTCCGTCGCCTCGAGTTGGCCGAGGATGTCCTTGATGCGATCAATCGTGGTCAGGATGAGCGTTACCGCTTCTCCCGTCACAGGCATTCCGTCGCGGAATTTACCCATGAGCGTTTCGGCAGCGTGAGCCAGTGCCTCCAGACGAGGCAGGCCAAGGAAGCCGCAAGTACCTTTAATCGTGTGAACAAGACGAAAAATATTATCGAGAATTTTCGCGTTGTTCGGATCCTGCTCGAAACGGACAAGCTGGTTGTCAACCGTATCCAGACTTTCGTTGGTTTCGGTCAGAAACTCGCGGAGAAGATCATCCATGAAGTCGGCCTTCACACAATCGGAGCCCGCGCCGTCGCGTGACCCTTATCGAAGTAGTGCCAGTCTCACCGCAAAGCGTTTAATATTGGTTGAGCATTCCGAGAAAGACCTAGCGACAAGTATCGAACCGATACGCGACAACGAAAACGGGCCGCTCAACTGAGCGGCCCGTAAAGAGTTTGTTAAGTTAGGTTAGCAGCAACGGCGTGTCGTCAGGCCGCCGTCACGACCGCGGCTTCGTTCTCCAGAACCATCGTCACTTTCAGGCCGGTGCCTTCCGCGAGCAGGCGGGTATAGTAGGGCTGCACGGCATGCGCGTCGATGTTGCCGACCTGCTCGGCCGCAAGCATATCGACGATGTTCTGCGGCAGCCGCGCATTGATGCCCGCCGCAGTGATGCGGAAACCCGTGGGCTCCCCATCCCCGACCGGGTCGACCCTGAGAACTCCGCCGCGCGGAATGGTCTGCTGCGCGATGATCAACATGTTGAGTAACAGCTTCACCTTGTTCTTTGGCAGCAAAAGACGCGGCAGATTCCACTCGATCTTGGTCTTGTTATCTTCGAGATGACCGCGCGCCATGGTCTGCGCATCGCCGAGATCGATTTGTGCGCCTGCCGAACCAGCGGCACCAAAAGCGAGACGGCAAAACTGCAGCCGCGCCGACGCCGTCTTAGCGCTCTTGCGGATGAGGTCGAGCGCGAACTCCTTATCTTCGGGCTTCGGGTTGTCGTCGAGCACTTCGAGCCCGTTGACGATGGCGCCGACCGGGCTGATCAGATCGTGGCAGACGCGCGACGACAGCAGCGCGGCGAGTTCGAGAGCGTCGGGGGCCGGACCGGGCGAAGTTGCATCAGACATGGGATAGGCTCCTGAAGCCGCGCGACATGAACGGCGAATCAAACATTTGCTCTTTGGTTTGATACACTGCACAGATCAGCCCGGCCACCGCCGAGCCCGCGCTCCGCAGGGGGCCGATGACACAACCATAATCACGAGCGAGACACGAAAGCTTGCCATGACCGCCGATTCGCTCCCGCATCTCGACCTGGACGACGCCGCAGCGCTGCTGGAGCCGCTGACGCAGCTCGCAGTGCAAGCCGGCGCGGCCATTCTCGCCGTGAACCGGAATGTGATGCCGGTAGAAGGGAAATCCGACGGCTCGCCAGTGACGATCGCCGATCTCGCTGCCGATCGCGTGATTTGTGAAGGCCTGACACGACTGTTTCCCGGCATCCCGACACTGTCAGAGGAGCGTTTGCATCTGGCCCAGCCGCCCTATGCCGGCGCCTTGTTTCTCATCGATCCACTCGACGGCACCAAGGAATTCATCGCCGGACGGCAGGAATTCACGGTGAATATCGCGCTGATCGTCGACGGCGCGCCGCTCCTCGGCATCGTTGGCGCTCCCGCGCTCGGACTGATCTGGCGTGGCCTCGTCGGGCGCGGTGCCGAGCGCCTCGAAATCAAGCTGGATCGTTCCATTGGCAAATCGACACCCATCAGGGCACGCCAGATGCCGGCTCCCGGCCAGCCCTGGATCGCGGCGGTCAGCCGCTCCCATGGTGACATTCGCAGCGAAGCATTCATCGCTAGCCGGCCGGGCGCGGTGCGCCAGGAATTCGGCTCGGCACTGAAATTCTGCCGCATCGCCGAGGGCCAGGCCGACATCTATCCCCGCCTGTCGCCGACCTGCGAATGGGACGTAGCCGCCGGCCACGCGGTGGTTGTCGCCGCAGGCGGGCATGTCGCGGACAGCCACGGTCGCCCGCTGCATTTCGGCGGCCGGCGGGAAGATTTCATTGTTCCGGAATTCATCGCCTGGGGTAACCGTCACGCAGAAAGCTAGCGCGCCAGCGTCTCCTGAACGCCGGGCCATTTTTTTCGCGCAGCCGGCAGGAAGGTCACCGGCGCCGCCCTGAAGGCATCCCGATTGTCCTCACGACTGAACAGATAGAGTCTCTGACCGGCTACGAGCCAGGTACGCGGATTGCCGGCAATGGCAACACCGCGCGCCATATCGACCGGATCGTACCCCCCGAATTGGGGCCCGTAGATTTCGGGGTGCTTGGCGAATTCAGTGCGGTTGCCGTCATTACGGAACCGCCAGACCGCGCCATCCTCGGTCAGCTCGAATTCCGGCAGACCAGCTTGAGCCTCAGAATCGGTGAAATAGGCGACCGGGTCAAAGCCTCCGATTGCCAGACCGGTGTACCGATCGGTGACCACACGCTCATTGGTCCCTGCCCATAACGGGGCGCATAGGCCCGAGATGAGCAAGATCAAGGCAATTCCGCGACCGCCCCCACGCCAATCCCGCCGTTGTGCCGTCATAGTTCATACCGATATTATGGAGACTCGGGGACACTGACCGCAGATTAAACGTGGTGCTTCTCAGCATCCGGTTAAGGCTGCGGTCCTCAGATTGAATACCAGGGGTTCTTTTCATGACCTTCGCATCACGCCTGGCAGCGCTGGCGCTCGCCGCGATCACACTCGCCACGATTCCGGTTACCGTCACGCCGGCGGCCGCCCAGCAACGCAGCCGTGAAACGCCGGACACGTACCGGTCTGAGGAACTCGTCACGGCCGGACATCGCTTCTTCGGCAACGTCTCACGCGGCCTCGCCTCGGTGATCGAAAAGGCGGTCAGCCAATGGGGCCTGCCGAACGGATATATTCTGGGCGAGGAAGGCTCCGGCGCCATCGTCGCCGGCCTGCGCTATGGCGAAGGCACGCTTTACACCAAGAATGCGGGCGATTTGCGTGTCTACTGGCAGGGCCCCTCGCTGGGCTTCGACTGGGGCGGCGACGGCGCCCGCACCATGACGCTGGTCTATAACCTGCCGGCCACCCAGGCGATCTATCAACGCTTCGGCGGCATCGATGGCTCCGCCTACATCATCGGCGGTTTCGGCATGACCGCGCTGACCGCGAACAACATCGTGCTGGTGCCGATCCGCTCCGGCCTTGGCCTCCGCCTCGGCGCCAATATCGGCTATCTCAAATACACACCGACGGCGACCTGGAACCCGTTCTGATTTCGTCGGGACGGGCCGGCGCATCAAGGTTAACGAAGCGTTACGCTGTCTTTGCCTGCGCACGCATGGCATGTTAACCGCGACTTTTCAGCGCTTGGGAGCATACTGCCATGGTCGAGCCGATCATGTATCTGGCGATCGGTTTTCTGGCCGCGATGTTGTGCAGCCTGCTGATCATGCCGCTGGTGCATAACCGTGCCGTGCGCCTCACCACCCGCCGGCTCGAAGCCGCAACGCCGCTGTCGATGGCCGAAATCCAGGCCGACAAGGACCAGCTGCGTGCCGAATTCGCCATGTCGGCCCGGCGGCTGGAGATGAGCGTCGAGCAGCTCAAGAGCAAGACCACGGGTCAGCTCGCCGAGCTCGGCAAGAAGACCGACGCCATCAACCGGATGAAGGTCGAGTTGAGCGAAAAGACCGCGGCAATCTTCGATCTCGAGAATCGTGAGACGGCGGTAAAACAAAAACTCGCGACGACCGAAAGCGAATTCGCAGCCAGGACCGAAGCACTCGCTGCTGCCGAACGTGCCCTCGCCGACAAGCAGAACGAACTGGCACGCATCGCGGCCGAACGCGACGATCGTTCGCAGGTTGCCGAGGGCCGGCAGGTCGAGCTGGTGACCGTGCGTACGCAAATCGAGGAGTTGAAGAACCGCCTCGGTCTTGCGGAGCAGGATTTCTCATCGACCCAGCACAAGCTCGAGCTGCAACGCGGCGAATCCGCGACAGCCACGCGCGACCTCACTGAAGCGCGCGCCCGCGTCGAGAGCCTCAATCACCGCGTCACCGACCTCGATCAGCAGCTGGCGATCCAGGTGCATGAAGCGGAGCTACTCGGCACACGTGTCGATCAGCTCGAGACCCAACTGCTGGAGCAGACCAAACAGCTTGCCGAACGCGATTTCGAGAATGCACAGCTCCGCCAGGCCAATGAAGCCGCAGAACAGACTGCGCGAAATCTGCGCGTCGAGATTGCCGCCAGTGCCGGCGGCAAGGCCTCGCCGCTGGTCGACCAGTTGCGCGCCGAGAAGGCCAACGCGGAACAGGAACTTCGCATCGCCCGCGAGGAACGCAGCAAGCTTCAGCGCGACCTCAACACCATCCACCAGCAGGCCGAGAACGCCTGGGCTACCGAACGGATGGAAAACGCCCTGCTGCGCGAGCGCATCAACGACATCGCAGCAGAAGTCGCCAAAATGGCGATGGCACTGGAAGGACCGAATTCACCCATCGAGGCCATCCTGGCCGCCGATCCCGCCGCCAGCCAGCCCCGCCCGGCCAATGATGCCGGTTTTGCCCCCAACAGCACCCTCGCGGACCGTATCCGGGCGCTGCAATCCCATGCTTCCCGGGCTCGCCAGCCGGGCTGAACCGGCCGGTTTTACCCTCCGGTGCAACAATGTGGTCGCAACCGGCAGGGTATGCTTGACACCCCCGCCCCCAATTCCCTAAATCGCGCCACTGACGTCACGCATCGCCGGGCCCCGCCCGGCCTTTTGGTTTCCGGTCCGGTTTCACGACCGACGCCGCACGGGACGTCCGGGCGCATAGCTCAGCGGGAGAGCGTTCCCTTCACACGGGAGAGGTCCAAGGTTCGATCCCTTGTGCGCCCACCATTAAACTCTTCGCAGCCCGTCCCTATTTTGGCTCTCCGCGTCGCATAGCCGCGCGACATGCGGAACGGAATGAGTGCGCCTCAAAGCCTTCCGCAACAGACGGGCTTGCCCGGAGATCGATTGTAAGGCGCGTTGCGCGACAGCGTCTCGCGCACGCGTCACTTCACGCTCGACGGCACGATTTCTTTCACGTCGATCACCGCCACTTCATTCCCGCCTTCTGACACAGCGACAACGAAGCGCGGGACGCGCTGCGCACCGAGCTTGATCGCTTCAGCAAGAATTTCGCGCGCCGACAAAAGTGCCTGTTCGCGAGCAGCATCAATACTCGGGAGATCGCTGCCCTCCGGATCGCAAATGACGTCGTCGCCATCCACAAGATGCAGAAAATATCGTGCCATGGTCGCTGCCGCTCTTCGATAAGAGAGACGCCGTCAGTGCGCGACTAGTTTCGACGCAGGGTCTGCCCGTCCTGCCCATACGATCCAAAATCTCGCGCTTGCTTCCTGGCGGCATGCTCGACATTGTCGAAACTCATGACTGTGCGAGCACGCTCACCGGCGAGATCGTGCCAACGCTGTGCTTCAGCCAGCCAGAAGGCCCGGTCGGAATCGCCGCGCCCCGCTTGTTCCCTGCAGATCGCGGCCTGCGCCTCACAAATCGTTCTCCGGTCCATGATCGTTACTCCGACATTGAACCAGTCGACAGCCTAGCACCCTGTCAATGACCGTTCGGTACGTTACCCGACGTTGGGCGGAAAAAGACGGTCGTAGTGATGACGCACATCTTCGTGACATTCGCATGCCCAGCGTCGGATCTTCTCGACATCGAGGATATGAATGCGGCCGCGGCTGTGGGAGATCATACCTGCCTTCTGCAGCTCGATAGCGACCCCTGTGACGCTGGTGCGGCGCACGCCCATCATCTGCGCCAGGAATTGCTGGGTGACGGTAAGTTCATCACCCGCGAGCTCGCGCATACGCAGCAGCCATTTACAGGTTCGGGCCTGCACGGAATGCACTGCGTTGCAGGCCGCTGTTTGCTGCACCTGCGCAAGATGGAAATGTTCATAGGCCATCATCACCCGACGAAATGCGGGATACCTCTCGGCACACTGGACGATAAACCTTGCGTCGAATGTCGATGCCAGGACGCCAACCTGCACCGCAACATGGTTCAGCGAAATCTTGTCATCGAGAACAAGGCCCGCACCGAACTCACCATCGCGACCGATCATGCCCGTTTCAATGACGCCGCCGCCTGCGAGTTCGACCACGCAGGAGATAATACCTGCATGCGGGAAATACACTTTCTCGATGGTATCGTGCGCTTCGGCGAGCACATCGCCCTGCGCCAGCTCGACCACGACAGCATGCCGCGCCATTTCCTCGTATACGGCAGGATCGATACGCGACAGAAGGCTGTTTTCGTGCCGTCTCATGAATGCTCCCATAAAGAGACCGAAGGGAGCGCAGTCGATTTACCCGTTATGGGAGCGGATCATTTCTGCCTACCGCCCTTCAGTTGGAACAACGGATACTTGCCCATCCCGAGCATGTCGGTCCGGTAACCGACACTCCCGATTCAAAATCCGCCGGGGAGCCTCGCGTTCCACACGGTAAAAGCAGGTCAGCCCGCGCTCTGCCGCAAGCGGTCGCGAACGCCGGCGGAAAGGTAACGCGTCTCCTAGCATCTCTTCAGAGCGAAACAACGCGGCGCGATCCCGCGCACGCTGCATCGTGCCGAAACGAGCGGATTTCTTGTGTCATCTAACGGACCGACGCTTGACTGCGCATCCCGTAGTATTTCGGCGGGACGTTTGGCCTTCCCACTGAACAGGAACGCTTCTCGCCTGTTGTCTCCTACGCCAAGGTCGAGACATGACGACGAATGCTGCCGAGAGCGAGCGAATGATCGATTACGCCACCAGCCCGCGATGCGCGACACGGCGCACCAGAATAACATCTTACGATCCGACGCAGTCACCGGCACCGAGCCGGTTGCATACAAATCTCGATCTATCGATTTAACTACGGCAAGGCAGGATTATGGCTCGCCCAATCACACGCAAATGGACCGACGAAGACATTGGCCGATTGATTGAACTATCTGAACAAGGCTCGTCCCTGATCCGCGCTGCGGGCGCCTTGAACCGCAACACCGCCTCGGTGCAGAAAATGGCCCGCCAGCTCGGGCGTCGTTTTCCGGGCATCCGGGAGACAAAAGCGGGTCTTCGGGCCATCAACATCCACGAAAAGTAGGCCGAGGCGATCGGCGAATAGCCCGACAACGGGTCGACGGCGCATCTTTCGATTTCCGGCGAACCTTCCCCGTCGCCGCGTTGGACGCCCCAGGCAGCCGACTGAAGACCCACCTATTCAAGCGTCATAGAGCGCAACTGAGCGCCATCCCGTTGGATGGAACTTTTCAGCCGCGCTGACGTTATGTGTGGTTTGAATTTTCACTTGTTGGCATCAAGCGATGGACACGAGTGAACAGACAAGTCGATCTCGCCCCTTGCGATCGCAGCCCCATTCACGCCAAAGCCGCCATCAAGCCTGACCCGCAAAACGATGATGCTGGGGGACGATAGCCAGATCATCGGGCCCGGATGGTTTTACCAAAGTCCTACACGGTGGAAAATTTCGCTCGCATCGCCAAACTGCTGGATATCGAAGGCAAGATGTAACGGTCCCTTATGATGCTTGAGAAATTCCCACCATGAGTATTGCCGACCGGAACGACTACCGGCTCCATAGCCACGGCAGAAGCGCGCGATCGGTATCGCATGCTGTTTGAAGCCATGGATGAGGGCTTCTGCATCATCGAATTTTTCGATGGTCCGCACGGCCCGTTAAGCGACTGTATCCATATCGAAGCGAACGCCGCCTATGAACGGCACGCCGGCATCCCGAATGTGGTCGGCCAGAAGCTCCGTGAAATGGTGGAGGAGGAAGCCGACGGTTGGGTCGAGCTCTATGGCAACGTGCTGCGAACCGGCAACGTCATCCGCTTTCAACGTGAACTCGTCGCCACCGACCGTCATCTCGAAGTCAGTTCGTTTCGGATCGGCGTATTCGAGGACCGCCAGGTCGCAGTTTTGTTCAAGGACGTAACCGATCGGGTACGTGCTGATGCAGCTCATAAACATCTGCAGGAAACGCTGGAAACCCGCATTGCCGAGGCGCTATCCGAACGCGAAAAGGTGGAAAGCGCGTTGCGGCAGGCCCAGAAGATGGAAGCCGTCGGTCAACTGACGAGCGGTCTGGCGCATGACTTCAACAACCTGCTCGCCGGCATCTCCGGCGCTTTCCCTCCGGCCTGAAGTTTCTACAATCCGATACGTCGATCGATCTTCTGATCACCGATGTTGGCCTGCCCGGCGGCATGAACAGGCGCCAGATCGCCGAATCTGCACGGCGGTTACGGCCGGATTTGCAGGTGCTGTTCATCACCGGCTACGCAGAAAATGCCGTGCTCAATCACGGTCATATCGAGCGCGGAATGGAAGTGCTGACCAAGCCCTTTGCGGTGGACGATCTGGTCCGGCGTGTCAGCCGCCTCCTGCAAGCGAGCAGCAGGGTATTCAAGCCTGATTGCGATCAGTGCAGGACGGCGTGGGCGCTTGGCGTCTCGGCGGCGCGTGCAGCGACCAACTGTGCCTTCAACTCGGCCAATTCGGTTTCGAGCTGACGATTGACCATGATGAGCGCACCAACGACGCCGCGGGCGTCGCCGTGGCAAGCGGCAATCAGATCATCGATTTCGGAATCAAGCTGGGTCACAAAAAATCTCCTGCCACGCTTTCGGATGGCTTTAATTATCGGCGAGGTCTTGCATCAATATTAAACAATACCGGAGTCCTCGGCTGCATCCTGAACGTGCATGAATACCGGTTAAGGGCGCCTTTCCGGGATTGCAGAATCCACACCCGACTTTCTGCAATGGCGCCGCAATGCCGGAAGCCACCGCGCTGCTCCGGCTAATTCCAATAATCGATACACTCCAGAGATTTAGCTTCGCTCCGCGGCGCACCATGCAGCGCATCCGCGCCGGCGCGACCGGCTCGAATGCGAATATACTATCAGCCGAAGCCAGCCACCGCATGCGGAACGTAAGGCGCCTCAAGCGACGCGATCTCCTCGCCCGTCAGCTTGAGCGACAGCGCCGCCACGGCATCGGTCAGATGTGCCGGCTTGGACGCACCGATGATCGGCGAGGTGATACCTGGCTTCTGCAGCAGCCAGGCCATCGCGACCTGGGCCTGCGGCACGCCACGCGCCTTGGCAACGGCAGCAACCTGCTCAACGATCTTGCGGTCGGCCTGCTCGGCCTGGACATAGAGACCTTTGCCGAATTCGTCGGTCTTCTGGCGCTCGCTGGTCTCGTCCCAGGCGCGGGTCAGGCGACCGCGCGCAAGCGGGCTCCACGGCATGACAGCAATCCCCTGATCGGCGCAGAACGGCAGCATCTCGCGCTCTTCCTCGCGGTTGAGCAGATTGACGTGGTTCTGCATGCTGACGAACTGGGTCCAGCCATTCAGCCGCGACGTATAAACCGCTTTCGCGAACTGCCACGCATACATGCTGGAGGCTCCGATATAGCGCGCCTTGCCGGCCTTCACGACGTCATGCAGCGCCTCCATCGTCTCCTCGATCGGCGTTTTCTTGTCGAGACGATGGATCTGGTAGAGATCGACATAATCGGTACCGAGCCGGCGCAGGCTGTGATCGATCTCGGTCATGATCGCCTTGCGCGACAGCCCGGCGCCATTCGGGCCTGGACGCATCCGGTTGAAGATCTTGGTGGCGATGACGACATCGTCGCGTTTGGCGAAATCCTTCAACGCGCGGCCGACGATCTCTTCCGACGTGCCATCGGAATAGATATTGGCTGTGTCGAAGAAGTTGATGCCGAGTTCGATGGCCTGCTTGATCAGCGGCCGGCTGTTTTCCTCATCAAGCGTCCAGGCATGCGACCCGCGATCCGAGACGCCGTAGGTCATGCATCCCAGACACAGCCGCGAAACTTCGAGACCGGTATTTCCGAATTTGACGTAATCCACTGCGTCGCTCCCTGACTGACTATTTCGTTTTCACGAATTCGGCGAAAGCATCGGCATAATCCGGATGCCACCGCGATAGCGCCGGACGGTTCTCGACGATATCGCCGATAGCCCACAACATGCGCCGCTCATCGAGCGCGCGCGGCACGTCATTGTCCGGACAGAGAATATAGAAGTCACCGGCATCGATCCGCTGCATCGCAAATGTCACCGTCTGCTCCGGCGTCCATGCCGCCGCAGGCTTCTCCTTGCGGTCTCCCGCCGTCAGTCCGGTGAAAACGAAGCCGGGGATCAGCAGATGCGCCGTGACCTGACAGCCCTCGGTGTTGCGCAGTTCGTGCGACAGCGCTTCCGTATACGCCTTCACGCCCGCCTTGGAGACATTGTAGGCGGGATTACCGGGTGGCGTGGTGATGCCCTGCTTGGAGCCGGTATTGATGATGAGACCCGGCTTCATGCCGGCGATCATCCCCGGCGCGAAGGCCTGGCAACCATTGACGACGCCCCAGAGATTGACGCCGATCAGCCGTTCCCAATGGTCGCGCGGACCGAGCGCCGAGGTCGACACCTGGATTCCCGCATTGTTCATCAGCACATCGCAGCCGCCGAAGCGCTGCTGCACGTCTGCCGCCAGTGTCGACATTGCCGCGAGATCTCTGACATCGACATTGGCTATCATCACATCGTCACCTCGCCCCGGAATCGCGGCCCCGATGGTGCGTGCGGCATCGCTCAGGCGCTCATCGCCGATATCCACGACGCAGATCCCCAGACCGAGCTTCGCGAATGCAACGGCCGCAGCAAGGCCGATGCCCGAGGCTCCTCCGGTAATGACAGCAACGGAGCCGGCGGATAAAGCGGGATGGGTCATGGAGGTCTCCTGAACTTGCGTCGAGAGGGTTGCCTATAACATTCCTTCTGCGGGCCGGATGTCACATCATCGCCAGCGCAGGTCCACTGCCCGCTTCCGCATGGCTATGGCTTCTTGCCATGAAACACCTCGTTCACAGACTTGATCACGCCGGTATCTGACTCGGCATACCCCGGCAGCTTCGCCAGCGCATCGCGGAATTCGACCCCACGCAGCACGGTGAGAATGTGCTTCATCGGCTCCTGTTCCAGCAGCGTGGCGCGACAGACAAAGTAATAATCCTCTGTCAGCAGCCGCACGAAATCGAGGCCGAACTGCCGTGCGGCCGCCTCGACGCCAAAGGCGACATCAGCCATGTCGCTCGCCACATAGGCCGCAACGGCGGCATGGGTGAACTCCACCTGTTCGTAGCCATTCACGCGTTCCGGCGCGATCTTGTGCCGATGCAGGATCTGGTCGAACAGCAGACCCGTGCCTGAATCCTGATCCCGATTGACGAAACGAATGGCCGGATTTACCAGCGCCTCCATCGAGGTGATGCGCAGTGGATTGCCCCGCTTCACCATCAATCCCATCTCGCGCGTTGCGAAGCCGATCACACGATGGATGCGATTGTCGAGCCAGTCCTTGCAGGCGTTGACGCTCTGTCTGCGTAACTCGCCACGCGGCAGGTGGACAACGGCGAGATCGCAGGTGTCATGCGCCAGAGAGACCAGCGAGGTCTGATTGCCGACATAGCGGAGATCGATACTGACATCCGTTGCCGCATTCAGTATCTCGCGCAATTTCGACACTGCGAAGCCATGGCTCGCATGCACGCGAATGATGGTGGGATGACCGGGCAGCAACTCCTTCAGTTCGGTGGCGAGCTCCTGCGCGAGATTTTCAAGCTGCGGACCAAGCCGCGCTTCCAGGCGTTCTCCGGCCCAGACCAGCTTTTCGCCGAACGCCGTGAGCCGCGTACCTTTACCCTTGCTGCGCTCGACCACCGGCGTGCCAAAAAAAGCCGACCAGTCGTTCACGAGGCTCCACGCGTGACGGTACGACATATGATGCAGGCTTGCCGCCACGGTGATCTTTCCGGTCTCGCTGATGTCCTTGAGGAAGCTGAGCATCACCGCCGTCGGCTGCCGTGAGCCGGGCTTGCGAAAACGCCAGACGGTCTCGATGTCGATCCGCATCGCCTCCCCTCATCCATAAGCTGAGATATGTCCAAGACTTCATATCTGCAGCCGTTCTTTGTCTCTCGTTATCATATTTACTGCCGTTGTCCCTCCTGATCCCATTGGCAGCAAATATGGGAAGGTTTCATGCAGACGATCTCACATACCGAACTCACTTCCACCACCGAACTGCCGCGCAGGCGCCTCCTGATCGACGGGCAGCAGGTCGAGCCACTCTCCAGTCGCTATTTCGATGTCCTCAATCCCGCGACCGGTGAAATCATCGCCGTGGTTGCCGAGGCCGACGCCGCCGACATCGATCGCGCCGTCATCTCGGCGCGCAAGGCCTTCGATGGCCCATGGGGCCGCATGCGCGCCGCCGATCGCGGCCTCGTGTTGCAGCGGCTGGCGCAACTGCTCGAGGATCACGCCGAGGAACTGATCGCGCTGGAAAGCCTCGATGCCGGCAAGCCGCTGGCGGCCGTCAAGCGCCAGGATCTGCCGGCGGCCATCGATACGCTCCGCTACTATGCCGGCTGGGCCGACAAGATCAGCGGTCAGGTGATCCCGGCGCGCCCGGATGCGCTGACCTATACGGTGCGCGAACCGATCGGCGTGGTCGGCGCCATCGTGCCGTGGAATTTCCCGCTGATGATCGGCATGTGGAAGATCGCCCCGGCCCTCGCCTGCGGCTGCACCGTCGTGCTCAAGCCCGCAGAGATTACGCCGCTCTCCGCGCTGCGGATCGGAGAACTGGCGCTGGAGGCCGGCCTGCCGCCGGGCGCGCTCAATGTTGTGCCCGGCCACGGCAAGATTGCCGGCCGCGCCATCGTCGATCACCCGGATATCGACAAGGTGACCTTCACCGGCTCACCTGCCGTAGGTCGCGAAATCCTGGCCGGCGCCGCGGGCAATCTCAAGCGGGGCACACTCGAGCTTGGCGGAAAATCCGCGAATGTGATCTTCGGCGATGCCGATCTCGATGCCGCCACGAAGGCCGCCGCGTCCGGCATCTTCTTTAATTCCGGACAGGTCTGTTCGGCAGGCTCCCGCGTACTCGCTCACGAGTCCGTCTACGATGAGGTGGTCGAACGTCTGGTCGCGCGAGCCCGCGCGATCAGGATCGGCGATCCGCGCGAAGCCGGCATCACGATGGGCCCGATCGTTTCGGAGGCCCAGATGAAGCGCGTGCTGGACTATGTCGATATCGGCCTCAGGGAAGGTGCGCTCCTCTCAACCGGAGGCGAACGGATCGGCGAACGCGGCTATTTCGTCGCTCCGACCGTCTTCGCCGATGTCGATCATGACATGCGCATCTCACAGGAGGAGATTTTCGGTCCGGTCGTCAGCGTGGTCCGCTTCAGCGACGAGGCGGATGCGATCCGCAAGGCCAATGGTACCAAATTCAGTCTCGCCGCCGGCGTCTGGAGCAAGGATATTGGCCGCGTCCAGCGTTTCGCCCAGCAGGCGAAGGCCGGCACGGTATGGATCAACACCTATGGCTATACCGATGTGCGGCTCCCCTGGGGCGGCTCCCGCGACTCCGGCTTCGGTCGCGAGCATGGCGACGCCGTGCTGGAAAACTTCACCGAGCCAAAAGCCGTCTGGATGAATCTGAACGTCTGAGGCAACAGCATCGCTACGGCACGCAAAAGCCAGTTGATCGATATATCCATACGGATATAACGTTGATGTGAAAAAACTGTTTTTTTGCGTGAGCCTTTCCATGAAACGTCACCGGCGCTCTGCCGTCGCCGTGCGCCATGTGGCGTTTGAGGATCTCGGTCTGCTTTCGGCCGTGCTGGACCGTGCGGGCTGGGACGTCGCCTTCTGCGAGGCGGCCATAGACGATCTCGGCCATGCGTCGATCGAGAATGCCGACCTCCTGATCGTGCTCGGCGGCCCGATTGGCGTCTATGAGGCCGAGGCTTATCCATTCCTCACACAGGAAATCCAGCTGCTGGAGCGGCGCCTGAAGCAGGACCGGCCTACCCTCGGCATCTGCCTTGGCGCGCAATTGATCGCTCGCGCGCTGGGAGCCCGCGTCTATGCCGGCGGAACCAGGGAAATCGGCTGGGGTAGAGTTGCCCTGACGGACCAAGGTGCGACGTCCTGCCTTTCACCGCTTGCCGAGGATGGCGCCCATGTTCTGCATTGGCACGGCGATACCTTCGACCTTCCGAACGGCGCCATGCGGCTTGCTTCCAACGCACACTACGAGAACCAGGCATTTGCCTATGGTCGCAATGCTCTCGCGCTGCAATTCCATCTCGAAGCCGATCCGCGGCAACTCGAGGAATGGTATGTCGGCCATGCCGTCGAACTATCGGCAGCCGGCATACCAGTTACAGATCTGCGCCTAGCAACTGCAGCGGTCGCGCCGCAGTTACAGGATCGAGCAAGTCGCATCTTCGGGCGATGGATCCACACACTGGATTGAATGAGTCCAGACACCAATTCACGCTCGTGAATTGCGTGCGTAGACCTCCCATGCAGCCCGGCGCATGTTCCCCAGCTTTACCCGTGTCGCGGAAACGATATATTCCGCGCGCCACAACGGCAGAACAATTCAATTCCCCGGGAGGATCATCATGGGCTTGATGCAGCCAATCTCCGCCACCTCGCACCCGTATGCGAACGGCTCCTACAAGCAGATGCTGATCGACGGCAAATGGGTCGATGCGCAGTCGGGCAAGAAGTTCGAGACGCACAATCCCGCCACCGGAGAACTGCTCGCCACCGTCGCTGAAGGCGATGCAAAGGATATCGATCTCGCTGTCGCCGCCGCACGTCGCGCCTTTGAAGGTCCGTGGAGCAAGGCCAAGCCGTTCGAGCGCCAGGCGCTATTGCTGAAATTCGCCGACCTCGTCGAAAAGCATTTTGACGAACTGGCACTGCTCGACACGCTCGACATGGGTGCGCCGGTCAGCCGCACCTTCGCAGGCAAGCAGCGCATCCTTGGCATGCTGCGCTTCTATGCCGGCCAGGCCACGCTGATCTATGGCGAGACCATTGAGAACTCGCTGCCGGGCCAGATCTTCTCCTACACGCTGAAGGAGCCGGTCGGCGTCGTCGGCGCCATCATTCCGTGGAATTCGCCGCTGTCGGCCAGCGTCTGGAAGATCGGCCCGGCCATCGCCACCGGCTGCACCGTGGTGCTGAAGCCGGCCGAAGAAGCGCCACTGACCTCGCTGCGCCTCGGCGAACTCGCCCTCGAAGCCGGCTTCCCGGCAGGCGTGATCAACGTCGTCCCCGGCTATGGCGAGACCGCAGGCGCGGCGCTTGCCTCGCATCAGGACGTCAACAAGGTCGCCTTCACCGGTTCGCATTTCACCGGCCAGTCGATCATCCGCGCCTCGGCCGGTAACCTCAAGCGCGTGTCGCTGGAGCTCGGCGGCAAGTCGCCGAACATCGTGTTTGCCGATGCCGACCTCGACGCCGCCGTTCCCGGCGCCGCCATGGCGGTGTTCGCGAATTCCGGCCAGATCTGCAGCGCCGGCACCCGCCTTTTCGTCGAGAAGAAAATCTATAACGAGTTCGTCGGCAAGGTCGCCGAATTCGCCAAGAAGCTGAAGGTCGGCAATGGCGTCGATCCCTCGATCCAGCTCGGGCCGCTGATCTCCAAGGAGCAGTTCGACCGCGTCTCGGGCTATCTGACCACCGGCGCCGGCGAAGGCGCAAAGGCGCTCGCCGGTGGCGGTCTCATGACCGATGGCGATCTCTCCAAGGGCTTCTTCGTACAGCCCACGGTGTTCGCTGACGTGCAGGACGGCATGAAGATCGCGCAGGAAGAAATCTTCGGCCCGGTGATCTCTGCCATTGCCTTCGAGGAGATGGACGACCTCGTGCAGCGCGCCAACAACACCATGTTCGGCCTCGGCAGCGGTGTCTGGACCAAGGACGTCAGCAAGGCTCACCGCCTCGCCAAGGCCCTGCAGGCCGGCTCGGTGTGGATCAACTGCTATCAGGCGATGGATCCGGCAGTGCCGTTCGGCGGCTACAAGATGAGCGGCTACGGCCGCGAATCCGGCGTCCACCACATCGACGAATATCTCAACGTCAAGTCGGTCTGGATCAACACCTGATCCTGCCGCTTTTGGAGAAAGCAAAGACGCGAGGTGATGAGCCTCGCGTCTTTTTTCCTGTCCGTATCAACAGCCTCAAGGCGCAGTCGGCGCTCCGTACTGATCGCGCAATTTGCGCTTGAAGATCTTGCCGGTCGACTCGCGCGGCAGTGCATCGTGGAAATGAATTGCCTTCGGCACTTTAAAATTCGCCAAGCGCTGCTTCAGATAGGCCTGGATATCCGCAGAAGATATCGTTGCACCATCTTCACGCTCGACGCACCCAACCAGCCGCTCGCCAAATTCATCATCCGGCACGCCGAATACCGCGCAATCGCGCACGCCATCCATACCAATCAGCGTGCTCTCGATCTCCGCCGGATAGATGTTGACGCCGCCGGAGATCACCATGTCGCGCTTGCGATCGCACATGAAGAGGTACCCGTCCTCATCGAGATAACCGACATCGCCGACGCTGATGAGACCGTCACGCCCCGCCTCGGCGCGCGCGTCCGGGCGCCCCTGATAGTCGAAATCCGGCACCGAGGTCTGGCGCATATAGATTTCACCGGGCTCGCCGACATCGCACAAGGTGCCATCCGGACGATAGATGCGCACGACGCCGCCTTCGATCGTGCGTCCCACGGTGCCGGGCTTCTTCAGCGCTTCCTCGGAAGAATGCCAGATCGGCACCCCAGTCTCGGTGGAGCCGAGATACTCGTTGATCACCGGCCCCCACCATTTGATCATCGCGTGCTTCACATGCACCGGGCACGGCGCTGCGCCGTGAATGATATTGCGCAACGACGACAGATCATAGCGCGACTTCACCTCGTCCGGCAGGCGCAAGAGGCGCACGAACATGGTCGGCACCATATGCATATTGGTGACGCGATGCTGTTCGATCAGCTGCAACAGGTCTTCCGGATCGAAGCGCGGTTCCAGCACGATGGTGCTGCCGTGGCGGAAGGCCATCATCCCGTAGGAGCTGGGAGCCGAGTGATACATCGGCCCGTTCATCATCACGACCTGATCCTCGTTCGGCTTCAGCCCATAGGCGATGCCGCCGACGCGCTCGGAGGCAGTCGCCTGTTCCGGCGTCATCGCGGCGCGTTTCACGCCCTTCGGACGGCCGGTGGTGCCGGATGTGTAGAACATGGTCAGCGCGCGTTTCGGCACATTCTCCATCGGCGCGTGGCGCTCGCGCCAGCTATCGAAATCGGTGCGCCCCGCGCGCACATCGGTCGCCGCCGCCGGCACGCCGTAGGCCTCCGCTATCTCCGGTGGCGTGCGCACGATCAGGATGGGGAAGTCCGCGGGCAGACTGTCCTCGATCTGCGGCAGCAGGTCGGCATGGCAGACCAGCAGCCTGGCGCCGCTGTCGGCGAGGATGTAACTCACCTCCTCGCCCTTCAGGTGCCAGTTGATCGGCACCACCCGCGCGCCCAGCACGCCCGCACCGAAAGCGGTCTCGAACAGTGCAAAGTCGTTACGCAGCATCATGGCGACCGGCACATCGGCGCCAACCCCGAGCTCCCTGAAACCGCTCGCCACCTTGGCAATACGGTTCATGATGTCCGGATAGCTGATGGTTCGATCGCCGCTGATGATCATGGTCCGCCCTTGTCTCTTTTCTCACGTCGATCGGAGTCGATGCCGGCTCCGATCTGTTTCCGATGTGATGGCACAGAAGCTCACTGGTCGTCGAGCAACTCGCCAAAGCCTTCCCAGTTTTTCCCGTTGAAGCGACGCAACCGCAATTGCTGGAACGACAGATAGTCATCCTTGCTGGTGGAGACCGTGACACCGGCGAGAAGCAATGGCAGCTTGACGTCCTTGAGCGAGGTCGCCTGGCGCAGGATGTTTTCGCGGCTGATGTCGTTGCCGCAGGCCTTGAGGATATGCGCAATCAGATGGGCATTGAGAAAGCCCGTCGCATAATTGGTGTTGCGGGCATCCGCCGAGGGCAGGCTCTCTTTCATGAAGGCGAAATAGGCCTTTACGTCCTCATCCTTTGCCCACTGCTCGTCATTGATGTCCTTCTGGTAGCTCGACGTGATCAGGCCCGTCGCATTGTCGAGACCCGCCGGCTCCAGGAAGGTGATGGACGAGGCCGAAGTGGGAACGAACATCAGGTCCGGCTTCCAGCCGATCTCGGCGACGCCCTTGATCATCTGCGACGAGAATTTCCCGACCACCGCACCGAACAGGACATTGGCGCCGGACGCCTTCAGTGCCGCGAGCTGCGACGAAATGGTCGGCGACGAGCTCTCATAGGTGACCTCCGAGACGATCATCCTGGCAGCCTTGTCGCCGAGGCCGCGCTTGAAGCCGGCGATATAATCTTTTCCGAAATCGTCGTTCTGCGCGAGGATAGCGATTTTGGCGTCGGGCTTGGTGCTCAGGATGTGCTTGGCATAGACCACGCCTTCGGACTCATAGGCTGCCATGCCCGGCATCGTCCATGGATAGGCCTTCGGGTCCGCCCATTTGGTGGCGCCTGACAGAACGAAGAGCTGCGGGATCTTCTTGCTGTTGAGATAGCGATGCACGGCATTGTTGGTGGCGGTGCCGAGCGTGCCGAACATCAGCAGGACCTCGTCCTGTTCCACCAGCTTGCGGGTCTGTTCCACCGTCTTCGGTGGCGAATAGGCATCGTCGAGGCTGATAAACTTGACCTTGCGCCCGTTGATGCCGCCTTCGGCATTGAGCTTGTTGAAATAGGCTTCCTGGGCACGGCCGATCACCCCGAAGCCGGAGAGCGGCCCGCTATACGGCAGTGTCTGTCCGATCCTGATTTCGTCGGTATTGGCCCTGGCAACCTCTGCCGCACCGAACCCGAGCGACAGAACGCAGATGCCAAGCACTTTCAACATGGCTTTCGTCATGGTGGTTGTCCTCCCCTGTTGTTTTTGATCTACCGCGCTTATGCGCGTGCGCGTCTCGCGAAGTCGCTGGTCGCCTCCTGATATTCGCGCTGCAGGCGCTCGACCAGTTCGGCGACCCGAGGCACGTCATGGATCTGGCCGATGCCCTGGCCGCAGCCCCAGATGTCACGCCAGGCCTTGGCCTTGGTGTTGCCGCCGGAGCCGAAATTCATCTTGGTCTTGTCCGCGACCGGAAGATTATCGGGATCGAGGCCCGCTGCCGCGATAGAGGGCCCGAGATAGTTGCCGTGAACGCCGGTGAACAGATTGGTGTAGACCGTGTCATGCGCGGCATATTCGGTCAGCGCCTGCTTGTAGGCAGCGTCCGCATTGGCTTCCTGCGTCGCGATGAAGCGCGTGCCCATGTAAGCGAGGTCCGCGCCGAGCGCGAGCGCCGAGGCGATGCCATAGCCGTCGGAGATCGCGCCTGACAGCAGCACTGTGCCCTTGAACCATTGCTTCACTTCACGCACCAGCGCGAAGGGCGACAATGTGCCTGCATGGCCGCCGGCACCGGCGCAGACCAGGATAAGGCCATCGACGCCCTGCTCCGCCGCCTTGCGCGCATGCTTGACGTTGATGACGTCGTGAAACACCACGCCGCCATAGGAATGCGCGGCCTCGACGATTTCAGCGGGCGGGCGAAGCGACGTGATGATGATCGGAACCTTGTGCTTCACACAGGTCTCCATGTCCTTCATCAGCCGGTCGTTCGAGGCGTGGCAGATCTGGTTCACCGCAAAGGGCGCGACTTTCCTGTCGGGGTTCTGTGCCTTGTATTCGGCGAGCTCGGCCTGAATACGGGTGAGCCACTGGTCGAGCACCTCGACCGGTCGCGCATTGAGGGCGGGAAACGAACCGACCACACCGGCCTTGCATTGCGCGATGACGAGTTCGGGGCCGGAGACGATGAACAGCGGCGAACCCAGCACCGGAAGTTCAAGGGTTCCCTGGAGAGCCTTGGGCAGCGACATGAGACGTTTCCTCGTGTTCTTATCTCCCAACTATAGGCCTTGACCTCGACGCGGTGTTGTTCGAGTTTGAACAATGCGATCTCCGAATATGTTCACACGGATCGGGTTATGGACTGGGATCTCTGCCGCACTTTCAACGCCGTCGCCGACGCCGGCAGCTATCTTGGCGCTGCGCGACGGTTGCGGTCGAGCCATCCCACCGTCAGCCGCGAGATCTCGGCGCTGGAGAAACAACTCGG
The DNA here is from genome assembly GCA_030147505.1 of Tardiphaga sp. GTDB lineage: Bacteria > Pseudomonadota > Alphaproteobacteria > Rhizobiales > Xanthobacteraceae > Tardiphaga. Next base: position 36,492 of record JASBVG010000111.1, read on the forward strand.
CACAAAACTATTCGTGCGCTCGGATGAGGGCCTCGTGCTGACCGTGCGCGGGCGGCGTTTCCACGAGAGCACGATGCTGATGGCGGAGGCCGCGCTCAAGGCCGAGGCCGTGGGTGGCGCGTCTGGCGCCGGCGCGCGCGGCGTGGTCAAGGTGTCGATCGGGCCGACGCTGGCGAACTTCTGGCTGATGCCGCATATCGGCAACTTCCTGCAAGCGCATCCACATGTGGAGATCCAGTTCGTCACCCATCCGTTTCCAGTCAGCGTACGCAAGCGCGAGGCTGATATCGTGTTGCGGCTGCACCAGACCGGCGACGAGAACCTGACCGGCCGCAAAATCGCCCGGCTCGGCACCGGCTTCTACGCCTCGCGCGACTATGCGGCCCGCCACGATCTGCCAACCCAGCGCAGCGCGTGGAAGGATCACACGGTGATCGGTTTTGCCGACAAGTCTTCGAATTCCGAGCTCGGGCGCTGGAGCGATCACGTCACCCGCGACGCGGTCGTGGCGATGCGCTGCTCGTCGCAGGCCGACATGCTCGCGGCGGTGCGCGCCGGGATCGGAATCTGCGTGTTGTCCTGCATCGTCGGCGACGCCCATGCCGATCTGGTCCGGGTATCGCCGCAGAAGCTGAGCAGCCTGTCGGACATCTGGCTGCTGGCGCATCCGGACCTGACCGAGCAGCCGCCGGTTCGCGCCGTGCTCACCTTCCTCGCCGCCCGCGCCAAGGCGGACCGCACTTTGCTGCGTGGCCGTTAGCTCTCGCAGGCGCAATATCCTCGCCGCAGCCGGTTCCGGCTGCGCGCGGGTCTACCGACTATAGTGTGAGTTCCCCCGGCCCCCGATACCTTGCGTCTGCGGGATATCTCGCCGAACATGGCGGCAAGCGTCGCCAACGGCGCATCAGTTTCGGGAGGAATACCGTGCGGATCAAAGCCGTTTATTTTGCCATGCTTGCCGGTCTCGCAAGCGCGTCAGCCATCACCCAGCAGGCCCATGCCCAGGCCTGGCCGCAGAAACAGATCACCTTCATCGTGCCGTTCGCGGCCGGCGGCGGCACCGACGCCTTTGCCCGCCCCCTCGCCGCCCAGCTCGATACCCAGCTCGGCAAGCGCGTCATCATCGAGAACCGCGCCGGCGCCGGCGGCACCGTCGGTGCCTCGGCCGCAGCCAAGGCCGCGCCGGACGGATACACCTTCTTCATGGGCGCAGCGCATCACGCCATCGCTCCGTCGCTCTATCCCAATCTCGACTACGACATCGAGAAGGACTTCATCCCGGTGGCGTTGATCTCACGGCCGCCGCAGGTGGTGGTGGTCAATCCAGACAAGGTGCAGGCCAAGACGCTCGGCGAGTTCATCGCTTTTGCCAAGGCCAACCCGGACAAGCTTTCTTATGGCTCCGCCGGCGCCGGCACCACGCATCATCTCGCCGGTGAATTGTTCAAGATCCTCACACAGTCCAAGATCCAGCATGTGCCCTATCGCGGCGCTGGCCCGGCGATGCAGGACCTGATCGCGGGTCACGTCCCGGTCGTTTTCGACGGCCTCGGCTCGTCGGCCGCGCCGATCCGCGCCGGCCAGTTGCGCGCCCTCGCCATCGCCGCGCCCAAGCGCGTGCCAGCCTTTCCCGATGTTCCGACGGCTGCGGAAGCCGGATTGCCGAACTACGAAGTTGCCACCTGGTACGGGCTGTTCGCACCGAAAGGCACACCGGCGGATGTCATCGAGCGCATGAAGAAGGAGTTGAAGACGGCGTTGCAGACGGCGGCGATCAAGGACGCATGGGAGCGCAACGGCTCTGACGTGCCGGATGTCGCAGGCCCGGAATTCGGCAAGATGGTCTCGGCTGACGTCGCGCGCTGGCGCAAGGTCGTGACCGAGGCCGGCGTCAAGCTTGACTAGGCCGGCCTCCATTTTCTGACGACTTGAAGCCGTGACCGCTCAGGCGGTCACGGCTGCTTTCATTCCGGGGCCGGCGAACATCCGCTGTCCCGGGATCGCATCGAGCAATGCACGGGTGTAGTTATTGCTCGGGTTTTCGAAGATCGTCTGGGTCGGCCCCTGCTCGACGATTTCGCCACGGCGCATCACCACAATGCGGTCGGCAATTTCGGCGGCGACACGGAGATCGTGGGTGATGAAGATCATCGCCAGGTTCATCTCCTCGCGCAGCTCGGCGAGCAGCTTGAGAACCTGCGCCTGCACCGACACATCGAGCGCCGAGACGGCTTCGTCCGCCACCAGCACCAGGGGCTTGAGAGCGAGTGCACGCGCGATACAAATGCGCTGGCGCTGGCCGCCCGAGAACTCGTGCGGATAACGCTCGGCCGCGCTTTCCTGCAGGCCGACACGGACCAGCAGCTTCTTGGCATCCGCCATCGCCTGCCTGGCCGGCGTGGCATAGGCAATCGGACCGGCGGCAATGGCGTCGCCGACCTTCTGCCGCGGATCGAGCGCTGCGAACGGATCCTGGAACACGATCTGGATCTTGCGGCGCATCTGCCGAAGATTTTCACCGCGCTGGGCGAGCAGGTCATCGCCGCCAAACTGGACCGAGCCCGTGTCGGGCTCAACCAGGCGCATGATCAGACGGCCAAGAGTCGATTTGCCTGAACCGGACTCGCCGACGATCGCCACCGTCTCGCGCGCCTTCAGCGCGAGCGAGATATTCTGCACGGCGTCGGTCCGACGCGGTGGCAGAAACATGCCTTGCTTGGTGACGAAAGTCTTGTTGAGACCGGTCGCATCGAGGATCGGCTCGCCAGAGATCTTGCGGTCTGTCGCATTGAGCGAGTGACCACCGGGCACGGCGGCGATGAGACTCTTGGTGTAATCGTTCTTTGGATTGCGCAGGACCTCATCCACGGTGCCCTGCTCGACGACACGGCCGTTGCGCATCACCACGACGCGGTCGGCGACGTCGGCAACGACGCCGAAGTCATGGGTGATCAGCAACACGCCCATGCCGCGATCGGCCTGCAACTTCTTCACCAGCGCAAGGATCTGCTTCTGCGTGGTGACGTCCAGTGCGGTGGTCGGCTCATCCGCCAGCAGCAGGGCCGGATTATTCGCCATGGCCATCGCGATCATGATGCGCTGACGCTGGCCACCCGATAGCTGGAACGGGAAGCTGCGGGCGAGCGCCACGGAATCCGGCAAGCCGACGGCCTTGATCAGCTCCTGCACGCGCGCATCGACAGCCTCCTTGGACGGTACGGGCTTCGTATGCGTGATGATCGACTCCGCAATCTGCTGGCCGACACGGGCCAGCGGATTGAGCGCGCTGAGCGGTTCCTGGAAGATCATCGAAATGGCGCCGCCGCGCAGCTTTCGCATGGCAGCTTCGTCGATCTTGGCGACATCCTGTCCATTGAACTTGACGCTGCCCTGCGCGATCCCGGTGCGGTCCGGCAACAGACGCAAGATCGCATGGGCCGTCATCGACTTGCCCGAGCCGGACTCGCCGACCAGGCAGACGATCTCGTTGCGATTGACGTTGAACGATACGCCTTCGACCGCAAAGGCGCGGTCGGCACCCGACGGCAGGCTGATGGCGAGGTTCTCGATGGCGAGAAGGGTGTTGTCGGTCATCGGGATTATCGCCTGCGTGAGATGCGCGGGTTCATGACGTCGTTGAGACCTTCACCCACGAGATTGATGGCGAGCACGGTGAGCAGGATGGCGAGCCCGGGAAATACGCTCATCCACCATGCCTGACGGATCACGGTGCGCGCGGCACCGATCATGAAGCCCCATGACATCAGATTGGGATCGCCGAGGCCCATGAAGCTGAGCGCGCTCTCGATCAGGATCGCGCTGGCGACGGCCAGCGAGCCTGTGACGATGATCGGCGAAATCGCGTTCGGGAGGATACGACGAAGCACCACGGTGATCGCGCGTTGGCCCTGGCATACGGCGGCCTGCACGAATTCACGACCGCGCAGGCGCATGAATTCCGCACGCGTCAGACGCGCCAGCGGCGGCCAGCTGACGATGCCAATGGCGAAGATCACGTGCGAGATCTTCGGCCCCAGCGTCGCCACCAGCAGGATCGCGAGCACGAAGCCCGGGATCGTCTGGAAGAGTTCGGTGAGGCGCATCATGACTTCATCGACCTTGCCGCCGAAATAGCCGGCGGTGGCGCCGATGGTGACGCCGATGATCAACGAGGTCAGGGTCGAGACCACGCCAATGATGAGCGAGATGCGCGCGCCATGCGCGATGCCCGCGGCGACATCACGACCAAGCATATCGGAGCCGAGCCACAAGCCTTCGCTGAGCGGTGGCTGGAACGGCGCACCCACCATGTCCCAGGGATCGTCCGGAAACAGCCACGGTGCCGAAACTGCGAGGATGATCACGCAGAGCAGAATGAATAGACCAATCATCCCGGTGGGATGGCGAAGAAATGCCTTGAAAGTCGTCATCACCAGCTTCCGTTCACGATGCCGCACGCACGGAGACACGCGGATCGATCACCCGGTAAATCGCATCGGTCAGGAGATTGAGCGCGATCACGATCACCGACATCACGAGAAATACGCCGAGCAACACCGGATAGTCACGTTGCAGCAGCGCATCGTAAATGAGGCGGCCGAGACCCGGCCACGCGAACACGGTCTCGATCACGACGGCACCGCCGACCAGCGCACCAGCCTGCATACCGGCGACGGTAACGATCGGCAGCACGGCGTTGCGTAGCATATGGTGGATGATGATCGCGCGTTGCTTCAGCCCCTTGGCCTTGGCGGTCTTGATGAAATCCTGATGGGTCACGTCGAGTACCGACGAGCGCATCAGGCGGGTGTAGATCGCCAGATATACAGCCGCCAGCGAGATTACCGGCAGGATCATGTGCTTGCCGATGTCGAGCATGCGCTCGAACGCGGTCATCTGCACGCCGATCGTGACGTAGCCGAAGGCCGGCAGCCAATCGAGCTCGACCGCGAACAGCAGCACCAGCATCAGGCCGAGCCAAAACACCGGCGTCGCATAGAGCAACAGAGAAACGATGGTGAGCAGCGTATCCGACCACTTGCCGGCGCGAACGCCAGCGAGCGTACCGAGAAAGATGCCGGAGATCAGCGCCAGAATGAATGCCGTCGCCGTGAGCAGCAGCGTGGCCGGCAGGCGCTCCAGGATCAGCGACGAGACAGTGCGTTGCTGGCGGTAGGAATAGCCGAGATCCAGCGTCAGCACGCGTCCGAGATAATTGGCGAGCTGCACCGGATAAGGCTTGTCGAGACCATATTCGGCCCGGAGCTGTTCCAGCAGTTTTTCATCGGAGGCACCGCTCTGGCCGGCGATCACCTGAGCGGGATCGCCGGGGGCGGCATGGACGAGAATGAAGTTGAAGGTCGCGATGACGAGCACCACCGCGACGAATTTCACAACCCACCCCGCAAGGGCAAGAGCGATCGCGCCAGCGCGACCGCTCTTGTTGATCGCGGTCGAGGTCATCCGAAATACACCGAGCTGAACGACTCATGCACGCCAACGCCGGTCGAGGTGACGTTCTTCAGGCGCTTGTCGATGAAGGTCGGGTAAGCGGCCTCGAACATCCAGACCACCGGAACGTCCTCGACCAGGATCTTCTGCACTTTGCTGTAGAGCTCCTGACGCTTGGCTTCGTCGATGGTGGAGGCTGCCTCATCGAACAGCCTGTCCACTTCCGGATTGGAATAGCCGGCGGTGTTCGAGAACAGGATGCCCTTCTTGATGTTCGACGAGATGTAGGTCCGCGACACGCCGAGCGCCGGATCGCCATACTGATAGACGAGATTGCCGGTGATTTCGTAGTCCCAGTTCGAGAATTTCTCGGCCCAGCCGCCGACGTCGGTGTTCTCGAGCTGGATGTCGATGCCGGCACGGCCGAGCGACTGTCGGATGAATTCACCGGCACGCTGATAGACCTCGCCATAAGGCGGAATCAGATATTTCAGCGTGACGCGTTTGCCGTCCGGTCCCGGCTTCAGGCCCATCTCGTCGAGCAGCGCCTTGGCCTTCTCGATGGAGTAGTCGTAGCGCTTGACGTCCTTCTCGTAGAATTTGGTCTTCGACGACACCGGGCCGGTTGCCTGCTTCGGCAGGCCGAAATAGACGCGCGCCGCCATCGATTTCAGGTCGAGCGCATGGGCGATGGCCTGACGGAAGCGCTTGTCGTCCATCGGCTTGACGCGATTGTTGAGTTCGAGCCACTGATGCGGGGCGAAATACTCGTAGCCCTTGGTGGTCATCTCGTAATTCGGCAGCTTCGACAGGCGTGCGATGTCGTAGAATTCGATGTCGTTCCACTGCGTGAGCTGGATCTTGCCCTGCTCCAGCGCCACCGAGCGCGACGCCGCGTCCGGGATGATGCGATAGATGACTTCATCCAGATACGGCTCATCCTTACGGTAGTAACCTTCGTGGCGCACGAGATGAACGTGCGAGCCCTTGACCCATTCCTTCAGCTTGAACGGGCCCGAACCGATGGCCTGGGCGTTGGCCGGATTCTTGCGATAGTCCGAACCATCATAGATATGCTTCGGTACGATCGGGCCGGTGGTGCAGTCGAGCGCGGTGAGGAACGGCGCGAACGGCGCCTTCAGCTTGAAGATGACGGTGAGCGGATCCGGCGTCTCGGCCTTTTCGATGCGCGAATAAATCGCACGTGCACGCGCGTGCGTTTCAGGCAGCATCTTGGTCATGGAGAACGCCACGTCTTCCGAGGTCAGCGGCTTGCCGTCATGGAAGGTGATATTCGGGAAAAGCTTGAACGTATAGGTGAGGCCGTCCGGCGAGACTTCCCAGGACTGCGCGAGGCCGGGCATCGGCTTCAGGTCGGGGCTGTAACGCAGCAGGCTCTCATAGAGCTTGCCACCCAGCGTCAGCGTCGGCTGCTGCTGATTCAGGGCGGTGACGAGAATCGGCGGCTCCGGCTGGATGATGGTGTTGAGCGTGCCGCCCTTGGTCTGCCCGACCGCACGCGTTACGCCCAGCGGAATGCCGGACAGCGCAACAGCGCTCACGCCCATCAGCTTCGCGAATTCACGCCTGTTCATAGCCTTTTCCCCGTTTATGGCGACGATGACGGACAATCGCATGCCCGGCCGGTCATCGCATCATTAAATGATGTTCACCTTGTCGACCGCTGCGCTTCAGCATGGCAAGGCGCCTGCCGATAACATCGGCCGATCGGTCTTCGATGATGTTGGAAGTCTCAATCGGATGACTGGACTTCTTCTAAGATGATTCAGTCCCGCCCTATCGCACTCGGCATTCCGGAAGTGTGCGACTGACATGACCGCATCTCGCATAGCCCGTCTATTCTGCGATTGGAATAGGCAGACGCCGTGAAGCACCATATAGCTTGCATAAATAGTTATCTTTTAGAGGAAATTTTCAAAGCATCCGGCTGACGGATGGAGCATCGCAGTCGCTTGTTATCAGCGATCGATATTTACCCGCGGCTCCATGGCGGCGCGCAATCGCCGGATGCCTGCTTCAATGATCCCAATATCATCATCGAGCTGTCCCAGCAAAACACCGAAGTCGAAGTCTGCGCGGTCGCGGACCGACGCCGCCAATCGTTCGCGATGAGCCTTGAGATCGAGCAGAGCGTCGAGCTGTCCGGTCTGAACATAGGCGGAGACAACCGATTCGATAGCGCTACTCACCTCTTCCGGGTTCCTCTGGCGATGTGATCACTCCGGCGTTCTCTGCGCCGGACGACATTGCGAAAGCCTGTTGGCTTATCGGCTTGCGGTGAACGCTGCAACGATTGCGTACGTATCTTATGCATGGCTGCAATGCACGTTTCGGGCGGATATGGAACCTGCTTGAGATGCGCAGACCTTATCTCCACCCGACATCGAGAAACTTCGGAACCTGTCAGGATTCGTCACGTTGCGCGTGCAGGCCAACACAGCAGCAGAGGAGAGATACATGAAGAAGACGATCATCGCGACGACCGCAGCGCTCCTGATAGCGGCGCCTGCTTTCGCTCAGAGCGGCGCAAACCCGAACGCGCCGCAGATGAACTCCACCGGTACCGGCGTGACGCAGCCCGGTACCAACAGTCGCGGTACTGCCGTCGACGTTCCAGAACGTAGCGGCAGCAAGATGGCACCGCAGGCGACGGGTTCGCAGGCCGGCAACAACTCGAACTCGATGGGCGGATCAAACTCGGCCGCAGGCACAACCGGCATGGGAAGCCGCAACACCGATCAGGGCCGCACTTCCGGCGGTGGTGCTGGCGGCGGTGCGGGCGGCGGCAACTAACGGCACGACCGCTTTTATTGACGTAAAAAGGCCCCGGATCGCTCCGGGGCCTTTTCTTTGTTTGTCGCGTGTCGCGCTTCTCACATCACGACTTCGATCAGCTTCGGCCCGTGCGATGCATTGGCGTTTTCCAGCGCCTTGTTGAACTCTTCGGCGGTCGTCACCGCCACGCCGGGAACGCCCATGCCCTTGGCGAGCGACACCCAATCCAGATTCGGACGGTCGAGCGTCAGCATGTCGAGTGCGCGGCTTCCCATCGCGCCGGCACCGACATTGTCGAACTCACCCTTCAGTATCTGATAGTTGCGGTTGGCGAACACGACCGTGGTGACATCGAGATTCTCGCGCGCCTGGGTCCACAGCGACTGCGGCGTGTACATGGCCGAGCCGTCGCCGACCATGCAGATCACCTTGCGGTCGGGACATGCCACGGCGGCGCCAGTGGCAACCGGAGTCGAGAAGCCGATCGAACCGCCCATGTTCTGCAGCCAGTCATGCGGCTTGGCAGCGGCGGTCGGGGCGAAGAAGCCACGGCCAGTGGTGATCGACTCGTCGATGACGATGGCGTTGTCCGGAATGCCCCATGCAATCGCGGCGGCCACCGAAGCGTGGTTCAGCGCACCGGTCGGCTTGACCAGCTCGGGATGCTTCTGCGGCTTGACGTCCGACGATTTAGCGCCGACGGCGCTGGCCAGCGCCTCGAGCGCAGCCACCGAGTTCTCGCCATTCGCCGTCAAGCGATGTACATTGCAGCCTTCCGGCCTCAGCACGCTTGGCTTGTTAGGATAGGCGAAGAATGCCACGGGATCGTTGGCTTCGATCAGCACGATGTTCTTGAAGTTCTTTAGCACCGGCAGCGCCGAGTCGACCACGTAAGGCACACGCTCGACGAAGAAGCGTCCCTGGCCACGGGCCATGCGCGGATTGTAGGTCTGGCTGATCACCTTGCAGCCGGTTTTGCCGGCGATCTGCTCGGCGAGTGCGAGGCCCTGCTCGGTCAGCGCCGAACCGGTCAGCAGCAGCAGCGTGGTTTCGCCCTCCTTGGCGAGCTTGGCGGCAACATCCACCGCCGGGGCGTGGAAATTGGCGCGCTGTTCGGGAGCCGGCACCTTGGCGATACCGTCGGCCTCGTTCCAGGCCGTGTCGGCCGGCAGGATCAGGGTGGCGATCTGCGCCTGTGCACCGCTGGCAGCGGCGATCGCGGCAGCGCCGTCGGCGGCCACGGTCTTCGCGCTCGGCGAGGTGCGCACCCACTGCGACATCGGGCGGGCGAGGCCCTCGATGTCCGAGGTCAGCGGCGCATTGTGTTCAATGTGATAGACCGCGTGCTGGCCGACGATGTTGACGATGCCCGAATTTGCCTTCTTGGCATTGTGGAGGTTGGCGAGACCATTGGCGAGACCAGGGCCGAGATGCAGCAGCGTCGAGGCCGGGGTGCCTTTCATGCGGTAGTAACCATCCGCCGCACCAGTCACGATGCCTTCGAACAGGCCGAGCACGCAGCGCATGCCTTCGACACGGTCGAGCGCCGCGACGAAATGCATTTCCGACGTTCCCGGATTGGCAAAACAGACGTCCACGCCGCCTGCCACCAATGTCCGTACAAGGCTCTCCGCACCGTTCATTATCCAGCTCCAGTTTTCCTGCGAAATCGCGGAGTTGATCAACCATTGTTCGGGAGGCTCGTCAAAGGGGGCTCGCGCAACGCTTCGTCGAAAGACATGCGTGGCAAGCGGTCAACGCCGCCGCTCCATTGCACGAGTGCGCCCTATTCGCTTCGAGCGGTTCTCACCACGCAGTGGGTTGCACAGCGGGATGAATTATGGCCACTCTGCGGCTCTATTCCATCTGGCGAGGAGACTATGAAGCGCATTCTAGCTGCCCTGTCCGTCGTAACCGCAATTGCTGCGGTTGCGCTGCCGGCGGAAGCCCGCACCCGCAATCAACAGGCCGCCCCCGACTTTATGGTCGACGACGGCCCGTCGCTCTCCAACTTCTTCTCCAATTTCGGAAACGGCAATAGTTCGGGCCCGATTCAGCGCCAGACGGTTGGTTTCCAGAGCAATTACGCGCCCGGCACCATCATCGTGAACACCGCCGAGCGCCGGCTGTATCTTGTGCAGCCGGGCGGCAGCGCACTGCGTTACGGGATCGGCGTCGGCCGCGATGGTTTCCGCTGGGGCGGCGTGCACAAGGTCACCGCCAAGAAGGAATGGCCAAGCTGGACCCCGCCGGCGCAGATGCTGCGCCGCCGCCCCGATCTGCCGCGCTTCATGGAAGGCGGTCCGGAGAATCCGCTCGGCGCCCGCGCCATCTATCTCGGTTCGACGCTGTATCGCATCCATGGCTCGAATGAGCCGGAGACGATCGGCCAGGCCGTATCCTCCGGCTGCTTCCGCATGACCAACGAAGACGTCACAGACCTCTACAACCGCGTTCAGGTCGGCGCGACGGTGATCGTCAAGAACTGACCGAACGGCCCCGAAGGTCTCGCCATCGAGGCGAGACCTTCAATTATGCGTGGGTGCGGCCATTGAGCGCTTGCGCCCCTGCGCCTTATGCGCGAATCTCGGTGCAATGCACCCTTCTCCCCTACAGCGCAGCTATCGACCTGCGGTCATCGTCCTTGCGAGTCTGAGCTTTCTTGCCGCCTCGTTCCCTTTGCCTGCCGGCGCCGGCGAGCCCGCGATCATCGCCGCGCATCAGAAACATCAGAAGAAGAGCTTCACCGACAGCCAGATCATCGACGGCTTTCTAAAGACTGCCTTCGGTGCCGAGTATCACCTGGCCGGACGGGTCGATCGCATCCGCAAATATGAGATCCCGGTCCGTATCTTCGCCGACGGCGGCACCCCTCTACGCAAGAAGCAGATCGGCAAGGTCGTCGCCGATATCGGCCGCCGGGTGCAGCACCTGAACATCGCAATGGTGGAGAACAGCGCGGACGCAAACGTCACGGTGAAGCTGGTCCGTGACCGTGACCTGTACCCAACCCTCGCTTCGTTTTACGGCGAAGATCGCGCCAACGAAATCCGCACCTCGCTCGACCCGCAATGCCTGTCCGGCTTCCGCAAGAACGATCAATTCGAGATCGAACGCTCGGACGTGATCCTCACCACCGACAACGGCGACTTCACGTTCTACGATTGCGCCTATGAAGAGATGCTGCAGTCGCTTGGTCCCATCAACGACACCAATTCCGTCCCATGGACGATGTTCAACGACAATGTCTCGATGGGTTTCTTCGACATTTACGATCAATATCTGCTCAACATCCTGTACGATCCGCGGATCAAGGCCGGCATGACGGTGCAGCAGGTGCGCGCACTGTTGCCTCAGGTACTCGCTGACGTGCGTGCCTGGGTGGCCAGGATCAATGAACTGCCGACGGATTGAGACCACCGAATGCGACGGTCCGTGCGGTCGGGTGAAGAGACCTATCGGAACCTGCTTCGACTCGCTAGGTTGTCGCTTCGTACATCTCCCGCATCGGGATCATTTGCATGACGACGCTCCTTCTCTCGCATCAGGCCTCGCTCGATCATCTAACACCACCCGGCCATCCCGAGCGGCCCGACCGCATGCGCGCGGTGGCTCAAGCGCTTGGCGATCCGCGCTTTGATGCGCTGGTGCGCGCCGATGCGCCGGAAGGCAGCCTCGATCACGTCAGCCTCTGCCACGACAATCACTATATCGACGAGCTCAGGCACATCGCGCCCGCCAGCGGCCTGGTCTATATCGATGGTGACACATCGCTTTCGCCCGGCACCTGGGAAGCCGTCATGCGCGGGGTCGGCGGCGCAGTTGCGGCCACCGATGCTGTCATGAAAGGCGAGCATGCCAACGCTTTCGTTGCGACGCGTCCGCCAGGTCACCACGCCGAGAGCAACAAGGCGATGGGGTTCTGCTTTTTCGATCAGGCCGCCATTGCCGCGCGATACGCGCAGCGCACTTACGGCATCGGCCGCGCGGCAGTCGTCGATTTCGACGTCCATCATGGCAACGGCACGCAGGAAATCTTCTGGGCCGACAAGAGCGTGATGTATTGCTCGACGCATCAGATGCCGCTCTTTCCCGGCACGGGCGCCACGCAGGAGCGCGGCGAACATGACACCGTTGTCAACGCCCCGCTGCGCGACGGCGACGGCAGCGCCAAATTCCGCGCGGCTTTCGACAATCTGATCCTGCCGCAGCTTCAGAAATTCTCACCAGAACTGATTATCATCTCGGCCGGCTTCGATGCGCATCGCCGCGATCCGCTTGCCTCGCTCGAACTCGATGCAGCCGATTTCGGCTGGGTAACGCGCAAGCTGCTCGACCTTGCCGATCAGACCGCAGGTGGCCGCGTTGTCTCGGTGCTCGAAGGCGGCTACGATTTGCAGGGTCTGCAGGAATCGGTCGCGGCACATGTGACCGAACTGATGGGCAAGCAAGCATCTGCATAGCCCGCGTGCAGTGCAACCGGCCCGCCACATTGCGCCCGCAAACGTCCCTATAGATTTAGCGTCCCGAACGCACACGGAAGAGCGAATGGCCGAGAACATCCACGCCGACGTCAAGAAGCTGACTTTCGAGACAGCGATCGAAGAACTGGAATCGATCGTGCGCCGCCTGGAAGAAGGCAAGGTGCCGCTCGAGGAATCGGTCGCGATCTACGAACGTGGTGAGGCTCTGAAACGCCGTTGCGACGAGTTGCTGCGTCAGGCGGAGGCCCGCGTCGACAAGATCACCACGGATTCGAACGGCCAGCCGGTCGGCACCGAGCCGCTGGACGTGCAATAGACGCACCGTCGCCAAGCGGCCCGAATGTGCGTTGCACGGCCTCGCGCACCCGCAGACGGCGTTCATGCGTCGATTTTAGAGCTTGGCCTGTGGCGCACCCTGCTATAGTCCGCTGTCAGTCCGGGGAACCAGCGTGCGCGTCGAGCACCGTCATGTCATTTATGTGCAAGGATACGATCCGCGGGGCCTCGCGCAATATTACCGCATGTTCCGTACGGAGCTGCGTAAGTTCGGCCGCCTCTATGGCCTGACGACCACGGTCGGGCGTCCGAAGGAACACGCGGCCGGCAAATTCGCCCATGAATCGGCCTCCTGGACCATCGAAACTACTGGCGATGGCTGGCAGACGAAGACCAATTACGACTTCCTCCGTTGGGAAGACCTGATCCAGCGCGACCTCGCGGCGCCGATCTGGCGCACCGTCATCCACGGCATGCTGATTTATTGGGGGCTGGTGTTTTCCGGCACCATGGGCCGGTTCTGGCGCGCCCATTGGCGTTTCGCCACCTTCATCAGCTGGCCGCACTTTGTGCTGCTGAACGAGGCGATCTGGTCAGCCGCGGCCGCGTGGCTGGTCGCCTGGGGACTCAAGGCGCTTGGCATACACGGCCTCCTGGTCGGTTGCGCCGCCGTAGCCGTGTTTATCGCCGTGCTGGGTTCGCTGGTCAAATACACCGAGGAGCGGACCTATCTGCTCTATCTGATGGCCGACACCATTTTCACCTGGCAATTCTCACACGGCAACCGGCCGGAATGGGACGCCCGCATCGACCGTTTTGCACAGCATCTGGTGAAGGTCGCGCAAAACTCCGACGCGCAGGAGATCGTGCTCGTCGGTCACAGCTCCGGCTCGTTTCTCGGCTCGGAAATCCTCGCGCGGGCCTTGAAGCTCGATCCCGATCTCGGGCGTCATGGATCGCGCGTCGTGTTGCTGACACTCGGCGGTAACATGCCGATCGTCGGCTTCCACAAGGGCGCGCGGGAATTCCGCGACAATCTGCGACGACTGGCCATAGAGCCGTCGATCGACTGGATCGACTGCCAGTCCCGCAAGGACGTGATGAATTTCTACCCTTTCGACCCGGTCGCCGGCCACGGCATCGACGTCGGTCCTGAGAAACGGAACCCGACTATAGTACCGGTGAGATTTAGGGAGATCATACGATCCGATCATTACAACCGGTTCCGCTGGAAATTCTTCCGGGTCCATTTCCAGTTCGTGATGGCCAATGAACGACCGCACCCCTATGATTTTTACATGATCGTCTGCGGCCCGGTTCCGTTACGTGAGCGGGTAACCCAGCCTGCTGCAACCCTCGCACTAGTCGACGGCGACCTCACAACCCGCGAAAATGCATGGAAGAAGCTTGATTTGGGTCAACGAAGTGGCATTTTGCCCCCTTCTGACAATACTCGGGCGGCCGTTCGGCGTATCGGCTAACCATACGACGTGAATATCCAGGCGGAACCCGGACTACCCACCACGGTTGGCTTTGGCTAAGGCTTTGGTGTAAAGGGACGAGGTTCACCTGCAGTGAACCGGGCGGCGACGCCGGTCGTTAATGGTGATAAGCGCTTCAACCATCTGACGAAAATGTTCGGATGAAGAAGCAATCAAGCATGCTAGATACCACGATGAAAAATCGAAGCCCATTATAAGGCCTCGAAACAGCTTCCCGGTTCTGGGGGATGCGATAGTCCGAACCGTCTGCCGCCTTCGCGCGACGAACTGGACGCTACCGCAACTCCGGACATGTCAAATTGGAATAGTGCCGTGACCAATTTTAGTAAGACCCCGCTGCTCGATACCATCCGCACGCCGGAAGATCTGCGCAAGCTCAAGGTCGAGAAGATTCGTCAGGTCGCCGACGAACTCCGCCAGGAGACCATCGACGCAGTGTCCGTTACCGGCGGCCACTTCGGTGCCGGTCTCGGCGTGGTCGAGCTGACCACCGCGCTTCACTACGTTTTCGATACGCCGCGCGACCGCATCATCTGGGACGTCGGCCATCAGGCCTATCCGCATAAGATTCTCACCGGTCGACGCGACCGTATCCGCACCCTGCGCACCGCGGGGGGTCTCTCCGGCTTCACCAAGCGTACCGAGAGCGAATACGATCCGTTCGGCGCCGCGCATTCGTCCACCTCGATCTCCGCCGGCCTCGGCATGGCCGTGGCTCGCGATCTCTCGGGCGGCAAGAACAACGTCATCGCGGTGATCGGCGATGGCTCGATGTCGGCAGGTATGGCCTATGAGGCCATGAACAATGCCGGTGCGATGAATTCGCGCCTGATCGTCATCCTCAACGACAACGACATGTCGATCGCGCCGCCGGTGGGCGCCATGTCGGCCTATCTGTCCCGCATGTATTCGGGCAAGACCTATCGCGGTCTGCGCGATGCCGCCAAGCAGCTCGGCAAGCATCTGCCGAAGCTGATCGCGGATCGTGCCGAGCGCGTCGAGGAATATTCGCGCGGCTTCATGGTCAATGGCGGCACGCTGTTCGAAGAGCTCGGCTTCTATTATGTCGGTCCGATCGATGGCCATAATCTCGATCACCTGCTGCCAGTGTTGCAGAACGTCCGCGACATGGAGACCGGCCCGATCCTGGTCCACGTCGTCACGCAAAAGGGCAAGGGCTACGGTCCGGCTGAAGCTGCGGCCGACAAATACCATGCGGTCGTGAAGTTCGACGTTGCCACCGGGACGCAGTCGAAGTCCAAGCCGAACGCTCCGGCCTATCAGAACGTGTTCGGTCAGAGCCTCGTCAAGGAAGCCGAGAAGGACGAGAAGATCGTCGCCATCACCGCGGCGATGCCGTCGGGCACCGGCGTCGATATCTTCAACAAGGCCTTCCCGAAGCGCACCTTCGACGTCGGTATCGCCGAGCAGCATGCGGTGACCTTCGCCGCCGGCCTCGCGACCGAAGGCTACAAGCCGTTTTGCGCGATCTATTCGACCTTCCTGCAGCGCGGCTACGATCAGATCGTCCATGACGTCGCGATCCAGAACCTGCCCGTGCGCTTCGCCATCGACCGCGCCGGCCTTGTCGGCGCCGACGGCGCGACCCATGCCGGTTCGTTCGACAATGCCTATCTCGGTTGTCTCCCGAACATGGTGATCATGGCGGCTTCCGATGAAGCCGAACTGGTACACATGGTCGCCACCCAGGTCGCCATTAACGACCAGCCGAGCGCTCTGCGCTATCCGCGCGGCGAAGGCCGCGGCGTCGAGATGCCGGATGTCGGTGTCCCGCTGGAAATCGGCAAGGGTCGCATCATCCGCCAGGGCAAGCAGGTCGCGCTGTTCTCCTTCGGTACCCGCCTCGCCGAGTGCGAGAAGGCTGCCGATGAACTCGCCGCTCATGGCCTGCAGGCAACCATCGCCGACGCCCGCTTCATGAAGCCGCTCGACGTAGAGCTGCTGCTCAAGCTCGCCCGCGAGCACGAGATCCTGCTCACCATCGAGGAAGGTTCGATCGGCGGCTTCGGCTCGCATGTGATGAACACACTGGCCGAGCATGGCATGCTCGACGGCGGCCTGCGCATGCGCTCCATGGTGCTGCCCGACGTCTTCCAGGATCACGACACGCCGGCGGCGATGTATGCGCAGGCGGGCCTCGACTCCAAGGGCATCGTCAAGAAGGTGTTCGAGACGCTCGGTAAGGATTTTGCCGCCGAGACCGTCAAGCTCGCCTGATTCCTCTTGTCCCGGACGCGATGCAGCGCTCTTGCGCTGCTTCGCAGAGCCGGGACCACCAAGAACACCGGCGTTTGGTACGATCCCGGCTCAGCGGCGCGGCACTTCGCGCCGCACCGCGTCCGGGACACAAAACTTCAACAAGGCGTTTCGGAGCCAGCTCCGCATCGCCACCTTCTCGTCTGAATTGACGCATCAAAGTCAGCCCGCTTCGCGACCACGACGGGGACTTCATGAACATCTATCTGGCCGGCCCCGATGTCTTCCTGCCCAACGCCGCCGAGATCGGCCGGCGCAAGGTCGCGCTCTGCAAACGCTATGGCGCACACGGTTTCTTTCCGCTCGACAGTGATGTGGACGTGAAAGCCGCCGACGCCTCGCGGCAGATTTTCCACCACAATGAAGCGATGATGAACCGCTGCGATATCGTCATCGCCAATCTCACCCCGTTCCGCGGCCCCAGCGCCGATGCAGGCACCGTGTTCGAACTCGGCTTCATGGCCGGCCACGGCAAGCTGTGCTTCGGCTACAGCAACGATCCCGCGCCTTACGTGGATCGCGTGCGCCGCATGACCGAGATCAACGGCAATGACGGCCACCTCACCGACAAGGATGGCCTCATCGTCGAGAATTTCGGCCTCACCGACAATCTCATGATGATCCACGCGCTCGACCTCTATGGTTCGCCGCTGATCGTTCCACGCGAAGCGCCCGCGGATCTGTGGCAGGATCTCACCAGCTTCGAAGCCTGCCTGAAACTCGCCGCGTCTTATTGATACTGTTCTCGACTGACATGACGAAATCCCCTCTCCCCGCTGCGGCGCTGCGCAAGCGCGCCGATACGCTCCTCGTCGAACGCGGCATCTTCGAGAGCCGCGCCCGCGCCCAGGCCGCCATCGAGGCGGGCCTCGTCACGGCAAATGGCAAACAGGTCGCCAAGGTTTCCGAATTACTGTTGCCCGATGCTGATATCGAGGCCGAGCCCGCGCATCCCTGGGTTTCGCGTGGCGGCGTCAAGCTCGCCGGCGCCCTCGAACATTATCCGATCGAGATCGAAGACCATGTCTGTCTCGATGTGGGCGCTTCCACCGGCGGCTTCACTGAAGTGTTGCTCGCCAACGGCGCCAGCATGGTCTTCTCCATCGATGTCGGCACGGGGCAGTTGCATCCGTCGCTGCATGGCCATCCAAAAATCGTATCGATGGAAGAGACCGATATCCGCAATTTCGAGAACAGGCGCCTGCCCGCACGGCCCGATGTGGTGGTGATCGATGTCAGCTTCATCTCGCTGAAGGCCGTGTTGCCTGTCGCCCTCTCACTTGCCGCCGCGCCGATGTCCCTGCTCGCGCTGATCAAGCCGCAATTCGAGGCCGACCGGAAACAATCCAAGCGCGGCATCATCAAGAACGCCGACCTGCATCAGGCCATCTGCGACGACATCACCGCATTCGCGAAAGAACTCGGCTGCACCGACATCGAAGTCTTCCCTTCCTCAATCAAGGGCGGCGATGGCAACATTGAATTCTTCATGGGTGCACGGCGTGGCTGAGCACATCACGATCGACCATGTCGGCCATCACGGCGATGGCGTCAACGTCGATCGTCCACCTGTCTATGTTCCATTTGCATTGCCTGGCGAGATCGTCGATGCCGAGGTCGGCGACGGCAGATGCCGTCTCGTGCAGATCGAACAGCCGAGTCCCGAGCGCATCGATCCGTTTTGCAGCTACTTCACCCGGTGCGGCGGCTGCGCCATCCAGCACTGGCAGCCGACGCCGTATCAGGCGTGGAAACGCCAGATCGTCATCGATACGCTGCAACAAGCCGGAATCGACAGCGCCGTCGACCCGCTCATTGATGCGCATGGCGCCGGCCGGCGCCGAGTCACGCTGCATGCGCGTTACAAGGCCAGCAATATACAGGTCGGCTTCACCGAAGCTGCAAGTCACGCCATCGTGCCTATAGATTCTTGTCCAATCCTCGATCCCGCGCTTGGCGGTGCCTTGAATGCAGCACGCGCCATCGCCGAACTGCTAGAGCCCATGGCCAAGCCGCTCGATATCCAGGTCACCGCGGCAGACAATGGCCTCGATATCGACGTCCGCGGTAGCGGACCGATTTCCACGGCGCTGATCTCCAAGCTCTCCGCTCTCGCCGCCGAGCATAAGCTCGCCCGGCTCACGCGGCATGGCGAACTCGTTCTGATGCGCGCGCCGCCCGTGCTCACGATAGGTCCAGCCCGTGTGACACTGCCTCCCGGCTCGTTCCTGCAGGCAACGATGGCGGGAGAAGACGCGCTTGCTGCGCTCGTACTGCAGCACTGCAAGGGCGCTAAAGTTATCGCCGACCTGTTCTGCGGCATTGGCCCCTTCGCACTGCGTCTTGCCGTCAAGGCAAAGGTTCATGCGATCGACAACGATGCGACGGCCATCGCCTCGTTGCAGCAGGCGATCAAGGACACCAAGGGCTTGAAACCCGTCAAGGCCGAAACCCGCGATCTATTCCGCCGCCCTCTCGTCGCGCAGGAACTGCGCGACATTGATGCTGTCGTGTTCGATCCGCCACGCGCCGGTGCGCAGGCCCAGGCCGAACGCCTCGCGGCCAGCAAGGTGCCGCTCGTCGTCGCTGTCTCCTGCAATGTGCAGACATTTGCACGCGATGCAAAAATCCTGATCGATGGCGGATACAGGCTGCATGGGGTGACGCCGGTCGATCAATTCCGCCACACCCCGCATATCGAACTGGTGGCACGCTTCACGAGATAGTTGCCATTTTGCCCGCGCTGAGCTGGAGTGGCGGCGACACTGCCGCACAGAGCAACATTGGAGGCGACGTGACCATTCTCGATCCCATCAGCTCCGATATTCTGCCATTCGGCATTCGCTCGCGCTTTGTCGAGGACGTCAACGGCCTGCGCATGCATGTGTTGGAAGCCGGCTTCGAGAGCCCGGGTCGTCCCTCCGTGTTGCTGCTGCACGGTTTCCCGGAGCTCGCTTATAGCTGGCGCAAGGTGATGCCGCAGCTGGCTGCCGCCGGTTATCACGTCATCGCCCCGGACCAGCGCGGCTACGGCCGCACCACTGGGTGGAGCGGCGACTATGACGGCGACCTGCGGCCGTTCAACCTGCTCAATCTCGCTCGCGACGCACTCGGCCTAATCTCGGCGCTCGGTTATCGTCACGTCGATGCGGTCGTCGGCCACGACTTCGGAAGTTCAGTCGCCGCCTGGTGCGCGCTCGCGCGCCCCGATGTATTCCGTTCCGTCGTGTTGATGAGTGCGCCCTTCTCCGGCCCGCCATCCCTGCCCTTCGATGTCGCCGACAAACCATCGGTGCCGAAAGCAGAAGATGTCGTGCATCGCGATCTCGCCGCGCTTCCGCGTCCACGAAAACACTATCAATGGTACTATGCGACACGCGAGGCCAATGATCATATGCAGCATGCGCCGCAAGGCGTGCATGATTTTCTGCGCGCTTACTACCATCACAAGAGCGCGGACTGGCCGGGTAACAGACCGGAGCCGCTGCAGGCTTGGACGGCGAGCGAACTAGCCAAATTACCGACCTATTACGTGATGGACTACGACGAGACAATGAGCGAGACCGTAGCGAAGGAAATGCCATCGCGCGACGCCGTCGCCGCCAATACATGGCTGCCCGACAACGAGCTCGCCTATTACAGCAGCGAATATGCGCGCACAGGCTTTCAGGGCGGATTGCAATGGTATCGTTGCAACACCACCGGTGCGTTCAACGCCGACTACGAGCTGTTCTCAGGCCGCACCATCGATGTGCCGTCCGCTTTCATCTCCGGCCGACAGGACTGGGGCATTTATCAACGCCCGGGTGCCATGGAGACGATGCAGCATGTCGCTTGCACGGATATGCGCGCGGTGCATCTGATCGACGGTGCAGGTCATTGGGTGCAGCAGGAACAAGCCGATGACGTGAGCCGGTTGTTGCTCGGATTCCTGAAGCAGCCACATGCGTCGAGGCGTTGACGACACGGGCGAGCGGCAGTAATTTCAGCTCATGAAGATGATCAAGACGGCGTTCTTCCAAAACTGAGCCGGGCCTTCGGCCCCGCCAGATTTGAACGCCATGTGCTCAAACCAGTCTGAACGATGCCACCTGCAATGCAGGAGAACGCATCCGGTTTGCCTGATCAATTGAAAGTCTTCTGATGCCCAATAGCCCTCACTCCGTGCGCGCCCTTGGCGATGCACATCTGACGCAATTCGTCCGCGACGGTTTTGTCAAAATCGACGACGCCTTCTCAGCTACGCTTGCCGACGAATGCCGCGCCATCCTGTGGCGCGACACCGGCTGCGATCCGAACGACCGCAGCACCTGGACCAGGCCCGTCATCCGGCTCGGCTTCTACACGCAACTGCCTTTCAGGGCTGCAGCCAATACGGCGGTGCTGCACCACGCCTACGACCAGCTCGTCGGCGGCGGTCGCTGGTTGCCCCAAGGCGGGCTCGGTACCGTTCCGGTCCGTTTTCCATCACCGGCCGATCCCGGCGATACCGGCTGGCATGTAGACGTGTCGTTCGGTCTGGAGAATCCGGATTTCATGGCTTGGCGTGTGAATATCGCCTCGAAGGGGCGCGCACTGCTAATGCTGTTCCTGCTCTCCGATGTCGGCGAGCAGGATGCACCGACGCGAATCCGCGCCGGCTCGCATCGCGACATCGCACGCATCCTAGCCCCGCATGGAGAGACCGGGTTGTCGCTCGGCGAGCTCGCCGCGAACGGCTTCTCCGAAAGTGCGCATCGGCCAGATGTTCTGGCCACAGGCAAAGCTGGCGCAGTTTATCTGTGCCATCCCTTCCTGGTGCACTCTGCGCAGCCGCATCGCGGCGCTGTGCCCCGCTTCATGGCGCAACCGCCATTATTGCCGGCGGGCGATCTTCAGCTCACGCGGAACGACGCGGCTTACTCGCCTGTCGAACAGGCCATCAGGCAGGCCCTGGCCGAAAAGAGCTGAGCAGCAAGCGATGCCTGACCATGTCTAGGTCGGACATCGTGGAGTCGATGGTACTTCCGGGCTGCACGCAGCCCGGAAGTGCATTCGCTCAATCCTTCGCCAGATTGAGCGAGAACCGCAGATTGATCGGCTGCAGCATTTCCGGCGGTGGCGCTTCGCCGACATTGCCGCGGGTAAGCACGGTGCGTAGATCATTCGTTGCGCGCTCGTCCTTGAACGCCGCAAACGACACTTTCTCGACGCTCCCGTCCGGATTGAGCCAAGCCTTCACGACGATCGAGGCGGGCGCACCATTGGCCGTACCGCCGGTCTCCTTCAGCCAGGCACGAAAGCGATTGGCCACCGCTTCATCAGCGCCCATCCATTCCTCGAACCGATACTTCACCAGCTTGGAGAACTGCCCCCAGGATGGCGGCGCCGCATCCGGGCTGCGATAATCGAGGCCTTGAGCGACGATCGGCGTCGCCGCGATGGAGGCCATGCCGAGAGACGCGAGCAGCGTGCGAAGCTTGCCCGGCTTGGCGGGGGGCGCGGATGATCCGTTCAATCGTGACATCGCGGTACTTCCTCTAATTCAGGCAAACGACACGCGCGGAGATGCTCGCCGCACGATGGGCACGCGAAGCCGCCCCGCTGAGTTGCGGACGATCATCCTCCTGCGGCCGGACATTGCTCGACGCCAAAAACGACTTCGCTCCGGCGGCACCGACGGCCAGCACGCGGTTGACATTCGTCTTGCGGCTGATCACGCCTTCGACAAGACCGCGGGAGTCCAGCACCGGGGCACCGCTCGCGCCGTAGGTTACCGTGGACGTGATGGCAATATGCCCCGCTTCGTCGCCCCCCGACGTCTTGCTCACCGATGCATTCGCCAACGTACCACCACGGGTCACCATGGTCGGCAAGGTCGCGTAGTCGGCGGCAAACACCATGTCATTGACCGAAGAAGTAACGGTGCGCGGAAACACCGCGGCGATACCGCGCGTCTTCGGTGTCCGCAGCAATGCGAGGTCATAGGGCGTCGATACCGCGACAAGCCGCGCAGTCATGCTGCGCCCTTCCTTGTGCACGACGATGCGACCGCAGCCCTGCACCACATGCCGCGCGGTCAGGAGATGACCCATGTCGTCCACGAAAAAGCCCGTACCGGCACGCTCGCCGCGTTCGACCGGTGGCAGGTCGGCACGCGTCAGCGGCTTGGGGGGCGCCAGCGACGGCACTTCGGTCCTGGCCGGCAATAGAAATTGCGACGATGCCGGCGATGCGGCGGAGACGATCACCGCGACCGCCGTCAACGCGCAAAGATGGCGCCATTGATACAGGCTCGGGCCACTCGTGGGCGTATCACCGCTCATCGGCACGATTCGGGTCGGCGCTGGAACGGACATCGGCGATCTATTGTCGGGGTGTCGTGCCGAAGACCGGCTGCGGCACGCGGAATGGCACCACGGAACGACCGAAATTGGAGCCATACTGTTGCTGCACTGCGGGAATGTTGACGATGCCCAGCTTTGTATCGGGCGAGCGGGCGTCGATCGGCGGCAGGTTCAGGCTCGGAGCAACCTTGTCGACATCGCGCTTCAGGGTCTCATTAAGGCAGCCATAACTACGCGCTCCGCCGATCTCGACATCGACACAGCGCTCGAAAGTGCGCGTCGGAGCCTGTTGACCGCCGATGATCAACTCAGGCTTCGGCTCCGCAGGCAGCGGCTGCTGCGCAACGGCTGGCACTACCACCATCATCAACAACAGCGCTGAAAGCCGGGCGATCATGGCGCATTACTTTCCTGGCATTCGCGACGTGTTGACCTGGATGGCAACCTGCGCAAGGCGGTTGTTCAAAGCGGCGAAATCCACGCGCCCGCTGCCGCCGAGGCTCAGACAGCGCTTGCGGCAGCCAGCCATCGCCAGCGTACTACCTGAGCTGCCGGGACGAAAGCCGAAAGTTGCGACCGGCACGCTTCCAGTGACCGGATAGCCCTTGGCCGCCAAGCGCGTCCGAGCTCTGATACAGTAATCGACCGACAATTGAGAGAACCGCGTCTCGCCATGACCGGCCCGATACTTCATCAGCGCGGTACATAGATCTCCGCCGGCTTTCGCCCAAGCCTGCGCGAGATACATCACACCGTACTTGATGTTGATTTCCGGTGCGGCGAAATCCGCCATCGAACCGGTAAAGCCGAGCATGCGCGCCGTCGGCGGCATCACCTGCATCAGGCCGATCTCACCATCGGCACCGATGACGGCCGGATTGTAGCCGCTCTCCACACCCATCACCGCCTCGGCGACATCGGCGGGAAGACTGGTGTGACGCACCTCACGCTCGATCAGGGCCCGGTAAAGCGCACGCGGATTGGCGGCACTCACGGGCGTCGATGACACCATCGGCGAGGCCGGCGGCGCATCAGCACGCCCGTCGGCCGGCTTCGCAACATCCGATCTGGCCGCATCCGGTTGAACTTGGGCGACCTCGGTCTCGACCGAGGCCACACGCATTGTATTGCTGACCGGCTCGGCATGAGCCGCAACAGCGAAGACCGACAGCAAGCCGGCGGCAAGCAGAGACGCAGCGCCAGAACGAAAGGCGCCACGATCAATGCTCGAAACGGAACGGCCTGCTTTCATCAATCCAGACCTATCAAGCCACCTTGGCTTCGGCAGGCACCTCTTCCGGCGCCGCCGGAGCGACATCGGCGGGCTTGTCCGAAGCGATCTTCTGAAGCTCTTCGCGCAGATAGGGCACCAACGCCTGCACCAGATGATCCCAGATCTCGACCTGCGCACGCACATAGTTCGGTGCGACGCCGCCGATCAGCGAGACGTCCATGGTCATCGCAAGGAAGCCCGGCACGAGCTGCAGGCGACCGAAGCGGCGCAGCGCATTCCAGCGATTGACGATGTCGAGCGGCAATTCGCCTTCAACATTCAGCCAGGCGCTGAAGGTGAAATCGACAAAGCTCTTCTCGTCGGCAGCCAGACGGTTGCCCGGACGGATGTCGAAGGCGAAACCAGCGGTCGACGAACGGAGCAGCGAGACATTGGCTGCGGCATCGGACACAAGTTCAACCCGGTAACCCGAGTTCTGCATCAGATCGCGCAGCGATTCCAGCGTCAGGCTGGCGAGATTGGTGTCGGACATACTGATACTCCTTAGTTCTTCTTGCCATCGAGGAGCTTGGCGAGCGCCAGCTCATTGATAATCGGCGGTTGCTGCTTCAGAAGTTCAGCGAGGTAGTTCTGCCGCAACTGGGCAGCGCGCTGCTGACGGATCTGGCGAACCAGCGCATCGCGAACTTCCGGCAAGGTGCGCGTATACGGCACTTTTGTGTCGATCAGACGAATGAAGTGAATGCCGTCGTCCAGCGTGATCGGCTCGGACACTGCGCCCTTGGCGAGACCCGCGATCTGCGTACGGATTTCCGGGCGGATCTGGTCTTCGGGGAGAAGACCGAGGTCGCCACCGCGCTCGGCGCTTTCCTTGGCCGAGCTATCGGCGCGGGCGATGGCCGCGAAATCGGCACCCGGAGCCTTCAGCTTTTGCTGCACCTCCGCCGCCTTCTTCTTGGCGGCGTCCGCGGTGGCCTTGTCAGCGTCCTTCGGCAACGCAATGTAGATCTGGCCGAGCTGATACTGGCGCGGAACCTGGAATGACGCGCGGTTGGCATCATAGACCTTCTGCAGATCGTCCTCGCTCGGGAAATTCGCCGGCGGGTTCGAAACGGACTGCAGATAGAGCTCGACAAGCGCGCTCTCACGTACCTTTTCGAGTTGCGCTTCGATCTGCGGCTGCTTGTCCCACTTTTTGGCGGCGAGCTCCTGCATGACGAGGCGGTTCGACAGCATCACCCGCACGGCCTGGCTGAGCAATGCCGGATCTTGTGCCAAAGCGGCCTGTTCGCGCGGGCCGAGGGTCGCGATGAAGTTGCGCATATCGTCGGCGCTGATGTCGTTGTTACCGACACGCGCCACGATTTCACCCGACGACTTCGCCGCAGCGACAGTGTTCGACGCAGCCGGAGCAGCAGCGGGAGCCGCTGCCGGACGGGCCGGCTGTTTCGCCGGAGCCGGAGCTGGTGCCTGTGCGACACGCGGCTGCGCCGCCTGATGCGCGGTCTGCGCGTGGGCCGGCGACAAAGCGAACGCCGAAACGACGGCAACGCCAGTTGCCGTCGCGAGCATGAGGGAGGAGCGAAAACGCATTATTGAGTAACCTTCTGCTCGAGCAGTTTGTCTTCGTAGTCCTGCAGGATGTTCTGGACCTCAACACGGCGGACACCGGTCAAGGGCTCATTGATAACCGCAATGTCGCCGAAGGACACACCTTCATAACGACGCAGCAGCTCGCGCCCAACCTTCATGAGCTGACCATTCTTGGCGACGCAGCTCTTGGTGCTGGCCTTGTAAGCCGTCGCCTCTCCTTCGAACTTGGCGCGCTCCGCGTCCTTGGCGCGGGCCACGGTGGCGGCTTCTTCATAGGCCGCCTTCCACTTCTCCAGCGTCTGGTTACGATCTTCCAGACGCTGGTTGAATTCGTCCACCGCTTCGCGGTGCATTTTCTCGACTTCCTTGACCTGGGCCTTGGCCGCCGCGATCTGGGAATTCAGTGCAGCTTTCTCGCGCTCGGCCTCGGCCACCTTGCCCTGGAGCGACGCCCGCTGGTCTTCCAGCGAGCGGGTCTGGGCGGTCAGGCTGCGCAACGCCTCACGCAGTTTGTCGGTCTCCGATTGCGCGCGGGCCTCGACACTGGCCAGCGACGCAACGATCGCAACAATCATCAGGATGTATTTGCGCATGATCAGAACTTCGCGTTCAGGTCGAACTGGACGATGTCAACCGAATACGGACCGCCGGCGATGTTGTTGGCGCTCATGTAGCGAAGCGAGGCCCAGACATTGTCGGAGAGACCGAGATTGCCACCGATGAAATAGCCCTTGAGGTTGGTACCGCCGAGGCCGAAGTCCGAGTCGACGAAAGCGTCGATCATGGCGTCGGATTCGAGATACTTGTAGCCAACGTGGACATTCCAATCCCACAAAGTCTTGACCTGCTTGTGACCAACGGTCACGCGGGTCATCCAGCCCTGATTGCCGCCGTTGAAGGGGCCATTAGAACCGTCGGGTGTCGGAGCGTTGTTGTTGGCAAGCGTGCCGCCTTGTGGGCCAACAAGGGAAAGCGCGTTGATACGATCACGATTGAAGGCGGTGTTGTTGATGTACTCGCCGTCGATGACAACATGAACCGGATGGAAGTCACCCAAGTCGACCTGGCCGCTGACAACAACGGGCCGGAACTGGCTAGCAAGACCAAAGTACTGATAGTAGGGCTGAGCCGCCGGATTGCTGACAAATGCCGGATCCAGCAGGATGTTACGGAGTGTAAAGTAAGTGTTCCCCTTCTGCGCGAAGGAAGGACGGGTCTGATCTGTGTCGCAGACGTCAGCGGCAGCGACAACCGAGCAAGGCGACGACAGACGACCTTGCGTGTTGGTGAAGTCGTAATATGCGGCACCGAAACGGAAACTTGACTGCGGGTCAAACTTCACGCCTACGCCGGCTTGTACGCCGTACATCCACTTGTCGTTGCTAGGATACTTGCCCGGAAGACCGTCCCTGATGTTGTTCTGGTCCAGATTGTAACCGACATTCAGATCGGAGTTGAATGTCGGAAAGGCGCCGGCCACGAAGAACGGAGTGATTCCCGGCGAGACTTCGTGCTTCAATTGAGCGACGAAACCATCGAAACCGAGATCGCGGTGCCAGACCAAATCGGTCGGAGACCAGAACGGGTTGTCGAAACGACCGACCGAGAAGCTGAAGTCACTTGATGGCTGATAGCGCACATACGCACGATCAATCCATAGCGCATACTTCGAGAAGTTTCCGCCATTGCCGCCCATCGTCTGGTTCAGAGAGACTGGCGAATTGGTGTCGCCGCTGGCGAAGCGGAAGCCGGCAACGATGCTGTCGGCGACATCCACATCTGCACCCACGCGCAGGCGCAAACGAGCGCGGTCGCGGTCCTGGCTGGTATTGTAGGTCGGTCCCCAATAGAAGTTATTGTCCGACAGATCGTAGGGATTGCCGGTATTGATCGAGTTGAAATTAATCAGACGCGGATCATTGCCGGTCGGGAAGAACTGGCCCTCATAGCGGGTGCGCAAATCACCATAGAAGCGGATGCGCTGGGCCCATTCCGGATACTTGCCCGGCGACGCCCAGTTTTCGGTATGCGCGCGCGCCATCACCTCGTTGCGAATTTCCTCGCGCAACTGGCGCTTGACGATTTCCGGAACGTAGGTGACGTGCTTGGTGCCGGGAGGCGATGCCGCTGCGGCCGCAGCGGTCGCGGCCTTCGCGGCTTCCTCAGCGCGGGCCGACGCACCCTTGGCAGCTTCGCGCTGCACATAGGCTTCGTCTTCGGCCTGCTTGATCAGCGCGGTGCCCTGCTCTTCGGTGATCACGCCCTGCTTGATCAGCAGGTTGACGAGGCTGGTCGTCGAATTCGGCGCAATCGGCTTCGCACGCGACACGGCGGGGCGCTTGGAAGACGCACGTCCCTCGCCATCCTGCGCCACGGCCGGCATCGCGAGAGTGAGCGCGCACATCGATACTGCGAGCGGCAGCATGCGCCGGGCGGTATCGGTCTTTCTGTCGAACATCGGTTCAAGTCCCCTGCTAGTCGAAGTGATATTTGCCTGGCCGTCCCCCGGCCGGGCGAATTAGGTTGGCTTGCGTCCGGTCGCCCGGACGTTGATAGGCATCGGCATGTCGTTTGGCGGCGGCTCCCGCAGCGTCAGCCTTCCGATGACGTCATTGCGAATGGCAGCATCGACTTCCGCGCTGCCACTCGAATTGACGAGCTCGACGCGGCTGATGCGGCCGGTATTGTCTGCCCAGATGCGGAACTGCAGCTGCATCACCGCATTCTTGGTGCGCTCATTGGCACGGATCGCCGCTTCGATCTGCGTCTGCACGATCGAGGCGTACCAGCCGAATTTGCTGCCACCGCCACCGCGGCCGCCATAGGGGCTGCCGCCGACCTTGCTGCCGAGATTGAACAGGTCGCCCGGACCGGTGGCCTTGGCGTCGAGCGACAGAGGGCCCGGAGGTTCCTCGCTCTTGGCGTCTTTCACGGGCTCGTCTGCCGGCTTCTCTGGCGGCTTCTCGTCGAGCGGCTGCTCGATCATCTTGGTTTCTTCGGTCACCTTCGGCTGCTCGAGCATTTTCTGCTCGGGCGGCGGAGGT
The DNA here is from genome assembly GCA_030147505.1 of Tardiphaga sp. GTDB lineage: Bacteria > Pseudomonadota > Alphaproteobacteria > Rhizobiales > Xanthobacteraceae > Tardiphaga. The sequence goes on from JASBVG010000111.1 coordinate 65,475, forward strand.
GGCGGCGGAGGCGGAATGATATTGACCACCGTCAGCTCTCGCACCTGCTTCGGTGCCGGCATATCGCTGCCGCTCATCACCAGGTACCAGCCGCCGCCGAATAGCAGCATCACGGCCGCGACCACCGCTCCATAGCGCAGATAGGCGCCACGATCGCTGGCAGCCTTGATGTCCGCGACTTTTTCGGACGACTTCTTCACGATGCGGCCTCCAGCACGGCGTCGTCGGACAGTTTCTCGACGACGTATTGCAGAACGAATTTCACCACTGCATCGAAATCCGTGGTCTGGATGATCATCCGCGTGCCGCTCGGCGCTTCGATCACCAGATTGAACTCGGCGCTCGGCGCATCGAATTCAATGAATGCACTTTCGTCGATCGACAGGCGCAGCGCCGGGTGATGCGACAAGGTCAGCGACAGGCGGTCGCATTGCGGCACCAGTTCGGCGACGCGGCGACGCAGCAGCTCGGCGAGCCGAACCAGCAGCGCTTCGCCACGCAGCGGGAACGGCAGCACGATACCGGGTTCCTGAGCGAGACCGGCATTGGCCGGCGAGAGCGCAACGCTGTCCTGCAGCGCTGGCTCCGCGGCCACGTTGGACGCACCGCGACGCAGCCAAGCCCAAAGCGTCGCGAACGCGCCCTTGGTATGATCGTCGGTATCGCTGGCGGTCTGCATCACGGCGTTACTTCACGAGAGGTTTGGTGGCGAGACCGACCTGCGAGAGACCGATGCGGCCGAGCAGATCGAGAACATCCATCACGCTTTGGTACTGGGTCTGCGCGTCGCCACGCAGAACCACGGGAAATTCCGGCGTCAGTGCTTTCTGCTGAACCAGACGCTGCTCGAGCTCGGGCAGCGTCACCGGAATGGTGTCGAGGAAGATCTTGCCGTCGTTGGAGACGGTGATCGCCTTCGTGGTCGGCGTCGCGAGGCTCGGGGCGGCGGAGGCCTTGGGCAGATTGACCTTCTGCCCCTGCACCGTCGCCGTCGTCATCACGATGAAGATGATGAGCAGCACGTAAGCGAGATCGAGCATCGGTGTGATGTTGATATCGTCATACGGCTTGTTCTTGGCCTGGAGCTGCATCGCCTCTTACTCCGCAGCCTGGCGATGATCGGCAACCGGCTCGCTCGAATAGAACTCGGCCATCTTGGTCACGAACTCGTCGATGAAGACCTGCATGTCCGAGGTCAGTTCGCCGATACGCGTCACCAGGTAGTTGTAGGCGAACAGCGCGGGGATAGCGACGAACAGGCCGGCGATGGTGGCGACGAGCGCCGCGGCGATGCCCGGTGCGATGGCGTTGACGTTGACGTCGCCGCTTTCCGCGATGGCCGCGAAGGTGATCATGACGCCGACCACGGTGCCGAGCAGGCCGAGGAAGGGACCGCCCGAGATCGAGATGGTCAGCACCACCATCAGCTTGTTGAGGCGCTGGCTTTCCTTGACGAACATGCTGTCGAGCGCCGCACGGATCGCCGAGATCGATGCGCCATTCAGGCGGATCATGTCGGTATTGGCGAAGCGATTGCTGATCTGCTCGGCGCCGACGTGATAGATGCGATACAGCGAGGACGCCCGAACCACCTGTGCTTCTTCCTCGTCGAGCTTGCTGCCGAGCACGGCGGCATTCTCGTCGACTTCGCCACGATCGAGCGCGGTCAGGTTGTCGGCGAGCTGGCGGAAGCTCTTCATGAAGCGGTCGTTCGCCTTGGCCTGCCGCTTCATGTAGCTGACGCGGTCATAGGTCACGATCCAGCTGGCCACGGCCATGATGATCAGCAGGGCGATCACGATCCAGCCGTCGATGGTCACCGCCTTGAGGATGATGGCGAAGTGGCCCGACATCCAGCTGGCAGTCTCTTCATCGTTGCTGAAGGCGATCAGCTTGGCAGGCTCGGTGCCTTGCTCGACCGCGGCGAATTTGATGAAGCCCGGCGAACGCGCGATCTTGGAGATCTGCAGTTCGTCGATGTCGCCGACGAAGCCGGCCATCGCTGCAGCGACCGGTGCTGCCGCAGGAGCTTCCGCTGCGGGGGTCGTGCCATCCGCTGCAGGTGCTGCGGCATCGGCTGCTGGCGCTGCCGGAGCGGCGGCCGGCGGCGGGGCATCGCCGCCGAGCCGTGCAACACCGGTCAGGGCCGGGAGGGACGCATTGAGCACCGCATAGGAGGCGCCGTTCAGATAAAGGGTGACGGTGCCGCTGGCGGCAACGACGGCCAGGTGGTTCCAGGAATTGGCGGCAATCGGCGCACCGGCGCCGGTACGCTGGGTGCCAGCGGCGTTGCTCACCTCGACGAAGGGAACGCCGTTGTCCATGCCGATCACCAGCCCGCTGGCACCGTCGCGACGGCTGTAGAGAGCTGCGTTCGGCTGCACCGCAGCCGGCTTGACCCAGGTCGAGAGAGTGAACGGCGCACCATCCGCCATGCCGAGCGACGGCGAAGCCGGCAGCGTGACGATGTTGCGGCCGTCGAGGCGCAGGCCGGTGCCGATCAGCGAACCGTCAGCCGGCTGGCCGACGCTCTGCGCGTTGTTGGCCCAGACCGATGCGTCGATCGCCGGCGTGCCACGCTCGTTGAAGTGATAGACCAGCGCCGTGTCGGCATCATAGGTGCCCTTGGAGTCGTTGGTCGCCGCGGCCTTCTTGTTGCCGTAGTAGATCCAGAAATCCGACTTGGCTCCCGGCGCCACATTCGGCACCGAAACCCAGACCAGCGCCTCGCCAAGCAGCGAATCCCACTTCTCGACGTGATGCTTCAGCGGAGTCTTGTCGTCGGTAGCGACGAAGCGGAGATCGCTACCGTCATCTTTGGCCAGGCTGAAACGGAAGTTGCCGGAATGCAGGCGCACCAGCACCGGAACGGTGCCGATCGGATCGGTGATGTTGGCGCCGGTGGCGCTCGCATCGATGTTGATCTTCTTGCGCAGCTGCCACTCGTCGTTCCACCAGGCATTCGCCGTGGACGGAAACAACGTCATTGCGGCGGCAAAGCCGAGTGCCAGGCCCGCTGCCGCATTTTTCATTTGCCGGCGCAGGTTTGAGACGCCCTTGGTCATGTGACCGCTCCCCATCGTCATCAGAATTCACCCCAGAGTCGGAAGTTCACGCGCCCTGTATTGGCATGCGTGTAAGTTTGACTGATCATCGGCACCGAATAGGAGACCACGCCGTTGAAGTTTTCGAAGACCTTGAAACGGGTGCCCACGCCGTAGCTCCAGACGTCGAAACGCGTCTGCTGCTCGGGCAACGGTCGCTGCACGCGGACATGGCCGGCGTCAGCGAAGCCGAAGAAGCGCCATTCATTCCAGGTAGTGAAGCGCGGCGCGCCCTGCCCGGTCTCGTCCTTCAGTTCCTTCTGCAGCATGCTGCCGACATCGGGAGAGCGGATTTCGAGATTGCCGACGATGCCGTCGTCGCCGAGCACTTCGGATTCGAGATAGCCACGGACGGTATCCATGCCGCCGACACTCATCTGCTCGCTCGATACCTGCGGGCCGTCGGAGACCTGTGCCTGCACCTTGGCCCAGAACTGGAAGCCTTCCGGCAACTCGTGGGTATGGGCGAGATCGAAATTCAGATGCGTGAAGCTGCCGGACGCCCAGGCGCGCTTGTTGTCGAACGCACGCCAGTCGTCACCCACAGGACGCATGGCGGCGGTGATCGACGCGTTGAGCTGTGTCAGCGACTTCTCACCCTGGAAGGTCGCACCATAGCTGGCGACGGCCGGGAAATAGGTGATCGGCGTGCCGAAGCCGTTGCCGCTCAGATCCCGCATCGTCTGGTCGAAATGCTTGTAGTCCATACCCGCCGACAGGGTATGGAAGAAGTTTTCGCGCGCCGGCAGCGTCATGACAGCGCGCGCGCCGATGATCTCACCGGGACCAACGACATTCATGCCGCCGATGGTGGCGACGTCGCTGCTCGATTTCACGCCGTAGACGAGCGCGGTCAGCCAGTCGATATCCTCGAAACGCGCGAGATACGAAGCCGAGAACACCTCGGCATCGTTGGGGTTTTCCGGCGCGACCTGATAGGTGAAACTGAATGAATGGCCGAGCTGCCACAGGTTGTCGTAGCGCGCCGTGCCGATGAGCCGCGTTCCCGTCGTATTCGGCGAGCGGCGATTGTTGAGTTCCACGCTGCCATGGAACGGCGCCTTGTCTTCAATATTCAGATCGACGTCGACAGTGCCCGGCGTGACGCCCGCACGCAGCGCCGGCGTCACGCGGCGATCTGGCCACTGATTGAGACTGACGATATCCTTCGTCACTGCATTGAAGTTCGGCACTGTACCCGGCTTCAGCGACGGCGCCCGGTCCTTGACCTTGTCGAGATCGAAGTAGCGCGAGTTTTTCACGCGCAACTGGCCGACCTTCATCTCGGTGACCTTCAGAATCACGCGGCCGGTCAACGCATTCTGCTGCGGGACCGACACGCTGACTGTCTGAAAGCCCTTGTCGTGGTAGGCCTTTTCGAGCGCAGCACGGGCCTTCTCGACGTCGTCAGCCGTACGATTGGGACCAAGGAAGGGATAGATCGCCTCTTCGACATCGATCTGCGGCAGCTTGTCGGCACCCTGCACGGCAAAGTCGTCGATATCGAAGCGCTGCAGCGGCGCAGCCGGTGCGGCCGGCGGCGCTTCAGCCGCAGCCTTGCTACCGGCAGCCTTGCCACCAGCTGCTTTCGCATCGGAAGACTTCGCTTCAGCCTGCTGGCTTGGAGCCGCATGGACCGACTGAGAAGCGCCAACGAAAGCGCCGATGCTTGCGAGCATCAGGACTGCCGGAGCCGAGGATTGCAGGAACCGCCACTGCGGCAGCTTCGCGCCGACATCGTCTCGAAGAATAAGAAGCATGCATCAAGCCCATAAGAGGGCACACCGAGAGCGAGCCGCGCGCTCGCAATCAGGTCCCTATGTCCTCAAGACGTTTGGGCAACCATCAACCCGCAAAAGAAAATTAAGAAAAACATGCCGGCCGAATCACCAGGCAACGAAGGTGACAAAAATGCCACGCGGTCGGCCACAGCCGCGCCGTTACCAAGAGATATCAATGCATTATCAGCTGAGCAGAACGAGGCCGCCGGGCAATGCCCGCACTTTCACCGCATAGAGCTGGCGAACTTGCGCAACGAAATCGTCGAGCTTGTCGGTATGAAAGGTGCCGTTGACCAGGCGCCGGCCGAGATCTGAATTGGTCACGACGATCTTGCCGGGACGATAGCGATTGATCTCGCTGACAACAGCGGCAAGCGGCTCGTCCTTGAAAATGAGCAGCCTTTCCCGCCACGCCGAGAGGCTGTCAGGATCGGTCACCGGCACAGGCGTGCCGAGCGGCTCCAACGCCGAATATGCAATCTGCTGTCCACCCGTCAGCTCGATGCTGCGCCCACCATGGCTCACGGTGATCGAGCCCTGAATACAGACTGCGAGCACCACACCATCGATGCAACGGATGTTCACTTCACCGGCCGATGAAGCGATCTGACCGTCCGCAGCAATCACCACCAGCGGCTCCGACACCGGCCGCCGTGCACTGATCGCGGCCTCTCCCGAGATCAGCTCGATGCGCGGATTGATGCTACTGCCACGAACCGCCACGCTGGTCTGCGTATTGAGCTTCAGCGACACATTGTCCACCAGTTCGACGTCGAGCTGCTCGCCCTTCGCCGTACGATAGTCAGCCGACATTTCCGCCAGCGAGGGCCAAAGCTCCAGCGGCGGCCTCACCACCATATAGCCAGCAACCGAAGCCGCGAGCGCTCCCCCGATCAGCGCACGCCGGGTGACGGCACGACGCGCAACGAACGGCCGCACTTTTCGGCGCTCGAGTTCCGCCCCCATGGCGCCGAGATCACGATACAGGCGCGCTGCTTGCCGAAATGCAGCCTCATGTGCAGCACTCAGCGCGCGCCATCGCTGCAACTGCTCGGCATCATCGATAGTCGCGCGGCCCGAGCGCAGCAATGCGACCCAGTCGATTGCCCGATCGAGCAAGCCGTTATCGTCGCCCGCCTCAGTCACCCGGGCACAACCAGCAGCGCGCGGTCGGTGCGACAGCGGCCCGCGCGCGAACGATAAAAGACCGGGCCGGGAAAATGATGCGGATCATTGATGTCGCGGAGCTTCTGATCTGACGAGTCGAGATGGATGAAATATCCTCGGATACTAGACGGTTGAGACCGCGCTATCCCGCAGCCGAATCGCCGCTTAATGGCACAGATTTTTGCGGCCCGATAGTTTCGGACCAGCTCCAGCAACAACCAGTAGTGAAAAAGTTGGCCGGAATTGACGCCTGCCGATCATGACCGGCCCGGCTTGCGATAGGCTAGCGTGGGCGTGGGCCGCCAGTCCGTCGGATCAAGGTCCGGTCAAGCCGCTGCGCACAGTGCTTCAGCGCGTTGCGCAGATCGATTTCAACCGTTCTAACGCTTACACCCAATTGTGCGGCGATTTCGTGGTCCGGCAACTTCTTGACAACCGCGGCCATGAAGACCTGGCGGGCACGCGCCGGCAATTCCGTCAACGCGCGATCAAGGGCTTCGATATCCTGACGCCCTTCCATGACTGCAATTGCATCGGGCGTATCGTCCGGAATGTCGAGTAACGCATCGACAGCATCGAGACTGAGATGGCGCTGTTCGACGCGGCGACGGTCGGTCGCGACATTGAGTGCGATGCGGAACAGATAGTCCTTCGGGCTGTTGACTGCAGGAACGTTCGACATGCGCTCGACACGCAAAAACGTTTCCTGCAGGGCATCGCCTGCCAGCTCCGAAGAGCCGAGCTTTCGCGTCAAACGCTTGAAAAGGCCGGTATAATCGGCCGCCAAGACGTCGCGCAACGTTGTACGATCTACCCCACTCAACGGTTACCGTCCTTATACACTAACCGATCACTACCTCAGCAGGCAGGGTGTTACCGTCCGCTCATGACAGATTAATTACGGAACAACGAACCAATTCACCGGGCGGCACGGATTTATTCACCGTGCGTCAAATGCCACAGGCAGCAACACTGTGATGAGATCGGGCATATCGGCGGGAATACGTGGCAGCGGTTGTGCTCGCCGAATCGTTTCCATCGCCTCCTGATCGAGCAATGCCCGCCCCGAACTCGCTTTCACATCGAGCCGGACCAACGTCCCATCGCGGCGCATGGCAAACAGCACGAGAACTTTTCCGCTCGCGCCGGGATCGCGCTGGTAGCGTTCGATATGAGTGAGTAACTGCTGCTGGAAACGCGATGCCGCTCCCGCAGAAACAGCCTGACGCTGTCCGCCCCCTGCCGGTCTCTGCGCAGGAACAGCGGCCGGCTGGGGTCGCACCAACGGCTGCGGCGGCGCGATCTCCTGCTCGACCGGCGCGATACTCTGCTCCGAGATCTTCGCTTCTGCCTGGAAATCGACGATCGGCGGATTTGGCTGCACGGATGCCTGCTTGACCTCCGTCAACGGGGACGGCGTTGCAATCAATTCGACCTGAATCGTCGAGTGTCCCTGCCGGGCGGTCGGACCGACCGGCATCTGATGCAGCCAGTAAACGCCCGCCACCACCAGCACCGGTACGAGCACAGCGCTGCCGACGAACCAGCGCCACGTACCGGACGTGGAGTCTGCGTAGAGATCGAGCTCAGAATCCGATCCTGCATCACCGGATCCATGGCGGGTCGTGAGTGAGCGTCTGCCCGCCATCTCTAGCGCACCGTGATCATGACCATGACGGGCTGAGGCGTATTGGCGGGCGGCGCCTGGCTCACCTGCATGCCGTCGAGCACGCGAGCGATGGTCTCATCGCGCTCCTGATCGCCGGACGACCTGAACAATTCGGTCTTGCGCACGGTACGCGGATTGTCGATCCATAGCTTGATCCCCGCACTGTAAGCGCCGTTACGCGTCTTGGCGTCCTTGCGCAGCGCATGTTGGATATCGGACTGGATGATGCCGCTATAGGCGCGCAATTGCGATGGATCGCTGCTCGGCCGTTGCCTGCGCACCACCAGAGTGTCGAGCGTGAGATCGACCTGTCCTGCGAACAAGGCTTCCGGCGGCGCATCGGGGTCGGCAGATGCAGGCACCAATGTAATGGAATTGGAGCGCGTATAGCGGATCACCAGATCCGTATCCGCAAGCAGCATGCGCAAGGCGGTATCGCGCGTATATTCGCCTTCGACCGGCACAGAGACTCGATCCCCGGCAGCACCGCTTTCATAAAGCAATTGCACGCCAGTGACCTTGCTATAGGTCTGCAGCGCCGCGGCCAGCGGCTGGCTCGGAATCTGGAACTTGATCGGCACATATTGGCGCGGATCGTCGCCCGCCGCGATCGCCGACATCATGGCGCCGCCGGCAAGGACGACAGCGGAAACAAGAAGTGCTCGAATACGATACCCAGAGCGCAACCAGCCACGACCCCATGCTGACGCATCGAAGCCCCATGCCGGATTCAGGTCACCCAAACGCTGACTGAGACGCATCTTATGGACTTCGAATGAACCAACCACGCCCAACATCACGATTGCGCGATGCTGCATTGCGTCGTTCTTATCGAAGGAGATCAACGGCAGCAAGCGAGACATCGCCAAGAATAGAAATCTGGATTAAATGACAATCCGATGACAAAGAAGAATGGGAGAGATGTTACTTGTCTTTCCCCTGTGCCATTGCTGTCGTCACCATGTCGTCTAACAAGACGACCAGATATGGATTGCCTACCTTGCCCAAACGCCTGTTCGTTTTCGGCCTCGGTTATAGTTGCCTTCATTTCATCCGCATGCATGCAGCTGCTTTCCTCGAGATCGGCGGCACGGTGCGTACCGAAGAGCGCCGCGCATCTCTCGCAGACGAACCGCTCGATGTGTTTCTGTTCGATGGAGCGCATGCCGATCCGGAGCTCGATGAACGTGTCGCGCGCGCCGATCTGATCGTCGTGTCGGTCCCGCCCGGCAAGAACAGCGATCCCGTGCTGGCGCAATTTGGAGATCGGATTGCGAAAAGCGCGGCGCGCGTGATCTATTTGTCCACCGTCGGTGTCTATACCGATCATGCCGGCGCGTGGATCGACGAAACTGCCGCTCTGACCCATGACGACGGCCGACGGGGCCAGCGCGCGCATGCCGAGACGACCTGGCGAAACGCCTGCGGGGATCGCCTTCGCATTCTCCGTCTTGCCGGCATCTACGGCCCCGGCCGCAACGCCTTCGTCAATCTCGCCGGCGGCCGCGCCCATCGCATCGTCAAACGGGGCCAGGTGTTCAACCGTATCCATGTCGATGATATCGTGCAGGCGATTGCTGCCGTTGCCGAACATCCGCATGGCGGCATCTGGAATGTTTGCGACGACGAACCGGCGCCACCGCAGGACGTCGTCACTTACGCAGCCGGCCTCATGCAGATTCCGCCGCCACCCGAACAGGCCTTCGAGACCGCCGATCTGAGCCCGATGGCTCGCAGTTTCTACGCATCGAACAACCGCATCTCGAATGCAAGGCTGAAGAATGAACTCGGTATCCGTCTGCGGCACCCGAACTACCACAGCGGACTCGATGCGCTGTGGAACGCGGGTGACGGCCGGACGTTACCTTGAATTGAAAGACTATATCGCGAACATTCTCATGGATCAGATTACCCCCGTCACCGCACATCCCGAACTGTCCCATCCCGAACCCGGCATCGTCGGCGCTGCCGTCTACGCCAAGGGCCGCAAGGTGAAGGATCTCGACAGTATTGAGGATGCAAAAAAATGGACGGCAAAGCCGGGCCATGTGGTGTGGATTGGTCTGTTCGAACCGGCCGATGATCTGCTGCATGAAATTCAGCAACAATTCGGCCTGCATCATCTGGCGATCGAAGATGCCCACAAGGCCCATCAGCGCCCAAAGCTCGAACAGTATGGCAAGGCACTATTCGTCGTCGCCCGCACCGCGCAACTGATCGACGGGCGCATCGCCTTCGGCGAGACGCATCTATTCGTCGGGCCGCGCTATGTCGTGACCGTGCGCCATGGCGCGTCGAGTTCCTACCGTGCCGTGCGCGACCGCGCCGAGGCCTGTCCGACGACACTCGCCAACGGCGAGGACTTCATCCTCTATTCCGTGCTCGACTTCATCGTCGATGAATATGCACCGGTGCTCGACCAGATCCGCTCGGAAGTCGAAGCGCTCGAAGACAGCCTGCTGAAACGCGCCTTGTCGTCGCAACAGATCGAGCGACTATACACCTTGCGTCGCGACCTGCTGCGCCTCCGCGATGCCGCGGCGCCGCTCACCGAGGTTTGCCGTCGCATCGAGCATGCCGAAGTGGTGCAGATCGATCCGGAGATGCAGCCGCTGTTTCGCGACGTCACCGACCACATCCACCGCGTCACGGAAGACATCAACAGCCTGCGCGAAGTGCTGGCTTTCGCCTTCGAGACGAGCCTGATGCTCGGCCAAGCCCAGCAGACCGACGTGACGCGCCAGCTCGCCGCATGGGCCGCCATTCTGGCGATACCCACCGCCCTCGCCGGCATCTATGGCATGAACTTCGAGAACATGCCGGAGCTGAAATGGCAATATGGCTATTTCGCCGTGCTCGCGGTCATCGCCACCATATGCGCCGGACTATACTGGCGCTTCCGTCGTAACGGGTGGCTGTAGCCTTTTGCCTGCTTGCAAGCGAGGACACATTGAAGCTACGCAGCAGTCGCCGGCTTCATCAATTGCAGCGGAAGTGCCGGTACGACATCAGCGATGACCGGCAAATGATCTGAAATCGCCTTTGCTTCGGGATCAATAAAACTTTCGACGATCCTGATGTCGCGTCCGTAGATGCGATCGAGCCGCATCAGCGGCCAGCGCGACGGAAAGGTGCGGTGACGGGTGCGCTCTGGGAACGTCTGTGCCAATGACTTGCGAACCGAATTGACCCAGAACCAGTCATTGAAGTCGCCGACAATGACTGACGGATGCGTCGGCTCTTGCGCCAGCGTCAGCAGCTTTCGCGTCTGCTGCCGGCGCTCGCCAATGCTCAGACCAAGATGCGTTGCAATGACGCGGAAGATGCCGCCTTTGGTCGCGACATCGGCCACGACGGCACGCCGTGGCTCATACTCGCCGAAGGAGATGTCATGGATCTCCGGCTGCGCCGCCCAGGGCCATCGGCTGATCAGCATCTGGCCGTAATCGCCATCGGTGGTAACGATGGACTTGATACCCACGCTGTGGCCGCCGAGTGCTTCTTCCAGAATGAGAAACGGATTGTTGCTGCTACCGCGCGAGTCGATCTCCTGCAATGCCACGACATCCGGCGACCATTTCTGGATCAAAGCGATCACGCCTGGCAGATCGAATTTCGGATTGAGCGCAAAAGTGCCATGCACGTTCCAGGTCATGATGCGGATGGACGGTGAGATCACCGGCGACGGCTCCACCAAGTGACGACGAATTGCGCACCAATCGAGAATGCGACCCACACCGCGATGCCGAGCAGCAGTAACGCGACGCTCGACCAGGATGGATTGCGCAAGAGATCGGCGATCTGCGAACCGAACACCGACATCGCGATCAACCCCGGCGCCATGCCGATCACCGTGCCGATGATGAAGTCCCGAAACCGCACGCCGCTGGCACCCGCCGCCATATTGACCAGCGAGAATGGCGCCAATGGCAGCATACGGATCAACACGACGGCGATGACGCCATTGCCGACGATCTTGTTCTGAATGCGCCGTAGCCGCGGCCCGAGCAAGCGCTGCACCGGCCCGATACCAACGATGCGCCCGACCATGTAGAGCAGCGATGCGCTGGCCAGTGTTCCCGCCAGCGCCGATCCGAGGCCGATCCACGGTCCGAACGCAGCGGCCGTCACGGCGATCATCACGGTGACCGGAAACAGCACCGCCCCGCCGATGACAAAGCCAGCCACGATCACCAGCGGCGCCCAGGGCGAGCCTTCGATCGATCGCAGCATTTGCAGCAGCATGACCGCATCGGTGAATTCGTAAAGCGGCGTGAATCGCCACAGCGCGGCGACAGCGCAGACCGCGCCCACAAGCGCCAGAAGCTTGATCGAGGTCGGCACTGTCGCCCGCGCTGCGCGCTCGAGGCCGAGCGGCCGCAGCGGATCGGCCACCGGTGTGACGAAGTCGACGATCTCCTTGGCGTCGGGGATGCCGTCTTCGACCGGATGCAGGCTGTGGCCATGGTGGCGCAATCTCGTCGCCGTCGCGATCAGCGAGCCGCTTTGTTCCAACTCGTCCGCAACCGCCAGCTCCGACACACCGCAGAAATGACCGAGATGCCGATTGCGGATCGCTGCGATCTTGCGGCGCTCATCCTCACTACTCGCTTCGATCGCCAAGTCGCATTCGGAATCCGCGCCCATCGAACGATTGTTGAGATTGGCGGAGCCGATGCGCAGGAAGTGATCATCGACAATCATGACCTTCGCATGCACCATGACCGCTTCGACGTCGGCGCCGTCGGCGACCTGTGGATGCAACAGCCGCACACGATCGGCAAGACCCGCCTCGTCGAACACTTTCATGAATTCAAGACGCCCGTTGCGCATGGTGCGTGCCTCGATCCAGGAGGCATGGGTCTTCGGCGCAACCAGCAGAACTTCAAGGTTCGGCTTCTGCTTCAGCCGTTCCACCAGCTTTCGCGCGACGTGCTCGGCGCTGAGAAACTGGTTTTCGACATAGATCATCCGCTCGGCGGCCTGGATGGAGGCCATGAACAACAGATCGACCTCATTGATCGCCTGCCGCCCCTTCGCATAGGGCTCGGTACGCGCGATACCGATCTTTACGTACTCGAAATCCGCAGCGAAGCCATCGGGCCAGATGCGCCGCTCCACATCCATCTCCGGTGCGGTGCCGCAATTGGCGCAGGCCCAGCGCTGCCGGACGAGTTCGGCGAGAGAGCGCGCAGCCTCCCCATCCACCATCATCTGCACATCGTGAAATGGCGGATAGGCTTGGCCCGCGGGATCAATACGCTTGCGATTATTGGCGCGATGCGCATCGGTGTCCCATCGGCGAATGGTGAGATCGAGTCCGCCCGAAAAGGCGATGCTGTCGTCGACCACGACGATCTTCTGATGCTGGGCCGAGCCGGTCGGCAGGCAGTCGTCGTAGCAGAAGATCAGCCGATCGCTGTTCGGCACGCTGAATTTCGCGGACGGAAACCATTCGCGCTCGCCGGCATAGATCACCGGAGAATTCCAGATCAGCAGATGGATGCGCAGCTCTGGCTTCTCGGCCAGCAACGCATGCAGGAACGGCCCGAATCCCTCGGGATAGCCGTCATCCGCCGTGCCATCGGGGCCGACCAGCGGCGTACGACTGTGGACATCCCAGCCGACGATGAAGACCGAGCGCTCGGCCTCGATCAGGCAGCGGCGCAGCGCGAGAAAGTAGTTCGAGGCATCGTTGAGCACCGTGGCGCGACGGCACGCCACGTGACGCCAGACCGTCCGGCCTTCCGCGATGATGCTGTCCGCTGCCGGACGCGCTTTTTCGAGGAATGCCTGGGACTGCACAATGACTGGCCTGCGTGAATGGGGTATCCCATGGGAACGCAGGCCGATGCATCAGGTTCCGAAGGGAACCCGCCGGTTTAGCTCAGAAACCCAGCGCCATGCCGTCCTTGCGGTGATCCGACGCACCGAGCAGCACGCCGCGCTTGTAGTCGATCTGGATCGCCTGGGCGCCGCCGATGCCGGCATCCATCATTTGTAGCTTATGGCCGCGCGCCGCGAGCTCGTTGCGCACCGCCTCGGGGATCGTATTCTCGACCTGCAGCACATTGTTGGTCGCAAAGGAGCGCGGCGCTTCGGCGGCTTCCTGGATATCCATCCCGAGGTCGAGCACATTGGAGATGTACTGGGCATGGCCGGTGGCCTGATAATGCCCGCCCATCACGCCGAACGGCATCACCGCACGGCCGTCCTTCATCAGCATGCCCGGAATGATCGTATGCATCGGCCGCTTGCGCGGGCCGAGCGAATTCACATGGCCGGGCTTGGCGCGAAAACTCCAACCACGGTGATGCAGCAGCACACCGGACTTCTTGGCATAGATGCCGCTGCCGAACGGGCCGAACAGCGAATTGATCAGCGACACGGCATTGAGGTCGCGATCGACCACGGTGAGATACACCGTGTCCTTGTGGATCACGGAATCCCATTCCTCTTCCGGCGACGCTTTCTTCATGTCGATCTTGGCCCGGAGATCGCCGATGAACTTGTCGGACAGGAAGCGCTCGACATCGACCTTGGCGACAGCAGGATCGCAGAAATACGCATCGCGCGTGCGATAGGCCGCCTTGGTCGCCTCGGCGAGCACATGGATGCGGTCTGCCTCGCTCAGATTCTTGATGTCGTACCCGGCCAGCATGCGCAGGATCATCAGCGCCACCACGCCCTGCCCGTTCGGCGGACATTCGGCGACGTCATAGCCCTGATAGTTCGCCGACACTGGCGCCAAGTAGTCCGAACGCTGCGCGTCGAAATCATCCGCCTCATGTGCACCGTCGACGGCGCGCAACGTCGTGATGATGTCGTCGGCCACTTGCCCTTGATAGAACCCATTGCGGCCCTCACGTGCGACACGGCGCAGCGTGGCCGCGAGCGCCGGCTGCACGCGCTTGTCCCCAACTGCCGGTGCATGACCGCCGGGCAGATATTGCGCGGCACAGTCCGCGTGCGCTTCCAGTTTGCGACGCCATTTGGTCCAGTCAGCAGCCACGCGCGGGGTGATGATGAAGCCGTTCTCGGCGGCATCGATCGCCGCGGCGAACACTTCGGCCAGCGGCTTGCTGCCATGGTCCTTGCTCAGCGTGCACCAGGCATCGATGGCGCCGGGCACGGTGACGGTTTCGACACAGGTCTCCGGAATGTCGCGGGCACCGGAATCGGCATATTTCCCGGAATCGATCTTGGCCGGGGTACGGCCGGAACCGTTCAACGCGATCGGTGCGCCGCCCTTGGGCGAATAGAGCGCGAAACAGTCGCCACCGATACCGGTCATGGCCGGATCGACAACGCATTGCACAGCCACCGCGGCCAGCGCCGCATCGATGGCATTACCGCCGGACTTCAGCATCTCCACCGCGGCAAGCGTCGCCAGCGGGTGCGAGGTTGCGGCCATCCCGTGCTCGGCAACGGCAACGGAACGGGCAACGGCCATGAAGTCACGCATGAGGATCCTCGGATGTTTGGCATACCACAATCGTTGCCTCCCAATACATCCGGCGCAACCGTTTGTGAATGCAGCGTGACGAACAAAAACCCGACACCGGTTGCATCGCAAAGCAGCATTCGCGCGGTGAGGAGGCGCGCTGGCGTTCCCTGATTCATCGAAGATGGAACGGAGGCTAGCCCAAAGGCCGTTCGAGACGATGCAGCGTCGCTTCGCGTGCCGCACGGTACTGCTCGCGCGTGCGCGCGACGAGGGTCTCGACCGGTTCGATGGCGTGAACACCAGAGACCGAATGCCCCGCACTCCACGTATCGCGCCAGCGCTTCACACCGGAAGTACCGTTGCGGCCATACAGTGCGTCGGCGCGCTCCCGCGTCATATCGGTCGGCAGGTTTTTCGGATCGAGGCCGGCGGCGATGATGGAGGGAACAAGCGTATTGGTCTCTAGCCCGGTGAAGGCGCGCGACAGCAGGATGTCGTCGAGCTCCGACGATACCAACATCGCCTTGTAGTCGGGCTCCGCCATGCTCTCTGTGGTGGCGATGAATTTGGTGCCCATATAGCTGAGATCGCAGCCGAGCACTTCGGCGGCAAACACCGCTTCACCGTCCGACACACCGCCGGCCAGTACGACCGGCCCGTCCCAGAACGCGCGCACCGCACGGGTGAAGGAAAAACCGTTGACCCAGCCGGTCTGCCCGCCCGCGCCCGCTGTCAGCAGGACGAGCCCATCGACGCCGGCGGCGATCGCTTTCTTCGCATGGCGGATCGACGCGACGTCTGCGAACACCATGCAGCCGGCCTCATGCAGCGGCCCCACCACCGCATCGGGCGAACCGACGCTGGTGATCACCATCTCACAGCCCTGGCGGATCACCGCCGCGACATCCTCCTGCAGCGTTTCGCGGCGGATGATCAGGTTTGGGCAGAACGGCGCATCTTCAGGCCCCAGCGCATTGGCGATACGCGTCAGCCATTCGGAGAATTCCGCATCGCTGCGGCAATTCGCGGTCGGGAATGCGCCAATGACGCCGGCCTTGCAGGCCGCGATGACGAGATCGGGCCCCGATACGCGAAACATCGGCGCCGCGATCAGCGGCACCGACAGACGCGGGCGGATGGCTTCCGCGAAACGCGCGGCAGCCGCCTTGCCGGGGCGCTCCGCCATCAGGCAGCGACCGCCGGCTGCACGGCGACCTGCTTGCCGCCAAACTCGGCGATCGCCCGATCATATTCATCGCGCAGACGCTCGACGACGGTAGCGACAGCCGGTGCATCCTTGATCGAGCCGAGGCCCTGCCCCGCGCCCCAGATGTCCTTCCAGGCCTTCGCCTTGGTGTTGCCGCCGGAGCCAAAGTTCATCTTCGACTTGTCGGAGACCGGCAGATTGGCGGGATCGAGGCCAGCCGAGACCAGCGATGGCGCCAGATAGTTGCCGTGCACGCCGGTGATCAGGTTGGTGTAGACGATGTCGCCGGCCGCATAGTCGATCAGCGACTGCTTGTAGCCCTCGACCGCATTGGCTTCCTGCGTGGCGATGAAGCGGGTGCCCATATAGGCCATGTCCGCGCCCATCATCTGCGCCGCCGCGATGCCATAGCCATCGGCGATAGAGCCGGACAGCAGGATCGTGCCGTCGAACCACTGGCGTACTTCGCGCAGCAATGCGAAAGGCGACAGCGTGCCGGCATGGCCGCCGGCACCGGCGCAGACCAGGATCAGGCCATCGACGCCCATCTCGGCGGCCTTGCGCGCATGGCGGATGGTGGTGACATCGTGAAACACCTTGCCGCCATAGGAATGCGCGGCATCGACGATGGACTGCGGCAGCTGCAGGCTGGTGATGATCGCCGGCACCTTGTGCTTCACGCAGATCTCCATATCCGCATGCAGGCGATCATTGGAGGGATGGCAGATCTGGTTCACCGCATAGGGCGCGACCGGCAGATGCGGATTCTTGGCGGCATATTCGCCGAGCTCGTTCTCGATGCGGGTGAGCCATTCACCGAGAACTGCGACCGGCCGTGCGTTCAGCGCCGGGAACGAGCCGACAATACCGGTCTTGCACTGGGCGATGACAAGTTCCGGTCCCGACACGAGAAACAACGGCGAGCCCATCACGGGCACGGAGAGGCGGTTCTGAAAGATCGAAGGTAGCGACATTGTGGTTTCCATCCCGGTTGATTGAGACAGATGATAGCGATAAATTGCGGATCGGGGACGTTCAAATGTGGATATGCTATCCGCCAGATCTGGATACTGCCCTACCCCAGCAATCTTGCCTGATCCTTCTTCGCCTGTTCCGCGATGAAATCCAGCACCGCCCGGATCTGTGGCGCATCCACGAGGTCCGGATGCGACAGCATCCAGATCTCCGTCGAGCTGCGCAGCTTTTCAGGCAGCACGCGCACCAGCGACTTGTCGGCGTCGCCGGAAATACACATCAGCGGCGCGAAGCCAAGCCCGGCGCGCGCGGCCGCCATCAAATCCGTATTCGACGAACATTGCAGCACACGGCGCGAATGGCGCGAGACGCTGTCGAACCACTCCATCAAAGGCCCCTCGCCAACGAGGCCGACCGAGCTGTGGCCCTCCCATTCCTCCCGCGTCTTCGGCAACCCATGCGCACGCGCATAGGCTTTTGTTGCGTACACACCGACGCCAAGGCGCCCCACCTTGCGACCGACCAGATTTTCGTTTCCCGGCCCATATAGCCGCAACACGATATCGGCCTCGCGCCGCCGCACCGAGGCCGGCCAGCCGTCGACGCGAATTTCGAGCATGATGTCGGGATAGCGGCGATTGAACTCGGCAATGGCGCCCATCAGCCACGGGCCGGACAGCACCTCGGTGATCGACAGCCTGACATTGCCGACCGGCTTCTCGCGAATTTCGGCGATCACGAATTCGATCCGCACGGCTTCCAGCCGCATATTCTCCAGCTGCTCACTGAGCCGTTCGCCGGCCGGCGTCAGCGAATAGCCTTCGAGGGACCGTGCGATCAGGCGGACGCCTGTGATCGCCTCGAGCTCGGCGAGCCGCCGGCTCACCGTCTGCGCGCTGACTTTCAGCAGCGCGCCCGCACGCGTGAGGCTCGCCTCTCCCGCGATCACGGAGAAGGTGCGCAGCAGATCCCAGTCCAGCCCCTGCATGTCTCATCCCGAAGCAATGTGTTCGGGATGATGTACACGCTCAGACATGATCCCGAAAAGTGGATACCGGTTTTCGGATCAGATCATGCCTCTAAAATAGCGCTTCGGTCACTCCGCCGGCGTCGCCACCGGATGCGCACCCTGCGCACTGGTGGACTTCGAACCGCCCGGGAAGATCCTGCGCACCAGCACATAGAGCACCGGCACGAAGAACACGCCAAGTACCGTCGCCGTCACCATGCCGCCAGCGACGCCGATACCGATGGCGTTCTGGCTCGCCGATCCCGCGCCGGTGGCCAGCGCCAGCGGCAGCACGCCGAGCACGAAGGCCATCGAGGTCATCAGGATCGGCCGCAGCCGCTGGCGCGCGGCATGCAGCGTCGCCTCGACCAGCGACAGGCCTTTCTGTTGCTGCTCGATGGCGAATTCGACGATCAGAATCGCGTTCTTCGCGGCCAGCCCGATCGTGGTGAGCAGGCCTACCTGGAAATACACGTCGTTGTTCTGCCCGAACAACGTCGCCGCCCCCAGCGCACCGAGAATGCCGATCGGCACCGACAGCATCACCGCGAACGGGATCGACCAACTCTCATAAAGCGCAGCCAGGCTGAGGAACACGATCAGCACCGAGATCGCATAGAGATACAGCGTCTGGCTGCCGGTGAGACGTTCCTGGAATGACAGCCCCGTCCATTCATGCGTGTAACCGGCGGGCAGTTTCTTCATCTGTTCGTCGACCGCCAGCATCGCCGTGCCCGAGCTCGTGCCGGGCGAGGCCTGACCCTGGATCTGCACGGCCGCGACGCCGTTGTAGCGTTCGAGGCGCGGCGAGCCGTAGCTCCAGCGGCTGGTGGCAAAGGCCGAGAACGGCACCATCGATCCCTGCGAATTGCGGACATACCACTTGCCGATGTCATTGGTGTCCATGCGGAAGGCAGCATCGCCCTGCACATAGACCTGCTTGACGCGGCCGCGATCGATGAAGTCGTTGACATAGGCACCGCCCCACGCCGCCGACAGCGTGGTATTGAGGTCGTTGAGGTTGACGCCGAGCGCCGTGGCCTTGGCCTGATCGATGTCGAGATTGAATTGCGGCGTGTCGTCCTGCCCGTTCGGCCGTGCCTGCGCGACCCGCGCATCGCCGTTGAGCGCGCCGAGCAATTGATTGCGCGTCTTCAGCAGTTCCTCATGGCCGGCATTGCCTGAGTCCTGCAGATAGAAGTCGAAACCCGCCGCATTGCCGAAACCCGGCAACGACGGTGGCAACACCGCGAAGGCCATCGCATCGCGGATCTTGGAGAATGCCCCCATCGCGCGCCGCACCACTGCCTGCGCGGATTTCTCGTGATCCTCGCGCTGCGCGAACGGCTTCAGGCTGACGAAAGCGAGGCCGACATTCTGGCCCTGGCCGGCGAAGGAGAAGCCGCGCACGGCGAACACGCCCTGCACCGCGTCCTTCTCATTCTCCATATACTGCTTCTCGACCTGCTGGATGACGTCGAGCGTGCGGCCTGCAGTAGCGCCTACCGGCAACTGCACCAGCGTGATGATCGTGCCCTGGTCCTCGTCCGGCAGGAATGACGACGGCAGCCGCACGAACAGGAACACCATGCCGACGACCACGGCGACGAAAGCGAGCAGCGCGCCAGCCGGCCGCTTCACGAGACCGCCGGTGGTCGTCTGATAACCACCCGAGGCGCGGTCGAAATTGCGGTTGAACCAGCCGAAGAAGCCGCGCTTTTCGTGATGGCCCTTCTCCGGCTTCTTCAGGATCGTCGCGCAGAGCGCCGGCGTCAGGATCAGCGCCACCAGCACCGACAGCACCATGGCCGAAACGATTGTCAGCGCGAATTGCCGGTAGATGATGCCCACCGAGCCGGAGAAGAACGCCATCGGCACGAACACCGCCGACAACACCACGCCGATACCCACCAGCGCGCCGGTGATCTCGTTCATCGACTTCTCGGTCGCCTCGCGCGGCGACAGCCCTTCTTCCTCCATCACGCGCTCGACATTTTCCACCACCACGATGGCGTCGTCGACCAGCAGGCCGATGGCCAGCACCATGGCGAACATGGTCAGCGTGTTGATGGAATAGCCGGCGATGGAGAGAATACCGAAGGTGCCGAGCAGCACCACCGGCACCGCGATGGTCGGGATGATGGTCGCGCGCCAGCTCTGCAGGAACAGGAACATCACCAGGAAGACCAGCACCACCGCTTCGAACAGCGTGTGCACCACCTTCTCGATGGAGAGCTTGACGAAGGGCGTGGTGTCGTAGGGATAGATCACCTTCAGCCCCGCCGGCATGTTCGCCGTGAGCTGGTTGATGCGGGCCTTCACGCCCTCCGAGGTCGCCACCGCATTGGCGCCGGTGGCAAGCGAGATGCCCATGCCTGCCGCAGGCTTGGCGTTGTAGCGCGCCACCGCGTCATAGGTCTTGGAGCCCAGTTCGACCCGCGCGACATCCTTGATGCGCACGGTCTGGCCCGAGGTCGAGGTGCGCAGGATGATGTCCTGGAATTGCTCGATGGTCTGCAAACGGCTCTGCGAGGTGATGGTCGCATTGAGCTGCTGTCCATCCACCGCCGGCAATCCGCCGAGCTGGCCCGCGGTCACCTGGGTGTTCTGCGCCTGGATCGCCTGCGTCACATCGCTCGGCATCAGATTGTATTTGGCGAGCTTGTCCGCATCGAGCCAGATGCGCATCGCATATTCGGCGCCGAACAATTGCACCTGGCCGACACCCGAGACGCGGCTGATCGGCTCGTTGATCGTGCTCGCCACATAGTCGGCGATGTCGCTCGCATTCATCGAGCCGTCTTCGGAGACGAAGCCGAGCACCATCAGGAAGCTCGACGACGACTTGACGACGCGGATGCCCTGCTGCTGCACCACTTGCGGCAGCAGCGGCATCGCGAGCTGCAGCTTGTTCTGCACCTGCACCTGCGCGATGTCGGCATTCGCCTCATTGGTGAAGGTGATGGAGATCTGCACCACACCGGTCGAGGTCGAGTAGGACGACATGTATTGCAGATAGTCGACGCCGGTCATGTTCTGCTCGATGACCTTGGTCACCGAGTTCTCGGCCGTCGTCGCATTCGCGCCGGGATAATTCGCGGTGATGGTGATCACCGTCGGCGCGATCTGCGGATACTGGGCGATCGGCAGTTTGAGGATCGCCAGAAGACCGCCGAACATGATCAGGATCGCGAGGACCCAGGCAAAGATCGGCCGCTTGATGAAGAAATGCGACATGATCGATCAGTCCTTGCGCGTCTCACTGATGCCGGCCGCATTGGCTTCCTTGCCCGGCGTCCTGGTCAGGCCGGTCGCCGGATCCACCGTCACATCGATGGTCTTCGCGACCACGCCCGGCTTCGCCTTCTGTAACCCGTCGAGAATGACGCGGTCGCCTTCCCGCGCGCCGCTGTCCACCAGCCAGTTCGGGCCGATCGCCTGCGCCACTTGCAGCACGCGCTGCTCCACCTTGCCGTCCTTGTCGACGAACATCGCCACCGCTTCGCCGCGCGGATTGCGCGACACCGCGCGCTGCGGAATCAGGATCGCCTTCGGGTCCACTCCGGCGATGACGCGTGCGCGCACATACATGCCCGGCAGCAGGTTGCGTTCCGGGTTGGCGAAGATCGCGCGTGTCGACACCGAACCCGTGGTCTCGTTGACGCTGGAATCGGTGAAACCGAACTTGCCCTTCTGCGAATGGATCTTGCCGTTTTCGAGCACCAGTTCGATCTCGACGCCGCCGCTTGGGCGCTTCAGCCGGCCACCTGCGATCTCCCCGCGAATGCGATCCATCTCCGACGTCGCCTGATCGAGATCGACATAAACGGGATCGAGCTGCTGGATCGTGGTCATGGCATTCTGCTGGCTCGCCGTCACCAGCGCGCCCGGCGTGATCATCGACTTGCCGATGCGGCCGGAGATCGGCGCCAGCACCTTGGTGCGATCGAGCGCAATTGCCGCCGTATCGCGATTGGCTTCGGCTGATTTCAGATCGGCCTCGCCCTGCTTGAAGGAGGCCATCGCGCTGTCCACATCCTGCTGGCTCGCGGCATTGGTCTTCAGCAGTTGCGTTTTGCGCTCTGCCGTCAGCCGCACCAGTGCGAGATTGGCCTGCGCCTTCAATACGGCGGCCTCCGCGCTTTCGAGCGCAGCCTGGTACTGCACCGGATCGATCTGGTAGAGCAGCTCGCCTTCCTTGACCTCGGCGCCTTCGGTGAAGACACGCGTTTGCAGAATGCCGGTCACCTGAGGCCGCACTTCCGAGACCTGATGAGCAACGACGCGGCCTGGCAGCACCGTCGAGACAACGGCCTCCCGTGGCTTCAGCGTCATCACGCCGACTTCCGGCGGGGGCGGGGCCTTCGCTTCCGATGCAGGATTGCCGCATCCCGCCAGCGCGAGCAGACCGATCAGAACCAGCGGACGACCAATTCCAGATGCCATTACCATCACCGATGCAAAAACGGCGCACGACATCCGCACGTATGGCGGGTGAAGTGGCCGTGTGAAATTTTTTGGAAACTCTCTGGTTTCCTCTCAGGAAACTTGCTAGTTTCCTTCCAGGAAGTCAAGCACCCGCCGGAACAGGCTGCTCAAGCGTTCGTGAAGCGGCGGATATAACGGGATGAATATTTAATGGTTTCATTGTCGGGCGCGCAAAAGCCGCGAGGGAACTCTTTGCCGCGACATCATGGCCTGAACGTGGCGTCTGCCGAGCTCGCGAACGATCCATCGGCCGAACGGATCGCGCATCTCCTGGCTGTGGCCAAGACGACATTCGGCGAAAAGGGCTTTGCCGCCACCACGATGGACGACATCGCCAGCGCCGCCGGCATGTCGAAGAAGACGCTCTACAAGTTATTCGATAGCAAGAGCGACCTGTTTCGCGCCATGCTGACCAAGAACCTGCAACGTTTCGATTTCTTCGCGGCCGGGTCCAGCCAGGAATCCGCCATCGTCGAGCTGCGCCGCGCGCTGCGTTACATCGCCGACATCGTGTTGATGCCCGACGAAATCGCCCTGCATCGCCTGCTGATTGCAGAGCGCAAACAGTCCCCCGCCCTCGCCGCCATCTTCACCGACGTGATCTTCAACAGCGGTGCCGACGGCATCGTCAGTTGCGTCAAGCGGGTCCGTCTGCGCCGGGAACTCGCTGACATCCCGGTCAAGACCGTCACGGACATGATGCTCGGGGCAGTTTTCAGCAACGATCATTTCCGCCTGATGGTGGACGATGGCTACAGCGTCAATCGCCGCGCGCTGCACAAGCGGATCGACGCGACCATTGCGACATTTTGTGAAGATGTCGACCGATGAGCACGAAGGTTGTCGTTGCCCGGCTTGACCGGGCGATCCGGTAAACGCCGACCACAGTTCAATCACGCCCGCCAATGTCTACTGGGCTGCCCGGGTGGCGACAGGTTGAGCGCATGGTACCGATCCCGCGCCCCACTCCCGCCCCAATTTCTTAACCGATTGCTCACCATGGCCGGTCAGACTGCGCCATCGCGCAGCATGCCGCTGCGCGGGATCGGACGGGCATGCCATGTTCCAGACATTCCTGCGTTCACGCGCCCAGACCTATCTGCGCGGCATCGTCGGCGAACGCGAGTTCCGCGCCCGCTCGCCGGAGCGCGATGCCGAGACCGATCGCGAGCGCCTCGATGCCGTGATGGGCGCCATCGACCAGGCGCTGTCCGGCGCAGAGGCCGAACAGGCCGGCCTCACCAAACGCGTCGATGACGTGCTGGCCCGCGCCGCCGTCACTTTCGGCAATGGCGATGACGAGTATCTGACCCGGGAAAGCCTCGACAGCCATCATCTCGATCTGTTCGAGACCGAGATCAAGAACGGCCAGCGCCGTATCCGCGAACTCACCGGCAGCATTGCCCATTTTCGGGCATTGAAAGAGACGTTTGACGCGCGGTTTCCAGATTACAAGCCGGCGCCGAAGGTGGAATCGTAACGCCTTCGCGGAGAGAGGTCGGGACTTCTACCCCTGCGCCCTGCGATCGCCTTCATCCGGCACACGCCCGCCGTCCTGCGTATCGCTCCAGCGCCGCTTGAAATTACTGCCGTCCGGTGCCGGACCGCGATTGCGCCGCCGCTCGCCGGTGAACCCCTTCATGTTGTCGTTCACGAATGCCATGAGCTCGGCACGAAAACGCTCCGCGGAGAACTTCTGCGCGTGGGCACGGCAGACGTCGCGTGAAAATTCATGCTCGCGCGCGATGAAGGCGCGCACACACTCAGCGATCGCCTTCGGCTCGTTGGCATCGAAGAACATGCCGGTGCGCAGTTCCGGCGAAGCCGACACCGTCTCGCGTGCACCGCCGCGGCCCAGCGCCAGCACCGGCGCGCCTTCGGATTGCGCCTCGACGACGATGATGCCGAAATCCTCTTCCGCCGCGAACACGAAGGCCCGCGCCGTCGCCATCAATTCGCGCAAGCGTTCATCGCTGACAAAGCCCGTAAAGGTCACGTTGGGCCCCGCCACTGCCTTCAGCCGCTCCGCTTCGGGTCCGTCCCCGGCAACGACCAGCTTCTGATCGGGCATGCTGTTGAAGGCCTCGATGACCGCTTCGATACGCTTGTAAGGCACCAGCCGGCTCGCCGCCAGGAAGTGATCGCCGACGGGCAGATCCTTCGGCAACGACGACATGGCGACCGGCGGATAGATCACCTTGGCATCGCGGCCATAAACCTTCTTGATGCGCTTGGCGACGAAATTGGAATTGGCCATCATCGCATCCGGGCCGTGCGCCGTGCGGGTGTCCCAGATCCGGATACGATGCAGCAATGCGCGCGCCAGCGCGCTCTTGATCCCAGCGGTGTAGCCGCCTTCATTGAGATATTCGTGCTGCAGATCCCAGGCATAGCGCATCGGCGAATGCACATAGGATACATGCAACTGATTGGGGCCGGTAATGACGCCCTTGGCAACGGCATAGCTTGACGAGATCACCAGATCGTAGCCCGACAGATCGAACTGCTCGATGGCGATCGGCATCAACGGCAGATAGGCGCGATGCTTCGTCCTGATGAACGGCATGCGCTGCAGGAAGCTGGTGCGCGCCTTCTTGAAACCGATCTTCTCGCGATCCTCTGGCGTCAGCGCGTCGAACAGCGTGAACACATCCGCATTCGGATAGCATCGCAGGATCTCGCGCAATACCTGTTCGGCGCCGCCCAACGTGTAGAGCCAATCATGTACGACAGCGACGCGCATTGAACCTCGAACCGGATCATCACCATAGCGACTGGCCTCTTAAATAGACCAATGACGGCGTTCTACAAACGAGCCGCTACAACTTGCGTTAATTCGACCGCGACCAATTCGTAAAATTTGAGTAACCTTTTCCGCAATTGGCGCGGGAAAGCGCGGACGCACCACCACGATTGCCGATCAACGCTCGTCCACGGCCGCGGGTGTGGTTGCCACGCACCTATTTTTACAGGATTGACCGTGCTTTCGCACTATTAAGGTAACCCGAGGTTTTGCCGATGATGACGCTGCGACAGGTGGAGGTGATCCGTGCCGTGATGGTGACGGGCACCATCGGCGGCGCCGCAAAATTGCTGAATGTGTCTGCACCGGGCATCAGCCGCCTGGTGAAATATACGGAGAAATCGCTCGGCATCCGCTTCTTCCAGCGCCAGAACGGCCGCTATTTCCCGACACCGGAAGCCCAGAGCATCTTCGAGCAGATCAACGGCGTCTACAAGAAGGTGGACGACCTCACCGAGCTCATCTCCAAGATCGGCCAGGGCACGTTTTCGGAGCTGCGGATCGGTTCGGTGCCGTCGATCTCGCAGATCATGGTGCCCCGCGCCATCGAGCAGGTGCGGCGGCGCTATCCGGACCTGCGGATCGACATCAACATCCTCAAGCTCGAGGAAGCCATCGACTATCTGTTGCTTGACCGCGGCGACTGCGTCGCCATGAGCTACCGGCTCGAGCATTCCGGACTCGACTTCCTGCCGCTGGCCTCGGGCGAACTGTTCTGCATCGTACCCGAAGGCCATGAGCTCGCCGGCCGCCACCAGGTCTCGGCCAGGGAGATCATCAAATATCCGCTGATCGGCATCGACCCGAACGATCCCTATGGCCGCATCATGGCCGAGATCTTCGCCCGCAATAAGCTCAAATATGACATCACGATCCGCGCGCGCTTCGGCACCACGGTGTGCGCGCTGGTCAAGGCCGGGCTCGGCATCGCCGTCATCGACCAGTTCACCGTCGCCCATGGCGGCTATCCCGGCGTGCACATCATCCGCATTACCGAGCCGACGGTGTTCAACACCTATATCGCGGTGAAGCGCGGGGCGCCCCTGTCGCTTCATATCGAGCATTTCATTGCCTGCCTGCGCGCCGAGATGCAGGCGGTCAATCCCGGCGCCAATGCCGCCGGCAAGGCCGTTTCCCGGTCCCGCAGGAAATTAACGTGATGTTATGTTTGGAGGATAACAGGGTAATTGTGTTAGACGCTGCCCGCGCTATCCTTCACCCGGTTGTCCTGTCAACACGATGCTCGCCAAATCTCTTATCGCCAAGACCCTAACCGCCATGAACGCTCCGATTCCGTCCACCCGTTTCCTCACTGGCCTGCTCGGCGCACCGATCGCGCATTCGGCCTCCCCGGCGATGCACGAGCGTGCAGCCGAGGCGATGGGCGCACGCTGCCACTATCAGCTGATCGAGATCGCCGGCGCGGGGCGCGACGAACTACGCGGCATTCTCGACGGCGTGCGCAAGCTCGGTTTTGCCGGCATCAATGTCACCTTCCCCTACAAGGAAGCCGTGGTCGATCTGCTCGACGAGCTGTCCCCCGGCGCTCGCGCCATCGGCGCCGTGAACACCGTCGTCGTGCGTGGCGGTCGGTTGACCGGCCACAACACCGACACGTCCGGCTTCGCCCGCGCCGCCCAGGATTTCGTCACGCGCTCGCAGC
The DNA here is from genome assembly GCA_030147505.1 of Tardiphaga sp. Classification (GTDB taxonomy): domain Bacteria; phylum Pseudomonadota; class Alphaproteobacteria; order Rhizobiales; family Xanthobacteraceae; genus Tardiphaga. The sequence continues at coordinate 92,788 of JASBVG010000111.1, forward strand.
GGGGCCCGGTCGCCGTGATCGGCACCGGCGGCGTCGGCAAGGCGATCGCCTTCGCGCTGGCAAGCCTGAACGTCACTGAGATCCGCGTCTTCGACACCGACACCGCCAAGGCCGACCAACTCGTCGCCCAGCTCGGAGAGCGTCAGCCCATCCGCCGCGCCGGAAGCGTCGAGGACGCCCTCGCCGGCGCCGCGGGCCTCGTCAACGGCACGCCCATCGGGATGTTGCCCAATCTCGGCACGCCGGTGCCGGACGCCCTGCTCCATGCCGGATTGTGGGTCGCCGACGCCGTCTATTCGCCGCTGTGGACGCCGTTGCTCACCGCCGCCAAGGCCAAGGGCGCACAAGTGATGACCGGCCGCGATCTCGCGATCTATCAGGCAGCCGATGCCTTCGAACTGTTCACCGGCATGGCGCCATCCGCTACCGAAATGGGAATTGCTTTCGATGATGTCATGAGGAAGAGGTATCCGCGAAGCGCTGCCTGACCATCCCAAGCGGTCACCATAAGGCCGCATCAAGACTCGCTAAACAACACACCGGAGGAAATCATGAAGCCCGTATTCTGGGCGAGCGTCCTGCTCGCCACCGCCCTGTCCATTCCCGCATCCGCGCAGTCGATCAAGCTCGCCAATGTCGCCGAACTCTCGGGCGGCGGCGCCACCGTCGGCAACAACTGGAAGAACGGCATCGATCTCGCGATCGAGGAGATCAACAGCAAGGGCGGCGTGCTCGGCCGCAAGCTGGAAGTGACCCACGCGGACTCGCAGTCCAATCCCGGCGTCGCCCGCGCCCAGGTGCAGAAGGCGCTCGACGCCGAGCCCTATGTGCTGCTCGGACCCGGCTATTCCGGCTCGGTGAAGGTGACGGCGCCGCTCGCGGCGGAAGCCGGCATCGCCCAGATCATGGGCGGCGAAGCGGCCGAACTCACCCAGGCCGGCAACAAATATCTGTTCCGCACCTCGTTCGGCCAGCAGTCGTCGATGCCGAAGGTCGCGAAGTATATCAATGACGAGCTGAAGGCGAAGTCGGTCGCCATCGTCTGGGTCAATAACGACTTCGGTAAAGGCGGGCGCGATTCCATCACCAAGGAATTCGCCAAATACAATATCAAGGTCGCCGCCGATCTCTCCACCGAAGCGGGGCAAGCCGACTTCGCCGCCGACGTTACCAAGATCAAGGCGGCAGCGCCGGACGCAGTCTTCGTCTATGTCAACGAGGAAGAGAGCGCGCGCATGCTCAAGGAGCTGAAGCGCCAGGGCATCACCGTCCCGCTGGTCGGCGAGACCACGCTGGTCGGCCAGAAGGTGGTCGAACTTGCCGGCGATGCGGCGAACGGCGCCCGCGGCCATGTCGGCCTCACCACCGACGCACCGGTCGAACTGATCAAGGCGTTCCGCGAAAAATTCGTGAAGAAGTACAACTACGTCCCCGACCATAACGGCCTCAAGGGCTGGCTGGCCATTTACATGATCAAGGCCACCACCGAGAAGATGGGCAAGGTGGACAGCAAGGGTTTTGCCGACGCGCTGCACGGCTTCACCATTACTGCTGCGAAGGAACCGGGCATCCTGATGGACGCCACCTTCGACGCCAATGGCGACATCGACCGCCAGGGTTTCCTGGTCGAGATCGTCGAAGGCAAGCAGGTCGTGAAACAGGTGCTGCCGAAGCTGAACAACTAAGGCGCTTCAGCCGTCATTGCGGCGAGCAAAGCGACGACGCAATCCAGTCTCCTTCACTTGGCTTCTGGATTGCTTCGCCCAACCGAATTGGCTCTGCCAGTTCGTCAGGGCTCGCAATGACGACCGATAGACATTTCTGATCCACGCCACGCGTGGGAGAACCACCATGTCCAATCTTCTCGATCTTCTGATCGCAGGTCTCGCCACCGGCGCCATCTACGCCATCGTCGCGGTCGGCTTCACGCTGCTGTGGCAGACCTCGCAGACCATTAATTTCGCCCAGGGCGAATTCGTCATGCTGCCGGCCTTCCTGATGCTCGGCGTGCTGCATGTCGGCGCGCCGTTCTGGGTCGCCATCCTGGTCGGCATCGCGCTGTCCATGCTGCTGCTCGGCCTCGGCTTCAAGATGCTGCTGGTCGATCCGATGCTGCGCCATGGCGTGCTGCCACTCGCCATCGCCACCATGGCGCTGGCCATCGGCATCAAGGAATCCGCCAAACAGTTCTGGAGCGCGGAGGCCTCGCCCTTTCCTTCGATCGTCCCCGCCGGCGACATTTTTATCCTCGGCCGCGCGGTAGCATTACAGAGCATCGGCGTCCTCGCCGTCGCCGTCATCGCCGTCACCGCTCTCACGCTGCTGCTGAACCGCACCTCCATCGGCCATCAGATGCAGGCCGCCGCCCAGAACCCGACCGTCGCGCGCATCATCGGCGTGCCGGTCGAGCGCATGATCCTGCTCACCTTCCTGATCAATGCCTTCCTCGTCGCCCTCGCCTCGCTGCTGATCACCCCGATCTATCTCGCAAAATTCTCCAATGGCGAAGTGCTCGGCCAGGCCGCCTTCATCGCCGCCATTGTCGGCGGCTTCAATCAGATCCGCGGCGCCATCGCCGGCGGCCTCCTGATCGGCGTCGTCGACAATCTCGCCGCCGCCTATGTCTCGACGCAATATCGCGCCGCGGTGCCGCTGGTGCTATTGATCGCCATCATCCTGTTCCGTCCGCAAGGCCTGCTCGGCCGTCCCGAGGAGCGCACGGTATGAACACCAAGCTTCTCAAGCTCGGCTTCGGCGTGGTCGTCATCGCGGCGCTGATCGTCGTGCCGATGAATTTCAACCGCTACGGCCTCTACATCCTCAGCCAGTGGGCGGTGATGACCATCGCCGCCATGGGGCTGAACCTCACCCTTGGCTATGCCGGCCAGGTCTCACTGGCGCAGGGCGCCTTTGTCGGCATCGGCGCCTATACGGCGGCGATCATGACCTCATCAGGCTTCCCGCTGATCGCCGCCCTCGCCGTCGCCATCGTGCTCTGCTTCGCCGTCGGCTGGATCCTCGGCTATCCCGCGCTGCGCGTGCAGCATCACTACCTCGCTTTCGTCACCCTCGCCTTCTCGACACTGGCCTTCCTCGTCTTCCGCAACGAGGAATGGCTCACCAAAGGCATCTACGGCATCAGCAACATCCCGCGCCCGGAGGTCTTCGGCTATCCCACCCGCCGTCCGCTGCCATTCTATTACTTCTGCCTCGGCTCGCTCGGCCTCGTCTCGCTGGCGGTGTGGTGGCTGATCCGTTCGCCCTGGGGCCGCGCCTTCGTGGCGCTGCGCGAAAACCCGATCCGCGCGCTCTCCCTCGGCATCGACACCCGCCATTACACGCTGATGGCCTTCGCGATCGGCTCCGCCCTCGGCGGTGTCGCCGGCGTGCTCTATGCACCGCTGACGCAATATGTCGATCCCGTCCCGTTCCACCTGTCGCTGTCGCTCGACCTCCTGATGATGGTGATCGTCGGCGGCTCCGGCTTCTTCTTCGGCCCCTTCCTTGGGGCCATGATCGCCGTGCTGCTGCCGGAATGGCTGCGCTTCACCCAGGGCTATTACCTGATGCTCTATGCGGTCGCCGTCATCGGCCTGCTGATCTACTCGCCGTCCGGCATTCTCGGCATCCTCGATCGCTTCATCACCGAGCGCCGCACCAAGGCCGCATCCGCGAAGCGCGCGACTGCGACAGCCAAACTGGAGGTGACGCCGTGAGCGCCGTCCTGCAAGTCTCCAATATCAGCAAGCGCTTTGGCGGCATCACCGCCGTCAATGGCGTGTCCTTCGATGTGCAGGAGGGCGAGATCCTCGGCCTGATCGGCCCGAACGGCTGCGGCAAGTCCACGCTGTTCAACTGCATCCTCGGCCAGCTCACCCCATCAGATGGCGAGGTGAAGCTCGACGGCCGCACTGTCACTGGCCTGCGCCCGTCCGAACTCAACAAGCTCGGCGTCAGCCGCACCTTTCAGCTCCTGCAGGTGTTTCCAAAACTCTCGGTGCGCGAGAACCTGATCCTCGCCGGCCAGGAGCATCAGGGCAACATGCTCACGCGCCTCATCGGCCCTTCCGATGCCGGCCTGACGGACGCGGCCAACCAGATGATCGGCTTCTTCAAGCTCGATCATCTCGCCGACGAGCCCGCCGGCGGCCTCTCTTACGGCCAGCAAAAACTGCTCGATGCCGCCATGGCCTTCATGGGCGGCCCGCGCCTCGTGCTGCTGGACGAGCCCGCGGGCGGCGTCAATCTCACCATGCTGGCCGATCTCAAGGACCGGCTGCGCGCCATCAATCAGGAAAAGCGCGCCACTTTCGTTGTCATCGAGCACAATATGGAATTCGTGATGTCGCTCTGCACACGCGTGATGGTGATGGCCGAAGGCAAGGTGCTGGCCATGGGCCGCCCCGATGAAGTCCGCGCCAATCCGGCCGTCATCGAAGCGTATCTGGGGCATTGAGGCAGATGGACACTCTGATTTCTCGATCGTCATTGCGAGGAGCCCTTGCGACGAAGCAATCCAGTTCTTGCTTCGCTTGGCTTCTGGATTGCTTCGCTTCGCTCGCAATGACGGCTGATAGGTTCAGCACTATAGCGCGCAGGAGCCTGCCATGAGCAACGACATCCTCCACGTCCAGAACCTCGTCGGCGGCTACGGCAAGATGACGATCCTCAACGGAACGACATTCTCCGTGCCGGCGGGATCGATCACCACCGTGATCGGGCCGAACGGCGCCGGAAAATCCACGGTGTTCAAGGCGATCTTCGGCCTGCTGAAGCTGCGCGAAGGCAAGATCACTTTCAAGGGCCGTGACGTCACCGGCCTCAGCCAGCGCGCATTGCTGTCCGCCGGCATCTGCTATGTGCCGCAAGGCCGCAACATTTTTCCTGAACTGTCGGTGCGCCACAATATCGAGCTCGGCGCCGTCGCCGCCGGCCGCGACATCACCGATCTGCCGGCGCGCATCGAATCCGCCCTCGACAAATTTCCGGTACTGCGCACGAAAGCGACGCAGCAGGCCTCCACCCTTTCCGGCGGCGAGCAGAAGCAGCTCGAAATCGCCCGCGGCCTGCTGCTCAATCCGCAACTGGTGTTGATCGACGAGCCTTCCATCGGCCTGTCGCCGCTGATGGTGCAGCAAACGTTCAACATCCTGAAGGAGCTGCGCGACAAGGGCGTCTCCATTCTGATGATCGAGCAGAACGCCCGCTCGGCACTAGAGATATCCGATTTCGGCATCGTGCTCGAACTCGGCCAGACCCGCCTGATGGACCGCGCCGACAAGGTGCTGAACGATCCCCGCATCGGGCAGTTGTTCCTCGGCGGCGCCATGGAAGAGACGACAGCCTAGCTGACTTGGTGCAGGCGGCAGCATAGCTGCCATGGAGGAGACGGCAGCATGAATGCACGCTCGATCGCGACGGTCTCGCTCTCCGGCACGCTGGATGAAAAGCTGCGCGCAATCGCCGCGGCAGGATTCGAAGAGGTCGAGATATTCGAGGCTGACCTGCTCTCCTTCAATGGCTCGCCCCGCGATGTCAGCGATCTCTGCGGCGAACTAAACCTGAAGATCTGCGCTTTCCAGCCGTTCCGCGATTTCGAGGGCATGCCGGAGCCGCAGCGTAGCCGAAACTTTGCGCGCGCCGAACGCAAGTTCGCGCTGATGCACGAGCTGCGCACCGATCTGATGCTGATCTGCAGCAATATCTCGCCCGCCTCGCTCGGCGGCATCGACCGCGCGGCCGCCGATTTCCGCGAACTCGGCGATCTCGCCGCCACGCACCATATCAAGGTCGGTTACGAGGCCCTCGCCTGGGGTGCGCATGTCAATGACTATCGCGATGCCTGGGAAATCGTGCGCCGCGCCGATCATAAAAATATCGGCGTCATTCTCGACAGTTTTCACGCGCTGGCGCCGGGCTTCCCGACCGGCCCCATCGCCTCGATCCCCGCCGACAAGATCTTCCTCGTGCAGCTTGCCGACGCGCCGAAGCTGGGCCTCGACGTGTTGTCATGGAGTCGGCATTTCCGTTGCTTCCCGGGCCAGGGCGACCTGCCCGTCGTCAGGTTCATGGAAGCCGTGCAGGCCGCCGGCTATCGCGGCCCGTGGTCGCTCGAGATCTTCAACGACCAGTTCCGCGCCGGCTCCGCCGTGCGCACCGCGACCGATGGATTGCGGTCGCTGATCCTCCTGCAGGATCAGCTCGCGCAGGCGCCCGAGGCGCTGGCGCCGAAATCGCAGACCCTCGGCACCGGCTTTATCGAATTCGCCGTCAACGAGACCAAGGCCGCCGAGCTGTCGCGATGGCTGGCCCAGCTCGGCTTCCGCAAGACCGGCGTCCATCGCAGCAAGAACGTGGAGCGCTGGTCGCAGGGATCGATCGACCTCGTGGTCAACAGCGAGCCCGACGGCTTTGCGCATTCGCACTACGTCACCCACGGCGCCGGCGTCTGCGCGATCGCGCTTGATGTCGGCAACGCGAAGCAGGCCATGGCCCGCGCCGAAACATTGCAGGCACGCACCTTCTATCAGCCGGTCGGCCCCGGCGAACTCGAAATCCCCGCCATCCACGGCGTCGGAGGCAGCCTGCTCTATTTCCTCGATGAAGCCGGCAACAACTGGGGCACCGACTTCGCGCCTGTTGCTAGCGATGCAGGTGCGGATCATCTCGTCGGCGTGGATCACATCTCGCAATCGATGCCCTATGACGAGATGCTGTCGTGGCTGCTGTTCTACACCGGCATTCTCGACCTGCAGCGCCTGCCAGGCATGGAGGTGCCCGATCCCGTCGGACTCGTGCAGAGCCAGGCGCTGATCGCGCCGAACCAGTCGCTCCGCATCGTGCTCAACGGCTCGTCCGCGACCCGCACGCTGTCGAACCGTTTCATCTCGGAATTCTTCGGCTCCGGCGTGCAGCACATTGCCTTCGCCTGTGACGATATCTTCAAGACCGTCGCCGCCATGCGCACCCGCGGCGCCACCTTCCTGCGCATCCCCGACAACTACTATGACGATGTCGAAGCCAAATACGGCCTCGATGCCGACCTCATGACGACGCTGCGCGACAACCAGATCCTCTATGATCGCGAAGGCGACGGTGAGTTCTTTCAGACCTACACACACGTCTTCGACGAACGCTTCTTCTTCGAGATCGTGGAGCGCAGGAACTATCAGGGCTTTGGTGCGCCGAATGCGGGCATCAGGCTGGCAGCTCAGGCACGCGAAGCGCGGCCGGTGTCTGTGCCAAGGGTGTAGATATTCGCAGTGCGCGATCTGGCCTCTGCTCTCTCCCACGTCATTGCCGGGCTTGACCCGGCAATCCATCTTTGCACCACTCGCCAGCGCGCGCGGCCAAGACAGGTACGCGGGTCAAGCCCGCGTATGACGACTGAGAATATGGCAGCTACTTCGGCCGCACGCTCTGATCCCCGCCTGGACTTCCCGGCGGCGGGATCACTGGCGTATTGCTGTTGTCCGACTTCGGCGCGGGTGCGCGCATGGCCGGATCCACATTGCTCGGCGGACACAGCACGCCATCCGAACGCGCCAGCTTGTCGCCGAGATGTTCCGAGCTCTTTCCGGTCGTATCCGCCGTGATATTGCCCTGTGCATTCGTCTGGGTCGGCGTGCAGTTGGCATTGGGGCGACCTGCCGCGGGCGGCGCGGTCTGCGCCGGAGGCGTTGCAGGCGTCGGGGGCGCCTGCGCAAAGGCTGCGCCGGAACCGGCGATGATCAGGCCTGCGATGAGAAGCGTGTGATGATTTCTCATGTAAGGGAAACAGCCGGCACCGCCGGATGTTCCGAGAAAACAGTGCCGAAGCCGATGGCTTCCCGCCCCGGAGCGAAGCGAATGGGGAGGAAGAAGCGAGGATCAGCCCTTCACATACCGGATCAGCGAGAAGTGCCCCATCGGCGCCATCGGACGGCGCTCGGCGAGCGATACGCCGCCATGGCCCTTGGCCCAGTTCACCAGCCGCGCCCACGGGAATTCCGGACGCCAGCCAAGGCGGCGGGCCAGCGGCGCGAAGGCCAGTTCGAACAATTTGCGCGGGCCGCTTTCGGCGCCGATGTGATTGACGAGGATGAGCTCGCCGCCCGGCTTCAGCACGCGGATGAAATCATCCAGCGTCGCTTCCGGATCCGGCACTGCCGTGATCACATATTGCGCCACCACGGCATCGAAATGATTGTCGGGGAATGCGAGGTGCTTCGCATCCATCACCGCCAGCGTCTCGACATTGGTGAGATTGTGCTTGCGCACGCGTTCATGGGCGCGGCGGAGCATCGGCTCGGAAATATCGACGCCGCAGATTTTTGTGGTCCGGGCATAATCGAGCAGCGACAGGCCGGTGCCGATGCCGACATCGAGCACCCGGCCGCCAATGCGATCGGCTTCGGCGATGGTCGAGCGACGACCTTCATCGAACACCTTGCCGAACACCATGTCGTAGATCGGCGCCCAGCGCCCGTAAGCCTTCGCGACCCCCGCGCGGTCGATATCGCCAGCCATGCCCCTGCCCTGAAACTCCTAGACGCGCATCGCTGCGACGTCGGGGACATTAGCATTGCGATTGGCCGCGCCTAAAGCGCTTTTCGCCGCAGCACTCTTGATGAAGCCGCCGCCGAGCACGCGGGCCTGCCCGCTCTGCGCGTCATAGAACACGCAGGCCTGCCCCGGCGAGACGCCCTCCTCGCCGCCGGCGAGTTCGACCTCGTAAGCGCCGTCCACCTTGCGCAGCCATGCCGGCTGCGGCGGACGCGTCGAGCGCACGCGGACGAAGATTTCGAGCCCGCTGCCGATGGCGGTGTCGATATGGCCGCCGCCGATCCAATTGACGTCGCGGAGCGCGATCTTGTGCATGCGCAGCGCCTCGCGCGGGCCGACGACCACGCGGCGCGTCACCGCATCGAGACGGATCACATAGAGCGGCGCCGACGATGCGATGCCGAGGCCGCGGCGTTGGCCGACGGTGAAATGCGCGATGCCGTGATGGCGGCCGATCACGTGACCATCGGTATCGACGATGTCGCCGGGCTCCATGGCATTGGGCTTCAGCTTCTCGACGATGTCGGTGTAGCGGCCGGTCGGCACGAAGCAGATGTCCTGGCTGTCCTGCTTGTCGGCGACCGACAGCCCGAACTGCCGCGCCAGCTCGCGCGTCTGCAGCTTGCTCATGTCGCCGAGCGGGAAGCGGAGATAGTTGAGCTGCTCCTGCGTGGTGGCGAAAAGAAAGTAGCTCTGGTCGCGATCGCTATCCGCCGCGCAGACCATGCTGCGCGAACCGTCGCCGAGATGGCGCGACGCTACATAATGCCCCGTCGCCAAAGCCTGGGCACCCAGCTCGCGCGCGGTGGCGAGCAGATCCTTGAATTTCACCGAGCGATTGCATTCGATACACGGCACCGGCGTTTCGCCAAGCGCGTAGCTCGCGGCGAAATTGTCGATCACCTGCTCGCGAAACCTGGATTCATAGTCCAGCACGTAATGCGGAATCCCGATCCGCTCCGCCACATCGCGTGCGTCGTGAATGTCGCGCCCGGCACAGCACGCGCCCTTGCGATGCATCGCGGCGCCGTGGTCGTAAAGCTGCAGGGTGATGCCGACGACGTCATAGCCCTGCGACTTCAACAGCGCAGCTGTGGCCGACGAGTCGACCCCGCCGGACATGGCGACGACGACACGGGTGTCCTCCGGACGACCTTCCAGATCGAGACTGTTGAGCATGGTTCAAGGCCATGAGCTGTGATCGCCGCGGAAAAAGCCCGTTGCGATCGGGAAAACATGAGGCAATCCCGGAACTTACAGAGGTCCGACGATGGCTGGGATAGTGTACTTTAATATAGGTGGCCTTGACCTCAATCAATCGCGGCGGACCCGATGCGAACGGCAAATCTTGCCGCCGGGCAGAAACGGAGTGGCAATCCGGTCTTGCAGACCAGCATCTCCATCCACTTAACCCATTGAAATGTATCATATTCATATCTCGGCACACCACTGGCCCGGTCCTTGCTGAAAGAGGGCTGGAACCGTTCTCGAAAGGCCGCCCGTGGTTAGCGTCTCGTCCGATATCGCCTCGAACCTCTCGCTGCAGCCGTCTGCACGCGGCAAATCCACGCGCGACGAGACATCGTCCCTGTCGGATCACTTCGGTTCGCTGGTCGAACAAACGACCTCGACCACGGAAGCCGCGCCTTCCCCGGCCGCCCGCCCCGACGTCCCGGCGCCGCCTCGGCGCGACGAGCGCCCGGTGGCAGACCGCCCGAAAGCTGCCGACCGCCGCGATGACCGCGCCGCATCGTCGCCGCAAGACCGCCGCACCGATGCCGCAACGGACAAGCCGCAAACCGACAAAACCGCGCGCAGTGACGACAAACCGGCCAAGGCAGGTCAACCCGCTGATTCAAAAGCGGATTCCACCGACGGCCACAAGGATGCCACAAGCGACGACGCAACCGCCGACGGCACCGATGCCGAGGTTACCGCGCAGCCGGTGACACTCGAAATGGTGCCAGTCGCCGTTGCGACATCCAACCCACCGGCCACCGACGCGACCGCTGTTTCCGGCGCAACGCCGGACACCGCCGGCAGCGCGCAACCGCTCGCCATCGCCGCTGCCGCAGCGCTGAAAGCGAAGCTCGATGCCGGCGAAGTCGCTGCCCCCGAGACCAACGCGTTGCCGACCGAGGTGCCCGCCGAAGCCGAAGCAACTTTCGCCGCGATGATCGCAGGCGCGACGGCCGCTGGCACCAAAGGCGAAAAGAAAGCCGCCGGCAGCGACACTGCGAAGACCGCGCCATCAACCGGCGAAGCAAAACCGGAAAGCAAGACAGACACATCGACGCTCGCCACGCCGACCGACACGACAGTCGCGCCGAAGCCAGCAGCTGACGCAAAAACAGATCAGCCAGCAGCCGAGGCACAAAAGCCCGATGCCAACGCAGTGGTGAACACCGATGCGAAGCCGGCGGCGGAGCAAAACCGCACGCATCGCGCCGAGCAGGCCCCGCAAACAGCTTCGCTCGATCAGGCTGCACCGACAAGCACACCGCTGCCGCAGCCCACGCATCAACAGGCAACGAACAACGTCGCCGCCGCCCAGCAGCTCGCGCCGCAAGTCGCCGCCAATCCGCCGGTGCCGCTGTCGGGTGTCGCCGTCGAGATCGCCCAGTCTGCAAAGGCCGGCAAGACTTCGTTCGACATCCGTCTCGATCCCGCCGAGCTCGGCCGCATCGATGTCCGTCTCGAAGTGGACAAGCACGGCAATGTCACCTCGCATCTCACGGTCGAGAAGCCGGAGACGCTGACCATGCTGCGCCAGGATGCGCCGCAATTGCAGCGCGCGCTCGAACAGGCCGGCCTCAAGACCAATGACAGCGGCCTGCAGTTCTCGCTGCGCGACCAGTCTCCGCAGCAGCAACAGCAGCAGAATGGCGATCAGTCCGGTCGCCACATGCACCGGCTGACCATCAATGACGACGACACTGTCACCGTGGCCCCTGCAGCACGCGGCTATGGCCGCATGTATGGCGCCAATGGCGGCGTCGATATCAGTATCTGAGGAGTGACCCATGGCAATTGATGCGACCATTGCTAACCCTGTCGTCTCCGGCACCTCGACGAATACGAGCTCGAATTCGAGTCCCAATTCGAGCGCCACAACGGGCATCGCGGATAATTTCCAGACCTTTCTGACGCTGCTCACCACGCAGCTTCAGAACCAGAACCCGCTCGACCCGCTCGATACCAACCAGTTCACGCAGCAACTCGTGCAGTTCGCCCAGGTCGAGCAGCAGTTGAAGTCGAACGATCAGTTGAAGTCGCTGGTCGAGATGGAGAAGGCCACGCAGGCGACGCAGGCGCTGGTCTATGTCGGTAACAATGTCGCCGTCGACGGCTCGACCGCGCAGTTCAAGACCTCAGCGACGTGGAACCTGCTTGCCGACAAGGATACGACAGCACAGATCAGCATCACCAACGCCGCCGGCAGCGTCGTCTATTCCGGCAACTACTCGATCAAACAGGGCAATGCGAGCTTTGTCTGGGACGGCAAGGGCAATGATGGTGTGCAATATCCGGAGGGGTCCTACACGCTGACGGCAACCGGCAAGGACAACAACGGCAAGGACGTCGCGATCTCGACGGAAGTGCAGGGCATCGTGGATTCCGTCGATCTCTCGGCAAGTCCGGCGCTGCTGTCGATCAATGGCGGCAACTACACGGTGGACAAGATCAAGCGCGTGGTGCGCCCGACGTCGACGACACCGCCATCGACGCCCTCGACACAAACCGACGAGACGAGCTGACGCCGTATCCGATTGACATTCCGAGCAGCGCAAGACACACTTTTAGCAGGTCGATACAACCCGCCGCTTGCGCCCTCACGGGATGGTGAATGTATCAAGGCGTCCCGCGCATCCTTTGTCACGGCGGACTGACTCAGTAACGCAAGCATCTGGTCTCTGACGTTCGCCTATCAGGGGATCCAGAATGCGTGACTTCCGCGACGCTAAAGCCATGGCGCAAACGCTGCGCGATGCCATCAAGTCGAAAGCAACCATCAGCCAAAGCGAGAGTCTGGAGCTGATTGCCAAAATCCTTGGCTTTCAGAACTGGAATGTTCTGGCTGCGACGATTCAATCGGCCGATCCCTCGTCGCGCATCATCAGCCAAGCGACCAGCTCGCCCGATCGGCAGGAGATTCAAGTCGATGCCGCGACCCTCGATCGCTATGTCGGCTTCTACGAGCTCGACGGGCAAGGCGTCATGACGATCACGCGCGAGGGCGGGCAGCTCGTGTCACGGCTGTCAGGTCAGCGCAGCGTGCCACTGTTTGCCGAGAGCATCACGAGGTTTTTTGCCAAGGTGGTGGATGCTCAAATCAGCTTCGCCATGGACGCGTCTGGCACGGCGACATCGCTGACGGTGCATCAGAACGGCGTGGACGTGCCAATGAAGCGCATCGATGCGACAGAAGCGCAAAGGATCGAGGACTTCGCCGCCAGGAAACTGAACGATGGTTTGCCGAGTTCCGGAACAGAGCCCGCATTGCGACGCCTCATCGAGGGCCTCAGGACGGGCCAACCCAACTACAACGAAATGGTCCCAGCTCTTGCCAAAGCGACGCGGCAACAACTGTCCAAATTGCATGCTGACGTGATCGAAGCGGGAGCGATCCGATCAATCGACTTTCTCGGTGTTGGTAACCTCGGTGTGGACGTCTATGGCGTTCAACACGAGAACAGACTGTTCCATTGGCGGATCGGCTTGAATTCGCACGGGGCCATTTCCACAGCCTGGGGTAGTCCGGAACTTTAGGCCTCGGTTTTCGGACTCCGCGAAGGGCGAGCGCGCAGGCTGGACGGTTGTGCCGTGTCCATCTTGCGGCACGGGCCCAAGGATAAGCAGCGTGAGGCGCGTATCGTGCACCTTTCCAAATCGTCAACAAACCCTTTCACAAAGTCTATTCGCATTGGAGTTGTGCGATTAGGCATATTTTAAGCCGGGGGGCGTAGATTGTTTCAGTGAGTTCAGTGGTTAAGAGTAGTGTGAGTAAGCCATGACAGAACCCCATCGCCCGAGGGTCAAATACGTCATCGGGCCTGACGGCAGCCCATTAACAATTGCCGATCTGCCCGCGCCGGGAACCAAGCGCTGGGTGATCCGCCGCAAGGCCGAAGTCGTGGCCGCCGTCCGCGGTGGCCTTCTCTCTCTGGAAGAAGCCTGCAGCCGCTACACGCTGACCGTGGACGAGTTCCTGTCCTGGCAGTTCTCCATCGACCAGCACGGTCTGGCCGGACTGCGCACCACCCGCATCCAGCAGTATCGTCAGTAAACAAAATCTTAACGGTTCGAATTCGATGAAAACCGGCCTGCTCCTGGCAAGCCGGTTTTTGCCGTTTGGCGAATATGTGGCGATCCGTTAACCCGCGTTAACCAACTGGAAACCATACCTCGGCAAAATTTGCCCAGTCGGTCCCGGAGACCGAATCTCAGGGGCCGGTTGTGCAGGGTCTGATCAGTTTTCTCAAAGGTCTCGGCGCCGCGCGCCTGGCAGCGATGTTCGCCGTCACGGTCGCCCTGGTTGGCTTCTTCGCCTTCATCATCATGCGGGTGACCACGCCGCAGATGACCACGCTGTTCACCGATCTGACCGTCGAGGACTCCTCGGCGATCATCAAGGATCTGGAACGCCAGGCGATCCCCTATGAAATCAAGAACGACGGCGCCGCCATCATGGTGCCGAAGGACAAGGTCACTCGTCTGCGGATGAAACTGGCCGAAGGCGGCCTGCCCAAGGGCGGCGGCGTCGGCTACGAGATATTCGACAAGTCGGACTCCCTTGGCACCACCAGTTTCGTTCAAAACATCAATCACTTGCGCGCCCTGGAGGGAGAACTCGCCCGCACCATCCGGGCGCTCGACCGCGTCCAGTCGGCCCGCGTTCATCTGGTCCTCCCCGAGCGTCCTCTGTTTTCGCGCGAAGCTCCCGAGCCCTCCGCCTCGATCGTCGTCCGCGTCCGCGGCACACTCGATCAGCAGCAGGTGCGGGCGATCCGCCATGTGGTCGCCTCGGCGGTCAACGGCCTGAAGCCGAGCCGCGTCTCCATCGTCGATGAAGCCGGCCAGCTCCTCGCCGATGGCGCTGCCGACCCGACCTCGGAGGGCGCCACCGGCGACGAGCGCCGCACCGCCTTCGAGAAGCGGATGCGCAACCAGGTGGAGGCGATCGTCTCCTCGGTGGTCGGTTCCGGCCGCGCCCGCGTCCAGCTCACCGCCGATTTCGACTACAACAAGGTGACCCAGACCTCTGACAAGTTCGATCCCGAAGGCCGGGTGCTGCGCTCCAGTCAGACCCGCGAGGAACAGTCGGTCACCGGAGAGCGCGACGGTCAGGTCACGGTCAATAACGAGCTTCCCGGAAATCAGGCCCAGGGCAACACGCCCAACAGCGCCAAGGACCAGAGCAAGAAGTCGGAAGAAACCAACAATTACGAGATCTCCCGCATCACCAAGACCGAAGTCACCGAAGCCGGCCGCGTCAATCGCATCTCGGTGGCGGTGCTCGTGGACGGCAGCTACAGCAAGAACGAAAAGGGCGAGCTTGTCTATGCGCAGCGCCCGAAGGAAGAGCTCGACCGTATCGCCGCCCTGGTCCGTTCCGCTATCGGTTTCGACCAGAAGCGCGGCGACCAGGTGGAAGTGGTCAATCTGAAATTCGCCGAAGGCCCGACCACGCCGCCCGCCGCCGAGCCCACCGGTCTGTTCGGCAATCTGCAGTTCACCAAGGATGACGTGATGAACGTCATCGAGCTCGGCGTGATGATGCTGCTCGGCCTCGTCGTCGTATTCATGGTCGTCCGCCCGCTGGTCCGCCGTATCCTCACCCCGGAAACGCCACCCGCCGCACTGGCGCCGCCGCCCGGCATGATGGCGCTGCCAGAGAAAGTCACCGTGGGTGCAGACGGCCAGACCCTCGTCGCCGCGACCGGCGCCAACATGATCGACGTCGCCACGATCCAGGGTCAGGTCCACGCCCAGTCGGTGCACCGCGTCGGCGAACTGGCAGACCGCAATCCCAATGAAACCGCAGCCATCATTCGTCAGTGGCTGCAGGAGCCGGCGTAATTACGATGGCAGCTGTTCCCGCTACGACAGGCGACAACACCAGCGACATCCAGAGCGTCGTCGCCGGGCTTGCCGCGCGCCAGGCCGGCCGCGCCCCGACCAAACCGTTGAGCGGCCCCAAGCGCGCCGCCATCCTGATGTTGGCGCTCGGCGAGAAATATGGCGGCAAGGTGTGGTCGTTGCTCGATGACGACGAAGTCCGCGAACTGTCGTCCCACATGTCCAGTCTCGGCACCATCGAGCCGGAGACCGTCGAAGACCTGATGCTCGAATTCGTCTCGCGCATGTCGGCTTCGGGCGCGCTGATGGGTAATTACGACGCGACCGAGCGGCTGCTGACCCAGTATCTTCCGGCCGAGCGCGTCACGGGCATCATGGAAGAAATTCGCGGCCCGGCTGGCCGCAACATGTGGGAAAAGCTCTCCAACGTGCAGGAAGAGGTTCTCGCCAACTATCTGAAGAATGAATATCCGCAGACCGTCGCCGTGGTGCTGTCCAAGCTGAAGCCGGAACACGCCGCTCGCGTGCTCGGCATCTTGCCGGAAGAGCTGGCGCTCGACGTGATCAACCGCATGCTGAAAATGGAAGCGGTGCAGAAGGAAGTGATCGAGCGCGTCGAGCAGACACTGCGTGTCGAATTCATGTCCAACCTGTCGCAAACCCGCCGCCGCGACGCCCATGAGGTGATGGCCGAAATCTTCAACAATTTCGACCGCCAGACGGAAACGCGCTTCATCACCTCGCTGGAAGAGGACAACCGCGAGGCAGCCGAGCGCATCAAGGCGCTGATGTTCACCTTCGACGACCTGATCAAGCTCGACGCCGGCTCGGCGCAGACACTGATGCGCAATATCGACAAGGACAAGCTCGGTATCGCACTCAAGAGTGCGAATGAGGAAGTCCGCGCGTTCTTCATGGGCAATATGTCGTCGCGCGCCGCCAAAATGCTGACCGACGACATGGCTGCGCTCGGCCCGGTTCGCCTGCGTGACGTCGACGAGGCGCAGGCACTGCTGGTGAACCTTGCCAAGGATCTCGCCGCCAAGGGCGAAATCGTGCTGACCAAGAACCGCGCCGACGACGAGCTGGTGTATTGATGGCCGCCCCCGCAAAATTCCTCTTCGATACCGACTTCGCAGCACCGGACCGCGGCCGCGCGCCGGTCATCACGCCGGCGGAAATGGCCGAGAGGGTCGCCCAGGCGGAAGCACATGCTTATCGCGCCGGCTTCGATGCCGCGCAGCGCGAAGCGAAGGCCGAAGCAGACCGCCGCATGGCGCTGGCCCTGGAGCAGATCGGTATCGCTGCGGCGACCGTTGCGCAAAGCGTCGGCGGCATCGAGAACAAGATGGAGACCGAGGCGGTGGATGTCGCCGTCGCCGTCGCGCGCAAACTGTGCAGCGAACTGGTGGAGCGCGAGCCGCTCACCGAGATCATGGCTCTGGTGCATGACTGCTTCCGCCATCTCGTCGCCACGCCGCATCTCGTCATCCGCATCAACGATGCGCTGTACGACGAAGCGAAAGAGCGGATCGAGAAACAGGCGAAGCAGAGCGGTTTCGCCGGCCGCCTCGTCATCCTTGCCGCCCCCGAGATCGACAATGGCGACTGCAAGATCGAATGGGCTGACGGCGGCGTGGTGCTGGACCGTGCCTCCATCGACGTCAAGATCAACGAACTCGTCGGACGCTATATGGCGTCCCGCAATCAGGCCTGAGCGCCGAGAGGACTGAACCATGAGCGATCCGCAGGTGCCGCTGCCCGATCTCAATGCCGGCGATCCGATGGTGAC
>JASBVG010000117.1 GCA_030147505.1 Tardiphaga sp.
AGCGCTGGAAGGTGACGGACTTGCTGAGATAGAGGCCGAGCGAACTCGCAGCTTCGGTGGCGAGGAATGCGCCTTTGGCGAGGCCGTAGAACAGGAATAGCGGAACGCTGAGCGGACCGCTCGAGACGACAATGCCGGTAATATAGCCGATGATGGCGCCGCCAAGCGCGAGCTGCCACAGGCCGA
Organism: Tardiphaga sp.; assembly: GCA_030147505.1. Lineage (GTDB taxonomy): Bacteria > Pseudomonadota > Alphaproteobacteria > Rhizobiales > Xanthobacteraceae > Tardiphaga. The sequence goes on from JASBVG010000117.1 coordinate 187, forward strand.
TGGTGAAAGAGCCTTTCGCCAACCAATGTCGCAGCGGCACCATCGCAATGAAGAACGCGCCAATGGTGATGTCCACCGCCTGCGACGGCAGCACCAGCAACGTGCGTGCGCCAAGCGCCGCCGCAGGGATGCCGGTGATCGAATAGGCGAGCGTGGCGCGCCAGTCGATCTCGCGCCACCAGGCCATGATGCGCGAGAGATTGGCCATCACGGCAGCGACGGCCATGATAGGCACGGCTTGCTTCGGCCCGAATTCATAGACCAGCACCGGCATCAGCATGATCGACGAGCCGGTGCCGACGATACCGGAAATGGTGCCGGCCAGCAGGCCGACGGCGCAAACGAAGATGAACGACAAGAAGGACTCCGGCGTCCGGCACGTGGAAACGGGCGCGAAATTGAGCACGATTCCTTAGAGACGGTCACCTGTTGACGGGTTGTCAATTCAGCTTTGCCAAGTTCCGCCGGCAAGGGACCGGTACGATACAACATGAATGCAGGTGACATTCTCACAGGTGCGGCGACACACGGCATTCGCAAGCCGCAACGCCTCTGGTCGATCGCCGCGCTGGCATTAGCGGTCGTCTTGATCGTCCCGCTGCTTTTGGTCGATGTGCCGCCGGTGCTGGACTATCCCAACCACCTCGCGCGGATATTCGTGCTGGCGCATCCTGACGACCCCATCCTCTCGCAGATCTATGCGCCGCACTGGCGCATCGTGCCGAATCTCGGCATCGACGTCATCGGCACGGGATTGCTGAAGCTTACCGATGTGCATATCGGTGGTCGCATGTTGCTGGCCCTGAGCCTGCTCGCGCCTGTGATCGGCGTCACGCTGTATCATCGCGCAGTGTTCGGAGGCGCGGGTCTTTGGCCGCTGGCCTCGGGGCTCGTCGCCTGCAGTGCGGTCTTTCTGCTCGGCTTCATGAATTTTCTGCTCGCGCTCGGACTTGCCTTTGCGGGGGCTGCCGGCTGGATCGCGCTGCGCCGCCGCGTTACACTTCAATGGGCAGCGATCGCCGGCGCGGCGATCGCTGCCGTGACGTTTCTCTGCCACATCTTCGGGGTGGCCCTGCTGGCGCTGCTGATCGCTTCCGAGGAGGCGGCGCGGTTGTATCGGCTGCGCCGGTTGGGGCAGCCCGTCACGCGGGAGGCAACCCGTGTCGGGATCGCCTTGATCGTGGTGCTTGCTCCGGCGTCGCTGCTCTATCTCGCCAGCCCGCTATCGGACACGCCGGCGTTGCCGGGACAGTGGCGCGGCTGGGACAAATTGCTGGCCGTGATGTCGCCCTTCATGACCACGAATTTCGATCTCACGGTGCTGACGTCTCTTGGCTTTGTCTCGTTCCTGCTGCTCACCTGGCGCAGCATTGCGGTTGCACCTGCATTCCCGCTGAGCATGTTCACGCTGGTCGTCCTGTTTCTTGTCGCGCCATCCACCATCAAGGGCGGCACCTTCGTCGATATCCGCCTCATGCTGATGATCGTCCTTCTCGTCTTCGCAGGATTGTCACCACGTCTTCCGCGCCGTCCCGCCATTGTGGCCGTCTCATTTTTGGCCGTATTGATCGTGGTTCGGACGGGCTATCTGGCAAGGAGCTGGATCGGACATCGGGCCGATCTCGCGGAGATGCGCGCTGCGATCGCCGACGTAGCGCCGGGCACGAAGGTTCTCGTGGCGCGTGGCCATCGCGGCAACGATACCGACGTCACGGTGCCGACGCGTGCGTTGCCGGGCGTGTATCGTCTCGACGGCCATCTCGGAGCGCTACTGACGATCGAACGCAAGGCGTTCTGGCCGTTGATGTTCGCCGATCCTGCTCAGCAGCCCGTCGAGGTTCGGTTACCCTACAGGGCGATTGCGCAATCGCCGGGCGAGCCGATCGATCTGTCCTTGCTGCACGGCGATGACCGGGAAGCGCCAAGCTATATCAGGAACTGGCGCCGCAATTTCGCACAGGTCATTTTGATCGATCCGCCATCGCCGCTTCCCGTGATCGAGGGGCTGTCACCGATCCGTATCGGAATCTATGCCGCGCGGTACAAAGTCGTGTCGCGGCCCTGAACGGCCTCAGCCTTCGCCGCCCTTGTAGACGCGCTGATATCTCCGCCCCAAGCTCGTCAGCACCTCATATCCGATCGTGCCGAAGTGATGCGCGAGCGCGTCGACCGTGAGGCCTTCGCCGATCAGCGTCGCGAGGTGGCCGCGACGGGCGGTATTCGCGGGGAGGTCGGTGATATCGACCGCGATCAGATCCATGGAGATGCGGCCTGCGACCGGGCAGCGCTGGCCGGCGACGATCACCTCGGCGCCGCGGGTGCCGTCATTGCTCCCTGCCGCACGAAAATAACCGTCCGCATAGCCGGCAGCGATGATGGCGAGGCGGGTGGGGCGGCGGGCGGTCCAGGTCGCTCCGTAACCGACGGTGTCGCCGCGCGGCACATCGCGGGTCTGGATGATGCGCGCCTTGAGATCGATCACCGGCAGCATCGGATTGGCGGCTTCCGGTGTCGGATTGACTCCGTAGATCGCAGCGCCCGGGCGCACCATGTCGAACATGTAGCTCGGGCCGAGATAAATGCCCGACGAATTGGCGAGCGACGAGGTGATGCCGGAGAACAGATGCGAGACCTCGCGGAAGGCGCCAACCTGTTTCGGGTTCATGGGATTGTTCAGTTGCTCGGCGCAGGCGAGGTGGCTGATCACCAGCGTGAAGCCGTGATTGCCCGACGCAATGCGCGGCGCGAGGCTCTGCGCTTCGGCCATCGACAGGCCGAGCCGGCTCATCCCGGTGTCCACATGGCCGGCGGCGCCGCCGGTCCAGCCGGTGCGGCGGCAGAACATATCCCATTCGGCGAGTTCGTTGAGGTCGCCGATGACGGGCTGCGCCTTGATGGCGGCAAGGGTGTCGCCCGCATTCGGCGACAGGCCGTTGAGCACATAGATCGCGGCATCCGGCGCGCCGGCACGCGTAGTGCGGGCCTCATCGATGGTGGCGACGAAGAAGGTCTTGCATCCGGCCTTTGCGAGCGCCGGGACCACGCGATCGATGCCGCAGCCATAGGCATCGGCCTTCACTGCCGCGCCGCATTCGGCCGGGACGCTGGCTTTCTCCAGCTTACGCCAGTTAGCGGCGATGGCATCGAGATCGATGGTGAGCAGACCGGTGGCGGTGGGGGCGAGATCGGAGGTGGAGGTTTCGGTCATCGGCGGGTCTCGGGCGATCAACGTGTCTTGCGCGTAGCGGTCTAACCGTCGACATCATCGCCCGCTCAAACGGGGCGATCCAGTCAACAGTGACAGTCAGAGCACAGGCGGCATCTTGGGCGGCGCTATGTCGCAAGCGTCCAACTCACTCGTGATGCACCGGCATCTGATAATCGCCAGCAAGATTGCTGAAGCGGGTGAATTGGCCCTCGAACTGAAGCGGCACGGTCCCGGTCGGACCATGGCGTTGCTTGGCGACGATGACTTCGGCCTTGCCGTGCACGGCCTCCATCTCCATCGCCCACTTCTCATGCTCGGGGGTGCCGTTCTTGGGCTCCTTGGCCTGCAGATAATACTCCTCGCGATATACGAACATCACCACGTCCGCGTCTTGCTCGATTGAGCCGGATTCACGCAGGTCCGCGAGCTGCGGGCGCTTGTCGTCGCGGTTTTCCACCTGACGCGAGAGCTGCGACAGAGCGATGATGGGAACGTTGAGCTCTTTCGCCAATGCCTTCAAATTGGTGGTGATCTCGGTGACTTCCTGCACGCGGTTGTCGGACCGCTTGCCGGAGCCCTGCAAGAGCTGGATGTAGTCCACCATGATGACGTCGAGGCCTTTTTGCCGCTTCAGGCGGCGGGCGCGGGCGGTCAGCTGCGAAATCGACAGACCGCCGGTCTCGTCCACATAGAGCGGCAGGTTCTGCAGGTTGATCGTGTAGTCGCGGATCTTGTCGAATTCGGATTGAGTAATATTGCCGCGGCGGATGGCGCTGGACGAAATCTCGGTCTGCTCGGCGAGAATACGGGTGGCGAGCTGTTCGGCCGACATTTCGCAGGAGAAGAAGCCGACCACGCCGCCATTGACAGTCTTGTTGGTGCCGTCGGCTTGCAACTCGGACTGATAGGCGGCGGCGATGTTGTAGGCGATGTTGGTGGCGAGCGAGGTCTTGCCCATGGCGGGACGGCCGGCCAGCACGATCAGGTCGGAGCGCTGCAGGCCGCCCATGCGGGAGTCGAGGTCGCGCAGACCGGTGGAGATCCCGGACAATTTGCCGTCGCGCTGATAGGCATTGGCAGCCATGTCGAGGGCGGTGGTCATCGCCTGCGAGAAACGCTGGAAGCCGCCGTCATAGCGGCCGGCTTCTGCGAGTTCGTAGAGCCGGCGCTCGGCGTCCTCGATCTGGGCGCGCGGGGCGAAATCCACCGGCGCGTCATAGGCGACATTGACCATGTCCTCGCCGACACCGATCAGCTGGCGGCGGATCGCGAGGTCGTAGATGGTGCGGCCATAGTCCTGCGCATTGATGATGGTGGTCGCCTCGGCGGCGAGGCGGGCGAGATATTGCGCAACCGTCATGCCGCCAAGGTCGGCGTCGGCGGGCAGGAAGGTCTTGAGCGTCACCGGAGTGGCGATCTTGCCGGCGCGGATGATGCTGGCCGCGGTGTCGAAAATCGTCTGGTGCAGCGGCTCGTAGAAGTGTTCGGCCTTGAGGAAATCCGAGACGCGGTAGAACGCATCATTGTTGACCAGCATGGCGCCGAGCACGCCCTGTTCAGCCTCGATATTATGCGGCGCGCTACGGTAAGCGGGCGTTGCCACGTCAGGGGCGAGCTTGAGAACGTTGGAATCGGATGCGGCCATGTTGCTCGCTGTTGTTTCTTCTAGGGAGGTAGATGCGCGGCCCCGGACATAAGCGCGTCAGCACGGGCGGGGGGAAGCATGCCGTCACCTTATGCACGATTCCCACCGGCGCTTGGGGGAATTCGGCGACACCGGTCAATCGGCCCTTGACGGGTTCCGAACGCTACCCTGAGCAGGCTCGTCAACACCGGCTTAACGGAACCCGAAAAATTGCGGAGCCGGTCTGAACCAGAGAGCGATTTGTCTCACTTATAACAAGAAGTGGGATTGCAATCATGCCACACTCGGAACCGGTCTTGGGTTCGGGCGTTACGATACAACGACAAGATCAAGAGGCGGACAGGTCGATGGGTCAGCGTCAGCCGTTTTTGGCAACAGAAGACAATGCATGGTTGTCCAATCTGGTCGCTGAATTTGCGCGTGCGGAAGAGTTGCATGACCAGCCGTGCAGCCCTGTAGTGCTTTCGGCGGCCATGATCAGGCTTCAACGTCCAGCAGCCGTGCGGCGCCCGAAGATTGCCCGCCGCTCCGAAATTTTCGAACTATCGTTCTAAAAGCTAGTCACCCGCCATTTGCAGCTTCGGCGAGATCGCCCGTTCGACCGCCACGAGCCGGGCTTCCTCGCGCCCGATATAGTCGCGGGTGAACGGCACCACGTCCTGACGACGTGTCAGCTGGATCTGGAAATTCATCATGTTCTGCTTGCGGAACGACATTTCCGACGACGCCAGATAAAATTCCCACATCAAGGCAAACCGTTCGTCATAGAGCTGCACTGCTTCTTCGCGGCGCGCCATGAAGCGCTCGCGCCACGCCTTCAGCGTCTCGGCGTAATGCAGGCGCAGGATCTCGATGTCCGAGACCAGCAAGCCCGCGCGTTCGATCGCCGGCAGCACTTCGGACAGGGCAGGGATGTAGCCGCCCGGGAAAATATACTTGGCGATCCACGGATTGGTGATGCCCGGACCTTCGGGGCGGCCGATGGAATGCAGCACCATCACGCCGTCAGGGCTGAGTAGCTCCGCGCAGCGCTTGAAGAAGGTGTCGTAGTGATCGACGCCGACATGTTCGAACATACCGACCGAGACGATACGGTCGAACGGGCCGGGAATGTCGCGATAGTCCTGCAGCACGAATTTGGCGCACCCCGAGAGCTGCTTCTCAGCAGCGCGGGCATTGGCGACCTCCAATTGTTCGGTGGAGAGCGTGACACCGGTCATCAGGGCACCGGTCATCTCGGCGAGATACAGGCCGAGCCCGCCCCAGCCGGAGCCAATGTCGAGGACGCGCTGGCCTTTCTCGATCAGCAGCTTGGCGGCGAGGTGACGCTTCTTGGCGAGCTGGGCCTCGTCGAGACCTGCGGTCGAGTTTTCGAAATAGGCGCAGCTATATTGCCGGTCGGGATCGAGGAAGAGCGAGTACAGACGGGCGTCGAGATCGTAGTGATGAGCCACGTTATTCCGCGACCGCTGCCGCGGATTAAACTGCTGGGCGTGGCGAAGAATGTAGCGTACCCAGTGCTGTAGCTTGGCCCAGCGCGGCGACATATCGGGCTGGGAGAGGGCGATGGCGAGGAGGTCGGCAATCGTGCCGCGCTCCATTGTGAGTTCGCCCTCCATATAGAGTTCGCCGAGGGCGAGTTCGGGGTCTAGTAGCAATCGACGCTGGGCCGCGGCGCTTCTGAAGCGGACGACAACCGGATCTCCCGTACCGTCACCGCAAGCAAACGACTTGCCGTCCGCGGTGACGAAGGTGAGCGCTCCCCGGCGGATGTAACGACCCAGGACGAAAGATAGCAGACGATCCATCGAAATCACTCCAATGATCCGATCGCGTGCCCGGCATAGCAAAGTAACCAAACGCCCCGCACGAGATCAACTGTCTCCCGAGTGTCATGATGATAGGTATGTCTCTCCGGTCCCGCCAATGCGCGTGCCGCATTGCCGCCATACAATTTGCTGCGATCACGGTTTCGCGCACAGGCTTGCGGCGCCGGGCCGCTTCCATTCGCAGCGCATTCGGCTACAAGAGATTCGGGTTAGATGAATTGTTATTTCCGGAGATTGAAATGTTGAGCCGAGCGCTCAGTTTAGCGACGGCGATGCTTCTGATTGGCTTCGCGATACCTTCCTCCCTCATCGCTCCCGCATCCGCCCAGAACCTCGAAGCCGGTAAATCCCCGGCACAGTTGTTCAATGGCAATTGTGGTGTCTGCCACAAGAGTGCCCGCGGCCTCTTGAAGAGCGTGCCGCCGGGGCAATTGCCGGGCTTTTTGCGCCAGCACTACACAACCAGCAGCGACATGGCGAAGGCCATGAGCGCCTATGTGATCGCCAATGGTACGGGCGGCGGTGGCGGTAGCCGTCGTGGAAGCGATGATGGCCTGACCCGGCAGGGCCGCGAACTCACCCGCGAACAGGCGCCGGCGCCAGCCGAAGCTGCGCCGGGCGATCGCCGCCTGCGTCCGTCTGCTGCCGAGCGCCAGCAGCTTCAGCCAGGCCCTGATGGCGTGCCGGCGGCGGAGCAGACGCCTCGCCGAAGCCGCACCAAGCGCCAGCCGCCAGCCGAAGCCGCTCCGGCTGGGGAGGTACCGACCGCCGCCGAGACTGAGCGTCCGGTGACACCGAAGCAGAAGGGCAAGAAGAACCGCCGTCATCAGGACGAGCCGAAGGCAGATACGGCAAAGGACGAGCCGGCGAAAAGTGAGCCTGCTAAGCCTGAACCTGCAAGGTCTGAACCTCCCAAAGAGGCTGCGCCCGTGAAGCCTGCCGAAGAGAGCAAGCCTGCGGAAGCTGCCAAGCCCGAACCGAAGCCCGAAGCACCGGCTGCGACCCGCACGGATCCCGTCCCGGCCGTCACGCCGGCGCCGAAAGAGCCAGAGCCGGCTGCGCCTGCACCGGCTGCGCCGCCGCCCGCCGCGGTGACGCCATCCGAGCCAAACGCAGAGTAACGAGCGTCAAGCGATCAACAAAAAGCCCGGCCGTGAGGCCGGGCTTTCTTGTTTGATCAGAAGACGTATCGGGCTTAGCCGTTGTCTTCTTCGTCGTTGCCCTGGGCTTCCGGATCGAAGAATTCGCCGGCAGCGGCGAGGGCTTCGGCGGCGGCGTCCTGGTCTTCCTGGCGGGTCGAGATGTCTTCACCGCGATTGATACGCTCGGCTTCAGCCTCGGAGCGCGCCACGGTGACGCTGACATTGACTTCGACTTCCGGATGCACGGCGATGGCGATCGCGTGCTGGCCGATGGTCTTGATCGGGGCGTCGAGCAGCACCTGGCTGCGGGCAAAGGTGACGCCGTCGGCTTCGAACGAAGCGATGATGTCGCGCACCGAGACCGAGCCGAACAGCTGGCCGGTTTCCGATGCCTGGCGGATGACGACGACGTTGCGGCCGTCGATCTGCTCGGCAACCTTCTGGGCTTCGCCCTTGGCCTTGATGTTGTTGGCTTCGAGTTCGGCCTTCATGCCATCATACTTGGCGCGGTTGTCGGCGGTGGCGCGCAGCGCCTTGCCGCGCTTGAGCAGGAAGTTACGGGCGTAACCATCCTTGACGCGGACGACTTCGCCCATCTGGCCGAGCTTGCCGACGCGTTCCAGCAGAATGACTTCCATTTTCGATCTCCTTTGATGTGTTCGATTGATATGAATTGAAGTGAAGCTTTGTCAGGCCGTCGTCTCTGGCGGCCGACCTTCGCCAACACGTTGGCGAAATCCGAAAAAGGCATCGGCGAGGCCGAGACAGGCCATCACCAGCATGGGCCAGCCGAGCACCAGCACCATTGCGTAAATCAGGCTGAGCACGAGCGTGCGGCTGCGCATGCCGACAGTGAGCGCATGCAGCGTCGCAAAGCCGGTGAGGGCATAGGCCATCAGCAGCGTTGCCGAGACGATCTGCGCGAACATGCCGACGATGCCGCCGAGGAAGGTCAGAGCGATCGCGACGCACAGCGCCACCAGGGTCATCGGCGGCAGCGCGAGGGTGCGCAGATCCGGCCATGGACGCTTGAGCCGACCCGAAGTCGATGTAATGCGGCCGGCCAGCCAGAGATTGAGCGTCAGCGTGATAGTGGCGACGACCGATGCGGCAGACGGCGCGATCATCGCAATGGCGGTGGCGATGTTGTCGGTGTCGCCCTCGGTGCGGCCGGTCATGATGCGTGCGAAGGAGCGCTTGAGCGCCGCAAGGATCGTTTCGCTGTCGGTGCCGAGGGTGAGCAGCGCCGCCATCGTGGTGATGGATGCGAACACGGCGATCCACAGCAGAATGCGGCCGATCGGATACCACTCCATCACAGGCCCGGAGTTGCCCGTTACGGAGGCAGGGGCGTCGACGACAGGCCGGCCGAGCAGCGCGAGATGGCCGAGCCACCAAGCGGGCACCGCAATGGTGATTGCGAAGATCGCCAGATAGCCCATGCCGAACAGCAGGCCGAGCGAGGTCGCCGCAGCAATGCCGCCAATTGTAGCCGTCATCGGTCCCCAGCCGAGGCATGCGACCATCAGCGGGAGCGGGGCGAGATAGAACAGGAAAATGGAGACCAGCGCGCCCGAGACGATCGAGGCGAACATCACTGCAGAAGCAGCGCCAGCGGCAAGCGCGATCAGGAGACTAGAAATCATCAGCTGTCCCGCCCCCTTTGAGCGGTTAGAGGCGTTTGGCCCCAACCATCGGCGACCGGACGACCCGGAAGCCTTATGAGAAACAATCGAGAGAACGACCGGCGGCGGAGGCCGCCGGTCGGAAACGTCTTAGCGAATCACGTAGGGCAGCAGGCCGAGGAAGCGTGCGCGCTTGATGGCGCGGGCCAGCTCACGCTGCTTCTTGGCCGACACGGCGGTGATGCGGCTCGGCACGATCTTGCCGCGCTCGGACACGTAACGCATCAGCAGCTTGCTATCCTTGTAATCGATCTTCGGCGCATTCGCTCCCGTGAACGGGCAGGTCTTGCGGCGACGGAAGAACGGGCGACGTGCACCAGCTTCAGCCATTTATCTTACTCCTCAACCGATGCTTCTTCGTCGCGGCCGCGGCGCGGGCCACGGTCGCTGCGCTCACCACGGAAACCGCCTTCGCGGTCGCCACGGAAACCGCCGCCCGGACGATCGTCGCGTTCACGATCGCGATCAGCCTTGCGCATCATCGCCGACGGGCCTTCCTCGTGCTCTTCGACACGGGTGGTCAGGTAACGTATGACGTCTTCATTGATGCGCTCCTGGCGCTCGATCTCGACGATCGCGGCCGACGGGGCATCGATGTTCAGCAGAACGAAGTGAGCCTTGCGGTTCTTGTTCATGCGATAGGTGAGGGAGCGCACGCCCCAGTTCTCGGTCTTGGTGATCTTGCCACCAGCGCCTTCGACGATGGAGGTAATCTGCGCGGTGAAATCTTCCACCTGCTGAGCGCTCGCGTCCTGACGCGCGAGGAAAACATGCTCGTAGAGAGCCATTTGCGTCCTTTCCAGTGTTGGCGCGTCACCCGGCGGCAAGCCCTTCGAACCCTTCGGAAAGGACTCGATTGCTCAGAAGGCGGAAGCACGGGACGACGGACCGACTGGCCCTATCGCAACGAAATCTGTGAAAAGGATTTTGCTGTGACCGTCCGTTCAGCTCCCGGCCGGGATCTGCGGATCGGCGCCTTATACGGATTTTTGCCCGAATGGCAAGGGAAAGACACGCCCGCCGGGTGGGGGAACCCGGTTTCGGCGCTGCAACTTGACATCGCCCGTCATGCCAGTGTCTTACGGCGCACGTTTTCAGCAGTTTAACCGAAAAAGCGAGACCGGGGCGAGCCGATGACCGCAGCATTCACATTTCCCGGGCAGGGTTCCCAGGCCGTTGGCATGGGTAAGGCCCTCGCGGACGCATTCCCCGTCGCCAAGGCTGTCTTCGATGAGGTCGATTCGGCGCTGGGTGAAAAGCTCACCGCCATCATCTGGGAAGGCCCGGCCGAGACCCTGCAGCTGACACAGAACGCCCAGCCGGCCCTGATGGCGGTCTCGCTGGCCACCATGCGCGTGCTTGAGATCGAGGCTGGTATTTCGTTGGCCAATGATGCGGCTTTCGTCGCGGGCCACTCGCTCGGCGAATATTCGGCGCTGGCGGCCGCCGGCAGCCTTTCGGTCAGCGATGCTGCCCGCCTGCTGCGGACCCGCGGCCAGGCGATGCAGAAGGCCGTACCGGTGGGCGTTGGCGCCATGGCTGCGCTGCTGGGCTTGGAATATGACGCGGCCGTTGCCGTGGCCAAAGAGGCGGCGCAGGGGCAGGTCTGCCAGGCTGCCAACGACAATGGCGGCGGCCAGGTCGTGGTCTCCGGCGACAAGGCCGCGGTGGACCGCGCCGTCGAGATCGCCAAGGCCAAGGGCGCCAAGCGCGCGATGCTGCTGCCGGTGTCGGCACCGTTCCACTGCAGTCTGATGCAGCCTGCCGCTGATGTGATGGCCGATGCGCTGGCCAAGGTGACCATCATCAAGCCGGCCGCGCCGCTGGTGTCCAACGTGCTGGCCTCGGCGATCACCGATCCCGACGAGATCCGCCGCCGCCTGATCGAGCAGGTCACCGGCACCGTGCGCTGGCGCGAGTCGGTGGCCTACATGGCCGGGCAGGGGGTCACACGTTTCCTCGAGATCGGTGCCGGCAAGGTGCTGAGCGGCCTTGTGAAGCGTATCGCAGATGGCGCTGTCGGGGTCGCTGTCGGTAGTCCCAATGACATTGCCGCTGCCAAGGACGCGCTGGTTGCAGCGCAGTCGGCCTGAGGCCAAAGGAGAGAATGATGTTCGATCTAACAGGCAAGACCGCACTCGTCACCGGCGCGACCGGTGGCATCGGCGGCGCGATCGCAACCGCACTGCATGCACAGGGCGCGACAGTCGCATTGTCCGGCACCCGCCGCGAGGTTCTGGAAGGGCTTGCCGCCAAGCTCGGTGATCGCACCTATGTGTTGCCCTGCAATCTATCGGATTCGGCCGAAGTCGAGGAACTGGTGCCGTCCGCCGAGAAAGCCATGGGGCAGCTCGACATCCTGGTCGCCAATGCCGGCATTACCCGTGACAACCTGTTCGTGCAACTGCGCGACGAGGACTGGGACAATGTCATCAACGTCAATCTGACGTCGACCTTCCGTCTTGCCCGGGCAGCGACCAAGTTGATGATGCGCAAGCGCTTCGGCCGCATCATCGCCATCACTTCTGTCGTGGGGGTTACCGGAAATCCCGGGCAAGGGAATTACACCGCGGCCAAGGCCGGCCTGATCGGCATGATGAAGACGCTGGGCGCCGAATATGCCAAACGCGGCGTCACCGCCAACTGCATCGCGCCGGGCTTCATCGCGACGCCGATGACCGATGTGCTGAACGACAAGCAGCGTGAGACGATTCTGACCAAGGTGCCGGCAGGCCGTCTTGGTTCGCCCGAGGACATCGCTGCTGCGGCGGTTTATCTCGCCTCGAACGAGGCAGCCTATGTCACTGGACAGACGATTCACGTCAATGGCGGGATGGCCATGATCTAAGCGTGCGGGTTCCCGCAACGCTGTGATTCAATTGAGCTTTGGACTGCTGTTGCAGCATGTGGCAATGCCATGTGATGTGTGCTAATCGAGCGTCCAACGGTGGGGCAAAGAAGGCCATTGCAGGAAGTTGAAACCCTGTATATTGGCGGGGCCGAGCCTACCGTTTTCGCGAGGCTCCGACGGGGACGGCGGGGTCATTCCACAAAGCGCGAGAGCGCTAAGGTTTAACGAGTTAAACGCTCCATGATGGCTCGTATCGTCTGCGGACGAGCCTGGGTAACAAGCACGAGGTTGAAATGAGCGAGATTGGCGAGCGAGTGAAGAAGATCGTGGTCGAACACCTTGGTGTCGAACCCGAGAAGGTGATCGATTCCGCGAGCTTCATCGATGATCTCGGCGCTGACAGCCTCGACACGGTCGAGCTCGTGATGGCGTTCGAAGAAGAGTTCGGCTGCGAGATTCCGGACGATGCCGCCGAGACGATTCTGACCGTCGGCGATGCGACCAAGTTCCTTGAGAAGAATGCCAAGAGCTAACTTCCTCGCGTGACACATTCTGAAGCCGGCCGGATCGCGTCGCCGCGGTCCACCGGCTTCTTGCTGTGAAGCGTGGGAGTAAGCTTTTGAAGAGAGCTGTGGAGATGCAGATGAGGCGGGTAGTCGTCACGGGCCTGGGCATGGTGTCGCCATTGGGCTGCGGCGTCGAGCCGACCTGGAAGCGTATCCTCAACGGCGAGAGCGGTGCGAAGCGTATCGACACGTTCGAGGTCGCCGATTTGCCGGCGCAGATCGCCTGCATGATTCCGCGCGGCGATGGCAGCAGCGGCACTTTCAATCCCGATCAGTGGATGGAGCCGAAGGACCAGCGCAAGGTCGATGACTTCATCGTCTTCGCCATGTGCGCCGCCAAGCAGGCGCTCGACGATGCCAACTGGCATCCGACGAACCATGAAGATCAGTGCAATACAGGTGTGCTGATCGGCTCCGGCATTGGCGGCCTGACCGGTATCGCCGAAACGGCGATCGTCCTGAAAGAACGCGGCCCGCGAAAGGTGTCGCCGTTCTTCATCCCCGGCCGCTTGATCAATCTGGCGTCGGGTTACGTTTCCATCGAACACGGCCTCAAGGGCCCCAATCATTCCGTGGTCACGGCATGCTCCACCGGCGCTCATGCGATCGGCGATGCTGCGCGCCTGATCGCGCTCGGCGACGCCGAAGTGATGGTCGCCGGCGGCACGGAATCGCCGGTCAGCCGCATTGCCATGGCCGGCTTCGCCGCAGCCCGCGCGCTGTCTACCGGTTTCAACGATACGCCTGAAAGAGCGTCGCGTCCCTATGACAAGGATCGCGATGGTTTCGTGATGGGTGAGGGCGCCGGTGTCGTCATCCTGGAAGAATACGAGCACGCTAAGGCGCGCGGCGCGAAGATCTATGCCGAAGTGGTTGGCTATGGCCTGTCGGGCGACGCCTATCACATCACCTCGCCATCTCCGGATGGTGATGGTGGCTTCCGCAGCATGAGCGCCGCTTTGAAGCGCGCCGGCATGGTGGCATCGGATCTCGATTACATCAACGCCCACGGCACGTCCACGCCGCTTGGCGACGAGATCGAGCTTGGCGCCGTGCAGCGCCTGCTGGGCAATGCCGCATCGAAGGTCGCGATGTCGTCCACCAAATCGTCCACCGGCCATCTGCTAGGTGCGGCGGGTGCCATCGAGGCGATCTTCAGCATCCTCGCGATTCGCGACAATGTTGCGCCTCCGACCATCAATCTCGACAATCCGTCGGTGGAAACCGCGATTGACCTCGTGCCGCATAAGGCGCGCGCGAAGGAGATCAATGTGGCACTGTCGAACTCTTTCGGTTTTGGCGGGACTAATGCGTCGGTGATCCTGAAGCGGCTCTCCGCATAGAGAGCTTCCACCGTTTCGCCGCAATCCGCTCTGATTGCTGCTGTGGGCGTATGTTATTGATGGAATTCGGATTCGATCCTGGATTCGATCCCGTCACGAATGGACTCTAGGTACATCGATGAGTGAGCGGCCGCCCATTTCGCCCCGAAGCCCGCGCGCTGCGCTGGAACCCGAGCAGGTTCCGCCGCCGCCCAAGCGGTCGGACGTGGCACGAAGCCCGCTTGTCGTTTTCGGCAATGCCGTCATCACTTTCGTCATTCTCGTGATGATCGCCACCGGCGGGGTCTATGTCTATGGCAAGCAGGCGCTGGAATCCCCGGGGCCGCTGCAGGACGACAAGGTCGTCAATATTCCAGCCCGTGCCGGCAAGGGCGATATCGCCGAAGTTCTCCAGCGCGAGGGTGTGATCGACGCCAATCGCTGGGTCTTCCTGGGCGCCGTATTCGCGCTCAAGGCCGCACAGGATCTGAAGCCGGGTGAATATCTGTTCCAGAAGAACGCCAATCTGCGCGACGTCATCGGCACCATCGTCGATGGCAAGGTGGTGCAACATTCGATCACCATTCCGGAAGGCCTGACCTCCGAGCAGATCGTGGCCCGCCTCTCGGAGAACGACATCTTCACCGGCTCGATCCGCGAAATGCCGCGCGAGGGCACGCTGCTGCCGGAGACCTATAAATTTCCGCGCGGTACGCCACGCGAGCAAGTGATCCAGCGCATGCAACGTGAGCAGAAGCGGGTGCTGACCGAGATCTGGGAGCGCCGTAATCCCGACGTGCAGGTCAAGACGCCAGAGCAGCTGGTGACGCTGGCTTCCATTGTGGAGAAGGAGACCGGCCGCGCCGACGAGCGCAGCCGCGTCGCCGCAGTGTTCGCCAATCGCCTGCGCCAGAAGATGAAGCTGCAGAGCGATCCAACCATTATCTACGGTCTGGTCGGCGGCAAGGGAACGCTCGGTCGCCCGATCAAGCGCAGCGAGATCCAGCAACCGTCGCCCTACAATACCTATGTCGTCGATGGCCTGCCGCCGGGCCCGATCGCCAACCCCGGCCGCGCCTCGCTGGAAGCCACCGCCAATCCTGCGCGTACGCGTGACCTGTTCTTCGTCGCCGATGGTACCGGTGGGCACACATTCACCGAGACCTATGACGCGCACCAGAAGAATGTCGCCAAGCTGCGGGCGATCGAGAAGGCGACGCAGAACGACACGGTGGAGCCGCCCGAGGATCAGCCACCCGCATCGCCGCTCGCGCCTGCCGGAGACGGCAATCCCGCAACTGGCGCCACAGCGCCGCGGCAGGCTCCCGCCAAGCAGCAGCGTCCGCGCAATCCGCCGGCCCGTCAGGGAGCGGCGCAGCCGAGCGGCGCCCCGGTCGCGCAATAACGAGACGCGTCAACCGCGCCGATTTCCGTATGATTTTCCTTGGGCTCGAAAGGGCCTATTCTCATTCCGGTTCGCGCTCGCGCGAATCTCATTCTGAACCTCTGGAGGCGTTTCGCGATGGTGTTGTCGAGCATGACCGGCTTTGCACGGAGCCACGGCACCAGCGGCCCCTATACGTTCGAATGGGAATTGAAGTCGGTAAACGCCAAGGGCTTTGATCTGCGCCTGCGCATGCCGCAGGGGTTTGACGAGGTGGAAACGGCAGCCCGCAAGCGTGCGGCCGAACTCCTGTCGCGCGGCACCGTCTATGCGAACCTCACCGTGAAGCGCGCCAATGCCGAGGCGGCCGTGCGCATCAACGAGGACGTGCTGAACGCGGTGCTGAAGATCGCTGGCGAGATGTCGAGCAAGATCGACGCGGTGGCACCGAGCATCGATGGCCTGATGAATATCAAGGGCGTGATCGAAATGGTCGAGCCCGAGGCCGACGAGGCCGAGGAGGCCGCTGCGAAGACCGCGGTGGCCGCTGCATTCGAAGAAGCGCTGAAGGCGCTTGTCGATATGCGCAAGCGTGAAGGTGAGACGCTCGGTGACATTCTCACCCAGCGTCTGGGCGAGATCGAAACCCTCTCGAAGAAGGCCGAGGCCGCGCCGGGCCGTAAACCGGAAGCGATCCGCGCGCGTATTGCCGAGCAGATCGCGACGTTGCTCGATGCGTCCGATCGCTTCGATCAGGATCGCCTCACACAGGAAGCGCTGATGATCGCCACCAAGGCGGACATTCGCGAAGAGCTCGACCGCATCGCCTCGCACATCTCGCAGGCGCGCGAGATGATCGGGAAGGGCGGCCCGGTCGGGCGCCGGCTGGACTTCCTGTCGCAGGAATTCAATCGCGAAGTAAATACCATCTGCTCGAAGTCGAATGATCTCGAATTGACCAGTAACGGCCTCGAAATGAAGAACGTGGTGGAGCAGTTCCGCGAACAGGTTCAGAATCTGGAGTGACCATGTCGAGCTTCGAGGGAGTGGAGCGGCGCGGTCTGATGTTCGTGCTGTCGTCGCCATCCGGCGCCGGCAAGACGACGCTGACGCGCATGCTCATCGACGAGATTTCCGATCTGCGAATGTCGATTTCGGTAACGACACGGCCGATGCGACCCGGCGAAAGGGACGGCAAGGACTACTATTTCGTCGATCAGAAGAAGTTCGATGAAATGGTCGCCAATGACGAACTGCTCGAATGGGCGAAAGTGTTCGACAACTGCTACGGCACACCGAAAGCGCCGGTCGAGACTGCGCTCGCCAATGGCCACAATGTGCTGTTCGACATCGACTGGCAGGGGGCGCAGCAGCTTTATTCGCGCGCACCGCAGGATGTCGTCTCGGTCTTCATCCTTCCGCCCTCCGTTCAGGCGCTGGAGCAACGGTTGCATACGCGCGCGCAGGATTCCGAAGAAGTCATCCGCGGCCGCATGAAGAAGGCCGGTGACGAGATGAGCCATTTCGACGCTTACGACTACATCGTCGTCAACGACAATATCGGCATCGCGTTCGAGGCTGTGAAATCGATTCTTCGCGCTGAGCAGCTCAAACTGGAGCGTCAGGTCGGCATGGTCGCCTTCGTGCAGAAGCTGCGCCAGCAGCTTTGATCACTGCTTGCTGGCCGTCCAGCGGCCGCTGCAGCCATTCGACATTTGCATCGAGCCGCCGCCGCCGCGGCCGGACAACCGGCCGGTCATGACGGCGCTCACACTGCCGCTGGCACCGACCCCTTGCAGGACGCCGCTCGAACTGATGCTGCCGCCCTGGCCGACGCGGCCGCCGGAGACTGTCAATGTGCTGCTGGCGCTCTTGCCCGCACACACCGTCGACTGACCGGTGAAAGAGATCAGCCATGTTCCGTCGAATCTGGCAGCGTTTCCGCCACTATCATCGGAACCACGGCGGGCCGGAGCGCGCTGCTCCGATCGTTCGCGGCGAGCCGGCTTGGCCGCACGCGGCTCGGGGGACGAGCCCGACAACGACTTGTTGTCGTTGCCGAGACTGCCGCCCGTCGCGCCCTGGCTCCATGCGTCGCTGCCGCCGAGACCCATGGCGAACAGACAAGAAAGGATCGTGGATTTCACGATGAGGCGCGCGGGTGTCATGGGCGGTTACTGCCTGGATGCGACCCAGCGGCCCGAGCAGCCATCGGATCGCTGGAACGTGCCGGAGCCGGTCCGGCCGGAGAGGCGGCCCTGGCTGGTGACGCGAATGCCGCTGTAGTTTCCGCTTCCCCGTATGGCTCCGTTGGCGCTGATGGAGGCGCTGCCCTGACTGCCCATCATCCGTCCGCCCGAAACGACGAAGTTTTCTGTGAAAGTATCGGAGCAACCGGAAGTGCCTGCACTCGATATCGACCACGCGCCGTCGAAATTTCCCCCGCTGCCACCACTCTCGCTACGGCTGCGCGTTGTGGTCTGACGGCGTGGCGTGGGGCGCTCGGAGCTTTCGCTGCGAGCAGGTGGTGCCGATCGGGATGCCGGCGCGGAGCCCGACAGCGTCTTGTTGTCGTTGCCGAGGCTGCCGCCGGTGGCACCTTGCGCGAGAGCTGCGCTGTCCGAGAGAAACAATGCCGCCCCGCAAATCAACAATCCGGATCGAAAAGACATCGCAATCAACTTTCAAAAATGAGGTGCTTACAATTTCGCGTCGGGTCCCTTGACTGAATTGGCGCAAATGGCGCCGACGATGGCGCATGACTTTCCGGTCTTGCTGCACTGGTCGATGGCCGCGTCGCGCGCCTGCGAAAGCGTGCTGCGCGCCACCAGAGACCAGTTGCCGCCAAGTGATGCGAAGGCGCCGCAATTCGATCCGTAGAACGACAGTTCAAGCGGGCAGGTGGCCGCGCCGCATTGCGCGCGCGCCTTGCCGACTGCGGATTTGCGCGAGGGCTGGTCCCAGGACATGCCCCATTTCTTGTCCTTGGCGTCGAAGACGATGGCGCCCCACGGTTTGAGGTCTTGTATCGCGCGCAACCGCTGTAGCAGGCCTTCGGTGGCCTCTCCGGTGGGAGGCAGGCCGCCTTTGAGCTGGAAATCGCGGATCGCCACCGCGATGCCGTTCTTGCTGTTCAGCGGCTCCGGATCGAAGTTCAGCTCATAGAGACGATCGCTGATCTCTGTCAGCTTGACGGGATCGGTGATCGCCAGTTTGTCGAAGTCGATACGCGGCGCATCGGAGAAGCGCGCTTCCTGCATCGGCTTGTCCGGTACGACGAGCGGGACGGCCGGGGCGGGCGCCACGAAGTAGAAGTTGCCGTCGATCGGCGATGACGACACCCATGGCTGCTGCGCACCACCTGTTGAACGCTTCACGGCAAGGCCGACCTGATTGAAGGTCTGGAAGATATCGAGGCCGGCCTGCCGCACGGTCGCCGCGAGCGCCTTCGTATACGGGCTGTTGCCATCGGCGCCGTCCTGCGCCACCGAGCCGGGCTGGGTGGCATAGGAGATCAGTGTGCCTTCCGGTGCGCGCATCTGTGCGAGGCCGCCCTCCGCCGCACGCAGACCGCGGGCGCCGAAGGGATTGTTCCGGCAGGCATCGAGGATGACCATGTTGAGCCGCGTGCCGGCGCCCTGCATCTGCCGCAACACGAGATTGACGTCGACCATCTGGAAATCGACATCGGCCTCGCGGGTCGGATTGGCGCTGACCGGAACGAGATAGTTCGAGCCAGCCACTTGGACGCCGTGGCCGGCATAATAGAACAGTGCGACGTCGGCGCCTTGCACCTGCCGGCCGAAATTTTGCACGGCAATGTCGAGCGCCGGCTTGTCGAGGTCGAGCTGCGCGCTACCGCCGACCAGTGTGAAGCCGAGTGACGACAGCGTGTGTGCCATCAGCCGGGCGTCGTTCTTCGGGTTGTCGAGGCGGGTGATGCTTTGATAGCTCGAATTGCCGACGATCAACGCAATGCGTTTCTCGGCACAAGCGATGCCGATTGTTGCGAGCAATGCGATAAGTATCAACGCGAGTGATCGCGCATAGCGGACGAAATGGTCCATGATCCTCACCCAGCAATGGGATCATGGTAACCTGTAGCCCGGATGGAGCGAAGCGAAATCCGGGGGGCGGCGTTTCAATTCATGCGACATCACCGTGTCGGCTCTTCTCCATCCGGGCTACGAACTATCACGCATTCGCTAGCATGATGCGGCCGACCACCTTGCCGGCGCGGAGCTGGTCGATCCATTTCTGGGCATCGGCCATTGGCTCTTCCGTCATGGGCGTCGGCTTGACCTTGCCGGCGCGGGCAAGGGACATCAGCTCTTTGGCTTCCTCCAGCGTACCGACCATGAAGCCTTCCACGGTCATCCGCTTGTAGATCCACTGCACCATGGGCAGGCTGAATTGACCGCCCATCAGGCCGGACACCACGACCTTGCCGCCGCGCGCCACGGTGGCGACAGCGAAGTTCATGGACTTGTCATTGCCGGCGAAATCGATGACGCCGTCGAAGCCACCATCGTTCTCCTTCACCATACGCTTGGCCACATCGGGTTCGGCGGGGTCGTACGCAAAGGCGGCGCCGTTCTTCAGGGCGGCTTCGCGTGCGGCCGGGTTGAGATCGGCCACCGAGATCGGCTGCTTGAACATCGCCTGCGCGAGAGACAGGCCGGCCATGCCGACGCCGCCGAGACCGACCAGCAGCAGGTTGCGCTGGCGCGGACGATCGACGAGGCGCTTCAGCGCGCCATAGGCGGTGATGCCCGAGCACATCAGGGTCGCCGCGACATTGGTCGGCAGCGGATCGTAGTCGAGCAGGTATTTCTCGTCGGGCACCAGCACATGGGTGGCGAAACCGCCATCGAGGGAGACGCCGAGGAAGCGGTTGCGGGCGCACAGATTTTCATCGCCGGCGAGACAGTCGCGGCACTTGCCGCAGCCAATCCAGGGGAATACGGCCTTCTTCTTGCCGACCAGCGACTTGTCGCCGTCCGGGCCGACTTCATCGACGATGCCCGCGATCTCGTGGCCCAGGGTGAAGGGCAGGGTCATGCCGCGGGTTGTGTCGAGCCTCTGGCCATTGCCGAGATCGGCCCAGCCGTCCTGGATGTGCAGGTCGGAATGGCACAGGCCGCAGCGCTCGATGCGCACCAGCACTTCGCGTCCTTGCGGCTTCGGCGTGTCGATGATGGTTTCGCAGAGCGGAGCGTCGAACTTGACCAGCGACTGGCGGATCATTTTTGTCATGATTGTTTCTTCCCTGGACGTCGTTGCTGTCTAGCAAACACAGGATGGCGGGGAGTTCAATAGGGCGGGCGCGCGCAGGAGGATTGCCCGCTCAGGCAGCTTCGTTGCGCGACCGGATAAAAAGAACGATGGCCACAGCCAGCCATATCAGCAATGCAACGGCGCCGGCCGGAACGGTTGCCAGCGCCAGCCAGCCCGTGACGAACATCAAGCTCAGCAAGCCGCCGATATCCACGCCGAGGATCACGCAAGGATGCGTGCCGGCTTCGTTCAGCGGGCAACCGTTGAGAGACGCGATTCCGATCGAGGCCATGACGGAGATGACCGACGTTAACGCAAATAACACGATCGCAATCAGTGCTGCGGCCATCCTGCGGGCCGGCAGAACACGTGTCATTTCCATGCCGGCCGTGAATGCGCGAGTGCCGCGCGGCGGAAGACCAGACGGCGCAGGCGCGACTGGCGGGTCTCGCTGCGTGTCGGTGTTGGTTCGACGACGACGTGCAGCAAACGCGCATAGTCGAGGACAAGGCCTGGCGTCCATGCCATGGCTTCCGCGCGCCGTCGCAGCACGCCGGCGATCCACAATTCGGGCGTTGTGACTGCGCGGAAGAAGGCGCGCCATGGTCGTTCGGTTTGCCCTAGCACGCCTTCCAGTGCGGCATCGAGAGCATGCGCAACAGCGCTCGAACAGTTGCGGCTGGTGAGATTGTAGGCGGTATCACTACGATAGGCCCGCCAGAAATGACGCACGCGCACGCGGTCGATCCGTGTGAAATGGACGTGTTCGGTGGCCTCGCACCAGCCGTCGGCTTCCTCGCGATAGCTCGGCAGGAAGCGGCCGGGAATGTCGTTGTCGACACTGGCGCGCAGCACGCGGCCGAATTCCTCCGGCGAGCGATCGATTTCGACGGCGGGGTAGTGGCTGACATAGACGTTGGGCGCGAGTTCGAGCGCGGCATGGCCGGTCGAGATGCGGCCTCTGTGATCGACGGCGGCGATGTAGCGATCGACGATCGGGCGGCGGCGCGGATTGCGCCCCGGCCCGGCAGGCGTCCAGACATGGACGATCAGGTCGTCATGGCCTGCGTCGTCGGGCGTGGCCGGCACCCATAACGCCGTGGGGAAGGCGCCGCTGATCAGCATCGAGATTGGCGCATCCGGCGGCAGTTTCCGCAGCCGGTTGGCGAGCAGGATGGTACCCCAGCCGGAGATGATCAGCAGCGCGCCGACATTGAAGCCGATCGTGCCTTCATACCAGGTCGGCCACGGCTCCAGCGTGATGATGGCGAGAATGATCTCGACGACGCCGGCAGCCATCGCCATCCGCCAGTTGTCGAAGCGCACGACCCATGCGCTGGCGATGCGCAGGCCGCCGTCGCAGAGCATGACGCCGCCGAGCAGCATGGCGATCAGCATGTTGGAGTGGCGCGGCTGCGCGATGATGATGAGTGCCGGCAGCAGCAGGATCACAGCTTTGGCGAGCTGCTGTACGCGCCGCTGGGTCGCGAGCATGCCGGCGAGAAGGCTGATGATGCCTTCGAGCAGCAGCAGATAGCCGAAATAGTGAGGCCTGATGAGTGTCGCGCCATCGAGTGCGTCTAGCATGATGAACAGGCCGAGCGCAGCCCAGATCGCTCCGATCGCCAGCAATGCGCGCCAGCGCCGCTGCACCACTTCGGCGCCGAGCAGGAGAAGCAGGAGTCGGATCATGGGCGGTCTCGATCTGCGTGCGAGGCCTCAATCTAGCCGGCAGATGTTTAACTTTTCCATGCAAGGGATACCGCGATTTTGCAGAGCGGGCGGGCGAAACATGGTGTCCACGGGTTCCAATCTATGGTCGCGCGCCGCGGTAATCGCCGCGGCCATGATTTTCGGCCTTACCTACAGCCTCAGCGCCGCGCTGCTGGCGCAGGACCTGTCCGAGCGCGGGCATTCCGACGCGTTCATCGGCACTAATGCGGCGATGCATGCCGTTGGCGTGCTGGCGATGGCCTTCGCATTGCCACGTATGGTCGGCGGCATCGGTGCACGGCGGCTCGTGCTGGTCGCGCTGGCGATCGCGGCGGTCGTGCTCGTACTGTTTCCGGCGATGCCGGCGATCTGGCTGTGGTTTCCGCTACGGATCGTGCTCGGTGCGGCGTCCGAGACGCTGTTCGTGATGTCGGAGACCTGGCTCAACAGTCTCAGCACCGACCAGACGCGCGCACGGGCCATGGCGGCCTACACCGCTGCGCTCTCGCTCGGTTTTGCGCTTGGGCCATTGCTGCTTTCATTGATCGGTACAGATGGCGCGACGGCGTATTGGGTTGGTGGGGTGTTCGCGCTCGGCGCCGCCGCTTGCCTTGCAATGCCGGGGATCAGTGAACCCGTCTTCGACAAAGGCGGCCATGGCAATCCGGTCGGTTTTGTCATGCTGGCGCCGATCGCCATGGCTGCGACGGTGCTGCATGCGGCGGTAGAGAGCAGCGGATTGTCCTTCCTCTCACTCTACGCGCAGTCGCTCGGCTGGAAGGAGGGCGATGCCACGCAGCTGATGTCCTGCATGATGGTCGGCGCCATCGTGCTGCAACTGCCGATCGGATGGCTCGGCGACAACTTCGATCGCCGCAAGCTGATTATCGCGCTGGCGGCGCTGGCCGTTATCGGCGCGTTGATCTGGCCGCTGGCGCTGCGCTCGCCATGGACGACTTATCCATTGCTGTTCGCCTGGGGCGGTGCGTTCGTCGGTATATATACGATCATGCTCACCATCGTCGGCAGCCGCTTCACCGGCAGCCGGCTTGTCGGCATCTATGCCGCGATGGGTTTGATGTGGGGCGTCGGTGCGTTGATCGGACCGGTTGGCGCCGGGGCCGCGATGCAGTGGATCGACCATGGACTGCCGCTATTCGTGGCTTTCGCCTGTGGCTGCTTCCTCGTCGCGGCGCTGTGGCAGACGCTGCGGGGCAGCGGGGAGACTACATAGCTGCCTTCGCGGACTTGCGGAGTTCGGCGAGTTCGTTCGCCATGGCGACGAAGCCCGAGACCGGAATCGTCTCGGCGCGGCGGGTTGCTTCGACGCCCGCAGCTGCAGCGAGTTTTTCCGGATCGATGCCGAGCGGCTTCAGGCTCTGACGCAGCATCTTGCGGCGTTGGTTGAAGGCGGCGGCAGCGACCTGTTCGAGCAGACGGCGTTCGCACGGCTCAGGATTTTTTCGCGGAGTCAGGCGCACGACGGATGACGTCACCTTCGGCGGCGGCGTGAAGGCAGCCGGGGAGATGTCGAACAGGATCTTCGTTTCCGCGCGCCAGTTGGCGAGGACGCCGAGCCTGCCATAGGCCTCGTCGTCACCGACAGCGACGATGCGCTCCGCCACCTCGCGCTGGAACATCAGCACCATCATCTCGTACCAGGGCGGCCATGGCTCGGCGCAGAGCCAGTCGATCAGCAATTGCGTGCCGATATTGTAGGGCAGGTTGGCCACGATGCGCGCCGGTGCGCCGCCCAGCAGCGGGCGCGGATCGAAGGTCTGCGCATCGCCGAGCACGATCTCGAGCCGGCCGGGGTAGTGCGCAGCAATCTCTTCCAGCGCACCGATGGCGCGTTCGTCGCGCTCCACGGCGATGACCCGCGATGCTCCCGTCGCCAGCAGCGCGCGGGTAAGGCCGCCGGGGCCGGGGCCGACTTCCACTACGGTGACGCCTTCGAGCGGCCCAGCCGCGCGCCCGTTGCGCGCGGGGAGATTGATATAGGGCACAAAGTTCTTTCCCACTGAAGTTGGGGCCGAGAGGTTATGGCGCGCGATGACCTCGCGCAGCGGCGGGAGATCGTCGATGGTGCTCATGCGGCCGCGTTTGCCATCCGCGCTGCGAGCTTGAGCGCAGCGATCAGGCTGGACGGATTGGCCTTGCCGGTGCCGGCGATGTCGAAGGCCGTGCCGTGATCCGGCGAGGTACGGATGAAGGGCAGGCCGAGCGTGACGTTGACGCCTTCGTCGAATGCAATCGTCTTGATCGGGATCAGCGCCTGATCGTGATACATGCAGATTGCGCAATCATAGGTCGCGCGCGCCGCCGGATGGAACATCGTATCGGCCGGCAGTGGCCCGCGCGCGTCGGTGCCCTCGTTCTGCAACACGGTGACGGCGTGCTGGATGAAGGCGAGTTCTTCGTCGCCCATGCTGCCGTCCTCGCCGGCATGCGGATTGAGCCCGGCGATCGCAAGGCGAGGGCGCTTGATGCCGAAACGCGCTTTCATATCATTGACGACGATACGCGCGGTGGCGGTGATCAAGGGGCCGTTCAGCTGGTCGATGGCGTCGCGCAGCGGGACATGGATCGTCACCGGCACCACCGCAAGCTCCGGCGACCACAGCATCATCACCGGCAGCGGCACCTTGCCATCCTTCGCGGCGAGCTCGGCGAGGAATTCGGTGTGGCCGGGATGTTCGAAGCCGGCACGATAGAGCACGCTCTTGGCGATCGGATTGGTGACGACGGCGCTGGCGTGGCCGGCTTCGACATCGGCGACGGCCTGGCGGATCGAGGCGATGACCGCTGGCGCGCTGGACGCATCGGGGCGGCGCGCCTGCGCGGTCACGGCGTGGCCGATGGAGACCACGGGCAGCGCGTCGGCGAAGATGTTCGTAGCGTTCGCAGGCGTCGCGTCTGCAAGGGCGATGTCATGGCCGAGCGCCCGAGCACGGGCCGCCATGAAGTCGCGGTCGCCGAGCAGATAGAACGGCGGCAGATCGAACTCGCGCCGCTTCATCCAGGCGGCGATGGCGATGTCCGGGCCGATGCCGGCCGGTTCGCCAAGGGTCAGTGCGAGAGGTTTGGTCATGCGGACGCCTTCAGTCGCGGCCGCAGCCGGATCCCGGAGATTAGCGATATTCGATCATTGCCGCCTTGCGGAGATCCGCAAGATACGACTTCGACTTGGCTTCGAATTTTTCCGTCGCCATTTTCTCGCGGATCTCGCGCTTCTTCGGCGTATCGATCTTGGTGGGCTTGCGCGAGCATAGCGAGACCATCTCGATGCCCTGCGCGGTGACTTCCGGCGCGGTAAGGTGACCGATCGGGGTTTTGTCCAGCATCTCGCGCAGGTTGGGCGGCAGGTCGGCAGAGGTCTTCACGACAATGCCTTTGACGGTGGCGTTCTGCATTCCCTTGAACGTGGTGCTGGCCTCTTCGCAGCTCTGAATGCGTCCGCGCAGCGCTTCGGCTTCCTTGTGACGCGCTTCCATCAGGCCGCCGCCGGCGCCGCGTGGGACGATCAAGACCAGCGGGCGCATCTGATATTCGAAGGCCTCGGTATTGGCATCGCCGGCATTTTGCGCGGCGGCATCGACGTCGCGTTCGCTGACCTGCAGGCTCTGCTTGAAGCGACCGCGCACAACAGCGTTCCAGACCATGTCGGCCTTCAGGCGGCTCTTCAGCGTGTTGGGCCGGATGCCCTTGGATGCCAGCGACTGTGTCAGCTGATCCGGGGTCAGGCGCATGCGCGATGCCATGGTGGCATAGGAGCCATCAACCTCGGAGGGGCCGGGGTCGACACTGTATTTCTTGGCTTCCTTGATCTTGACCTTCTCGTCGATCAGCGCGTCGATGACGGCCTGACGGTTGTTGTCCTTCACCCCCGACAGCGCGTTCAGCTTCATCCGCTGGTCGATGTCCATATGGGTGATCGGCTCGCCATTGACGATGACGGCGACGCTCTGGGCATGGGCCGGCGCGGCCGCCGAAATCACAACCATGGCAGCAGCTGCGATTGCAGCATGCACAAGGTGACGGGCGTTCATCGCGTTCATCATTCTCCGGAAGAGATGGTGGTTTGGTCCCGGTGCCGGGTTGGCCGTGCATACATCGCGGCCGAAAACGGAAATTTCGCGGCATTCGGCACCTGAGTGTCCGAATGTCGCGATCAGGTGATCAATAGGTGCCGCCAGTGCCGGTGCCGGCCTGCGTACCGCCGAGCGTACGCAAGCCCAGCTGGAACATCCAGGTGTGGCTCAGGACGGGCGGAGTCGAGAGATTGGCGACATAGCTGTAGGAGGTGACGTAGTTCACCGCGAGGATGAAGCAGTCGTCCACGTAGCCGGCGCCGAGCGTGTACTGGTCGATCTTGTTGGCTTCCAGATTCCAGCGTGCGCCGCCGGTAACCACCCAGTTATTTGCCAGCTTGATCGAGCCGGTGCCGAGCAGGCCCTCGCGGCGGGTCAGGTAGCCGAGTTCGGCCTGCGGCGCGTAGTTCCCGTAGAGCAGACCCACCGACCAGCGGTCGAAGCTCGCGCGACCTTCCGCCTCGAAGCGGTTGATGTTGCCGGTTGCTTCGTCGACACGGGCGCGGGTCGAGAACGAATAGGTGCGGTTCGGCGCATAGGTCACGCTGGCGACATAGTCGGAACGCGGGTTCTGCAGGCCCGAAGCCACGCCGGTATTGGTCAGGTCGGCGACGGCGAACGAATTCATGCCGAACAGCTGGTAGGACTGGCCGAACAGCACCTTGACCGAGCCGCCCTGGTCGAACTGGGTGGTCGCCTGCACACCGACATTGGCGCGACCGCCGCCCTCGACACGGTCATAGCCGGAGAACTTGTTCACGCTGAACAGGTTGCTGGTGTCGAAATTCATGCTCTGTGCGTCTTCGTTGGGAAGACGGCCGGCATAAGTCTCGTTCGGACGGATGATGACCTGCGCAATCGGCTCGATCACCGTCGAGCCCCATGGCTGCACGTTGATGAACGGATAGCGATATTCAAGGCCGACCGTCGGCATCACGCGCAGGGCTTGCGTGTCGCCAGGCGTCAGATAATTCGAAACGCCTGGCTGGTTCGAGATCGAGGCATCGATGGCGTCGACGCGCACACTGGCGAACGGCGTGAAGATCTGGCCGAGGTCATCCGTGAACGACCGGCGCCACTGCGCTTCGGCCGTAAAGCGGGTATAGGTGCCCGGAATGCCGCGCAGCAGGCAGCTACCCGGCAGCCTGGCCATCGGATCGGCCGATGTCGGCGTGCACAGCCCATTGCTCAGCGCGGTCGGTGTGATTGCGTCGAACTGCGCGTCCTGGCGCGTCAGGCTGGTGAAATTGAACTTGTAGCTCAGTTCGCCGCCCAGAATGTTCTGCTGCACAACGTTGTTGTAATCCAGCACCGGGTGGATGTCAGGAACCTGACGCTGGTTGCCAGAAAAGCTCGTATAGTGGATCGCGCGCAGGTCGAAGAAACTGCGCTTGCCGACGCCGGTCAGGTAGAGCTGTGACACTGCTTCGGTCGTCAGGTTCAGGAACGACTGATACGGATCCCGGTACATCGCCAGGCGATAGTCGTACAGGAAGTTGTAGTCGCTGAGCGCGACCGCATCCCAGCCCCAGACCCACTTGTCGTTGATGGCGAACTGGCCCTTGGACTCGATGCCGCCGCGCCAGTCCTTGTTGCTTACCGAGTTGGCGTCAAATGCATTCCGGTCCTGCTGATTGATGCCATAGGCGCGGATCTGATAGGCGCCATCCATCAGACGTTGACGGAATTCGCCCTGCATCAGCAGGCCTTGCTTCGTGGTCCAGCGCGGCGAGATCGTCGCGTCGTAATCCGGCGCGATCGCCCAGTAGAACGGCGTTTCGATACCGAAGCCGAAATTGGTGTTCTGCGTGACACCCGGCATCAGGAAGCCGGTCTTGCGCTTCACCGTCGGATCGGGCGTCGAGAAATAGGGAATATAGGCGAGGGGCACACCGAAAAACTCGACGCGCGCATCCTCGAAATACATCATTTTTTCGGTCTGGTCGTGGATGACGCGGGCACCCTTGACCTGCCAGAGCGGCGGCTTCTTCGGATCGTCCTTACACGCGGCGCAGGCGGTATAGACGCCGTTCTGGAATACTGTGTAGTTGCCGGCGGTCCGCTCGGCGCGGGTCGCCGCCATACGCGTCGCATCCGCGGTATCCACGCGCAGCGAGTCGACGAAACCGTCGCGGTAGTCGTCGCTGAGGTCGAGCAGGTTGGCGTAGGTGATCTTGCCGTCGGCATCCGTCATCCGGACATTGCCTTCGGCATGCAGGCGCTTGGTCTTCTGATCGTAGATGACCTTGTCGGCCTCGACCGAAGTACCGTTGTAATACATCTGCACGTTGCCGACAGCCGCCACACGCGAGTTGTTGTAGTCGTAATTAACCTCGGTGGCCTGCACCAGCATCTGCCCGGTCTGGGCGGCCGGCGGCGGCTTCGGGCGGGTGGCCGGGCGGTTATAGGTGAAGCTCTGGGCGTGGACAGGTGTCGTCGCAACCGCGCCAAGCGTCACGGCTACGCACATCATGGTTGCGGCGATCGTCGTGATCGCGCGGGACGTGCGCCCGCAATCTGCACAAATGTGCAGTTTCGAGATCATTTTCCGCGCTCGGAGGGCGGCAAAACCAGCCACTACCCGTCCTCCAGGTACAACAAGGCCAAAAAGCCGGTGAGGCCGCCCACGCAAACAGGCAGCCACGCCGCAGCAATCGGATGCATCAAC
>JASBVG010000058.1 GCA_030147505.1 Tardiphaga sp.
GATTCTCATCTACACCACACCGACCTGTCCGGACTGCCACGCGCTCAAACGCTGGCTCGACCAACAGGGCCTCGCCTACGAGGAACGCGACCTCACCGACCCGAAGATCGCCGAGGAGGCAAAGGCCCGGACCGGCGTCCGGGTCGCTCCGATCACCATCATCGGATCGGAAGTCTTCTACGGGACCTTCCCGAGCCAGAAGCCGGGCCTCGTCAAGGCGCTCGGTCTCGCCGGGAGCCTGTGAGGAGACGCAGATGACGAGCAAGTTCGTTGATATCCGGCAAGCGCGGACCAGCCTTGAGGTCCAAGAGGACCAAACCATCCTCGACGCCGCGCTCGCCGTCGGCATTCCCTATCCTCACGGTTGCCGTTCCGGCCGCTGCGGCTCCTGCAAGTCCCGCCTGATCGAGGGCGAGGTGGAATTGCTCCAGCACTCGCGCTTCGCGCTCACCGAGGAAGAGAAGGCCGATGGCCTGATCCTCGCATGCCGCGCTATGCCGCAAACGGATGCGGCCGTCGCTTGGCTGGGCAGCGATGACGACGATTCCGTGGAGACGCCGCGACGCCTGGACGCGATTGTCACCGGCCTCGACGATCTCACGCACGATATCAAGCTGGTGCGGATTGCACCCGCGGATGGTAGCCCGTTGCTGTTTACCGCCGGGCAGTATGCGCAGGTCGGCTTCGATGGAGCGCCGGCGCGCAGTTATTCGATGGCCAATCGTCACGGCGACGACAGCCTTGAATTCCACATTCGTCGCGTTCCGGGCGGCGTCACCTCGGAGCATGTGCATTTTGGGCTGAAGACTGGCGACAGGGTGGCGCTCGAATTTCCGCTGGGCTCTTCCTACCTGCGCCAGCATCATTCCGGCCCGATTCTTTGCATCGCCGGGGGCTCCGGCCTGGCGCCGATCAAATCGATCGTCGAAACCGCTCTTGCGCACGGCATGAAGCAGCCGATCCATGTTTACTTCGGCGCACGCGGCGAGCGAGATCTCTATCTCGTGGAGCATTTCCAGGCCATGGCCGAGCGTCACTCCACTCTTGCCTTCTCGGCCGTGCTCTCGGAGGCAGAGTCAGCGCAGCACCGGCGCGGTTTCGTGACCCAGGCGGTGGCCGAGGATCTGGAGGATCTCGACGGCTGGAAAGCCTACGTCGCCGGGCCGCCGCCGATGGTCGATGCAGCGATGGAGGTCGCCTTCGGACGGGGACTGCGCAGGGAGGACATGCACGCTGACGTGTTCTTCACGCCTGACGATCAGGATGCGTGAGGACGCCAGCCAGCAAGAGGGCAAGTCGCGGGCGAAATGGGGGAGAGCAGCTCGCCAGAGCGGGCAAAGGAGACCGAGAGTTATGAGCAGCCATACCGGGCGCCGCCCGAAGCCGACCGTTGCAGAGCTTCTTTCCGATCCGATTGTCCGCGCTGTGATGTCGGCGGACGGAGTGGACGAGGCCCAACTGCGAGAGCTGCTTGATCGCGTTTCCCGAGAGCAGTCGACGTGCGCGCCCCCCCACGCGCACGAAGCTGTGAAGATAGTCGGGAGCGCTATCGAGCAAGCCTGCGCCGCGATCCCTCGCGGCGCAGGCGCCCTATCACGCTGATACGCTGAACTCGGTCATCATGCCAGTTTGAAGGTGCGGCATGTGGTGGCAATGCAGCATCCAGCGCGCCGCCTCGCCAGCATCGAGCGCCACCGTCACCATGCCCATCGGAGGAACATAGACGGTGTCGCGCCGCGCGCCTTCGAACCGCTTGCCGTTGATCTCCACGACCTGAAAAACGTGGCCGTGCAGGTGCATCGGATGGCCCATCATCGACATATTGTGGAACATGATCTCGACGCGCTCGCCAGTCGTTGCGACAATCGGCTTG